>NZ_FOKQ01000044.1 GCF_900112155.1 Hominimerdicola alba | reverse complement strand
CGGTTCTCAGAGCCACCGCAAAACGGGCAGGCAAAGCCCTTTTCAAAGCGGATATCAAGCAGAAAATCCTTGCAAAAACTTTCATCTGCGAACTTAGAGTATATCCCATCAAGTGTGATCTCAGGTTTCGGAAATCTTTTTGACATAGCGACAGTTCCCTTCGGTTTCTGTCACTATTATACTATATTTCCCAGTTTTGAGGTCTGTTTATTTGGACAGCATTGTAAATTATCTGTGGTGTATTAAAGGGATAACCATGAAATTTAATTATTTTTTTAGATCTAAGAAGCAAAAAGACAGCTAATCTTACTCACTTAGCTGTCTTTCACTTAAGAATTATAGTATCTGACATTCTTAATTGAGGCTTACAGTTTACAAGACGAAGTATATGATCAGGACTTCCTGTATTTGGTAGTTCTTACGATATGGTATTACAATGAATATACACACCCTCGACTATGCACAACAGAATGTCAAGAAATGCCGCCTAACTCATGACTAAAGTCACGAGCTTGCGGCGGCAAAATCGTCAAAGTTGTTAAGAACGCTTACAGTAATACTTATGACGGGATGCTCTGGGCGGAGAACTATCATGCTTCTATCTGATACCAGGTATATTACATAACTAAATGGTTCATGAAAAGTTTACATATAAAATGCTATAATAATTCTGTTACGTGTCAGATTTTTAGTTTTGTTTTTGATATATATATTGAAGCGTTTCAAAAAAGTGAGGTCTTTATATGACGGACAGAAAATTGATCGAGTTGCTGCGGAGTGATCCTGAACAAGGTCTTGCCGCTGTGGTAAAGCAGTACTCGTGTTATGTATATAAGATAGCAACCAGCCGTCTATGCGGAGTTTGTTCCAAGGAGGATATAGAGGAAGCTGTAAGTGATATATTCATAAAATTCTATACCGTAGGGCAGGAAAGTGGCTTTGCATTTGAATCGGTGCGGGGAAGTTTGTCGCTGATTGGAGGCAGGCATTGTATCAATGTTTTCAACAAGCATTGTAAAAAGCCAAAGCTCGTGTCACTTGATGATGTTATTGAGCTTCCTGCAGACGAAACCGGCAACACTGATATAGGAGGATCGCTGACCGATGCCATAGACAAGCTTGGCGAACCTTACACCACGATATTTATCAGAAAATACTTTTTCGGTCAAACCTCAAAGGATGTAGCAAAAGACCTTGATATTAAGCCTAATACCGTAGACAAGCGCATATCCCGGGGGCTTGTCAGGTTAAGACAAATACTGGAGGAGGAAGAATTGTGAAGATAGATCTAAACAGATTGCCTGATTATGTGAATGAAAAAGATATGGCACGTTTTGATGATAAGTTCGATCAGTTTGAATCGTCTGCAAACGCTGATACAGATCTTGAAGACCGCATTTTATCCTCCGTAATGAGAAAGGCGGGATTTGAGATGAATAATACTATAATTGTAAGAAAATCAAGGAAGAAAAAGCTGATAACAATAGCCGTGATTGCAGCAGCGCTAGTTTCCAGTGCGATCGTAGCAGGGGCATATGCATACAAAACGGGTTTGTGGAATGGCATGAAGAATGTTTTTACCGAAGAAGGTGAAGAACCTCTCGAAGAGATAAGTGAAAGCAAAGCGACTGCACTTGAAAGCATGACGGTCTTTGATGGTACTTTGGTAGAAAATACTTTTGATGGTATCGATATAATATTTGAAGGTTCGATCCCCAATATTGACAGCCAAGGTGGTGGCGAAGCGTATAGTATATTCACGATCCGAAAATCTGATGGAACAGCTTTTACAGAGCCTCCCGAGGGTTGGCGATATGCTATAAAATACGGTGAATGTGCGTATGGAAGAAACGATGGTTTTCCGCTTTATAAGGACAGTATATACAATATCAATATTAACGATGATGGTTCGATTTCATTAACGCTCAGTAATTGGACTGCCGGTTGTGTACTTTCAGCTATAAATAATAAAGGCGATTATCCTGTATACCTGGGTTTTACAGATCTTTATCTTGAACCCGACTTTACGGAAGGAGATGAAGCGACAGAGAGCGATAAAAAGCTCGGTGAGATCTTTGAACTGACACTTGATATTGAAGATGAATTTATGTCAGCTTGTAATGGATCATCATATTTGATCGATGACGAAGATAATTATGGAGTTTACTGGACAAAAGACCCGATGACCGAAGATTGCGAACTTGTAAGAAATTTCAAGGAGAAGGATGCTCAACTTCAAAAGGCTCATGAGGAGATAGCGAGCGAAGTATATCACGGCAGTGTGCTGTTTTCTGTTGATTTCTCAAATTACGAACAAAAAGTGCTGAAGTTCGGGGTAGAATGCAATGGTGAACCTGTAAATATAGAGATCAGTCCGATTAGGGCATGGATCTCCGGTGATGGATATAATGCTCCGTTTGGAGATAAAAAGCCCGAACTGATCCTGAATTATAAGGACGGAGAAACAGTCGAACTCGAATTAGGTGAAACCGGCGGCTGGGGTTTTGGCTCAGCCGATGACTGGCATCAATACTGGCAGACTGAAGGTAAAACCAATGAACCGATAGATATAGATAATATCGAAAGCATTGTTTTTGAGGGCATGACTATAAGTGTAGATAATCATAACCACCACTAAAGTGGTGGTTATGATTTCTACATCCTCTAAAACCGAGTATTTTCGGGGTAAATCAGCCATCTTCATTTATTAATATAACGTTTACAAAAGCTTTGTAAAAGAATTTCTATGGAATTTCAATGTTCAGAAAAGCCCGAAAACAAGCCATTTGACGGTAATTTACTATTTTAAAAAGGCAAAAAAACCAAGAAAAAAATAGAATTTTCCGTTTTTATCTGAATGAATTTTCTATTATAATACTCACAGTGATAATAATGGATAATTGGGGGTTGGTGATCGTCGTAAAATAAGCTTATGTACTATATAATGAAATACATAGCGAAGCAAATAAAGAATGATTCAGTAAGACATAAATTTACTTATGAAATACTTTTTGAATCTGTAATTACTCTTAGTATCGAAGAAAAAAATAATCCAGCAAAAGCTTATGCAAGATGATCTAATTATACCGGACTTAGTAAATTCTAAGTCCGTTTTTTTTTTCAGGTTTTCATCTTTTGAACGTATGTTTTTTATAAACTCCTTTTAGAAATCTCTAACATCAAGCTCACTACGATTGAAGCTCGTATATCTTTCTCTTATTTTATCTTTGCGTTCTTCTGCTGTTGTGGTTCTTTGCTCACTTCCGATCATATCTATATCATTTTGTAAAATAAGATAACAATATAATAACACATTTAATCTATAAATAGAATAAACCGAAAGTCAAGGTGATTTGACTCTCATTTTATTCGCAATTTTGGCAAAAATTCAGTCACATTTTGATTTCCCATATTGAGTATATCTAAAAATGTGGCTTTCCTATTGACATATGTTATTTGACATATTATAATATACCATGTTCTTTGACCCCTCCTGATTTTCATTCAAAAGCAATTGTATACTTCTGCTCTTGTTAAAGTCGTCACCAAACAGTCATGCCGCTGAAAACATGATAAACATTGAGCTGAGATATGCAGTGCCTTGCAAGTGAAAATCGGTTGGTCTTTGACATATCAGCTTTCGCCGAAGCAGTATTAAAATTTATTGTTAAAGGAGTGATATATTATAGGAAGATTTTTTACATCTTCACAGATTCTAAATCCATCCAAGAAAGAACAGTTTATTGATTTGTTCACAGAGAAAATGCAAAAAGAAGGGTATGTTCGGTGCAGTGACGAAGGTGACCTAACATATGTTTTGGCATTTTCTGCCGATCCGAATTGCAACTGGGTAACAATCAGTTCAGAATTGTATGGAGACGGAAATCCGGAGGCTGAAACTGACACAGCACGGATTGCAAAAATGCTTAAAACCGTTTGTATCAATACAATTGTAATTGACAGTGATTGCGCTATCATGCATATGTATGACCAGAAAGGCAAACCTGTTGATGTAATAGCAATCGGTCGAGCGGAAGATTATCTCGGTAATACAGCGTTAAACCCCAAAAAGGAATTGTGGGAATCCTTATTGGGGAATGGAACAACGTGGGAAACATTCAGGAAAATTCAGCAGGATTGCTATGTTTCTGCTGAGGATGGATTGACTAAAATTGCGCCGTGCCTTTGTATGGATGAAAATCTAATCACATTTGCGTTGAGCGAATTACATGATTACAGTGATACAACGGTCACGCTGAACTTCAAAAAGACAGCTGCGCACACGGAAACTAAACTCACAATGAAGAAAGGTTTTGAATCTGTATACGGCGAATTGCTGAATCAAAATGGGTTCACGCTTCTCAAAAGCAAGCACCCGTATTTTGTGCGGGTAATAGATAACCTGATGATTCAAAGTATTTCATTTGCAAAGGAGAAATCGATGGATTCGGCACATGACGGATTCACCATTTGTGTCGGAGTGAATTTGACGAGTACACCTATGACAGACTTTGACCAGACTCCAATGACACTGGATAATCAGGCATCGATGATCCCGATGGTCAGTTTTCTCCAAAGCTGCAAATTGTATCTGAACGGATATGCGGATATCACAGAAAAAGCATCATATTTCTATCTAAAAGGGGATAGTGCTTCATTAAAAGATGCGTTTCTGGAATCAAAAAAGAATCTGATGCCGTTTGTTTTGGAAATTCTTGATCAATACAGAACACCGGAATCTCTGATTACACTGCACCAGTCTTTGGTACCGTATTACAGAGATGCCGTGATCCTGAGCAATAATGTAGATGCCTTCCTTTCCAAAAGAGAAGCAGAGTTTCCGAAGCAATTTGAGGAACTGATTTCAGTTATGGGCGGAAATCCGATGATGAAGCCGCTTTTGGAGCGAAAAAAGAAAGAGGCACTTGATGCCTTTCAGAATGAAAAACAGTGGTTTTCCGATCGGAAACCTGATGGAAAAGCATATCACGAATATATGAAGAATGCAAATGAAATTAAAGACGTAAATCTCAAAACTTTAAAAAAACTGGGGCTTATACTTCAGTAAGGAGAATTATTTTATATGAAAAAAAAGCTAACAAAACTATTGGCTTTGTCAATAGTAATAACGTTTATCAGCACTAATATCCTGTTTACGAATATTCAGGCATATGCAGGTGATATCGACACATTTGACCTGATTGATATATGGGCACAGGGTCAGAATCTGGTTGAAGCAGAAATGGAATGCATGGCTGAAGCAACATTCAATCAGATAACGGCAGGTGTAACCACAAGTGTGCAACATGATAATTTTTACGTGTTACATAACTGCGACCATTTAGCGTATAATACAATTCATGTTTTGGTTCAGAATCATATCAGACAGAGTAATCCGTCTCTTAAAAAGACGGAACTTGGTTTTAGTTATACTTCTGATAAAAACACACTTGAAAATGAATACAATACATGGAAAGATCTTCTGGAAGAATACAAGAATCTGTGCTCAGCTGGCAGTGATTTGGGAGTTTTGGGAAAGCTCAAGAACTTTGTTAATTATATAGGCAAAAATGGCAGCATTGATCTTTGGGCAGAACAAGGCAACACTATTTATGTCTGGGAAGTAAAACCTGGTTCCTATGAGGTATATCCTAAGAGGATTCTTGGTCTGGAACAACTATATAGATATGTTACACTTCCGAAATCTAAGATCGGAGGAGGTCTGCAGGCACGCAAAGACAGCCTTATCTTTGTTCCTGGAGGAAACGTGAATTCCTGCATGCCAAACCCGACAGGTACATTTACATTTACACTTGATAATGGCAGTGAAGAAGTTATGTACACAGTCAATTACAGCGCACAGTCTGACGGCCTTGTGATCTATCATTTTGACCGTTTTGCGAAGAAAAAGCAGGAGCAGGAAGAACCGGAAACCGAACCGGCTGAAGTTCCTGTTACTGTACCGGATCCCGGATATGTCCCCGGATATGATCCCGGAGGTGTCCCGGGAAAAGACCCTGAAGAAGAGCCCGAATATGACCCCGGATACGAGCCCGGACACCAGCCCGCATTCGATCCGACTTTGGTTGGTTATATTCTCATCTCTGCTGAATTAATAGCGATAGTTACTATAGCAGCACCGCCTATTATCCAATGGCTTACAAGTCCGGCAGGAAGACGCACTTCTTTGTGTGGCCTTGCACCTGCTCTGGTGATGGGTCTTACCGCCTGCGGTAAAGTTGACACATCTGATCCTGTGACCGGTGCAGACGGAAAAACATACTACAGAGTGAAAGCTACCGATCAGAATTCCGAATACCTTTCTGCAATTCAGGATGCAGCAGATATTTTGGAAATTCTGGATATCACTGATCCGGATGATGTGGAAGACGAAGATGCACTGGACGATCAGCTCAAAGAAAAGGATAAGGAATATGAAGAAGCAAAGAATCAGGCTCCTCCGAGAGATCCTTTAATTATCCATCTTGGCAGAGAAAATACTATCGTCCTTTCTACGCTGGACAATGGAGTAAACTTTGACCTTGATAAAAATGGTTTTGCTGAAAAAACTGCATGGATTGGCACAGAAGAAGGCTTCCTTGCACTTGATGTAAACCACAATGGCTGCATTGATGACGGTGGCGAGCTTTTCGGCGATAAATTTGTCATGCCAAATCACAAGGAATCTCTGAATGGCTTTGAAGCTCTTGCAAGCCTAAATGAAAACGATGACACAGTGATTGACAGTGAAGATACTGTTTATGAAGAACTTCTGGTTTGGATTGACAGCAACCACAATGGTCTGTCCGAAGAATCCGAGTTAAAATCCATGGAGGAAGCCGGCATTGTCAGCATCGGTTTCGTACCGCATCCTGACGGCACCGTTCATGTTGAATCAAATGTGCTTGAAGCTGAATCGGCGTGGGTAACATTTGAGGACGGCAGCACCAGAAAAGTCAGCGAATTCTGGTTCCCGGTCAATACCGTTAGCACAACACACGGTGGTACTGCTACAGTCGGCAATGTGCCTGATTTTGAACAGACTTTGGAAAATGATACTGAAGGTACACTGGCCACGCTGTGCGAGCATTTTACAAATGAAAACGATATAGCAAAAAAGCGTTATGTACTGAAGCAAATTTTATATTACATGACCGGTGCAACAGATATTGCTCCCAACAGCCGCGGCGGCAATATTGATGCACGTGATCTGCATGTAATCGAACAGTTCATGGGCGCAGAATTTGAAGGCGTTGACGGCAAAAATCCAAATTCTGTTGCAGCAGAAACATTAAAAGGCATTTATGCATCTATTGAAGATATCTATTACAATAAGGTAAATCTTGCAACTGGTTTCAGAAATATCAGCAACTTTATCAGAGTGACGGATAAGGCGGATGGAGAAGGCAAGGAAATTAATTTTAATGTCTTTGATATTGCCATGAATCACTATGATCCGGCATTCGATGTGTTCTGCTACGATTTTGGCAAGTATCTGAAATATCTGGATAAAAAGTACAATACTGATTCGTTTGCGGAATTCACAAGCATCTACAGAGGGATTACCGATCATTTTGACGAAATTATGAATATGATCGACAAGACCAGAACGATTACCGGCACATCGAATGCAGATACATTAACCGGTTCTGCACTGACAGATTTCATCTTTGGTGATGACGGAAATGATACCATCAAAGGCGCTGCCGGCAATGACCGCATTTACAGCGGCAAAGGAAATGATACACTGATTGGCGGCAGTGGAAATGATGTATATGTGATCGAAGCTGAACACGGCAATGATGTGATCCGCGATACAGAAGGTGAAAATCTGATTGTCTTTGCTGATTGCTTTGACGAAGAAGACTATAAGTTTGCCGTTGATGTTACAAACGGCTTTATTATGACAAACACGGAAACCGGCGAAACCATTTCCGTTCCGGATTTCCTGACCAATCCACTTGGATACAGTTTTATCTTCCATGGTAAAGATGCAGCCTTTATCGGCGGCGGCAGCCGGAATATTCTGAACGGCACTGCTGCAGATGACTATCTTGAAGGCTTAAACAGCTTCAATCTGTTCTACGGCGATTCTGGAAATGATACTCTTGCAGGCGGCGCCGCAATGGACTTCATGTACGGCGAAGACGGCGATGATCTTCTGCTCGGCAGAAATGGTGTCAATATCCTGTACGGCGGTGCCGGAAATGACACTATCTATGATGGTAATGACGGAAGCTATCTTAATGGCGGCAGCGGCGACGATTTCATTTACGGCGGCGGCGGTGCGGACATCCTTGACGGCGGTGCCGGAAACGACTACCTCCAGGGCGATCACGGTGGAGACACCTATATCTATGGAAAAGGATACGGAACTGACACGATCAATGCTTCTTCCGATAACAACACGATTATGATTCACGGTTATACTGCAGGTAGTATGCATAATACCCGTAACACGCACAATGATCTTATTATTCACTTTGGTACAGAGGATTCTGCAGACTGCCTGATTGTTGATCACTTCTTTGATTATAACAGCAACCGCGATATCAAATTTGTTTTCGATAACGGAACAGAGCGCGGCCAGTATGATATCACAGCAAAATATGAACCGATTTTCGGCACAGAAGGAAATGATTGGCTCGCAATTCAGAACAGTGATGACAGCACCATTCATGCTGGTGCAGGTGATGACGGCCTGAGCGGCGGCAGCGGTAATGATATGCTTTACGGTGATAGCGGTAACGATACAATTTACGGCAATGATGGAAAAGACACGCTTGACGGCGGTGCCGGAAATGATATTCTTAACGGCGGAAACGGTGAGGATACTTATATTTTCGCAAAGGGTTACGGTTCGGATACTGTCAATGAGTGGAGCAGTGGCAATAATATCATCATGCTGACCGATATTAATTCCGATGAAATCACTGTTTCAGATCAGTTTGGTTCCAATCTGCTGATCTCCGTGAATGATACTGAGGATGTTCTGATAATCAACGGCTTCAAATGGGGACAGGCTGATTACAAATTCTTCTTTGCAGACGGTGCAGAAGGGTATGTCGATAAGGATACCTTTGAGCTTGTTCTCACAAAAGAGCCTGATATAAACGAAGAATCTGAAGCTGATCTTTCAGCAGCCGATTCTGATTCGGAAGACACTGAACTGACAAGCGATGAACCGGAAGATGATATTCCGGAAAGTGAGTTAGCATCGATTGTAGAAGCAGAGATTGCAACAGCAGAAACCGAAGATAAGGTTTCTTAAAGCATGAATCCGGTTGATGTCAATACAGAATCGGGACATGATGATATGATGTCATAAGCATCCATCATTACTGCAACAATTATTCAGCGGCATGCAGCAAAAACACGGTGAAACTGCAAGAATAATGGTAAAACGGAGTCGGATCTGACTCGCCCACTGTCAAGTAGACAGCGTAAAAAACTAAAACAATTTATGTAGTAACTAAAAGCAGTCTGCGCAATTTGAGCAGACTGCTTTGTTGTTGGTAGTAGTTATCAGTTACGGATGGTATATCTTACTGTTTGAAATAGTCAACAAATAATTAAACATCAAGTGCGTATAGCCGTGAAAACAATCATCCGCGCAATTTACCCTCAATGCACTATCGAGTGGTACGCTTTGGGGTTCATAGGTCCTTCTATTTCTGAAATAATCGTATTTTTTAGTATGTATTAAAAATACTTGTGTATACTTCTTTTATCGCTCTTTTGAATGCAACCAATAAAACCAAATACACTAAAAAAAGCCAGACGGGGAGAACATCGACAACACACGGATAATTGAAAGGTGAATGGTGGTATAGATGATTCTATGAAAAACAAATATATTATTGACAAATATAAATAATAATGATACAATAATCTCGATGGTTAAATATATTAATGTATTTAATATGGGAGGTCACTTTTATGAAGATAAAAAAACTATTGGCAGCAGTAATGACACTCTGTATGGTGACAGGTGCAGTAAACTACGGTATGCCCATTATCGCACAGGCCATCACCGTACAGCAGCCTGTTGTGAAAGAGGGTAATTGTTATTCCATGAATATGGAAACAGGTGAGCTTACTCTCAGGGGCGAGGTAACAGAACAATGGCTGAAAGGTTTAACCAGATCACTTGTAACATCTATCGTAGCTGAAAAGGGAACCGTTTTACCGGAATACAGCCAAAATTTGTTTGAGGGATATTATGCGTGTACTTATATCGACCTTTCAAACGCAGATACTAGCAATGTTAAAGATATGAGCAGTATGTTTTGCGGGTGTTACCATGTGAAAAGAATAGATTTAAGCGGATTTGATACAAGCAAAGTAACCAGCATGAAGACTATGTTCAAGCGCTGTACCGATCTGACTACGCTTGATCTGAGTGAATTCGATACAAGTAATGTTACTGACATGAGCGGTATGTTTTTAGAATGTAAAAGCCTAAAGACTCTTGATGTCAGCAGTTTTAACACAAGCAATGTTACAGATATGAGAGAAATGTTCAAAGAATGTACAGAACTGACAAGTATTAATCTGAACAGCTTTGACACAAGTAAGGTTACGTGGATGCATGAAATTTTCAGAGACTGTAAAAGCTTGACCACGATCGATGTTAGCAAGTTTGACACAAGCAATGTTAAATCTATGTGTGATATGTTTTCTGGCTGTGGTAACGCTCTTTCAATTGATGTAAGTGGATTCGATACAAGCTCTGTTATAGATATGTGGGGTATGTTCTATAACTGTTCCAGCCTAAGATCATTGGATGTAAGTGGATTTGATACAAGCAAAGTAGAATGTATGTATGGTATGTTTGAATGCTGTTCCAAGCTGACAACACTTGATCTGAGTGGATTTAACACAGAAAAACTCAGATATAATTATGGAAGAGATAGTATATTTAATAATTGTTCCAGCCTTAATACTATTACGTTCGGTGAAAAATTCAAATACATAATAAAATATATGAAACTCCCCAACTGTGAAGGCTGGGTAAACGTTAAAGACCCCACTACTGTTATCAGCGGTGATGGTGAATTTGCAGAAATCGATAACTATGGTAAAAACACCTACAAGCGCTTACCTATCGAAGAAGAAATAAAGCCCACCTACCCCACAAACATAAAAATAGAATACAGCGAAAAATATCACCAGGTTAGATTTACATGGGACAAGGTCGAAGGTGCTGACAGATATGGCATAGCTGTATATCTGGCAGGGAAGTGGAGGATACAGGCACAGAACATCACCGATACAGTCTATACTTCTCCAAAAAATCTTACTCCGGGCAAGACTTATAAATTCGCTATTGCGGCAAGAGTGAATGGCAAGTGGGATACAGCAAATGCTATCAAAAATGCTGTGACCGTTACCATAAAATAGGCTCCGCTGTTCTAATTTAGTTCAGTTTACTCCATAGACTATTTTAGTTAACCTAATTTGGTCTATGGAGTTTATTATACTTCTTTAGACATCCGTGGGGGTGGCTTTAGGAGATACAATTACAATACATCAAGCGTCCATCCTTCAAATTATCCTTTTAGACACCTTTTACTGATATTTCGTTTTTCACAAAATAATTCTCCAAAACTGATAACAACCATCATTTTTTCTTTTTGCCATCTTTTTTTGCTTTTCTTTTTTAGACAGCTATTCTCTAACATTTAAATTCATCAAAAAAAGTTTTCCGCCCTCGTTTCATCCTTTTACCATCCCCTCACTACTATCATTCCATCTGATCCTTTTTCAATCATCCGTCCTTTTCTCATTCATAACAGCACCAGCTTCATTATCCTACGGTACATCATTCTGAGCATCCGTATTCTTCATCACTAAAATAATGACTATATAAACAATGTTGTTTTTCCTGCAATCAATGTTATACTGGAAGTTTTGCTGTTTGTGAATTGTTTGTAAACTTGCATTTATTGTATTGCTTTTGTGCGCACAATGTCTTATAATATAGAAAAGAAGAACAATATGATCCACAAAGACAGGAGTGATATCTATGGCAACTAAGACTGCTAATCTTTATGCACGGATAGAGCCTGATGTAAAGAATCAGGCAGAATCAATTCTTGAAGACCTTGGCATATCGGCATCCAGTGCGATAACAATGTTCTATAAACAGATAATTCTTCACAGAGGACTTCCTTTTGATGTTAAGCTGCCTCCAAAGATCGTTAATTTGAGCAAGCTAACAAAGGAAGAACTGGATGATGAGATAAACAAGGGCTATGAGGATATGGTCGAAGGCCGTATTATCGACAGCAAGGATGCCTTTTTACAGCTTAGAAAAAAGCACGGCTTATGAGTTATAGTATAGTGATCACTAAAACGGCTTTAACCGATATGGATAATATCTATGAATATATTGCTTACCATCTCAAAGAGCCTGTAATAGCTGCTGACTTACTGGGCAGATTGGAAGTGTGTATCAACAGCCTTGACGAAATGCCATTTAAGTTCAGGACGTATGAAGTTGAACCTTGGCGTTCGAAAGGAATGCACATAATGCCCGTAGACAATTATGTTGTCCTGTATACGCCAAACGAGGATAGACAGGTCGTGACTATAAACCGAGTGTTTTATGGTGGCATGGATATTCCAAATCAGATGTAAAATTATATATGTTATACCGGGAGCATCGATATAAAAGTCGGTTCTCCTTTTTTCAAGGAGGAAATAAAAGTGAAGAAAATTCGAAGTAATAATAACCTGAATCCGCAAGGCAGAAGAATCCGAACGGTGAACGATTTTGTGGAATCAGGACTTTTATCAAAAGCAAAGAGTTAATTATATTTATAGTATAGACATATTTATTTAACAGATGGTAGATGTCATTGTAATTATATCCAATTTAAATTTTAAAATATTGACAAATGATTCTGGTTGTGATAACATGATAGCACGGATCCGTTAATAAATTAACAAGGAGACATTTATTATGATTAGATTCAAGAAAGTGGTGGCTTGCGTTTCTGCTGTTATGACGATGGCAGCTTCGACCTCGATGTTAGGTATCGTTGCATCGGCTTATGATTTCCGTGGAGATGTAAATCACGATAATTATATCAACGAATCGGACTACAACAGATTACAGGATTATGTTCTGAACGGAAGAGGAAACGGAATAACACGTAGTACAGCAGATGTTAATGGTGACAATTCAATTAATGTTGCTGATCTGCTGACTCTTAGACGTATGCTGAATGGTACAGATAAAAAGACTTTATTTGTCAGAGGTCATAACAGAGAATTCCATCCCGGAGATCATTTCCTTGAAGATGATAAATACTTCGGTGTTCTTCAGGGTGACGGTAATATAGTTGTTTACAGAAAGTCTGATGGATACGTTACGTTTGCTTCAGATACCGACTTCCATGACGATTACACAAATTACAGACTTATATTCCAGGCTGAGGACGGAAACATAGTTTTGTATGCAACACCTAACTATCCCAATGCTAAGCAGATCCCGATCTGGAATTCGGGATCGTGTTCAACAACAAAGTATCGTCCCTATATGCTTTCCTTTGATTACAACGGCAATCTCGTATGGAACCATGATGGCGGACAGGCATGGAAGAGCACCAGCAAGGGACATGTTACTCCTATGAATAATACAGCACGTAAGGCACTTGCAAATTACAGAGTAGGTCTCAGTTGGGATTTTAAGTATCACTATGAGACCATAGACCAGGCAGCGATAGATTTTGTTTTTGCTTTCAACGAGGAATCAGTCAGAACTCGCTGCGAATATGGAACTACTATTCTTGAGTGCGATGACGGTAAATACAGACTTGATCTCACTCCTCCCGAAGGAATAGTAGGACCTCAGAGAGGTATTAATCAGGTGGAAGGCACGGGTCCTAATATGTATGTATATGATGACTCCGTAGCTTATGTACATACACATGGTCACTTTGTAAGATGGGAAAATGAATATTTCTCATTGGATGCTTCTGATGGAAAGTCTGATATTACTATAGCAGAAGGCAACAATAGATGCGGTAAGTATCTTATTGCATACGTTGGCACTCCGAGCGGTACTATCAGAAAATACAATCCTTATTCAGATCCTCATCCTAGCAATATGAGATCAGCAGGTAAAGTTATCTTCAAGAATGCACCTCACTAAGAAGTTTACCATCTAATATCGGAAGCTGCTGCAGAAATGCAGCAGCTTTTGGTTTTACACTAATGCATCAAGCTGAAAAAAGCTCCGGCTATTAATAGTCGGAGCTTTAAATTTCAGCATAAGGACTGATCACATCTCGCTTTTTTCTTTCTTTTTCAGACAGTTATTCTCTGTATTTTGAAATTATCGAAAAAATCACTCTATGTATTTACTTTCAGATACCATATAAAAATAATTTTCCTGAATACTTCACTACATTTTCTCAATAGTATCGTTTTCTTTCTAATACTTCACTCTTTTTTCCGTATAAAAGGAAAAGACAGTGTACCACCTAAACCTGCGGTACGGAAAGCTCTAACTCTGAAGAAAAAGCCCTCAGAAACGCTTGCATGACATTTCCGGGGGCTTATGGTTTGTAATTCAGTTCCGTTAGGATATCTTCCAATAGACTAAGGATAATGACATTTAAACACAACAATTAGTTGAATTATTTCACATCTTTAATTGCACTATTTATAAAGTCTATAGTTTCTTGCCTTAGCTTAAAATCTGATAATTTATTTCTACCGCTATAACTAGCTATATTGATCAATTCAATCGATGTGTTTGTTTCAACCAATATATAGTATACGGTATCTGGAGCATCACTATCACCTAATTCACTTTTATATTTTAGTTCAGTAAGGTTTTGTAACTCTACTGCCTCTAAAATATCCTCTGGTATCTCCTCCGATGTACCAACTATACTATCTGAATCTTGTAAAAGAGCAATAACTATAGAGATTAAGGTTGTATTTATATTTTCTTTCTTCATATCATGATATCGAATAGTTCCATCTCTTTCTATAGTATAGAGATCATCTTTTCGATCATATGCATAATTACCTGATCTATACACTAAAGTAATATTTTTCACATCCATATTGACATCTATTTTATTTTGTTTGAAATAAAATAGTATTATCAATACTATAGTGAGAACAGCAAGAATAGCGATAGTTACAATAATTCCTTTTTTTTTCATGATAATCACCTCAAAGAGTTGATTGGTGTAACAGTTTTGGTTGCACTATTATAGGAGAATACATCCCATATTTTTCCGTTTCCTTCAGGTACGTTAAATGTATACTTAGGATATGAATTACCGCTTAAATATACTTTTACACAGGCGTTTGACAAAGAAATCGGATATTCGCCACTATAATTATGTACGTAAAACTGATATATGCCAACATTTAGTTGCTACATTTCCATTTACGCAGAAATTCCCAGCATTAATAGTAATAGCTCCATCGTCACTCGATGCGGCAAACATCGTGTAAGGATATGGTTCTGTGTTTTCTTCGGCGTGAGTCGAAACCATAGGTATTGCACTAGCAGTCATCGTTAAACTAAGCACACCTGAAAGCATACGTTTAAAAATTGGCTTCATATTCGCCCTCCTGTACATAATAATTCGCTTGAATCAATACATAAGATAGTATGTGAATCAAGCGCAATATTAATTATAACAATTTGATATTATTTTGTCAATGCACAATATAGTGAATTCAATATGTCTAAATAATGACTTATTGAAAATCGAACCATCAACATAGCTTGCCGTGCCTGTCTTACAATGTCATCATGAAAACCTCTTTACCACTGCTTTCCTAAAGCGAGTTCCAGTTTGTTGGATCATGCACGAGTAAAAGTGCATCCGACTGCTTCGCAAGCAGCCTTCATTTCATCGATTTCTTTTCTGGTATTCATCATAACAGGTTATAATATGGATATAATAATCTAAACTTTAGTTCTCCATAGCGCATGACTTTGAATTTCATGGGTACAAAACTTTGAAATTTTATAATTTCAGCAGAAGGCATTATTATGCTAAAGAGAGTAGCACATCTTTGTGTCACGCGTGACACATTAACCATTAGTATTCCAACTGCATGATTCACTTCAAAATCGTAAAAGCACACTCCCCATATCAGGAAATTTGCTTCGGCAAGTAGTTTTTCTCCTATTTTTTCTCCTAAAAAATCCTTTCGCCTATTTTTATATAAAATATAGGAGAAAAAGTTCAGGAGGAGAACCCACACAATCATCTTACGAATAATCAAAAAGTATGATAAACAGGCGATTTTGCTATACCAGAGCTGTTCTTGACAAGATACGTTCACTTCTGGATGACAAATAAAGGGAGCGGTAACATCCGGCACCCAAATATATCTTCATTACTATTTTCCTGTATACTTCTTTTATCGCTCTTTTGAATCCAACCAAAAAATCGATCGCACAGTAAAAAGACAGAAGGGGAGTGCATCAAGCATTTATCACTAAAATTATCTTTTTAGACACTTTTTTTAAGATATTTTAATTTCTACAAAATAGTGATACGAACTAAGAAAATGACATCTTATTTTCCTTTTATCATTCTTTTTAGCCACTTTTTTTATTGTTTCCTGTGATCGTAAAAAAAAGAGGGAGGAGAGCATTCCACCATCCCCATTATCATCCTTTTCTTCTTTTATCCCTTTGAGCTCATTCACTCATCCACCTCATTATCCACCGACGCATCATTTACCCTTTCCTTATTTCTCGTCATTCAAAAAAACAACTATATATAATTTTCACTTATGAATTTATATATACTTGCAATCTAAAATCATTCGCTTATTATTTTACCTGGATACTTCATTATATTTCCTAATAGTACATTTTCTTTTCATATACTCTGTTTATTTGACGGTTATCTTAGTTTCACTTTCCGTCAATAGTATAAACTAATAATATTTTCTTATATAAAAATTGACGAATGGTCAAGAAAAACGGAACGATATTATTGACATTGATGGTTATGTGTGCTAACATATTACTGATATATTGCCGTTTCGGCACTAGAATTCAGGAGGACATAAATATGAAGTTAAAAAAAGTTTTAGCAGTAGTGATGTCACTTTGTATGGTGGCAGGAACTGTCAGCTACGGCGCACCTGTTATATCACAGAGCATAACTGCGCAGGCAGCTGAGTCAGCAACAACCAGCGGTTTTTCATTTAACCAAACAACAGGCAGTCTTACGCTTAGTGGTACGGTTGATGGTGATACTTTACGTAAATTTAACAATAAGTATGGCTATCGTGTTAAATCTGTCACAGCTGAAAAAGGTACAGTTCTTCCTAAAGACAGCAGCCTTCTTTTTCGTAATTATACAAATTGTTCTTCTATCGATCTTTCAAATGCGGATACAAGCAATGTTACAAATATGAGCAGAATGTTCGATAACTGTTGCAAGCTTAAATCGCTCAATGTAAGCGGATTTGATACAAGTAAAGTAACATATATGGACGAGATGTTCTGTTACTGTAAAAGCTTGACATCGCTTGATGTTAGCGGATTTGATACAAGCGAAGTTGCAGATATGAGAGATATGTTCGATGGCTGTAACGAATTGACATCACTTGATGTAAGCAAATTTGATACAAGAAGAGTTAAAGATATGAGTTTTATGTTTGGTGGCTGTTTCAAATTGACGTCAATTGATGTTACTGCATTTGACACAAGCAGGGTTACAAATATGTATGCTATGTTCAGTTGCTGTAAAAGCTTGACATCGCTTGATTTAAGTGGTTTTGATACGAGCAGAGTTACAACTATGGGCAATATGTTCCATTACTGTGAAAGCTTGACATCGCTTGATTTAAGTAGTTTTGATACAAGTAAAGTCACAGATATGTACCAAATGTTTGGTAAGTGTTCAAAACTAACCACACTAAATTTAAGCTCTTTTGAT
The DNA here is from genome assembly GCF_900112155.1 of Hominimerdicola alba. Lineage (GTDB taxonomy): Bacteria > Bacillota > Clostridia > Oscillospirales > Ruminococcaceae > Hominimerdicola > Hominimerdicola alba_D. Next base: position 7,149 of record NZ_FOKQ01000044.1, on the reverse strand, counting down.
ACAAGCAATGTTAAAGATATCAGTTATATGTTTTATGGCTGCGGTGAATTGACATCACTTGACTTAAGTGGTTTTGATACAAGCAAGGTTACAGAAAAGTCTGATATGTCCAGTTCTAGATGTATGTTCAGTTCTTGTAATAAACTGGAGTCCCTTACTCTTGGTGAGAATTTCAAATATGTTCTCAGAAAAGCAGAACTTCCCAACAGCAAAGTCTGGGTAAATGTGAAAGCTCCTACAAAAATAGTAAGCGGTGACTGGAAATTTGCAGCTTTCAAAAACAACGGTAAGAACACCTATATAACCTATACTCCCACCTATCCTACCAACATCAAAGTCGAATACAGCCAGGATTATAAATTTAAAACTCACCAGGTAAGATTCTCATGGAAAGAAGTAGAAGGAGCTGACAGATACGCTATAGCTGTACACCTTGCCGGCAAGTGGAAGGTTCAGGATAAGGGCATTATCGACACTTCTTACACTACTCCCAAAAGCATGACCTCGGGCACGACTTACAAAGTTGCTATCGCCGCCAGAGTTGATGGCAAATGGGATACTGTAAACGCAATCAAAAACGCTGTTACTGTTACTGTAAAGTAATAGGCTTGCACCGTTAAAATCTAAAGAACGCAAAACGGATAGACCGTCCTTGTTGGGCGGATATCCGTTTTTATAACCGTCAAACTTCCATCACCTACCCCACCAATATCTGAATAAGTATAATAAACTCTAAACAACTCCATAGATCAAAGTAAGCGTAAAAAAGCTCCATACAATTTATCCGAAAGGAAAACACCGTAAGCATCAAACCCTCCGCACCTACCTCTCCGAAGTCTAATAAAGTATAATAAACTCCAAGCAACACCATGAAGTAAATTGGACAGTCCAAATTGATCCATGGAGTTCATTGGAGTCGATTAGATAAGGAGGTAACAGGTATCTATAAAAATATTGATTTCTGTTTTGTTCATATCAAAAGTCCTCCATTAGCTGTATTTCTAGTTATTGTATAAACTGGCGCACCACTTTGACCACCACTTGTGTCAACATTATATCTAAGGTCAGTTCCATCGGTAAATTCCAAATGTCCTTCGGATGAATACAATTTATGATTAATATTACCATGACCATTTACAGTTCCAGGTGTACCAGTTACATAAACAGGCACGTTTGAATAATTATAAGCAGATACATTATACGATGTACCTAAATCAAAAAATTGATAATTTGACAAATCTTCCTCAACAGTAATTAAGGCATAATCCATAGATGCTGGTCTGTAATGATATCCACTAATATCATAGTAATTATAATAATCTTCCATTATATGCGCCTCAACTGGCGTTAACGTCGTAGACGTTAAGTTGCCCATTGAATCATAGGTTTTAATATTACCGCCATTGATTCCACCATAAAGATACCAAGTTTCATTATCAATGTTATAAACACAGTGTGCAGCTGTAGCTATCGTATGCTCGTCTACAATAAAACCAACTGCTCCATAAGATAAATAAACTATTCCAGTATTTTCACTGCCAAATGCAATATATCTATCATCAGTTCCAATAACAGCTCTGTCAGGATTTTCTTCTATCGAAGACAGCGTATATTGCTGAGGGTATAACGTATAATAAGAATCTGAATTCGTTGCATAATTATGCTTTATATATGTTCTTCCATATGGATACGATGCATATGTATCTGGATTAAATCCCGAAACAAATGAATATGGGATAGTACTCCATGAATCTCTTGAATAGAATCCGCTTGAATAAGTTTGACCTTTAACTTTACTGGATATACATAATAAATCCGATGAATCAACCGTCATACTTTGATTAGCATCTAAACGATTATAATTTGTATATGAGCGTATACCATTAAGATAAATCGCAACAATAATACTATCTGTAATATTAACATTACCATCGTGATTTACATCACATGGATTATATCTGGTTAATGATTCATCGATTTCCTCTGACGAGGGATCTTCTGCATAAACACATAAAAGAGAACTAAAGGACATAATTGCTGCAAGTGCGACTGAAAAAAACTTTGATGTTTTCATTATGATTACCTCCTCGTATAATATCTTCCATATCTCTATTGTGTTTAAACGTGTTTGGATTTTTAGAACGAATTAAAGCTAGATAAACCTATTACTATATTAACATGACTATTTGAAATACTTACTTAAAAATATTTCTAGGCTCTTTAGTTTGATAGCCACCATAATGAGATGCAGAACCACAAGCCATAATTGCCATATGCTTAGCAATCTTTTGGATAAACTCAGCGGTAGTTTTGATAATTTTATTCATAAACGTCACCTCTTTTCTCTTTGATTATTGCAGCCAACATTAAAATTGAAATTGAAACACATGTGAATATAATCATTGTACCAATATAACTTTTTATTAAAATAATTCCAATACAATTAATTATTATAGAAATAATCGTTCCAATTACCTTTAATTTGGTTCTTCTGAATTGTTCAATAGGTTTATTCTTGTTTTCTACAGGTCCTAAAATCCAAACTACCGTTAAGTTAAAACATATCAATCCTATTACAATTGGAAGTGTAATCCTATTTGATAAAATGATATTCAGAGACACGATAAGGATATAAGTTACACACATAAGCAAATTACATTTAAAATATGTATTAGCATGATATCCACCCGTGAATGACCGTATCAAAATGAAGATAGAAATAAAAATGATGCTTTCAATCACATGATGAATAATTAGGCCTAAACATACTACAAGAAATATATTTAGCAATGAAGATATACTTATTTCTATTCCATATTTATAGAAATTTTGAACTTCTTCGTCATTGCTGATAACATTTTGCTTAGTGATGAAAATTAATATTTTAGAAACAATCCGATTCATTATATCGCCTTGCTTTTGTATATACCGCTCCGACTGCCACAACTGCACGGAGCATTTGCCACACCTCGCCGCTGACTGCCCACGGGCACTGCCCGGTAAAATATGATATACTTGGTATGGCACGTCAATGACGTGACTACATATCAAGGAGGTCTATCATATGGTGGACTACAAAAAGATACTCAGACTTGCCAGTATTGGTTACAGTCTGAGACAAACTGCTGCGAGCGTGGGGCATTCTCATCATACTGTGAAGAATGTTCTGGAGCTTGCTGAAAAGCGCGGTATCGAATGGCCTGTTGATGACGATGTAACTAACGTCGAACTTGAGAAGCTGTTCTATCCTGAAAGAAAAACGGCGGGAAGTCATTATGCCGAACCCGACTTCAATTACATCCACCGCGAGCTTTCAAAGAAAGGCGTTACCCTCACTCTGCTCTGGCAGGAATACTGTGAGCGTGCCTACGCCAACGGTGAAACACCCTATATGAGCACGCAGTTTGGCGATAAATATCGCCGCTGGGCTCGTATCACTAAGGCTACTATGCGTGTCAATCACAAGCCCGGAGATGTTATGCAGGTGGACTGGGCAGGCGGAACTATTCCGTATTTTGACAGCATTACCGGTGAGGAGTACAAGGCATACCTGTTTGTAGCGGCACTGCCTTGCAGCAGTTATCTTTACGTTGAAGCCTGCACCGATATGAAACAGGAGAACTGGCTGATGTGCCATGTCCACGCATACGAATACTTTGGTGGCGTGACAAGAGTGCTTGTTCCGGATAATCTCTAATGTTAAGCTTAACATTAGAGATTTAATGTTAAGAGGCAGTTAATGTAAAGTCAGCCATTACAAGGCGGTTTTTATTAGCATCGCATCAAAACTGACTTTACATTAACAAGAGAATGCTACCCCAATGCATCAAGGAACGATAGCAAATCGTCTTTCTTCTCCTCGGAAAAGAAATCGAGACTTTCCGGTACTGTTTTCTTAGCTATCGACTCAATTGCTTTTCTTGTGACTTCAGGATTTGTAGTAAGATAAACCTGAGTGGTTGCTATTGATTCATGTCCCAAAAAATCTCGGACATTATAAATATTTACGCCATTATCCACAAGGTGTGTGGCTTTACTGTGACGCATCCTATGTGGGTAAACAGAACCGTCTATAATGCCCGGAACAGTTTCGTTCGCTATTTTGGAGTATTTTCTTATGATATACCGTATACCTTGCCTTGTTAGTCTATCACCTTTTCTGTTACAGAATAAAGGAGACTCAGGTGTAAGGCGATATTGCCTGATATACTTTGAAACGATCTTTTCGGTTTCATCCAGCAAAGGAACAGATCGGTGCTTGTTCCCCTTTCCATGTACGTAAATTCTGCAGCATCGACCGGGTTGGAAGTCCATAACATTCAGAGCAATGATTTCCTGAACCCTACAGGCAGAATCGTATAGTAAAGATAGAATCGCCAAGTGGCGCAGACCTTCGTCAGATGATGCATCAATTGAAGAAAGTATCTGCTTTATACCATTCATGGACATACATGCAGGAGTTTTTTTATCTTCCTTACCAAATGGTATACCAAGTATCTTACTGCATTGCCAGGAATGCTCCGGTGAAATCATCATTACATACCGGAAGAATGATTTTAAATGCGCCAGCCTTACATTTTTTGTAGATATCCCGTTATTTCTAACACTTGAAAGCCATGTAAGGAATTCGAGTATCATTTCGTAGTCAATTTCATTGATAGACTTCTTTGATATATCTCTGTTGGATTCTGACATAAATGTAAGCAGCAATCTAAAAGTGTCCCTGTATGATGAGATTGTGTTTTGCCCATAATTATGCTGTTTCATCAGGTATGACATAAAGTATCGCTGTACATAAAAAGAAAAATCACCACTCATATTTTCACCTCCGGGAATAAACTCCGTAGGGAGGATTCTTTTTGCAAGAGATACTCATGATCTTGCTCAGTAAAATGAATGTATTTTTCTGTATCCAAATAGTTCACATGGCCGACATATGCAGCCAGTATTGGAATTGCAGTATAAATATCCATTCCGCTTTTTAGCATTTTTTCCAAGCTTCTGGTGCAGAATGTATGGCGGATGGAGTGAATATTGGGTGTTTTTCCGGACGCTGTACATATACCGGCTACCTTAAACATTTTGGGAAACATGTATTTCATGGCATCATATGTAAGATGTCCACCAGTATATGAGGACGTAAAAAATGGTTTGTTTCCATAAGCCATATCAATGTTTTTGGCATAGTCCCAGATAATTTTTTTCAAAGATTCAGATACGGGGATATATCTTGAAACACCATTTTTACCATTGATCACATGAATTATGCCGTTTAATGGGTCGACATCATCCCTGGTCAGTGCAAGTGTTTCGCCTATACGCATTCCGGTGCCTATAAGTATTCTAACAAGTACGGGATATACCAGTTTATGAGTGTTGGATCTTCTTGCTGTAGGGAGCGTATCGGCTGCATTAACTAGTCGCTGAAGTTCTGTATCACTGAAAATATATGGGCGAAATTCACTTTTTACCGTCCGCATATACTTTCGCGGAACATCGACTGCATCAACTCCGAGAAGTGCCACAAAAGAACAGAACTGACGGAGATTCGATACTATGTATTGGCGTTCTAATTCGCTTAATCCATCATGTGGAGCCAGTAACTCCTCAACCATTTTGGTGGATATAAGGTTTTCATGGTAAGAATTGAGCGAATTATTCAATTTCCTTAAGCGAATCATTGTTGAATGAGCGACTTTTTCGCCTTTTCCACGCTTGAACTCTATGAATTTTTCAAAGTATGGTTTGAAGAAACCTTCTTCAAATTTAAGAAATTCCTTGTCATTGATCATTTTTTCGGCACCTCCAATGCTGCTATCCGGAGATGCTCAATATCTGACCAGACATATGTTTTGGTGGATGCTGCAGATGTGTGACCGAGTATGACTGCGATCTCATTTACCGGAATCCCTGAACTTAAAAGGTTTGTTGCCAGACTATGCCTAAGAGAATGCAAACCATGGTGCTTTCCTTTCGTGTCAACACCTGCGATCTCGAAGTACTTAAAAATCTTGTCGCCAAAATGATCATTCATTGAGTATGGAATATACGGTTTTCTTAGTCTTATGAATAAATTCCGACTGTCTGAATTGTGGCGAGCATTCTTGATATAGTCAAGAAGTGCGAAAAGAATCTCATCTGTCAGAGGAAATGTAACCTCTCTGTGAGTCTTGTACTGTGTAATAGTTATAGATCGGCTTTTCCAATTTATGTTTTCAAGAGACAAAGCCTTTATGTCACTTGAACGAAGACCATATACACATGCAAAAAGCATCATAAGATATATTGTTTTTCCCCAGGGAGTACTCCTGTCAACCGCATTCATAACACGTCGCACTTCATCTGCCGTGTAAATGGAAGGCAGCCTTTCATGCTTTCTTGAATGGATCCCTGTCAAGAATGGGAAAGGATCAAATGAAAGCATTTCCAAGAATACATCATAAGAAAAGAAGTTCCTGAGAGTATATAAAAGAGAGGCCTTTCCCTGTGATGAATATCCATTATTTAGTGAGGATACAAAGTCTGCAAATAGTTTTGGGGTAATGCTACCCAACGCTGTGCATTGTCTTCCCGCCAAGAAAACAAAAAACACTTTCATTCGTCCGGAACGCGTATATATTGTACCATTGCTCTTTTGATCATTTCTCATAAGGATTTCATATCTTCTGAGGATAGTTTGGTATGGTACCGGACAGACTGATCGATAGTTAAGATACCTGCGTTTTGGCTCGTTAGCAGTAATAATGTCTTGGATCATCCGAATGGCTCGTGCACTGCGTTCTTTATATTTCGATGGCGGTGATTGAAAAGGCGGCACACCTATAGTCAGAACATAGTACTCTTGGATAATTGATTCAGGGGATGAGAAAGCTTCCTTATTTCCTGCGTAGTGCTGAAAATCATCAGCTATTCGGATGTAGGTCTTGGCTGTTTCAGAATCAGCTCCGTAGTTTTGTATGATGTATTCCCGAAAAAATTGAATCGCATCATACAGTGTCATTGCACAATTGGAATCAATCATGATAATTTCTCCTTTCTAAGATTGATTCCATTATATCATATTAATGTAAAGTTGAAAAACAATTATCGTTATATTTGTGGACTTTAGATACTCCACTTTACATTAACTGCCTCTTAACATTAAATCTC
>NZ_FOKQ01000011.1:20468-109059 GCF_900112155.1 Hominimerdicola alba | reverse complement strand
TTTTTGAAGATTTTTTTGAACTCTTTTTCAGAGTTCTTTGTGCGTTATAAGCTTTTTTATTATACCACATTTTTCTTCGTTTGTCAAGCCCTTTTCAGAACTTTTTTGAAGTTTCTTTTCCCGAGTTTCGTTCGTTTCTGAACTTCTCTCTTGTGCGGTACTTTTTATTATATCACTTTTTCTCCTTTTTGTCAAGAGGTTTTCGTGATAAATTTTTGCCGTTTCTCGAGTTTCGCTCTTCTGAACTAATCCCGCGCTCGTTCTCTTATCCCTAAGTTTCCTGCGCTCTTTCGCTCTTTCGTGCTCTCTCGTTGACAGCTTAATTATTATAGCACCATTTTTCGCGTTTGTCAACACTTTTCGATGTAAAACGATTTTCGTCATTTCACGAAATTTCTGTTCATTTTCGACAGTTAAAATCGATCATAACTCACATCAATAAAAAAGCCGCGATATCCGCCCTGATCCGGGCGCGAAATATCGCAGCATGATGTTCAGAAAAGCATACCCTCGTTTTCCGCAACGCTGGGCACATACTCCTCATTATCTATAATATAGTCAATGACCCTGCAATAGAAATCCGTAGGGTTCATCTTTATCTTCGATTTGATAAAATTCGCCTGATCTTCATCGGGTGCATAAAGGTTGATATCCATAAGGGTCATATCGCCGTCGAGATACCTGCATCCCACATTAAAGCCGCTTCCCTCAGGAGTCACATCGAAGCTTATATCCATCTCGCTCTTCAGCTGTGCGAAAAGTCTGAGTCCCGATGCGTATATCTTGTCACGCAGGCTCTTCTCCACCTGCTTCTTGAAGCTCTCCGCACCGCTCTTGCCCTTTTCTGTAAGACGATAGTACTCCGTCCCCTCTATCTCCGCCACCTCGATAGTGCCGTTCTCCAGCATAGCGCTTATGGCGGCGGTATAGTCGAAATAGTTCACTATACCCTCCCCCGTCGCTATCTCCGTCAGCTGATTAGGTGTGCAAAGCTGATTTATCCTGCTGAGGAAATATGCCAGCAGTATCTGAACACGGTAGACCTCCGTGACATTCTTCATGCTCCCTGAAATAAAGTTTTCGGGATTATTTATCGTTGCCATCACCCTCCTTCGGGAAACTGTCTAAAAATTTGGGTATTCCAGCATATGGCTGAGTACAGCCAGACTTACAGCCGCCTCAACGCAAGGTACAGCACGCGCTACTATGCAGGGGTCATGTCTGCCCTTTACCACCAGCGTCTCGTTCTTCATTGCCGAATAGTCGATAGTCTCCTGAGGCTGTGATATGGAAGGTGTAGGCTTAACAGCCACCTTCAGTGTGATAGGCATACCCGAGGATATACCGCCCAGTATACCGCCGTGATTGTTGGTCTTAGTTACAACAATGCCTCTCTCGTTTACATAGAATTCGTCATTGTTCTCTGAGCCTGTCATCTTAGCCACATCAAAGCCCGCACCGAATTCCAGACCCTTTATTGCAGGTATGCCGAATATCAGCTGTGCTATTGAATTCTCCAGACCATCAAATATAGGCGAACCAATACCCGCAGGAACATTTATGGCGATACACTCGATGATGCCGCCCACGCTGTCCTGATTTTCACGGGCATTGAGAATCTCCTTTTTCATCTCATTTCCCTGTACATCTATAATTACGGGGAAATCCTTTTCTTTAAGGTCGATTATATCCTGTCTCGAAGTATTTATCGGGTCAAAGGACTTATCTGTTATACCATGTATCTCAGAGATATGCGCACCTATGTAGATACCTCTCTTTTCCAGTATCTGCTGTGCCACAGCACCTGCAAAACACAAGGGTGCAGTCAGCCTGCCCGAAAAATGTCCGCCGCCGCGTATATCGTTGAAACCGCGGTATCTCAGGGCGCCTGTATAGTCTGCATGACCGGGCCTTGCCAGCTTTGAAAGGTTGTTGTAATCCTGCGAATGCTGATCGCTGTTAGCTATCATAGCCACCAGCGGAGTGCCCGTGGTCTTGCCGTTATGGAAACCCGAGATTATCTGCGGGATATCCTTTTCATTCCTCATAGTGGTAGTGCCGTCCTTTTTAGGGGCGCGGCGTGCCATGAACTTGTATATCTTGTCCACATCAATGCTCTCTCCGGGGGGAACATTGTCCATGCAGACACCTATGGCAGGTCCGTGGCTTTCACCGAAAACAGTGAAACTTATATTGTTTTTCCATGTTGATGACATCTTACTTTCCTCCTGTATCCAAATCTATTCCTATAGCGTTCCGGCCGATCAGATCCACAAGATCTATTCACAAAAGCTTTGGTATACGGTTTTCGTGAACGTAGCTTGTCTGAATTATAGGGCGGATAGCTATAGATCCCTCTGTGTACTTTGATACGCCCCGCGTTCTCACGGAATATATCAAAGCACACAAATGTGTGCTTTATCATGTCAGATCAGCCTTGCACGCAGCGAAGCATTCTCCGCCGCCAGCTGTTCCGCATATTCATTTACATCATCTTCATTGAAACCGCCCATCTTTACCCTGCTTGGCGTAATGATACTTGCCTCAGGCGGTATCCGAAAGGGTGCGCCGCCGTCTTTGGCTTTAAGCGCTTCTTCAAGCATGATCTTTTCAGTCGTCAGCTGATCGAACATCATAAGCGTTTCACGCTTGTCATATCCGCCCCTGACCGCAGTCCTGAGTATAGGCATACCCGTTTCACCCGCTAAGGGTGCAGGCGCACTTTCCATGCCGCTCTCGCCGTTTCCTCCGCCGAACAGCTTGCTTAAAAATCCCATCTCGATTACCTCCCTCTGATAGATTCATATCCCGTTATCACTCATTACCATCGGCAGTATCAGCTTCAAGCTGTTCACGAAGCTCATGTATCTTTTTAAAAAGCTCATCAAAATAAGCATTCGTATCCTTTTCGCTGAAACCGCCTGTCATAGCACGCCTTATCGGTTTAAGCTCAGTTTCGGGCGGTATCTTGTAAGGCATTTCAAGCTTTTTCGCTTTCAGCGCCTGTTCAAGGGCAACTATCTCATCCTGAAGCCTGTTCACTGCGAACAATGTCTCTTTCTTATCGTATCCTCCGAAACGAACTGTACGGAGTATACCCTTAGCGCCCTGATCTTCGCTGCCGTCGTCTATCTCGCCATTCAGGAACTTTTCCAACTTACCCATAAATCCATCCCCCTATCATATGCCTGCACGATCACCCCTATCGCTCATCAGGCATCATCTGAAAAATCCTTTTTTACCCGTAAAATAATCCCTTATCATGTCTTGATGCTGCTTACAGTATAATTCCGGTATCTCCCCCTTCCCGAAATATCTGAGTTCCAGTGTTTCTATGCCGTCAGTTTTAAGTTCACCGCCGATAATCTCAGCTCCGAACAGTGCCACCATGGGCTGTAGCTTATCGCCGTTTGAACATTCCGCCTGATAACGCGAATATACCCCTATAAGCGTTGTCGCACGGACTTTCAAACCTGTTTCCTCAAAGGCTTCCCTCTCTGCAGTCTCATGCAGAGCTTCCCCAAGCTCCGCTATACCGCCGGGAAGTCCCCACTTCCCGCCCGGGCGTTTCTGCAGCAGTATCCTGCCTTCACCGTCCTCTATCACAGCGCAGGCAGCCGTCATTATAACAAGCTCATGCCCCACCATGCTGCGGATATAAGATATATAATCACCCATTTCCGAGATCCTCTTCGTAATAGGCTTCAAATGCCGCATCTATGCGTTCGCGAAGTCTCTCATAATCTTCATAGCCGCTGATAAACCCGTACACGGGCTTATCACCGCCGCAGCATTTGCAGTAATCGTCAAAATAGCCGTTATCGTAGTATTTCTTGGCAAAAGGCAGTATATCCTCGCGGATATCCTCATCCCAGAGCTTGCCGTCGCAGTCCCACATAAGGAACTCCGCACCTGTCATGCGCCCTCTGCGAACGTCCTCACAGTGCTCGGGGTCAGCCTCTTCGCCCTCAAAACCGTTCTCTATTATCCAGTGCAGGAACATACCGATATGATTGCCCGCCAGCAGCCATATCTCATTCTCCTGCTCCTCGGTCAGCTCTCCTGTTATACCGTGAGTCTCGCGGTATAGCTTTACCGCGCTGTCCCAGTGCCAGTCAGCTCTGTCGATAGCCATATCAGTCATCCCCCTTCCAAAGGGCAACAGCATTTTTTATGAAATCCTTGAAATTGTCGCCCAGACAGGTCAGATCTTCTTTATCTATCATCGCAGGAACATTATAGTACCTGCCGTTTTCGTCAACACAGTAGAGTTCTCCGCCGCCGTCACCGCCGATGACCACATATCCCGGAAGCACTCTCCCCAGATCGTAGTTGTCATATACCACCGAAAGCTCTTCCAGCGGGAAAAGCACCAGGTATGTCCCACCGACTTCACCCTCGCCGCCGTTATGCTCCCGCATGAAAGCAAGGTAATCCTCGGGAAGCAGCACGCCGCCGATCTCCTCAACAGGCTCGCCCTTGTAAGCACCCCCGAACTCGAAACCGTCAAAACTCTCCATAGTATTACCTCCGAAAACAACCAATATGACCGCAACGTCAAGTAAAACTCTTCTGAAAAATTCTCCCGCAGGGACCTCAGATCTCCTCAGCTATGCCGCCGAGACTTCTGTATACTTCCCAGAAATCGGGATAGCTCTTTCTCACACACTCCGCCCCGCGAATGATTATGGGATTTTCGCATCTTGTAGCCGCTATCGCCATAGCCATTGCTATGCGGTGATCGTTGTGCGCCGATACCTCAGCGCCGCCTGCAAGACTTTCATTGCCCTTTATGATAAGGCTGTCCGCCGTTGCAGTAACATCTCCGCCCAGCGCGTTGAGGGTCTCCTCCATAGCCGCAAGACGGTCGCTCTCTTTCAGCCTCAGCCTTGCCGCATCGATTATCCTGCTCTCTCCGCCGCAAAAACTGCCCAGTACCGCCAGTATAGGCACCAGGTCGGGTATATCAGCCGCACTTACGGTAAATGGTTCCATCGCACCATTATTATTATACACTATTTTTTCGCATATTTCAATGACTTTTTTATCACCTTGAAAAGAATTTTCATTTAACCCCCTGATATCGATATCAGAACCCAGAGCATTTGCCACCTCAAAGAATGCACCCTGAGAATGATCGCCCTCAACAGCGTCGTCATAAGCCCTGAACTTCTGTCCCTCGGGTATGATGAAGCTGTTCTCCGTGACCTCCACATTTACACCGTATTTGCGCATTACGTCGATGGTCATATCCACGTAAGGGCGTGATTCCAGATGTGAAGTCAGCACAATCTCACTGCGCTGTCCGGTAAGGGGAAGCGCCAGCAGAAGTCCCGTTATAAACTGCGAGGATATCCCGCCGTCTATCTCGTATCTGCCCCCTGTGAGCTTACCATTTATTGTGAAAGGCATTGTGTTGTTGTAGTCAAACTCAACACCATGATTCGGAAATTCTTCCAGATAAGGAGTTATTGGTCTTTCGGGAAGCTTGCCGCGCCCCAGGAACTCTGTCTTAACGCCCAGCGCCGCCGCCACGGGTATGAGAAATCTCAGCGTTGAACCGCTCTCACAGCAGTCCAGCACCGCATTTTCGGGAGCATTTCCTATCCCGCGGACAACTGCCCTGTCCCCATCAACATCTATATCAGCCCCCAGCTGACGCATAGCCTCAACAGTGGTCAGTATATCCACCGAGGGATACAGCCTGTCTATCACCGAAGTGCCCTCAGCCAGCGCCGCCGCGATAAGCATACGGTGCGCCGCACTTTTCGAGGGCGGCGGTGTCACCACGCCGTGAAGCTTTGCAGGGGTTATCTTTATATCCATACTATCAGTCCTTTATATCAATTATCCGCTGTCCGCCGAAAGCGTGTATCGTTCTTGTGCCCTTTGTCACTCGTCCGTGATGCGGTGTGCCTTTCGGTACGAACAGTTCGTCGCCCGCGTGCAGTATATGTTCTTCGCCGTCAAATATCTCAACATATTCACCGCAAACGCAGAACACGTATTCATCGAACTCATGCACATTCTCTTTCGACTCTCTGTCGGAGAAATATGTCCAAAAGCATATCTGGCTCCCGTCTTTTCCCTCGTAATAATAACCGTCAATATCAGGCGTATTCTGCTGAGAGCTGTCTATATGGTTGAGCCTGCTCTTCATAAAATCGGGGAAATCTTTCACGACTGCACCTCCGAAAATATCACATTTCCGCAGCCGCTTTACATATCAGCGATAACAGCCGCTATCTCGTCCTCGGCTATCTCTTTCGCAAAATTGTTCTCACCTAACTGCACAACTTCGCCTATGCCCTTCTGGAATACGAACCTGAGCTTTCCGTCCCTCACCTTTTTATCGGTGTAAAGCTTCTTCACCAGTGCCGCCTTGTCGATATACTCGGGTACACGCACAGGCAGTTCAGCACTTTCAAGCAGAGCCTCCACACGCTGTCTTTCCTCAGCAGTAACGAATCCGTACTTCTCGCCCAGCCTAGCCTGCGCCACCATACCGATGGATACAGCCTCGCCGTGGTACAGCTCGTAATCCGAAACAGTCTCCACCGCACGTCCAACTGTATGTCCAAGGTTCAGCACCTCACGCAGACCGCTCTCGCGCTCGTCCTGCATAACTACATTGTATTTTACCTCGCAGTTGCGGTCCGCGATGTACTCGCAAGCCTCAACATCGCCATCAAATATCTTGTTAACGTTCTTTTCCAGATATTCAAAAAGCTCCCTGTCCCCCAGACAGCCGTGCTTTATGGTCTCAGCCAGACCGTTGGCTATCTGCTGTCTTGGCAGAGTTTTCCATGTATCTATGTCGATGTACACCTTGTCAGGCTGATTGAATATGCCTATCAGATTGGTGGCAAGAGGAGTATCCACCGCAGTTTTTCCGCCCACCGAAGCATCAGCCGCCGCCAGCAGAGTGGTGGCATAGTTAACAAAAGGCACGCCCCTGCCGAAAGTTCCTGCCACAAATCCCGCAAGGTCTGTAACAACGCCGCCGCCAACGGCTATAACAGCGCAGTCACGGCGGAATCCCTTTTCGAGCATAGCGTCCTCAAGGTATTCTTTCCACTTTCTCGTCTTGGATTTCTCACCCTCGGGGATAACGAACATCTCAGCCGCAAAACCCGCATCTCTCAGCATACAGAGGATATCAGCCGCATACAGCCCCTCAACTATGCTGTCAGTTATCACAGCGAACCTCTTTTTGCCTGTAAGCCCGTTTTTAAGGTCATCCACCAGCTGCTTCTGCAGCCCGTGACCTATCTCTATATCATAAGTGTCGTCCACCACTTTTTTCAATTCGCATCTGAATACCATTTTCATCACTCTTTCTATGCCGATGTTTTTAACGATTTAACGACTTAAAATACATATACGATTATTATAACATAAAACACCGCAAATGTAAAGCGCTGATAGACAAATTATCACTTATTTCACAGGGGCAAGAAATCAACGAGCGTTCGCGGCAACAAAACCGCGCTCTAAAACAAAGCTATGCCGCGAGGGGAGCTTTGGCTCAAGCCTTTCGCGAAAGGCTTGAGGGAGTTTGAGGGCAGAGCCCTCAACTCAAGGCTCAAAAGTGACGTGGCAACAAAGCCATAAATAGCACAACAATCTCTCGACCAAATAGGCGCGGCAATATCAAAATCATGAGCGTGGACAATCGAACAGTCCACGCTCTTTCTATCCGCGTGAAATATTGCCGCGCCCGCCGTCAAACAGCGATAGCGTCTTTGACGGCTCGACCCGAGGAACGAGGGGCGAAAAATCGCAAGCAAGCGTATACGAAAGTATGTGATCGCATCCGAAAAAATGCACGGGCATTATGAACGGTATCACCGTTCCAAAAGTAAAGATACCGCAACGCACACAGCCCCGCGTCTTTTGCTGACGCGGGGCTGTGCAGGTTCTATATATAAAAGCGGGGTGTATAAAACTTTATTCTGCTACATATATGATAAAGCCATTTTCAGCGTAAGACGGATTCACGCTTACTACCTTACCGGGTGCAAATCTCTTGCTGGGGATGCACTTTATGGTCGAACTTTCTCCGAGATAGCTTATCCATTTTTCGGCGGCTTCAACACTGCCGCCCTTGAATGTATTCAGCAGATAGTTTGTCATGCTCTCATAGCCCATATTTTCGTCTCTCAAAGCAGGTACATAGAATGAGGTCCTGTGATACATATAAGATTCCTGCTCATATCTGTAGATATCTTCTCCCGAAATATTCCAGCTATTGTCATATTCTTGCATAACATACTCCACTATCAGCTTCTCGCCTACATTGAAAAGGTCAGCATTATCTATCTCGCTTTCTGTTGATGCATAAGTGGGAGCGAATTCATCATCATCAGATGTTATCTTTCTTCCCGCAGGGATCACAACTATCATATCGCCGCTTGCAGGGTCATAATTTCTTGTCTGTGAAAGATAGCGAATATACTCCTGCCCCTTGAAGCAAGTACCGTCAAGCTTGACCGTGCATCTGAAATACAATCTGCCAACATTGTCAAGCTCGCTTTCACTGTAATCACTGAGAGGCTTGAAGTCATCATTTCGTGAACGTCCGTATATCGCTTTTGAGGTCACAGTACCCTCACAGATGATAGTTGCAGAGTCTATATCCGCTTTAAGGCTATCATCTACATAGTTATCCTCATCAAAACCGTAAACATCAGGATAATTAACTGCGTGCATATGTCCGCCCCTGTCGATCTCGTCGCTGTTCTCTTCCTTTACATAGTCATTTCCTGCCTGCGCATGACCTCCTCTGTCCTCTTCCTCGATCGTCTCGTTTACAAGTTTGCTGTCAGCGGTAGTATCGGTCTTTACCGACGAATTTGTTTCTTTCTTTTCAATTTTGCTCTCTGTTTCGGATATGCTGTCATTTTCGGTCAGGCTGTCAGTTTCGGATATGAACTCTGCTTCATCCGAATCGCTTTCTTCATCGGTCACACCGCTGTCAGCGGGTACAGGTGTCTTCGTCTTTGTAGTCTGTGCCACCTGTATCCTGGAATTGTTATCCTCATCTGCGCCGATGTTTCCGCCTACCAGCATTTTTACTGTGAATGTGCTTGCTGCAACTATCGCCAGGCAAGCTGCTATCACCGAACCCCTGCGGAAGTTCGATACCTTTCCGAATTCTTTTACACTGTCTATCTTGTTATCTGCATTCATTCTATTCATTGTAATGACTCCTTTCGGTTCGGGGACTGAACTCTGCTGTTCAAATCCTGCTTTCTGTAAGGTAGAGGAAAGGATGCGTTCTACGGAATCGGAAGATACCTTGTCCTCACCGAAGTTTTCAAAGTCATCCTTGAATTCTTCCGCATCGGATATCTGCCATTCATCCATAAGCCGTTTAAGATCTTTATCCATCATTACCCTCCTCCAGTATTTTCTTCAGTTTTTTGAGCCCCCGTGAAATGCGCTTGTCTATAGTATTGTGTCTCATTCCCATTTCATCTGCTATCGAGCGGCTGTTCTGTCCGAAAAAGTATTTGCGTATAAATATCTCCTCATCAGGCTGACCAAGCTTGTGCAGTGCCTCGTTCAGCTGACGGCGGTCATTATCCCACTGTTCATCTGCGGGAAGTTCCGCCAGTTCATCTATCGGGATATCGTCCTTGTGCTTCAGCGATTTTTCATATACATCCGCACACCTGCGCCTTGACATCACAGCCAGCAATGCTTTTACCGATCTGATCTCTTTTTTGTTCTGCGTGATATATCTGTAAAACATCATAAATACATCACTTACAGTCTCTTCAAGATCTTCTTCGGTGCATATCCCGCTAAGCTTTGTCCGCACTATTTTCATTACATATGGAGTATATTGCCGCACCGCCTGTTCAAGACCCCGTCGCGGATCAGCAGACAGCAGGGCAAGCAATTCTTTTTCGGTCATATCAAAAAACCTCGCTTTGAAACGTTTCATCTACCAAGTCGGAGCCATAACGCAAAAACTGACACATCACCAAAAAATATTTGTAAACGTTTTATGAACAGAATTGCCTTTCTCATGTCACCGTATCACTAACCAATATGCTTCGCCCCAAATATCGGGATCATCCGTCCTCTAAAAGCGGTCATATACGGACACAAAGAACGGGCAGGTCACTAAATCTCATGCACTGAAATATGTGACCGCCCGCAATTTATTATTTGATTTGTTTGCCGAACCCTGCCAACAAAAAAGCCTTACTTTCCAGCCTTTTTGTGCAGAGAACGGAACTCAGCAGGAGAAAGCATCTCATGCTTCTTGAATACCGCGCAGAAATAACTGCAATCGTTGTATCCTACCTTAGTAGCTATCTCGTTGATGTTCAGCTTGTCCTCCAGCAGGAAGATCTTAGCCTGCTGTATACGCTTCCTTGCCAGATACTCAAAAGGACGAAGATTCAGGCATTCCTTGAAAAGCCTGCAAAGATACTGGGGTGAAAGATCGATAAGATCAGCCAGCTCCACCAGTGTCAGCTCCTTATAGAAGTTGGTATCGATATAGTTGATAACAGGCTTCAGCTGATTCAGCTTGGTGCTGTCCTGACCGCCGTTCTGCATATTAGTTACCCTGTGCAGCTCGATCAGGAACTGGTACAGGTGCATCGAACACTCGTGACCCGCATAATAATAGTTGGTCTTCAGCAGATAAAGTATCTTCTTGAATATAGCCTCAACTCCGCTAAGGTCGCTGATGTGTACGACCTTCGCCTTTTCAAGCTTTATGTGCTCAAGAGTGTACTGCGCATCTCTGCCCGAAAATGCTATCCAGTGTGTCTCCCAGATGTCCTCGACAGGATAATACTCGTGAGGTACATTAGGGGGAAGATACATAGCGTCTCCCGCTTTTACAGGGAACTCGCCGTCAGCAATTTTGAGAACGCCCGAACCTCTGGTACAGTAGATTATCTGATACCCGGGATAACCGTCCTCTCTTATAAAATGCCACTCTCTGTCCCTAGCGCCCGCGCCCAGTACGAACAGCGGAAGAGAAACCTCGTCGCCCAGCACAGGATAGTAAAAATCTGTCATTAAAAATCGCCCGCCTTTTGGAAAACCTTTTATCGAATCTAAGATATTTTCAAATTCTCTTATACTATAATATCACAACAAAGCTAAAATGTCAATACCCAAATCGGATATTTTTGGAAACTGCAGCATCAAAAACACGCTTATGAATCGTGTTTTCGTGCAAGATGACAGTTCTGTGCTCCTGATTATTTTATGAATATTAGGTTTAAAATTGTCCCACACGGAACAAAACGCCACATAGCAGCCTCTCGGGTACTGCCAAAGAGGTGGGGAGCTTTGGCTCAAGCCTGCCGGCACGAGGCATATGCCGACGCAGTCGCATAAACCACGAGCTTCGCTCCGAGGCTTAGTCTGTTTTGCTGCCGCGAAAATCCAAAACGCAAAAAGTCGGATTTATAGAGCGTTTTTAAAACCGAGCATTTCGACACGCAAAGACAGTTCATCAAACAAGTTGGCACAAATTTACAAATCAGCACATCTGAAACGAAGGTGGAGTTTGTAAAACATACAAAAATGTGTGAACTATATATAAAATATTGGATTAGCACTTGCATTTTCAAGCCAAGTGTGATATACTTTGCTTTAGTGATTTAAAGCTTAGACTGCATAAAGCTATAAAGCGAATTATTAAATGGGAGATGTATGATATGAAAGAGATATCCAATCTGATGAATTACAGAGACAGTATAAAGGTGGTAGACGCAACACTGCGTGACGGCGGTCTGGTAAATGACTTCTTCTTCACCGATAAGTTCGTTCACGACCTGTACCTTGCAAACATCAAGGCAGGCGTTGATTATATGGAGTTCGGCTACAAGGGCGACAAGGAAATGTTCGATAAGTCCAAGTTCGGCAAGTGGAAGTTCTGCGATGAGGACGACCTAAGAGCTGTTGTTGGCGACAACGACACCGACCTGAAGATAGCTGTTATGGCTGACGTTGGCAGATGCAACTACAAGGAAGATATCATTGACAGAAATGACAGTGTTATCGACCTTATCAGAGTTGCTACATACCTCAACCAGATACCCACAGCTGTTGATATGATAGAGAATGCCAAGAGCAAGGGCTACGAGGTAAGCTGCAATATCATGGCTATATCCACAGCACAGGAGGGCGATCTCCGTGCAGCGCTGGATATACTGGGTAAGAGCCCTGTTGATGTAATATACATCGTTGACAGCTTCGGTGCTATGTACCCTGAGCAGATGCAGAGACTTGCTGCGGTATATGTTGAGCTTGCTGAGAAGTACGGCAAGAAGGTAGGTATCCACGCACACAACAATCAGCAGCTTGCTTTTGCTAACACTATTGAGGCTGTTGGTGACGGTGTTGACTGGCTGGATGCTACATACTCCTCAATGGGCAGAGGTGCAGGCAACTGCGCTATGGAGCTTCTGCTTGGTTTCCTGAAGAATCCCAAGTACAATGTATTCCCTGTTATCAAGTTCATTGACGAGCACATGACAAAGCTCCGCGAGCAGGGCATTGTATGGGGCTACGATCTCCAGTACCTCATGACAGGTCTGCTGAACCAGCACCCCAGAACTGCTATCGCTTTCACCAAGGATGACAGAAAGGATTATGCTGAGTTCTACAAAGAGATAGTTACTATGGACTGATAGCAAGTCGGTACATATTATAGAAGTTTTGAGCCACGGTATTTCCGGATGAAAGACGGAAATGCTGTGGCTTTTTTATTGGTATAGGTCTTTGAGGTTGGTTGGATAGGCGTTGGGGTGCTTTGAACGGTAGTTTGCGCGGTGTCGCCCCTCGTTCCTCGGGTCGAGCCGTCAAAGACGCTATCGCTGTTTGACGGCGGGCGCGGCAATATTTTTACGGACATAGAAAGAGCGTGGACGGTTGTATTGTCCACGCTCTTTATTTTGTTATTGCCGCGCCTATTTGGTCGAAAGATTGTTGTGCTATTTATGACTTTGTTGCCACGTCGCTTTTGCGCCTTGAGTTGAGGGCTCTGCCCTCAAACTCCCGCAAGCCTGCTGGCGCGAGGCTTGACCGCGCGCTTTGTCTCCTTGGCAGTTCCACACACTTTTTTACGGTCATATTATCTATACCCACACCTCACTCTCTATGCAAACATATGTTTTTATATTTAACCCCGACATATTTCTGCAAGAGTTGTACAAAAACGTACAACTTTTCCCCAAAAACACCTGATAGTAAAAAGACTATCCCGGCTGTCCCACAAAAGGGTAAGCCGTTAATATATATCCACCCCATGTGCGCACGATGACAGGCAGTCGCTGACTATGACCACGGTATATGAAGCGGCGTGTTATACTGCACAGGGTACCATCAGCATCTTGACAATTGAATAACAATGGAGCATTCACATGATCGGTTTTGACAAAACGCAGCTTTGATTTTATGCATTCCCACGCTATTGACAAAAGTTTATTAATAAGGTAAAATATATTATAGTAAACGACATCTAAATTTTCACCCACCAAAGAAGGAACTAGGCTGGAAATTTATGTCGTTTACTGTATGTATGAATCAATAACTGGAGGCAATTTAATGAGCGAAAACAAAAAAACTGCGTCAAAGCCCAAATTTCTGGAAGGCTGGGATTTTGATAATATCGCAAAACTGATCTACATCATGATCGTGTGCGTGTGCGGAATGTTTATGAGACATAAACTTCTGCCCCACACTTCAAGAGATATGTGGCTTTACCTTGAAAGATGGTACAACTATTTTGCCGAAAACGGCGGATTCAAGGCAGTGGGTGACGATGTGGGCGACTACACGCCGTTATATTACTACTACATAGCGTTACTCACCTACTTCAAAGATATCTCAGCCCAGCTGGGACTTAAAATACTTTCGATAGTATTCGACTTCATCACAGCCATATACGCCATGTGGATAGTCGAACTTGCTGACAAGAAAAGCAAGAACCCCCATCTCCCCGTAATAGCATTCACCGCAGTATTCTGTCTGCCGACAGTGGTACTCAACTCCGCAACATGGGGTCAGTGCGATGTCATCTACTCCTGCTTCCTTGTAATGTGCCTTTACTATATGATGAAAGGCAAGGATAACGTAGCCATGATAATGTTCGGCATAAGCTTTGCATTCAAGCTTCAGGCGATATTCTTCGCACCTTTCATAGGCATAGCCCTTTTCAAAAAGAAGATACGTCCCCTGAACCTGCTGTGGATACCCGCTGTATACGTTATAAGCATAATCCCTGCAACTATCGTCGGCGGAGATTTTATCCGTCTGCTGACAGTATACTTCCGTCAGTCGGGTCAGTACGAAGACCTCTGTATGTCCCTGCCCAACCTCTGGACACTCTGGGAAGAAGTTGAAAACGAACTTCTGGGACCTGCGGGCATATTCTTTGCAGGTGCCTGCGTTGTCACCGTAATGTACTACTACATCACCAAAAAGGAACTGAAACTCACAAACAATACAATGGTGGCACTTGCCATGATATCCTCATTCGTAGTGCCCTTTGTGCTGCCACATATGCACGAGAGATATTTCTATCTTTCCGAAGTTATGTTCGTTATCTTCGCATTCTGCTACAGAAGCAGACTGTGGCTGATATTCACATCCCAGTACTGCTCAGTACAGGCGCTCTCGGGCTATCTTTTCGGCAAAGGCTCTATGGACAGAAGATTCCTGCTGCTTATCGAGATAGTCAACATCGTGGTAGTATACCTCTGCCTGAAAAAGGAGATTGAAGAACCCCGCGATGAAGAAGTAGTGATGTGCTTTGAAAAACAGGCAGCAAAATCATGAAAATAGAACATACAGCCCTCTACGTCAATGACCTTGAGGGCGCAAAAGACTTTTTCACCAAGTATCTGAACGCTAAAAGCGGCGATATCTACCGCAACCCCAGCACAGGATTTTCCTCCTACTTTCTCAGCTTTGATGAAGGCTCACGGCTTGAGATAATGAACAAGCCCAACCTCTTTGAGGACGATAACAGGGTATCCCGAATGGGCTACGCGCACATCGCATTCAGTGCGGGCAGCAGAGAAAAAGTCGATGAACTGACAAAATGCATCACCGATGACGGCTTCAGACTTCAAAGCCCGCCCCGAGTTACAGGTGACGGCTACTACGAAAGCTGCATCATCGGGTTTGAGGGAAACCTCATCGAGATAACAGAATGACAAGGAGACATACCATGAAAAAGACATATATACTTGCAGTCGCTGTAATGCTGGCTTTCGGTCTTTCTGCCTGCGGCGACAAAGACGCACACAAATATAAAGAGCCCACAAGTTCAAAGGCAAATACCGAAAGCAAGCCTGAATATTTCCGGGAACCGGAAGACACTTCCACCACCGAAGAAGAAAGCTCCGAAGCCGTCACCGAAGACAGCGATAGTTCCACCGAAAGCAAAACTCCTGCCGAATCAAAGGCTGAAAAAAGGCCCGAAAAGACTACATCAAAGCCCGCCACCGATCCCGATGACGGCAAAAGCTACGTCTTTGATGACCCCGAGGGCGAAGTTGCAGTTGTCCAAAACGATGACGGAACAATTACGGTAGCTATACCCTCAAACGGCATAACAAACGAAGAAGCCAATTACTCCGACCACCACATCGTCAAAAAGGAAGAGGTAAAAAGCGAAGAAAACTCCGATATGACCTACCTTACCTTTGATGAAGATTATTTCAATACTGTGGCTCAAAATAACATAAATTCCAGCAAAGAAACTCTTGATGATCTCATCGCTAACGGTCTTGATGCCTATACAACAGTTACAGATATCACCTATAACGATGACTTCACCGATTTCACAATCCACGTAAAAAGCAAGGAAGATTTTGAAAAAAGCGCGGATAAAGAGATAACAGCAGTGATCGAGCAAGCCGCTTCAATTTACCACACATATTCTCTCCACGAAGATGTTACGTTCACTTTCCGTTTCGTCGATGCTGACGGAAATGAATTTCTAAAAGAAATGATCGCAGGCTGACAAAGCCTCGACAAATCATAAAATACATTCTGAACCAGAAGGAGGTATCACCATGACATTGCAGGAAATAATCAACGATTCAAAGCGCGTAGTATTTTTCGGAGGTGCAGGAGTATCCACCGAGAGCGGTATCCCCGATTTCCGTTCCGTGGATGGTCTATACAATCAGAAGTATGACTATCCTCCCGAAACTATCCTCAGCCACACGTTTTTCATGAACAAGACCGAGGATTTCTACAAATTCTACCGCGACAAAATGCTGTGCCTTACGGCGAAGCCCAACAAAGCTCATCTGAAACTTGCCGAGATGGAAAAAGCAGGCAAGCTGACAGCCATAGTCACCCAGAATATCGACGGACTTCACCAGGCGGCAGGCAGTAAGAATGTTTACGAGCTTCACGGCTCAGTGCTGAGAAATTACTGCATGAAGTGCCATAAGCCCTATGCCGTGGCGGATATCCTCAATGGCACAGGCGTGCCCAAATGCACCTGCGGCGGCACTATCAAGCCCGATGTAGTACTCTACGAAGAGGGTCTTGACAATGATACCGTAGAGGGTGCTGTCGAAAGCATCTCCCGCGCCGACTGCCTTATCATCGCGGGCACTTCTCTGACAGTCTACCCTGCGGCAGGAATGGTAAGATATTTCCGCGGCAAGCACCTGGTGCTGATAAACCGCGACCCCACCCCCATGGACGAAATGTGCGAACTGGTACTCCACGACAAGGTGGGAGAAGTCCTGGACAAGATAGTTCTTTGATATCAAAAGCTCCAGTTCCAATGGGAGCTTTTTCATTCCATAACTCTACGTAGCCATGATATATGCATTTCCATAAATAGCAAAACCCCCGACCGCCGATCTTATTTCGACGGTCGGGTCTTTATAGAGGGATCACTACTTGTTATACTTTATGCCGATAAAGTCAATTGGGTCTATCCAGCTGCCGTTCTGTTTCAGGGCGAAGTGCAGGTGGGAAAGTTCTGCGGCTTCACATTCGGCGGTGTCGCCTACTGCGCCTATCACCTGTCCCGCATTCACGCGGTCGCCCTCGACTACGTTCATCGCCTTTGAAAGGCTGTAATAATAGCCCGTCACGCCGCTGCCGTGGTCGATGACAATGCCGTTGCCCCACAGAGGATCTTCCTTTACCTCAACTACCGTGCCCTTGTTCATGGCTTTTACAGGAGTACCCACATCAGCCTTGATATCCACTCCGTCATGGGTGCGCCATACCCCGAGAGTTTCGTCTTTTACCAGCTCGCCATCCGAAAACGGATTTAAAATATCGCCGTTCACAGGCATAACATTGGGCTGAGTTTTGATATCGTCGGATATCATGGACGAAGTGTCATCTGTCCCCTTTGATGAACTTTCCTTTTTATCAGCCGAGCCGTCCGCAGGCTTCTGTACACCCGATGTCTTGTTGTCCGCCTGTTCGGCGGCACGCGGAACATCTGTCACGATAGTGCTGTTAAGTTCCTCAACTGCTTTGTTGTAAGCCGCAGCACCTGCCCCTGCAAGCGCTATCATACAAGCCCCAAGGGTTATGCATACACCTTTTGTGCCCAGCCTTTTGCCAAGCTTTGAATCTGTAAGAAAATTACCCATAGTTTTCCTTTCTCCGAACATCAAATTTCAGCCCCGCCGTCGGTCTGCGAAGCCCTTTGACAGTATTGTGGACGGAAAAAGAAAATTTATGCATCGATACATTTAAAATCAAAAATATGACTATCCCTTTAGCACCCCGCTTAAAATCCCGTATCGACATGGATATATTATTTTGACGTTATCTTTTCCCCCGCCTGCGGCGGGGGAAAAGATAACCGCCATACTCTCATTATTTTTTTATCGCTGTTATAGTAAACGTCATGTGTATCCGCGTGATAACCATAAATATAAAAAGGCACTCTGACGTTCATTCATCGTCAGAAGTGCCTTATACTATTCTAATAATATCACAGCGGTCTCAGACCCTTTACCGCCGCCGCCACCAGCAGCATATCCTTGGTGTTTACAAGACCGTCGTTGTTCACATCTGCACGATGCTCGGTGCCGGGGTCGGGGAAAAACCTTTTCTGCTTTATAAAGCTCGCCAGCATTACAACATCGCCTATCTCGACACGTCCGTTGCCGTTGACATCGCCGCGCTTGTAAACCTCGGGGGTGTCCTCTACATCGTCCAGCATGGCAGGGTCGATATCCGTGCGGCTCATACAGAAATCTTCAAAGCTGTAGCTGCTGCCGATATCGTGAATCTCGGGAGTTTCGCTGTACGCCCCCGTAACAATCACGGTGAAAGGGCTGTCACCATCACGCAGGATATTTCCCTCAGCATCGGTTATCTTCGCCTGAAGATCGTATATGTCCTTTATCTGCCCCGCCGTATGAAGTTCGCTGACGGTGCAGTCCCGATCTATCACCCAAGATGAACTTTCATCTACGCTCACGGATATATCTCCTCTGTCACCGCATAAAACTCCCGCAGATGCACTCTCGGGAGTGCCCCTGTATACCGAGTTCTTTGAGATAAGTATATCCAGCGTGCTGAGGCTGTCGCAGAGCATTTGTCCGTAAAGCTCCTGCCCGATAAGTGTCAGACTGCACACAGCGCCGCCGCAGTCATTTCGTCCCCAGCCCCAGCGGGTAGGGTCGGATACGCATTTCAGCAGATATCCGCCGCGGTCAGTGGAAAGCTTTGTGCCGTTGAGTATTATCTCGCTTTTGCAGTTGGTAGTGAATATCACATCACCGTGAGAAGCTATGCTCCCGTCCTCAACATACAGCCGCGAGAGCTTGTCTTCCGCACCGTAGGGGCTGTTGCCGTAAAGCACAGCCGCCGCCGTGAGACCGTCCTCGCTGTTTGTTACATCGGTGGAGAGCTGACAGTTGTAGATATACATCATACCCGGATTTGCCACCCTCACAGCCTCGGACTTTCCGCCTTTCAGCGATGCTTCGCTGATGGCGATAACGGAATCCGATTCCGCCGCAGGAGAATCATCTCCCCCCGAACTGTAGCTGCCGCCGCTTATTACCATATTCCCGCTGCCTTTTTCAGCGAATATGGTGCTTGAAGCCGCACCCGCCGAGTGTACAGTAAGATCCCAGCCAAAAACAGAGCCGTTCTTTCCCGACCTTACACCGCAGCAGCCGTCGGACTTGTTTGAAAGGGTCATATCCTGCAGATAGACCCTGCCGCCGCTGACAGAAAAGCTGCCGTCCGCAGGATTCACCGTTGTATTGCCCGAAAACAGAGTTTCAGAGGAATCCTGCACATTTATAAGATCAAAATCGCTCCCCGATGACCCTGTGTAGGAAAGCTTGTTTGAATCCACCTTGATGCCTGTAACATCGTTCATCTCGATGCAGGTACCAGGTATTTTCATGGTGTTGTTAGTTATGCGCACGCCCTCAACCTGATAGTCGAAGTCCGTTCCTCTGCCTGTTTCAATAAGCTTTCCGAAAAGCTGTATACCCACAGGGGAAGGTCTTGTGCTTGTAACCCTTGCGCTGATGACGTTGTTCTTTATGACGGTATTCAGGTCGTTGTTGAGAGAACTGCCGATATTGCTGTCATCCACAGGCGAATAGTATCCCGCGTTGCTTTCCGAGGGCGACATATTCCTGACGATTATACCGCTGCCCACATTGTTCATGGTGTTTCCGTTGACGGTGATATTCTTGTAGCTCTGCATAAGTATAGCGCAGTCGGTGATATTTGTGAAAGTGTTGTTCTCGATGACGAAATCCTTGTAGTACTTTCCCAGCGTCGCCGAATGTGAACCTATGCCGCGCATAACATTGCGGAAGCTGTTGCCGCGTATCATCACGTTTTCACAGGTTGTATCATCAAAAGGCTCAAATCCGCTGAATACATTGGCGTTGTTCATTATATCGAACTGCATGGCTTCCTTTACATAGCTGCCGCGGTAATCGGAAAAATCACAGCCTGTGATGGTCACGCCCTTAACTCCGCCCAGTTCAATATGATGGGCATTCAGGTTGCTTTTGAATGACACGCTTTTCAGCATAAGATTATTCAAATGCCCCAGGCGAACATTACAGAAATTCTGATAATCCTTACCAATGTTGCCGTCAAAGCATCCGCCCTCGATGATAATGTTGCGTGCATCGTTGTAGCCGCCCAGCTTTTTCGGCTGCGCATTCCTCAGTATACAGCCCCCTGTCGGCGAGGCTTTTTTCAGCACAGCGCCTTTCATGCTTATGTATGTGTTTGAATAGACATAAAGCGTCTTGTCAACAAGGTAATTACCCGCAGGTATCACAACTTTCACCTGAACGCTGTCGCTTGCATTGTCACGGGCATAATTCAGCGCCTTTTGCAGCTGTGAGGACGTTTTTTTCTTTCCCGTCCTGTCAGCCCCGAATTTGTCCGTCGCATTGATAGTGATGACCTTTTTGTATTTGATATTTCTGAACCCCGTGACGTTCGTTGCGCCTGTTATATTTTCATAGTTGTATGCATATGACCTTACCGAAATGTTTGCAGATGCTGCCCACGTAATCGAAATAGCCACCGCAGTCAGAAAAGCCAGAGCTTTATTCACGAATTTTCCCAACATTATTACCGACTCCAAAACAAAATAGAAATAATTTAGACAAGAATATTATATCATATCCCGGGGCAAAAGTAAATAGCAAACAACTAAGAAGATGAATTTTCGTCCTCCAATATCAACCGTTTTTAAAATTATCCCGCTGTATCCTGCGGACGTGTTCTTTAGCGTTCAGTACAACCATAAAGGCAAATACAGCCGTCAGTAACAAAGGCACCGTTATCAGCCATACAGGAAGCTTTAATCCGCATCCCATCATTATCAGTATAGCCACTGTGTATCCGCAGCACAGCATCTCCAAGCCGAATAGGATCATACCTCTCAGTATAGCCTGCTTTTTCTGCTTGTCGGTGTAATCAGCCACCATTGTCATGGTCTCTTTCATATCCTCGTTCATGTTCTCACTCTTCCTTTCTCCGTCCAGCACTTCACGGATATCAATACCGTAATAGTCAGCCAGTTCGATCATAATGCTTATGTCGGGCATTGTCCTTCCGTTTTCCCATCTGGAAACAGACCTTGACGAAACACCAAAGACCTCAGCCAGTTTTTCCTGCGATAAACCTTTCTCATTCCTAATCTGTTTTAGAAATGCCCCGATCTTTACCTGATCCATAATTGACCTCCTTTCTGCATACAATGATATCATATTTTCTGACGTACGACCACGACAGATGTGTCCTGTAAATAAAGACCCCATGTTTGATGTAAATTATAGCACAGAGCGTACACCGTGTCAACAAAAAAGCCATAGCATTTCTGCTATGGCTGATTTTGCTGTTTAAGATCATCTTCTGCCTGACTGCTTTGCAGTCTTGCCTTTTGATTTCTTGGGGTTCTTTTCAGCGTGTCTTCTCCACATTACCCACAGTGTAGGAGCGATGCAGTTAGAAGAGTACACACCTGCCAGCATACCGATGATCAGAGGGAATGCAAAGCTGATTATGGACTTTACACCGAATATTGTGCAGACGATGCATACAACGGACATCGCCATAACGGTAGTAACAGTGGTGTGTATCGAACGTCCCAGAGTCTGGGTAACGGAAAGGTTTACCAGATCTTCCAGTTCGATCTTGCTGCCCTTGAGATTCTGGTTCTCACGGATACGGTCGTAGATTATGATAGTCGCGTTGATGGAGTAGCCGAGGATAGTCAGCAGAACTGCCATGAAGTTCGCGTTGATATCAAATCTGCATATAACGAAGCAGCCGTAAACCATGCAGAGGTCGTGGAGCAGTGCTACAACGGAGAATATACCTGCGGAGATACCGCCGATCTTCTTGAAACGGAAACCGATGTAGATGATGGTAACGATAGCTGCAAATATTACAGCTACCAGACACTTGAAGAAGAAGTCCATACCGTTGGAAGCATTAACGTCACTGGATTCAAAGAGAGCCAGCTCGTTATCAGCGAACTTTTCTTCCAGAGCTTCCTGGAGTTCGTTCTGCTTAACTTCGTTGATGCCGCCTGTGGAGGACAGCTGTATCTTTACAGTAGTCTGCTTGCTAGCAGCGTTCTCACCCTTGGTAACGGTGGATGTCTGATCCAGTACCTCAGAGACAACGTCCTTGACCTCATCAGTGTTGAGCTCACCTGTGTAGGTGTAAGTCATTATAGTACCGCCCTTGAACATGATATCCACGTTCAGTCCCAGTACGAAAGTCAGCACGATAAACAGTGCGATAAGGGTGCAGGAGATGCAGTAGAATATCTTGCGGTGTCCTACAACGTCGAGATTTTTCTTTTCGTTAGTCATTCTTCTCAACACCTCCATACAGCTTACGCTTCTTGAATGCCTTGAACTTGGAAAGTGAAGAAAGCATCAGTCTTGAACAGAAAATACCGAAGAAGAAGTTCAGTACGATACCTACCAGCAGGGTGTAGCCGAGGGAGTAGATAGTACCCGCGGTAGATGCACCGAATGCCATGAACAGAGGCTTCAGCAGTGTGCCGAATACGCTGTCGGTAGGACCGAAAGCACCCATGAGTATAACTGCTACGAATACAACGGTGATATTGCCGTCGAATACGGCAGCCCACGCACGCTTATAACCAAGTTCGATAGCGCCGTTAAGGGTCTTGCCGTTATTGAGTTCTTCCTTGATACGCTCAGATACGATAACGTTGGCATCAACGCCCATACCGATAGCCAGTATGATACCTGCGATACCGGGTATAGTCAGCGTGAAGCTGTCCAGATTGGGAAAGAAGCCGCTTATGCAGGCAAGAGAGCCTGCAGCCTGTCCCAGCAGAGCGATAGCTGCAACAAATCCGGGAAGTCTGTAAACGATTATCATATAGATAGCTACCATAATGAATGCGATAACGCCTGCGATAGCCATAGCTTTCTTTGCGCCCTCACCCAGTGTAGCCGAGATTATGTTGGTGCTTGTAGACCGAAGGTTGAAGGGGAGCGCACCTGCATTGATCTTATCAGCCAGCGCCTTAGCAGACTCATAGGTAAAGTTACCCGAGATCTGACATTTGCCGTCGGTGATAGGCTCATTTACACTAGGAGCAGATATATTATCATCGTCCATCCAGATAGAGATCTGACCGTTGCCAGCCAGTTCGGTAGTAGCAGCTGCAAAAGCATCGGCACCCTCTTTTTTGAGTTCAAGGGATACTACCCAGGAGATCTCACCTGTGTTCTGATCCTGATACTGTGTTGCCTCAGCGTGCTTAACGTCATTACCTGTGAGTACAACGTTTTCATCTTCAAGGCTTGCAGGCTGTTCTGTGCCCTTTGCAAACACGAGCTGAGCAGTATCGCCGAGCTCAGAAATAGCCTCGGAAGGATCAAAATTATCCTCGCCCGACTGCCAGGGGAAGGACACCATTATACGATGCTTGGTATAATCAGCGTATACCTCACTGTCAGTGATATTCAGGCTTACGAGTCTCTGCTCGATAGTAGCCTTTGCTGCATCCATATCGTCCTTTGTTATTTCCTTTTCCGTTACTGCGTCCATTTCGTCGGTGGTTGTTTCTTGATCCTCATTATTCAACTCAGGCTCAAAGGTAGCATTAACGCCGCCCTGGATATCGATACCCCAGCGTATCTCGTCAACGCCCTTGATGTAGCTGTGTCTGATATCGCCGTAATAATAGTGTATACCGGCGTATGTCAGGTAAGCAAAACCGAGTATGAGGAACAGTACGATGAAAAAGACAGGTTTTGTGATCTTTCGCACTAAAAGTCCTCCTATCAAAATTACTATGCTTATAGCAAATGACTTAAATCTTCCCTAATATGCTGCACCTGCCGAAAAAGCTCATGTATCAGCGGCTCTCGGGAAATCATTAATATCTTTAACTATTACATAAGCACATTCACTTACATATTATATAACTTTTTAGGTGAAAAGTCAATAGTTTTTTGAGATTTCGGCAGAAAACATTATCATTTTTATATGAATTTTTTATCTGAGAACATCTTGTCTGAATCAAAACAATATATACCAAGTAAAAAGCCGAGGAGTTATTCCTCGGCTTACAGATATTATGAATTATGATGCAGGCTTGAAAGTCATGTATTCAGGAACATCACTCACCTCATAAGCAGGGTCGGGATACTGTCCAACCATCTCATCGCCGGGAGAAACTATCCATTGAACAAAGTATGACTTATCTTCCCCGTCTCTGTTCCTGGGATTATCAAACTTTCCGATATACATTATGCCCGAACCCTCGCCGTTTGTTGTGATAGAATCATAGATAACACGGGTAAACTCGATATCAGGAGCAGGAGTACTTCCGCGGCAGTCGATCTCCAGTCCTTTTTCTTCGATTTTTTTTGCAATTCTACTGATTTCAGTATCATTCTCATCGCATAAATACTTACCAATAGTTCCTGTGAAGACGTTGTACGCTACTTTTGCACTTGCGTTTGCAGTACGCAGTCTGGACTTTTTGATATAGCCCATCAAAGTCGGTACAAGGATCGCTGCAAGGATACCGATGATCGTAATTACTACGACCAGTTCGACAAGTGTAAAACCTTTCTTATTAGTTTTCATAGTTTTCCCTCCGTAAAATGACACTGATATCCGCGCCCCCAAATATGCGGATATATCATTCCCAATTTACAATAGTATACAACAAATATTTTTATTTGTCAATATATTTTATATGAAATATTTTATGTGCAAACGTACAAAAAAATCGGCGGTCATAATGACCGCCGATAAATTATCGATTTGATTTAATAGCGCTTTATAAGTTAGCTATTAGTCGTTGGACATATCGATTGTGCCCCATGCAGGACAATCAGCAACCTTCTGAGCTGCGTTAGGATACTGACCAACGATCTCATCGCTGCCGCCTCTTCTCCACTGGCAACCAAACTTAGGATTAGCTGCTTCCATATCTTCGAATGCTACAAATACTTCGCCGGAGCCCTTGCCGTTTGTAGAAAGCTCAGCCTCTGCAACGCTCTTAGCCTCGTCTACATCAGCATCACCGATCAGACCCTGAGTCTCGAGGTCAGCCAGGTACTCAGCAACTGCGTTGTAAGCGGTCTTTGCGTTACCATTAGCGGTCTTCAGTCTGGACTTCTTAACATAACCCATCATGCTAGGAACGAGGATTGCTGCGAGCACGCCGATGATCGCAATAACTACTACCAGCTCAACCAGAGTGAAGCCCTTTTTGTTTGAATTTTTCATAAAAAAATCCCTCCATAATTAAATTATTAAATATTTTAGTACCGCATTTTGCGGATACTGCCGAAATTAATGTTTCAGGTCAACGAAACATTTGCATCGATCGATCGTTTGAAGCTTCATGTTGTTTTCGTTTCCCTTACTGTGTCTATATTATAACTCATGATCTTCGATTTGTCAATAGGTTTTTTGAAGTTTTTTTCAAGAAATCTTAGTTTTGTCACCTTTCACAAATGCTACATATTTTAACTATTAATCTTATCCCGATTTGCATTATTTTATAGCCATTGTTGCACATTACATAAGTATTGTCAACTGTTTTCAATCGTTTTCGCCGAATTGTATACTTCAATGCTTTACTTTATTAACGGAAGTTTTCAATATCTCCCAGGCTGTGATCTGCTCAGATGAATAAAAAATGAAGTCCTGCGCTTTCGGTCGTGCGGCTTATTCCTTATATAAATACAAAGGCACTCCCGATGCAGAAGTGCCTGTTATATTTAATCTGTTTCAACGACCTTATTGCGCGATACCGCGTACCAGCCCACACCGAATATGAACCAGAACACCGGGCTCACGCAGACATAGCTGTCATTTACTATGCCCACCACCATAAATGCGATGACGGATACATAAGTACCTATCCTCAGATGCTTGAACCTGTCATCAACGGGGTCAAGTATAACTGTCTTGAAGCCCTTTACAAGGAACGCGCCCAGCAGTGTCAGCAGTACCATCAGCGATACCATTCCGGAATCCACTGCAACGCCCAGATACCAGTTATGGGGCTTGTTCACCACCATTCCGGGAGTCTCGTATACTTCCAGCAGGCTGGCATAATCGTACTGGGGGAATACCGTTACGAAGCTGCCGCTGCCCTTGCCGATAAGCAGGCAGTCATCAAGTATGGATATAGTCGCGCCCCAGATGAAGAATCTGCCTGATAATGCGCTGAGATCTTTCTTGAAAAACTCGGGACCCTTGTAGCTGTTGATGGTATCCTGTGTATACAGGCCGTGTACAAAGGGCTTGAATTTATCGTCCTCGTATTTGAATATCAGGTTCTTGGAGTATCCGAGATCGATCAGCAATTTTGATTCCGATGTGTACTTGAACTTGCAGTTCTTGTATCTTTCATCCTTGAAGCAGAAGAATTTATCCTTGTTAACGCTTGCTTTAAGAATGTTTCCCTCGGTATCAAGAAACTCTAATCCGTCATCACCCTTGCGGCTGACAGTTATGGTGTTTCCGCTGAAGTCGTCCAGCACAAGGCTTGAACCGTCCTGTTTTATCTCTTTCAGCACATAGTGTTTCTTTGCCATCTTTTTTCTGTAGTCTTCGACGGTGGTATTGTTTGCCGAACCGTTGTTGACAACTTTATCAAAGCGCGCGCGGAAATCATCGTTGGTCTTCATCATATACATAAATCCGCCTGCCAATACCGCACCTATGCATACGAAAGTTATCAGTGCCGATACTCTTGAGATATTACCTCTGAACCAGTAGATAACATATATAATAAGGAGAATAGCAGCGCCGCCAGCAACGGAGTAAAGTCCGCCGGTGGAGTTTGAAAGCACGGCGCAAACCGCTATGCCTGCCGTACCGAAAATACCAAATATCATTTTTGCAACAAGTCCAATTCTTGCAAAGAGTGACATTCTTACATTCCATCTCTTTATTACAGATCTGATGCTTTCCACAGTGAGTGCCGCTGTCAGCGGGAACATCAGTCCGCAGAAAGAACCCAGATAGTTGGAGTTGAAGAAAGTGATATGCACGTTCTCGCTCTGAGAAGTCAGCGTTTTGGCATACTCGTACTTTTCAGCAGGAGCGATAAAGTGTGCAAAAAAGTCATTCTCCTGCAGGGGATAGCCTAAATATTCACTCACGCCGAATATGGAGCAGGCTAGGGTAGTCAATATCATCGCCCAGCTGAAAAATTCAAGGGACTTTGTATCGCAGAAATAGTTTATCGCCGCCAGGAATATAATAAGATATCCAAGCACGCCCAGCAGACCCTCATAGTGCTTGACTACGCCCATCAGCACAAGTTCGGGATTTTTTGAACATATGCCCGATACTATCAGCAGCAGGGCATACACGCCCACAAGTATCAGCGGGAGTTTCATATCCTTTTTTCTAAGCGGGATATCTTTCCATTGCTTTTCAATGAAGAATTCCTCAACGATGAATATGCCGATAAGTATAAAAGCTGCGATGACCACAAAGAATTCTTTCTGGAAAAGGAACCAGTCGTTTATACTGCCAGTATTGGAAGAAAAATACTTTTGTGTCAGCTTAGTCAGCGGCTGCGGGTGCAGATAGGTGACATATGGCAGTATAGCCATGAATATGCACATCATCAGTGCAACAGCTTTTTTTCTAATTGGATAATCGCCTTTTATGGCGACTATGACGCTGTTTTCCTTTTCGCGCTTCTTTTCCGCTTTTCTGTTTTTTCTTTCTTCTCTGTCGGACTTTTCATCGGGAGCTTCTTTCTCTGCTTCATCGGATGCTTCTTCAGTTTCCTCAGCAGATACCTCTTTGATGACTTCCTCATCGTCATCATCGTAGTCGTAATCGTCGTAGCCGCCCGACTCTTCTTTCAGTTCTTCCAGTTCCAGCCGACGCATACGTTCATCGCGCAGGCGGAGTTTTTCCTTTTCTGACAAGCCCGATTCTTTCAGTGCTTTTTTGAAGACTGCATCATCACGCCAGTCAAAATTGAAGTCCAGCAGGTCTTCCCGCTTCATTTGGACCAACACCTCTCTAAATTAATCATACTTAATCATTATATCACACAATGTTTATATTTTCAATAGTGGTAAATACCGAAATCTCCCATTTAAGACGGATACACATATAGGAGATTTGACACGAAAACGGGCGATAAGCAGCGATCTTGGGGGGTGAAGCCAAGGAAGAGAGCTTTGGGTCAAGCGTTGCGCGGCGGCAAACCTGCGCACCAGACAAACTATGCCGCGAAGGGAGCTTTGGCTCAAGCCTTTCGCGAAAGGCTTGCTGGAGCGCGAGGGCAGAGCCCTCGCATCAAGGCACAAAACCAAAATGCATAGCGAACTATAAGAGAGCAGCGAACTCCCGACCCCAAAAAAAGGCGCGGCAATATCAATAAATCGAGCGTGGACAAATCTTGTGTTCACGCTCAAACTATGTGCGGAGAATTATTGCCGCGCCGTCATCGGACAGCGTTAGCGTTTCCGATGACTCGCCCCGAAAGGGGCGACCTTTTCCACCGCAGTATGTATTGATAAGAGTGCCGCACTCTGTAGTGTTTAAAATGGATGTCCTCACGCCCGTAAAAACGGGTTTTGTCGGTATAATCATTGGTTTTGCTTTGGTCGATAGTTTGCGAGCTTTCGACCCTCGTTCCTCGGGTCGAGAAATCGGATTCGCTTCGCTGTCCGATTTCAGGCGCGGCAATATCTCACGCATACAGAAAGATCGTGGACATTAGTTTGTTCACGATCATGATTTTGATATTGCCGCGCCTATTTGGTCGGAAGATTGTTGTGCTATTTATGGCTTTGTTGCCACATCACTTTTGCACCTTGACCGAGAGGCTCTGCCTCTCGAGCTCTCCGCAAGCCTGCTGGCGCGAGGCTTGACCGCGCGCTTTGATTCGCGTTAAAGTTTTGTTGGGGGCGCAGGTTTGTTTCCGCGCGACGCTTGTTCCAAAGCTCTCTTCCTTGGCAGTATACACAGCTTTTGCTTTTTTCCGCAAAAAAGTCCCCGCGAAGCTCTCACACATTCGCGGGGTATACTATTATAAATATATAGCTGTAATTATACGACGAATTATTCTTCGTCGGTAGTTACCTCATCAGCATCCTTGGTCATTGTCCAGCTGTAATCAGCCTTTACCCTGTCGCTGTACTGCTCCAGCAGCCAGAATGTTGCAGATTCCTCGTTAAAAGCATATACTCTGCTGTTATCAGAGGTTATTGCAGCTGTCATTACAAGCTCGCGGTCGCCGTCTTCGCTGTCGAACACTTCAAATACATAGCAATCAGTGCCATCTATCTGCTGTTCGCCGAGATAACCGTAGAATCTCTTGACATCCTTTCCTGCCTTGGGGAAATTCTTATCTATAGACTTTATAACGCGGTCGAAGGACTTCTCAGCCTCCGCAGGTATAACAGCAAAGGTCTCACGAGTTGAAACTGTAAGTCCGTCTGTTGTCATCATATCGGAAGTGATATCCTCACCCTCGGTAGATATCATAAAATCAACATCGTTTGCTGCCGCGCTCTTTTTGTTCTCTTCTATGAACGAACTCTTTGTACAGCTTGCAAGGGATATTACGAAACAAACTGCTGCGAGTGCTATCTTTCTTTTCATATTCATACTCTTATATATCCTCCGTTCAGGAATAACATCATCCGTATCCGACGACGGATGATCCGACAAACTTTATCGGTCTATCTGAATTACTTTTTCTGTATGAGGAATTATATCACACTCTTAAATAGTTGTAAAGAGTTACGGCAGATTCGTTTACAATTTTCCCCGTTATGAACAATCCCGACAAAAGCAAGGTCGCCTTTTTGTATATTTGCACAATGAGAACGTTGACACGTAGTATAGTTTACACAAGACATCTTCTGTATTCACAGCAAAATGACATGGTATTCCCGTACAGCTAGTATTCCGTGGCGATAAAAATGCGAACTGTGTGCCCACATATGCAAGGTATGCCGAAGCTATTGCTTTTTCGTCTGTGGTCGGTTATAATGTAATCAAGATAAGCGCTCTTATCAAATAAAAAAGGAGGCGGTGCAGAATGAAAGTCAGGCTGCTTGTGAGCGAGGAAAAATATACCGAGATATACAAACAGCTGTCTGCGGCGGGTATCGAGATAGATGACTCTGCCGACCTAATTCTCAGCGAAAACAATGTCTGCGTGAAATACCTTATCGGCAGACAGGGCGATGATATATTCAGGCTGGATGTCAGGGAGATAACACATATAGAAAGTTTTGCCCATGACATAATAGCTTACAGCGGAGGTGCGGAGTACAAACTTACTGAACGTCTGCGCCGCCTGGAGGAGATACTTGATCCCAAGGAATTCATAAGAGTGAGCAATTCAGCTATCGTGGCAGTACACCATATAAAAAGTATACGTCCTGCCATCTCACAGAAATATCTGCTGACCCTCACCGATGGCAGCAAAGTCGATGTAACAAGAACATACTATTATATATTCAAGGAATTCCTGGGAATTTAAAAGAAAGGAGCAAACGATCATGACACCTATTTTTGCAGTAATACTTGCGGCACCTATCGTACTGGGCATAACAGTGCTGATATATATGTTCTGCTACCGCAGAAAGATAAACAGACGTCTTGCGGAGGGCAGTATAGCAGAAAAAAGAAAAGGCAAGCCCATGATGCCGCCCATAGTATTTGTACTGGTGACTATCATATGCGTAAGCATAGTAACAGCACTGCTGGTGATAGCTATAAGCTATTTCTCGATCAACACATTCACTACATCCAGATCTAACGGCGGATTTGACAGAGAATCCCTGATAGATATGCGCATGATACATGAAGAAGATCTTGAAGACAGCCTTTTTGAGGGATACAAAACGGGTGATAATATAGCAGGTTATACCATGCACAAGCAGGAGAGCGGAGATCTTACATTCTATTATTATATGATCAATGCCAATATGCAGGGTATACTGCCAAGACTTATCATAGCAACTGAAGCATCGGGAG
Source organism: Hominimerdicola alba (assembly GCF_900112155.1). Classification (GTDB taxonomy): domain Bacteria; phylum Bacillota; class Clostridia; order Oscillospirales; family Ruminococcaceae; genus Hominimerdicola; species Hominimerdicola alba_D. Next base: position 78,054 of record NZ_FOKQ01000011.1, on the reverse strand, counting down.
ACACATCAGGACTTTGCCATGGTATTTCGATAAATGCAAAAGAAGGATTCAAAACTTTAGGCATCAGCGGCGGCAGCAAATTCTATATGTGTGCCATAGAATGTACGGAGTTTGAGGGTGATCTCAAAATAAAAGAATACTATTACGATGAAGAATACCTTGGCGAAAAATATGACATACAGTATGAATCAGCCAGATATAAAGGCACCATCGAACTGGATATGTCCTATACCGAGCCCGAAGAATGATCAAAAAGTGTGCTCTGCTGTATGCGGGGCACACTTTTTTGACATTCATAAGGAACAAAAAACACCCCACAGGCTGTCCGCGGGGTGTTGGTATTATTTAGTTCAGTCCTACAGGAGCAGTGAAGTAGTTGCCCCACGCATAGCCCTCCTGACCGTTGTACTCAACATAGAACCAGTTGTTCTCGTTGCGTATGAAAGTAACTTCAACGCCCTGGGGGATAGTATCCAGTGTAGCGGAGCTTGAAGAAGGCTCAGGATGGAGGAGCACCGCACCTGTACAGGTTATCTTCTGTGTATCCTCATCGTCTTCGTCTTCATCCCGCTTCTTGGAAGTTTTCTTCTTGGTGGACTTTTTATTATCTTCACGCTCGGTAGCCGTTTTGGTCTCGGGGGCATGATATTCTGTAGATGTGATGGTACCTGTAGCCACAGGACCCTTTTCTGCGCCTGTAAACAAGCTCTTCCAGAAAAGCATTATTACTACCACAACTATCAGCAATGTCAGCATTATAGCGATGATACCCTTTACTGCTGCTGATATCTGTGCATCATTTTCCTGCTGTTTTCTTGATCTTCTCGCACCCTGTCTGTTTGGCGAGGGACGTCTTGCGCCCTGTCTGTCGGGTCTTCCCTGCATATTATTATGCTGGCTCTGTCTGTACTGACCGCCCTGTCCCTGCATGGGCTGGCGGGAGTAATTATTTCTATGCTGATTATTCTCGGGCATTTGCCTGTCTTCCTTTCAAAGATTAGCGCATCGCGCTCTCACAAAATATTTCACTTTATTATTATAACGTTTTACAGACAAAATGTCAATTAAAATTCGGTTACAGTAAACCTTAGTATTTTCTTAATATTGGTCATATGAATATTACAATGTTATATTGCCCGAAAATTGCGCAGTATATACGTTATTAGCGCATTATCCTTGTTGACTTGAAGTTCACGGGATGGTATAATCAGTATTGTAATAACTTATGTTTCCGCGAAAGGAATTGATATAATGAAAAAGTTCTCTGCAATTTTTACAGCGGCTGTCATGGCATTTTCGCTAGCACTTCCCGCATCTGCCGCAAAGCACGAAGACCCAGCTGTTGCACATATAACCTATGCCGATGCTCCCGAGGGGACAGTCTACACGGATATACTTATCAAAATGACTACCGATGACGAAAGCTACACCGATTTCACACAGTCTCCCGAGGTCTGTAAGGATGGTGCAGAAGGCGGTACATCTTTAGGTATAACTGCCGACAGCGAGATAGCAAAGTACAGCGAAGATGGATATATCAGCCTTTCACTGCACCACAAAAAAGCCCTGGCTCTTTGCATATACTCCGATGAAGAACTGCTGAAAATGGCATCGACTAAAACCGAGTCCTGCGATTTTATCGACCTCAGCATAAACTACGGTGATTTCAAGGCGGCTTATGTCGACGATGAGGGAAATATCCTTGGTGTGACTTCGGCTTCGGAAACAGCCTACTCAATGGATACGCCTTACGGATTCAGCACAAATGGCGATTCACTGACATTTCAGCGACACGGTGCTCATCCGCGTACTATATCAATAATGATAGCTGTGTCAGCACTGGTGGTGATATCACTGCCTTTGATAATAGGTTTCATAGTAAGCAAGCACAAGAAGCGTCTGAAAGCATCAGAACTTGCCAAAGAAGCGCAGGATGAAATGAAATAAGTTATAAACGAAAACAGCGGAAAATGTCGGGCTGTATCCTGACATTTTCCGCTTTATTTTTTATTTGATGATCTCAGCTTTGGTGACATAAATAAGTTCGCAGGCGCCGTCGCCTGTGTCCGTTCGGGTGGTACTGCTGTTCCATTTGAAAGTGTTGCCCTTTCCGTCAGCGGCATATACGTCTACCAGGTAGCCTTTCAGCTTCACTCTGTCGCCGCGGCGAATTTTCAGCACTGTACGTTTTACGCTTTCATCAGCGGGGATAATATGGTTGTTCGATGCACTGCACTCGACGTTCTCAACATCGCCAACAGGCATCAGATCGTCTATATCATCCACGTGCCAGGAACAGTATCTGCCAGACTGCGACCAGTGGAAATCTATCCTGTCGTTATATTCAGCCGTTTTGCCCCAAGCCAGTGCCAGATCAACGGGTGCCAGCGCACCGCTGATTTTTGAATCGTAGCGCTTTGTGTGAACTACCAGCGCTTCGATCTCGTATCCTGCCTTGAATGTGATATCGGCTTCGTAGCCGTTAACGAATTTCTTGGCAGAGCCCTCAGCTTCTGTCTGCACAGGCTCGCCCAGACCTTTTATACCCCTGCGCACTCCCCTGCCCTCGACGAACCTGTACACAAGCACACCGACAACAACGGTCAGCAGAGTGAGAAATATTATTTTTCCGAGCTTTATTCTTCGACCCATTTACATCATATCCTCGATCTGATAAGGCAGTTCGACTACGAATACTACACCGCCCTCAAAGGGGTTATCCACAGTGATCTTTCCGTCTGCCAGGTCAACTATCCTCTTTACCAGCGCCAGACCAAGTCCGTTGCCCTCTGTGGCACGGGATCGGTCGCCCTGATAGAACTTCTCGAATATCTTGTCCTTTTTCTCTGCGGGAATCTGGGGGCCGTTATCCCATATCTTGGCAACGATACCCATTTCGCCGCGGAACAGATTTACCTTTATCTGTCCGCCCTGGGGTGTGAATTTTATCGCGTTGTTGACTATGTTCTGCCATATCTGACCCATGAGATCCTCGTTACCCACATAGATTATATCCTCAAGGTCGATATCCATATCGATATCCTTTTTCGACCACTCGGGTTCAAGCATAAGTATGATCTTTCGTATCTGCTCGTCTATGCGGAAACGCTTCTTCTTGCCGATGGTGGTCTGGTTCTCCAGCTTTGTCAGGTTGAGTATATTGGATGAAAGCTTGGAAAGTCTTGATGTTTCATCAATGATTATCTGAGTATACTCATCCCTGTCCTCCATACTGAGAGTGGGGTTCTGCAAAAGCTTAGCGAAGCCCTGTATGGAAGCCAGCGGTGTTTTGAACTCGTGTGATACGTTGGAGATGAAGTCGCCTCTCAGCGTTTCAATACCGGAAAGCTCCTGCGCCATCTTGTTGAAGTTGCGCTGAAGAGTGCCGTATTCGTCCGTACCGTTCTCCCGTACTCTTACGGAGAAATTACCTCTCGCGACCTCGGAAGTCGCCATACTCAGGTCGTGTATGGGCTGAAGCATGGTGCGTCCCACAAAGGTGGTGATGATGGTACCCAGCATTATACTGGACATGAACGCCACGATGGTAACAAGGTTCACTATCCAGAAAACATTCTCACTGTTGAAAGTATTCACACGGACATAAACGTCGTCTATAACGGTTATCATTTCAGCACTGGGCACTATGCCCTCGGTGCTTATGTAGTATCCCGATTCTTCGATCTCTTTCTTGTGAGCCTGCACGTCCTTGTCATCTTTATCAAGCCTTGTGACATCATAGGAAGAATTGTTCAGCAGACTTACGATGCGCTCATACCCGTAGCCGTCCTTCTGAAGCTCGAAAGCAGAAGTCGCAAATGATGACATCTGGGTAGTGGCGTTCTCTTTCATCACAGGGCTGAATATCAGCAGCAGCACACTGACTGATATGCTGGCTGAAATGAACATTACTATAAAGAACATCATCGCCAGCTTGAACTGCATGGTCATTTTCTGCTGCGGCGGATGTCTGACAGGCTTCAATGAAGCGGGAGGGGTATTATTTATCGCTTTTTTCACTGTTTTACCGCCTTATAACCCAGTCCTCTGACTGTTACTATGGAAAACGCCTCAGCATCGCCGTAGCGCTCACGCAGACGCTTGATGTGTACGTCCACCGTTCTTTCATCAACGTCCTTATCCATGCCCCACAGTTCGTCAAGAAGCTGTCTGCGGGTAAATATCTTGTTGGGATAGGAAAGCAGCTTGAACAGCAGCTTGAATTCCATCTGTGGTATGGTCTCACCGGCCTGACCGTCAAAAGCAACGGTCTGGGCATCGTAGTCAAGCACACAGTTGCCCACCGTCATGGTGTGCTCAGATGCAAGCTTAGACCTTTTCAGCAAAGCGCCCACACGGAGTATCATCTCGTTGATATCAATGGGCTTTACCATATAATCATCGGTACCCGCATCGAATCCCACTTTTTTGTCCTCGAAGCTCTCCTTTGCCGTTACCATTATAATAGGCATCTGGAAATTTGCGCTCCTCAGCTGTCTGGTAAGCTCGTAGCCGTCCATATTGGGCATCATGATGTCTGAGATTATCAGATCGATATTGGTCTTTTCCAGCATATCCAGAGCCTCAATGCCGTCGCTGGCAGTAAAAGGCTGATATCCATTCTGTTTCAGGGCTGCGCTCATAAGGCGGCGCAGGCTGGCATCGTCTTCAACAACAAGTATCTGGAACATTTGAATCACTTCCCTTTCTTCTATAATTTTATCCGATATATCCAAAAATAAATCTGAGCCGAATCGATTTATTTCATTCTATTATAAATTATACCCCAGTTCTCAGGGTTTTGCAAATACTTTTTTGCTCATTCACAAAATATTTACAATTGTTTTGTGACATCGGTTCAATAAAACAGCTCCATGAATTCATATAATTATATCTTGATTCCTGAAATTACCATTTTTCCAACACAAGATCATCACAAAAGCAGTGTTTCTGCATATATCGCCGCGGATATTTGTATGGTCATTTGTACAAATATACAAAGTTCGGCACATTTTTAAAACATCTCTATAGTTCATGTTCGGTTCATATAAGAGTGTTATAGTATAATCAAGATAAAAGAAGAAGGTTCGGCGAAGCGGTAAAGCCTAGTGTCCGGCGAACCCCAACTCTATGAATTTAGATGTTTTCCCTCGCGCGATCCCCCAAGTCGCACTTCACTGAACATTAGGTTTTACCGCTTCTCTGAATAACATAAAAAATTGGTGCTTGGCAGAGCTTACAAAGCCTTGCAGGTTCTGTCAATCATCAAATCCCTTTCATAATTCTATAAGAAAATTAATGCTCATTTCACGCCGATTCAGAAGTGGGCGTTAATTTTTTGTCCTAAAAACCGTACCGTTAAAGTTCAGGTTCAAAAAACGAGAAAACGTTTGAAAAAAATTTTGAAAACCACCCGAAAATTCATTCTCGGTTCACATAAGGGTGGTATCATATAGTTACAGTAAAGGAAATACCACGAAGATCCCTCCAAAAATTTCTTCGTATTGATGTTTGGCAGAATCTGTGAAACGCCGAAATTTGCGGGTTTTTCCAAACACCAAATCCCTTTCATAATTCTATAAGAAGATTAATGCTCATTTTACGCCGAATCAAGTGAGCATTAATTTTTTTGTCTTTTTGCAGACTGAACATCTGAGCGGCCGCTGCAGAAATAATATCAAAGAAAACGATTACGTTTTCTTGATAAAATCAAAAAATCCTTTCGAAAATTCATGCAGGGTTCACATAAGCATGGTATCATATAAGTACAGTAAAGGAAAAGACAAGAAAGTCCCTCCAAAACTTCTTCGTCTTGATGGTTGGCAGAGTCCGTAAAACGCCGAAATTTATGGGTTTTGCCAAACATCAAATCCCTTTCATAATTCTATAAGAAAATTAATGCTCATTTCACGCCGAAAAAGTGGGCATTAATTTTTTGCATTTTTGCAGAAGAGCCTGACAGAAATGATGCAAGGTCATCGGCTTAAACGTTTGAGAAAATTTCTAAAAAAAATTTTTGGAAACCTCCCGAAAATTCATTCTCGGTTCACATAAGGGTGGTATCATATAGGTACAGTAAAGGAAATGACAAGAAGATCCCTCCAATTCTTCTTCATCATGATGATTGGCAAAGTCCGTAAAACGCCGAAACTTATGGGTTTTGCCAATCACCAAATCCCTTTCATAATTCTATAAGAAAATTAATGCTCATTTCACGCCGAATAAAAGTGGGCATTAATTTTTTTGTCTTTTCGGGGACTGCTCTTTTTGTAATGACAAATCATTTAACTAAAACGTTTGATATTTTTTTGAAAAATCTCAAAATGAAGCCGAAAATTCATTCTCGGTTCATACAAGGGTGTTATTATGTAATTACAGTAAAGGAAGAAACAAGAAAGTCCCTCCAAAACCTTTCTTTGGTTGCTGTTTGGCAAAGCTCATAAAACGCCGAAACTTGTGGGTTTTGCCAAATACCAAATCCCTTTCATAATTCTATAAGAAAATTAATGTCCATTTCACGCCGAAATAAGTGGGCATTAATTTTTTTGTCCTGATACCAAAAACAGCCCTTTCTGCATCTAATCAGCAGAAAGGGCTTATTATTCGTTATCTTCCCGAATTCAGGAGATCGTTCTTGATATCCCAGAGTTTTTGAGATAGATCCACATAGTAGTTGTGTGGGTTCTCAAATCGTGTGACTTCATCCCAGAGGGTACCGACTTCTTCCGCCGCATATGCTACGATATCGGCGTAGGCAGGCTTTTTATAGACCAGCTTTCCGCCTGAGAAAATTGGCACCAGAAGTTCGCGGGCTTCAAAATCCGTGACTGTCTTTTTCTTCCAGGTGTAGTTCGGGTCGAAAAGGGTCAGGGGCTCGCTCTCGCTGATGACTTCATCGTGCACGCACAGCAGGTCGGCTATGGCCTTGTGGTTCTCCTTGTCGTAGATGCGGTACACTTTCTTGAAATGTGGATTGGTGATCTTGATAACATTCTCGCTTATCTTGATCTTCGGGATGATGTAGCCGTCGGTGTCTTCAACGGCTACAAGCTTGTATACTCCGCCGAAAACAGGCTCGCTGCGGGCGGTGATGAGCCTTTCACCCACGCCGAAACCGTCTATCGCCGCACCCTGGAATATCATATCACGGATAATGTATTCGTCCAGAGAATTCGATGCGATTATCTTGCAGTCGGGATAGCCCGCATCGTCCAACATTTTTCTCGCCTTTTTGGAAAGATAAGTGATATCACCCGAATCCAGCCTTACACCAACGGGGCGCTTGCCAAGGGGCTTCAGAACATCGTCAAAAGCCTTTATCGCGTTGGGGATACCGCTTTTCAGGACGTTGAAAGTATCCACCAGCAGCACGGTGCTGTCGGGATAACATTTGCAGTACGCCGCGAAAGCATCGTACTCGCTGTCAAACATCTGAACCCAGGAGTGCGCCATAGTTCCCGTTGCGGGGAAGCCGAAAAGCTGATCGGTTATGGTGCAGGCGGTATTCTTCACGCCGCCGATGCCCGCAGCCCTCGCACCGAGGATAGCCGCGTCAGCACCGTGGGCACGCCTTGAACCGAATTCGCTGACTGCCCTGCCCTGTGCAGCTCTGGATATGCGGTTCGCCTTAGTCGCAATTAGGGACTGGTGATTTATGCACAGCAGAAGATAAGTTTCTATCAGCTGAGCCTGGATCGCAGGGGCGCGAACCGTGATTATAGGCTCATTCGGGAAGATCACAGTACCCTCGGGAACTGCCCATACGTCACCTGTGAATTTGAAGTCTGCCAGATATTTCAAAAATTCCTCGCTGAATACGCCCTTGCTGCGCAGATAGCTGATATCTTCCGCAGAAAAATGCAGGTCTTCGATATAATCGATTATCTGTTCAAGTCCGCAGGCAACTGCAAAGCCGCCCTCGTCTGGTACTCTTCGGAAAAACAGGTCAAAGTAAGCTATCTTGCTGTCCATTCCGCTGAGGAGGTAGCCGTTGCCCATTGTCAGCTCATAGAAGTCACAGAGCATGGTGTAATTCAGTTCGGTCATTTTAATCTTCCTTTCCGTTTAGGATAGTATTTTTGGGACAGCTTGGCGCTGTCTACAATAAGGATACCACAGAGGGGATGTAATGTCAAGGAAAAAAGCGCGAGAAAAGCAAACTAGCGGGAAACGCCAAGGAAGAGAGCTTTGGGTCAAGCGTGGCGCGGCAACAAACTTGCGCACTAAACAAACTATGCCGCGAATCAAAGCGCGCGGTTTATGCGACTGCGTGCTCTGTTTCTATGACAATTTTGCCCCATATCATGGTGGTGACTTTCCCCCGAACAAACACAAATTGGATGTTTGTTCGGTTTTTTATATTTTGTCTTGTTGAATATGAACAAATCACGCTTCGGAATTTCAGTTCAATTACCTTGTTGAAATTTCTGCAGAAGTATGTTATAATTGATTTAATAAAAGAAACATATTAAACACAGCGAAATAATTTATAAGTATTAACAAATTAATCGACGAGGTTCCGATGGGTGTGGAGGAGGATCGAGATGAATAAAAGGTTGGTAAAAGGTCTGTTTACGGCTGCAATTGCATCGGCAGCAGCAATGTCCGCTATGGTGTGCGCTGAAGCTTATGAGCTTGAAAGGCATACTCAGTCTGAAATCAAAGAAATGTATCAGAAGATGTACTTCGATCTCCATGATGTTCCTGCTTACAGTGAAGCTTATTCCACGAAATCTCCTACGTATGCGGGCAAACTTGAACAGGATACCCTTGATGATGGTCTGGATTCCATAAATTTCTGCAGATATCTTGCGGGTCTGCCCTATGATGTTGAGCTTGATGAAAGCTACAACGAACTGGCGCAGAATGCCAGCCTGATCATCCATATAAATCAAGGGCTGAGCCATGATCCCACCAAGCCCGCAGTTATGAGCGATGAGGTATATGCTCTGGCGAAGCAGGGTTCAGGAGATTCAAATATCGGCAAGGGATATATGAATATCCAGGCATCGGTGGTAGAGGGTTATATGTTCGATACTGATGCCAGCAATATATCAAAGCTGGGTCACAGACGCTGGATACTCAGCCCGGATATGCAGAAAACCGGTCTGGGTGCGGTATATGACGGAACTGCGATGTATGTCAGGGACAAGACCCGTAATGATAAATTCACGGGTGATTATATATCATGGCCGCCATCGAATATGCCGAATGAGTTTGTTTCTGTGGATGAGAAGGACGGCTACGCATATTCCGTGACCCTCAACACAAAAGTATACTCCGCGCCACAGAGGGACAAGGTAAAGGTCACAGTGACTTCAAAGCTTACAGGCAAGACTATGACTTTCGATAAGAATTCCCCCTGCGATGCATCTCAGCTGATCGGATATTTCGGTATCAGCGATGCAAACATAGCTTCGAACAATAACTGTATAATATTCAACCCGGGGCTGTTTCCGAAAAACGACGTGGTTGACGTTAAGATAACAGGAATATACGACAAGGACGGCAAGGAAAGAACCATCAGCTACAAGGTCAATTATTTCGATCTGCTGGACGAGGACGATTATACTGTTGGGTTCCCACAGGAAAGCTATGAGATCGAGATCGGCGAACCTCTGCTGATAAAGGGCTATGACCACCCCTTGATAACAGGCGGATACCGTATCTGGAGCAGCTGCAATAACGGCGGAAGACTTCGCGATTATGTGGATATGATACAGTCAGGCGGAAATATATACATGACCCCTACTAAGGAAGGCGAAATATACCTGTATGTTGGCGACGGCGAGAGTAGTTTTGATGATGTATACTGCAAAGTAACGATAACCCATAAGCATACCCGCGGTTCGTGGATAGTTGAGAAAGAGCCTACCGCAACAGAAACGGGCTACCGTTATAAGGAATGTACAGAATGTCATAAAAAAATTGATGGCGAGGCAATGCCCGCTAAATCAGTGGCTGTTGCTGATATAGAGTTCGTTGATGAAACCCATATCTATGCAAACAGTGCGGTTGAACCCAAGATAAAGGTCCATTCAAGCGGCAAGCGCCTGACCGAGGGTGTTGACTATACTGTCAGCTATAATAACAATAATGCTGTGGGTACGGGCAGTCTGACGATAAAAGGCATCGGCTATTACAGCGGAACAAAGACTGTAGATTTCGTGATATCAAAGCGCGACCCTGTTCAGCTGAACAAGCTGGATATCACAGTCAAGACCAATGATCTGGTATATACAGGCGACGCGGTAGAGCCGAAGATAACTATAAAAGAGGGCGCCTACACTCTTCAGAAGGACAAGGATTATACTGTGGAGTATACCGATAACAAAGACGTCGGCACAGGCAAGCTGACCTTAACAGGCAAAGGCGATTATGTAGGCTCACAGATCTACACCTTTAAAATAGAGCCCGCCGATATCGGTTATCCCTGGAGCATCGAAAAGATAGATGACGTAAAATACACAGGCAAGCCCATGAAGATAAAATTCGAGCTGAGAAGCCCTGTTTCGGGGGCGGCAATGGTCGAGGGCAAGGATTATACAGTATCCTACAAGAACAATGTCAATGTAGGTACAGCAACGATAGCTGTTGCAGGTATCGGCAATTACAGCGGTACTGCGGAAATGAATTTCAACATAGTTTCAACCGAGGACTACAAAGGTCCCGAAGAGCGCGATGATGTTATCGAGATAGAATGCAACACCGCACTGACGATAAAGGGTGGCGACAGCAAGACACAGGTAGTGTTTATAGGCAGTAACGGCGAGATCATCAGGGAGAACGCTTCTGATGACGGAAGTGTGTATGCCGACCTTCCCGAGGGCGAATACGTGGTATGGGTTCTGGGATATTCATGCAGACCCGTAAAAACAGTTATGACCGTCGGCAGTACTCTGAGTGTGGCTGATGTTAAGGTATGCAGGTACGGCGATATCAACCGTGACGGCAAGATAAATGTTACCGATATCACATTAGTTGCTGCATACGTAAAAGGCAAGCGTGTACCTGCTGACGAAGAGCAGTCCGACCTTGCAGATGTTAACCGTGACGGCAAGCTCACTGTCACCGATATCACTAAGATAGCGGCACATTCAAAGGGCAAAAAGATACTTGCGGTCAATGAGGAATTTGTAATACCCGAGCTGGCAGAAAAAGCAAACTAGCGGGAACTGCAAAAGAGGGGAGTTTTGGGTCAAGATTTTCGCGAAAAGGTTGACTATAGCTCCCCTCTTTGGTATTTTGTGAAGAATTGCGTTTTCGGCAAAAAAGTCCATATAAAACAAAACCAAGCTCAGAGGTCCTTGGCCAAAACCTTTGAGCTTGATCTTGTTGTTTTTTATAAAGTCGGGTTAAAAGTGGTAATGTCAAAATTAAGTTCGATACGGAGTGTTTTGTGTTCTCTGTATCTTATGTATGTATTATATACCATTTTGACCCGACGCACATCACCCAAAGTGACTAGATGATTGTAAACGTTTTGTTAACAAATGAATCTTCTAACAAATATTTATTATGGCTATCCATTTACCACACTGCTAAAATGCCAGATCGAAATGGATATATCATACTGGCGGTTTCTATTCCTCGCCTGCGGCGGGGAATAGAAACCCACCAAACTTTCGTTATATTCCTTTAAGTGCGGCGTATCAGCGAAAAAAACATATAAGTCATTTCAGTTTCCTGCGGTTGAGCTTCTCGATATAGTCCCTGACAGCCCTTTCTGCGGTCTCTACATCGTGTTTAAGGTCGCTGGCAGACATTCTTCTCGCCCCCGAGCCCATGATTATCACCTGTTCAAGCCCGTCGGAAGTCGCCACCGTAACTCGGTGCTCCTTAGCCAGCTGATGAGCCGTGCGCTCGATGTAGGTGTCGGCGGTCTCTGCCTCCTTGGTATATACCACGCTGACGCTCCCCGCCTTGTCGATATGCTCGGGCTCTTTAACGCGGTAGGCATCGAAAACTATTATAAGCTCACAGCCCCGACAGCCCTGAAAACTGCTAAGACGGTTTATCAGCGTACTTCTGGCAAGGTCGAGATTTTCAGCCGCCAGCTTTTTCAGGTCGTCCCATGCGAAAATTATGTTGTAGCCGTCAACCAGCAGGTATTCGGGACCCGTGGGGACAGGTCTGGGCTTGGACTTTGTCTTCGTGACTTCCTTGGGAGTGCGCATAGCATCCCGCTTTTTGCGGTTTATGGAGCCGTAGGTGCGCTCGAATATCGCCATAAGTTCCTCGTCCTCAACTGCTCGGCGTACAAAATCAGCCGCGCGGGTGCGGACTTCTTCAGCCTGCTGATACTGCCGCCTGCCCGTTTCGGGGCTGACGTGCATCTGCTCGTCGGCTTCATTCCAGGGCACAACGTGACCCGCACCGTGGGAGCAGAAGACGGAATCCGCGTAGTTATGAGTATCCTTGTCTGGGTCGTAGGCTATCTCGGCGATGACTTCATCGGCATCAAGACAGACATCATAGCCCGCCGCCCGACAGCTTAACCTGCCAAGACCCTTTGTGTAGCCCGCCACATCGGTGTGATAGAACCGAAGTTTCGACACAGGAGCAGTGCCTGTCAGCACCGCAGTTTCGCCGTCGGTCTCGGGGGGCTCGGCGTGTGCGCCCATGCGGTCAAGGTCGGTGAGAGCTCTGCCCACGTTTGCGGCAGGTATCTCCAGTCTATAAGCATACCATGGTTCCAGCAGAATGCTTTTCGCCTTGCGCAGGCCCTGCCTTACAGCGCGGTAAGTCGCCTGACGAAAATCGCCGCCCTCGGTGTGTTTCAGGTGCGCCCGCCCCGCAGTCAGGGTGATGCGCATATCGGTTATGGGCGAACAGGTCAGCACGCCGCGGTGGGTCTTCTCTTTCAGGTGGGTCAGGATAAGTCGCTGCCAGTTGCGGCTGAGGATATCCTCGCTGCAATCGCTGTCAAATTCCAGTCCGCTGCCGCGGGGCAGGGGTTCAAGGCGAAGATGGACTTCCGCATAGTGGCGCAGGGGCTCAAAGTGACCTGCTCCGTCGATCGGCTCGACAATAGTTTCGCGATACGCTATCCGTCCCTCACTCAGCTCTATCTCCATGCCAAAACGCTCGCTGACGATGCGTTTCAGGACTTCCGCCTGAACTTCACCCATCAGCGCCGCTGTCACCTCGTGAAGCTGCTCGTTATAGTTCACCGCCATGGTGGGGTCTTCATCTTCAAGGATACGCAGCCTGCTGAGAAGCGTGTGCTCGTCAACTTCCTTTGGCGCGATAACACGGTAGGTCAGCACAGGCTCGAGTATCTGCTCGGTGTCGGTGGGCTCAAACCCCAGACCCTGACCTGCGAAAGTCGCCGTAAGTGCGGGCACAGCGCAGACTTCACCCTGAACAACAACCTCGGCGTTGCGGGCTTTTTCACCGCTGTACACCCTTATCCTGCCCACCTTTTCGCTGACTTCCTCGCCCTCGCGATCGGTGTAGGTCAGCACATCGCGGACGGCAAGACTTCCGCCTGTGATCTTCATGTGGGTTAGCTTCGCGCCGTTGTCCTCGGTGATCTTGTAGACTTTAGCACCGAATTCGGCATTTTCCTCGGGCAGAGGGATATACTTTGAAATGCAGTCAAGCAGAGCTTCTATGCCCTCCAATCTCAGTGCAGAGCCGAAGCATACCGGTATCAGATGTCTCTGTGCTATGGCAGAAATTATATTGCTGTCCGAAATTTTACCCTTTTCCAGATATTCTTCCATCATTTCTTCAGTGCAGAGGGATAGCGCTTCCGTCAGTTCATCGGCGGGCTGTGCAAAGGAAACGCACCTTTCTCCCATGGCGGCAGTCACGGAATTCATGACGAAATCCTTTCTCGCGCCGTCCATGTCCATCTTGTTCACGAAGATGAAAGTGGGGATATCGTACCTTTCCAGCAGCCGCGCCAGAGTTTTTGTATGTGGCTGAACGCCGTCGGTGCCGCTTATAACCAGTATAGCCGCATCTATCACACGCAGAGTTCGCTCGGTCTCCCCCGAGAAATCAACGTGCCCGGGAGTATCCAGCAAAGTGAATCCCACACCGCCGTACTCAAAGACCGCCTGCTTTGAGAATATTGTTATACCCCTGTCACGCTCAATGGGGTTATTATCAAGAAATGCGTCCTTGTGATCGACACGACCCAGCTTGCGGATAGCCCCGCTTTTATAGAGCATAGCCTCCGAAAGCGTAGTCTTGCCAGAGTCAACGTGCGCAAGTATTCCTATTACTGCTTTTCTGTTCATATTATTATACCAACCTTGTCTTTCCATATCACGTTCTCTTTTGCCGCAAACAAATATTTATCAAATGGACTGCGGAGCTGTTTACAGTTCGCTTTTGCAGTTAGCGAAGCTGCGGAATGCTTGTTTCATGGGTTCGTAGGTAAAGGTGAATGAGCGGGCGGGGGAGGACAGTTTATTCATGTACACGCGGTCGTCCTCGAAGCACAGCTGCACTTTTCCGTACTCACATACCTCGGCATTTTCCGAGGGCGTTATCGGGTCTGCTATCTCCATAAGCGGCTTGCACTTGCTAAGCAGAGCGTCAAACACACGGATATTACGCTCGATACCTTTTTCCTTGGTTATATAGGCGTATTCCGATTCAGCCGCCGTATCCCTTACGCCGTAGCTTTGTATGCAGGCGTTATTAGGGTCAATGATGATGGAGCAGGCGAATCTTCCGCCCACAGGGCTTGTGGAATAATAAGGCTCTATCTGCCCCAGAACATAAAGCGGCAGCCAGCTGATGATAGCCTCGATCATCTCGTGCACACTGCGGTCGATGCTGTGGATTATTTTAATGCGTGTACCGCAGTTGAAACAGATTTTCATCAGATTTATCCACAGAGAACCGTAATCCCATGTCAGCCAGTCGATGTTGATATCTGAATACAGAAGTATCTCAGGGCTGTTGTTTTTGATGATGTTATCAAGAAAGCGTGCGCAGCACTGCTGAAGTCCGCCGGCGCCGTAGTACTCAGACTTTATTTCGTAAGGCGGAACCTCGGGCATATCGTACTTCTCCTGCACATCGGGAATATCATTTATCATCTTGATGAGCCACTTGACTGACTGCATATTCGCGGGCATATCCCTGCTGCTCAGCCACATGAATATCTGCTCGGAGCGCTCGTTTTCGACTTCTTCGTCTTTTGTTCCAATAAGCTCTTTCAGCTGATTTACCTTATACTCACTGTCAATGCTCTCGGCAATAGCAGAACACAGCTTCATCAACAGTCCCGTGCTTCTGAGAGGTACTCTCTCGCCGCTGCGCATACGGCTGATATAAGATGGGTCAACACCTATCATGCTGCTGAGTTCCTTATTAGAAAGCTCGGCGATATCCATAAGACTGCACAGCTTGTTCCCGAAAACATTGCTATCGGGTCTTTCGTCGGTATCCGCAGGCGTGTCCTTGCCATCGAAAAGCCATACCGTCAGGGCAGAAATGATCTTATCCTCGGTGATATCCGCACATTTGATAATACTGCAAAGCTCACTCAGCCTGCTGTTATCACAGCAGTAGTAGTAAACACCCTCGACAAATTTTTTGACGGTGGTGCTTTTGCCTGTGTAATTTCTGGAACCGCTCCTGAGCCTGCAAAAATTCGCAGGACCGCACCCCGCATATCCCGCGATCACGCTGTTTTCAACGTCCAGCTTTTTCAGCAGGAAAGCCACTTTCTTACTTAACATCTGCCGTGATCCTTTCTTTTAGACTTACATAAACATACAGACATTATATCATATTACGCGTATGATTACAAGTACTTACCAAGTCATACCACCGTATGCGGTCGCATCCTCCCAAAAAATCGATCGCCGAAGGCGACATCTTACATTATTCATTTTTCATTATTCACTATTCATTATTCACTGAGCGGGAGCATAAACCGAACCAAGAAAATAAAATGCACTTCTGCCATATAATGACAAAAGTGCTGAAAATCATATATTACCGCGCCCGCGATTCAGTCTATCTCGACCATGATCTTCTGACCGGAACGAGAAGCAGCCGCTCTCATAACAACGCGGATAGCCTTAGCGATCCTGCCCTGCTTGCCTATAACTCTGCCCATATCATCAGCCGCAACGTGCAGATGATATACGATAACGCCCTCATCGTTGGGTTCATCAGCAGATACTTCAACAGCTGTCTTGTCTTCGACCAGATCGCTGACGATAGTTTTCAGTAAATCTTCCATAGTAAAGCTCCTTTACCTCCCGCAAAAGTTATCGGTAAGGCAGATGCGGGATACGTTTACCTTACCGATCGGATCTTTATACAAAGCTTTCGGCTCGTATATTACAGTGTGCCGTTCTTCTTCAGAATTGCCTTTACTGTATCGGTAGGCTGTGCGCCCTTAGCGATCCAGCTCTTTACCTTCTCGTCGTCAACCTTAACCAGGGAAGGCTCCTTGGTAGGATCATAGTAACCCAGCTCCTCGATAAATCTGCCATCTCTGGGATATCTGGAGTCAGCAACAACAAGTCTGTAGAAAGGAGCCTTCTTAGCACCCATTCTTCTCAGTCTGATCTTAACTGCCATTTGTATTCACCTCCATAAACTTTCCTTAAATATATCAAAGCGGGGAACTCCGCATTGAAAACTTAAATTCAAACAAACAATGTTACAACACCTATCAATACGAGGAACACGCCGATTCCGATATAGAACTTTCTTGCGCCGTCCCTGCCGAGTATCCTTACCCAGAACCGCGCCTTGCGGCTGTCCATGTACCAGTCATAGTCCTTGTAAGCACAGAATATTGAGAAACCGCCTGCCAATATGATCAGCAAAGCCATCAAAGGATCGCTCATATCCTAACCTCCGCCATACATCGGACATCAGACATCATACTAATATTACTATCATCAGTATGCCCACGAGTATACTCATCAAGCCTAATGCCGCATAAAACATACGCGAACCATCTCTGCCAAGCCGTGATATAAACATCGGTTTTCTGCCATCTGTGCGGTCAAACCATTTATCACCCTTAATGGCAAAAATCAAAATGAACAAACCAACTGCGATAATACACAGCCCGCCTGAAGCTTCTCTCATTCCACCCGGGTTCAGCCCTGCTGCTTAGGAGAATTCTTTCCTGCGCCCAGACCTTTCAGAAGTGCAGCTCTCTTGCGTCTTGCGCTCTTGCCGTGCAGCATACCGCCGCCGATACCAAACTGCTTCATCATCTTCTTCATATCGTCATACTGTTTCAGCAGCTGATTTACATCAGATACCTGTGTGCCGCTGCCCGCAGCGAT
Organism: Hominimerdicola alba; assembly: GCF_900112155.1. Classification (GTDB taxonomy): domain Bacteria; phylum Bacillota; class Clostridia; order Oscillospirales; family Ruminococcaceae; genus Hominimerdicola; species Hominimerdicola alba_D. The sequence goes on along the minus strand of NZ_FOKQ01000011.1, from coordinate 60,775 downwards.
ACGTCTTTTACGCTTGGGGTCGATTATCGCGGGCTTCTTGCGCTCTGCCTTGGTCATCGAATGTATGATAGCCTCGGTCTTTTTCAGCGCAGCCTCGCCCATTTCCAGATCCTCATCGGATACTTTATTTGCACCCGGCAGCATCGAGATGATGTTCTTTATACTGCCCATCTTGTGGATCTGCTTCATCTGTTCCAGCAGGTCATCGAGGTCAAAGCCCTCTTCCTGCATCTTCTTCGCAAGCTTCTCGGCTTCCTCTTCATCCACCGTCTGGCTCGCCTTTTCGATAAGGGTGAGCATATCGCCCATGCCCAGTATTCTCGAAGCCATTCTCTCGGGGTGGAAAGGCTCGAACTCGTCAAGCTTTTCGCCCATACCCACGAACTTGATAGGCTTACCTGTAACAGCAAGTACGGACAGCGCCGCACCGCCTCTTGTATCGGAATCGAGCTTGGTCAGTATAACGGAATCGATGCCCAGTGCTTCATCAAAGCTTGAAGCTACCTTGACAGCATCCTGACCGATCATCGCATCCACAACCAGCATTATCTCGTTGGGCTCTGCGATCTTCTTGATGTCCTTCAGCTCGTCCATCAGCTCTTCATCGATGTGCAGACGACCCGCAGTATCTATGATAACAAGATCATTGCCGTAGTCCTTAGCCTGTTTAAGACCTTCCTTGACTATCTTGCGGGGGTCTATCTGACCCATCTCAAACACGGGTACTTCCGCCTTTTCAGCCACTATCTTCAGCTGATCTATAGCCGCAGGTCTGTAAACGTCCGCTGCTATCAGCAGAGGTCTGCTGCCCTGACGCTTGAACATCTTAGCCAGCTTTGCTGCATGGGTGGTCTTACCCGAACCCTGCAAGCCGCACATCATGATAACACAGGGCGGTTTGCTTGGGAAATTTATCTTTGAGTTTGCCTCGCCCATCAGCTTGACAAGCTCCTCGTTAACTATCTTTATTACCTGCTGTGCGGGAGTAAGGCTCTTCAGAACGTCCTCGCCGACACTTCTCTCCGTAACGTTAGCCACGAAATCCTTGACTACCTTATAGCTTACGTCCGCCTCCAGCAGAGCCATCTTGACCTCTTTCATAGCCTCCTTAACGTCGGCTTCGGTCAGTTTTCCTCTGCCTTTCAGCTTTTTGAAAACGCCGCCAAGCTTTTCGCTCAATCCTTCAAATGCCATAAGTCTGCCTCCCTGTCCGTGGAATTTATAGTAGATATGAAGCCGTTATTCAGCGGCTTCTTCGCTGATCTCTTCTGTTTCGTATTCGGCAAGCTTGCTGTCAAGATTTTCAAGCAGTACAACAGTCTTTTCGGCTATCGGCCTTGACATACTTATGCGCTTGCATTCATTGAAGATATCGAGCGCCTGTTCTTTAAGCTCCTTGAGCTCTTCAACATACGCTCTCTGCGCTTTCAGCAGACCGAGCTTTTCCTCATAATCCGCCAGCGCCTTTTCGCAGTGCTTTACCGCATCATGAACGCCCTGTCTTGAGATACCGCATTCAGCCGCTATCTCACCAAGACTGAGGTCATCATTATAATACAGATCCATGATGTTGAACTGCTTTTCCGTCAGCAGCCTGCCATACAGATCGAGCAGGATATACATTTCAAAGCTTTTTGCCAAGTTTATCCGCCCCTTTCAGACTTTCTGCGAACTTTTTCGGATACCTGTAAAGCACCATAGCTTTACAACGTTACTTATTATATACCACTTTCCTGCTTTTGTCAAGGGGGCTCGAACAAAAACATAAAATTTTACAATTTGTTATATAAATCACGCGATTTATATGTTATAATTTTAGGATATTAATAATAGGATGATTAAATAATGAACAAGAGGAGGGCTTAAAATTGATAACCTGTACACTAAAAAACGACAAATACGAGATAAAGATCCCCAGCCTTACCTACGGTACAGCGAATTTTGAGAGAAAGGACAGCGACGAGACCTATTTTTCCTATCTGGATAAATACATCGAGCTCGGCGGCTGGTGCATAGATACAGCCCGCGTTTACTGCGACTGGGTCGAGGACGGCGCAGATGTGAGCGAATCTGTCATCGGCAGATGGCTTGAATCCAGAAAGTGCCGCGACAAGGTGATCATCTCCACCAAGGGCGGTCATTACGACCTTGAGACAAGAGAATCCCGCCTTGACAGAGCAAGCCTTGAAGCTGATCTTGCAAGAAGTCTTGAATGCCTGAAAACAGACTATGTAGATATATATTTTCTTCACCGCGATGACCCACATATCCCCGTTGAGGAGATAATGCCGATACTGAACGATATGTATCAGTCGGGGAAGATACACTTCATCGGTGTATCCAACTGGACTACCTCGCGTATACAGGAAGCTAACAAATTTGCACGCAAACACGGCATGGAGCCTATACGCATCAGCCAGATAAACTATTCTCTTGCCCACGCAAGCACTGATATACTTGGTGACTCTACACTTGTGTGTATGGATACCCAGGAGTTCGGCTGGTACAGACGCAACCACTTCCCTGTTATGGCATTTTCGCCGCAGGCAAAGGGATTTTTCGCAAAGCTCGCAAGGGGCGACGCTGCCACAAATCTTCCCGAAAGCCAGTTCGCTTCCACTGCTAACCTTGCACGTCTTGCGAGAGTAAAGCAGCTCTGCGACAAGACAGGCACTCCCCCTGCGGTAGTACCTCTGGGCTACCTGAACAGCCAGCCTTTCTTTGTATCATCGGTATTCGCCGTAACAAAGCTCTGGCAGATGGAGGAGAATATGGAAGCACAGGATCTGGTCTACGACGAAAAGACCCTGGCATTCCTCGATAATCGTATATGATATTATGACCGCTGAATTTTCGGCGGTCTTTTTGTTTAATATGACAAAGCGTAGGCGGTGGGATACCATTTAATAGGGTGGCTTGCGGTGGCATCATGCGGAAGATATATCCGCATACCAAGTATATGCAAGTGCATACGGTGGCATACGCTCGCATTTATTTTGCTGCCACCGCATCCGGGCGCACCCGCAATTGTGCATTTTGGAAATTATTTCACGGCGTCTTTACTTTTATCGGAATATGTGCTATAATAAAAAATGAGAAATTGTATGATCTCATAATTATTAGAAAGAAGTGTTTTTCATGACTAAGATCACCATATTCAGCGGATTCCTCGGCGCAGGCAAGACTACGCTGATAAAGAAACTCATCGCCGACGGCTACAAGGGCGAGAAACTCGTGCTTATCGAGAACGAATTCGGACAGATAGGCATCGACGGCGGATTTTTGCAGGACGCAGGCGTTGAGATAACCGAGATGAATTCGGGCTGTATATGCTGTTCGCTGGTGGGCGATTTCGGCAAGGCACTGGTACAGGTGCTTGAGACCTATAAGCCCGACCGTATACTTATCGAACCATCGGGTGTAGGCAAGCTCAGCGACGTTATCAAAGCTGTGCAGGATATCCACGCACATGACGTAGTGCTGGACGGCTTCACAACTGTTGTTGACGCTGCAAAGTGCAAGATGTACCAGAAGAATTTCGGTGAATTCTTCAACAACCAGATAACCTACGCAAGCTGCCTGATACTCAGCCATGCAAAGGGCGTTCCTCAAGAGAGACTTGATGATGTAGTTGCAAGGCTTCGTGCCCTGAACGACAAGGCTCCCATCGTTACTACTGACTGGGATCTGCTGACAGGCAAGCAGCTCACTGATGCCATGACACAGAAGAACACTCTCGATGATGAGCTGAAGGCTCTGCTGGAAGAGGAACATGAACATCACCACCATCATCACCACGATGATGAGGAGCACGAGCATCACCATCATCACCATGACGATGAAGAGCATGAGCACCACCATCACGAGCATGGCGAGGACTGCACCTGCGGCTGCCACGATCATGATCACGAACATGAACATCATCATGACCATGAACATGAGCACGAGCATCATCACGATCATGAGCATGAACACCATCATCACCATGATCACGATCATGACCATGAGCATCACCACCATGAGCACGGCGAGGACTGCACCTGCGGCTGTCACGATCACGATCATCATCACCACCACGCTGACGAAGTATTCACCAGCTGGGGCAGAGAGACCGCAAAGAAGTACACCGCTGATGAGATACGCGTTGCCCTTGAAGCACTGGAAGACGAGAAGAAGTACGGCTTCGTGCTCCGTGCAAAAGGCATAGTTGAGGGCACCGACGGCACCTGGATACACTACGACTACGTTCCCGGTGTGCCCGATGTAAGAACAGGTTCTGCAAGTACCATCGGCAGACTGTGCGTTATCGGCTCTCAGCTGAACGAAGAAGCTGTTTCGGAGCTTTTCGGGGTACAGTGATACCCTGACGCTCCCGCAAAATAAATTATACTATATTAAATGGTAAAACTAAGGTATACCAAAAAGGAGGTACAGCATGGATAAGTCAAATTACGAGATAAAGAAAGACCTTTTCTACCCGGGAAGTTTTCAGGGTGAGGACGGCAGCACTCAGTATGTTCCCTTTGAGAACGCAGGCGAACGTTATGAATACAGCAGCGAACTCAACGGCAAGGTTTACGAGAAGGTAAGCGTAAAGTTCAAAAAGGACGGCGAGGACGCACAGTTCTGCGGCGTATGGCACGGTCATATATTTACCGATGATGAGGTATCCGTGCTGTGCAGCGGCGGGAGCATCACCTTTGATTCTGTCGAGGGCAACATGGTATACACCGTTACAGGCAGCCTGAAAGAGGTGCAGAAGGACATCGACCCATTCAATGTGTCCTTCAATTCAAGCTACAAGCTGTTCAATGCGGCTGAGTACGAATTCGTGCCTGAGGTATTTCCGAAAAAGCACATACCCAAGATAACCGAGTTCGATAAAAAGACCCTTTACATCTACCACGAGGGCGAGCTTGTGGAGATGGAGTTCCTTTGCAGGGAGCTGCCCGATGCGGCACAGCTGAACCGTCTGCTGGGCGGCGGCATAATCGAGGTTGTAGGCAAGGAGTTCACCGAAAACGGACAGCCCGCGGCATACTACGGCTATGAGCTGAAAAAGGCTTCTGCAAAGTACGGCGGCTGTGTTATACACTACAACGACGGCAGCTATATACCGCTGAAGAACAGTCTGGGCGAGTACAGGTTCCTATATGAGAGAAGCCTGCGCACAGGCGACCTTACAGTTACCCTGAGCAGCTTCTTCATGCCGAAGGATATGGACATGAAGAAAGTTGCCGAGCAGCTTTTCCAGATGGAATTTCTGTACGAGAATTACAGCAGCGAGATACTCGACCGCGACCTTGACAGCTTCATGGCGCGTGTGCTGAGATGTCCCGTGAAGTTCTCGGGAGTATGGTGCGGACACATCTTCACCCCCGAGGAGATAGGCAAACTAAGCAGGGGCGAATCGGTGGACTTCGACTACTTCGACGAAAGCGGTACACTTTGCAGAGTAAATGGTGCGCTGGAGATAAACGGTCTGCAGTGCATACTCCACAAAGATGGCGGCTCGGTGCTGCTTGATCAGTACGACATAGTTCGCGGTTCTCAGGACAAGATAGTTCTGCCCGATTACGACTGCGAGCATGAGTATTTCTGCCGTATGGGCTTTGTGCCCGAAGGCGGCATGAAAAAGTTTGTGCCTGTAAAGGAGGAAGAGAAGTTTGAATCCTACGACCCCGACGGCATGGTGCCGTTCTGACAGCAGTGATAATAATGGAATATGACTATCCCTTTATCACACCGCTTATACCCAGTCCGGTAATGAATATTTATTGAGATGTCTTCTTTCCCCGCCCACGGCGGGGAAAGAAGACCGCCGTCTATTGATACCGCCTGTCAAAAGGCTGTTTAGTGGTGTGTCAGCGGGATAACAATATAATAGATCAGGAGAGTAATCTGAAAATGAATGAAGATAATTTTGTGCCCGTGTACCTGTTCACGGGATTTCTGGAGGGCGGCAAGACCACCTTTATACAGAAGACGCTTGAAGACAAGCGTTTCAACAACGGTGACAGGACACTTCTGCTGATATGCGAGGAAGGCATGGAGGAGTACGACACCAGTGACTTCGAGAAGAGCCATATATATCCCCGCGTGATAGAAGATAAGGACGAGCTGAACCCTATCAATCTGCAGAAGCTGTACACTGAGGTACACGGTCAGCGAGTTATGATAGAGTACAATGGTATGTGGACGATGAACGATCTGCTGAACGCACTGCCTGACAGCTGGGCGATCTACCAGATAATGAATTTCACCGATGCGACCACATTCCTCAACTACAACCAGAACATGAGATCCCTGGTAGTTGACAAGCTCTCAAACTGTGAGCTGACGGTGTTTAACCGTTTTGACAAAGCAACTATGGACAAGATGGAGTTCCATAAGATAGTAAGAGGTGTCAGCAGACGTACAGATATCGCCTACGAGTGTACTGACGGTACTTCCGAGTACGACGACATCGAAGACCCTCTGCCTTTTGACATCAATGCTGATACCATCGAAGTTGATGAAAGGGACTACGCGCTGTGGTACAGAGATATCAATGAAGAGCCAGAAAAGTACGACGGCAAGCGGGTGCATCTGAAAGCTATGGCGGCGATGAACCCCAAGTTCCCCAAAGGCACAATCGCCTTGGGCAGAAAGATAATGACCTGCTGTGTTGAGGATATCACATTCTGCTGGCTGGCAAGCCTTTGCGATGAACAGCTTGATCTGACAACGCCCAAGTGGTTCGATGTGACATTTACAGTAAAGATGCAGAAGCACAAGCTTTACAAGGGCAAGGGTCCCGTGCTTGTTGTGGAGAAGCTTGTTCCCGCCGATGCGCCTTTACAGGAAGTTGCAACATTCTATTGATAAATTACACAAGTCTTCCGACAATTTTCGTACCGTCGGAAGACTTTTTTTATTATGCAGGATAGCTGACTATCCCGAAAAATCACATATAAATTAACGTCAATAATTTTCACCTAAAAATCATTGACATTAAAATATTAAAGTGTTATAATTTTAACGAGAGTATAGATATATCCTACTCACAAAATATAGGAGGCATAAAAAATGAAAAACAACAAAAAGATCATTTCAGGCTTAACTGCACTGGCACTTGCCTGCGGACTTTCTCTGCCCGCATCGGCTTCGCTCAACACAGGCGATTCAAGGGCTTACAGAGGTACAGGCTATCTGGCATAGTACGAGGTGCTTTCCGTTAAGGACGGTTACACCACAGTTAAGATCTCCCTGAAGAACACCAGCAAGAAGACAATAAACAACTGGGCTGTGGGCTTTGAACACGAAGGCGAGATACAGAACGTAAAATACGGCAGACTGTTCACCGAGAACTACAGTTATGTAGGTTTTGAATGAGAAAAGCGTTATCAGGAACAGCAGCACCAATGGCACTGTTGCTCCGAATGAGTGCGTTTCGTTCACCTTTACCATGACGGACGAGTATGGATACAATGAACTTCCCGAAAGACTGAGAGTATACTCTGATGTGGACAAATCAAACACAGTTGACGGTCTGAACAAAGCTGCCCGGTATTGCTTTGGTGCCGTTGGTGTAGTTTATAGTGATTATGAATATGAGGGTCTCAGTTTAGAGGATTGCTTCAAGAACGGAGAATTTGCAAAGGCAAATTCAAAAGGCGGCATGAAGACAGGCTTCATACAGCAAAAGGCGACAAGGCGGTAAATATCGAAGCTTCGCAGTATGCCCGCGGCAATATAAGCGTATATGTTGGCAAAACAAAAATCAACGGTGAGGACTCTGCTTTTATTCAGGTAAGGGATAACAAGACAGGCAAGGTAGGTCAGTTCCCCCACCCCTCAAATGGTAATGTAACATGGGGCACATTTGACCCCGATTCACCCATATGTACAAATTACAGTACCGAAGATGTTAACCGCGCAGCTAAATTTGCATATAATGAAGTTGCTGAATATATAGCTGATCTGGAAACAATGGGACTTGACTATAAGGGATGCTTTGAAAACGGCGGTTTTCCGAATGCGCACACTCAGGACGGATTGAAGATAGACTGTAATTCATCGCTTACCGAAGGTGATAAAGCCATAAACGACTGGCTGAAATTCTATTATGACGGCATGATCGTATATGTAGGCACGAACGGTACCGATGCTTACGGATATCCGGAATTCTTTGTTCAGGCAAAGGATCCCAAGACAGGAAAGACAGGTCAGTATCCTCATCCCACACAGGGCGAAGCAACATGGGGTACATTCGATGAAAATACATCTGAGGCTGTGAAATCAAGAGAGCTTGACGAAGATGCCAAGACTGCGTATAATGCTGTAGCCGAATATATCGCAGATTATGAAACAGAACACGGTTTGAATAGTTTGCAAGAGATTTTTGACAACGGCGAATTTCCACAGGCAAACACCAAGGATGGACTGAAAATAGGTACAAAAGAACTTACTAAAGGTGATGCCGCTGTCAACAGTGAGCTGCTCAACAATGGTCGGGGAACAAATGTCAGTGTATATGTGGGCATGGCAACTATCAACAGCGAGGAATCTTTCTTTGTTCAGGTAAAGGATAACACTACCGGCAATATAGGTCAGTATCCGACACCCGATCACAGGAATATTGAATGGGGCACCCTGCACGCCAAGAAACCTAACCAAAGCGAAAAGATTACTCTATCTCTGTATGCTGATCGCGGTTCTTCTGCTAAGGTAAATAGTATAAAGCTTGAAGCAGGCAGCACAATACCGGAGAGTACTATCGCTTCCTGGATAGAAATGGGTGAATCAATGACTACTGACTGGATACCTTATAATGGCTATTCCGTAAGAACAGTTTTCATAGCGATACAGAATGATGATGGAGAAAGAATCGAAAAATACATAGATAACCCTGTTATCTCAGATAGTAATTTCTATATTATTACAACTCGTGAAAAAAGGGTGGAATCCTTAACAAGAGATTCAGCAACATGGGGCACAAACTGACGTATCGTAAGTGCGGTGCTGAAGCTTGACGTTACCCTATAGCTAAATAATTACCGATAGTGACACATCAGCGCTATCACACATAAACTAAAAATAATCGCGCGGTTAATGCTGCTTTGTCGGCATATACTGCGCGATTCGTTTTTTATATCCCGCCTGTCTGCTTTTTGCTTGTGCAAACTGCAAAAAGGGTCTGCGACATTTTTGTACAAAAAAAGCCCTGTGAAGTCTTTACTTTTTTCTATGAATGTGGTAAAATTAACTTAATTGCTTTTGTGCTTTACAGCTTTTATACTTTCATATATCAAAGCACAAAATTCGTTCGGAAAGGATAATTTTATAATGCCAATTACAGAATTTTTGGAAAGAAATGCAGCTGAACTCCCCGATAAAACAGCCCTTGTAGAGCTCAACCCCGAGATACGCGAGAAGCGCGTAACATGGAAGGAATATGAACTCATAGAGCCTACCGCAGATGTACCCTACAGACGCGAGATAACATGGTCGGTATTCAATGAGAAGGCTAACCGTTTCGCTAACCTGCTCATCTCCCGCGGTGTTAAAAAGGGCGACAAGGTCGGTATTTTGCTGATGAACTGCCTTGAATGGCTGCCTATATACTTCGGCATACTGAAAACAGGCGCTCTAGCTGTGCCCCTTAATTTCAGATATACCGCAGATGAGATAAAGTACTGCGTTGAACTGGCTGAGGTGGATATCCTCGTATTCGGCCCCGAATTCATCGGCAGAGTTGAAGAGATAGTTGACGATATCAGCAAGAACCGTCTGCTGTTCTACGTTGGTGAGGGATGTCCCACTTTCGCTGAGCATTATGACAGACTTGCTGCAAACTGCTCCAGCGTTTCGCCTGATATCAGACTGACTGATGAAGATTATGCAGCTATATACTTCTCTTCGGGTACTACAGGCTTCCCCAAGGCTATACTTCACAAGCACATGAGCCTTGTTCATTCCGCAAGAGTTGAACAGGCGCACCACGGTCAGACCGAGAACGATGTCTTCCTCTGCATACCGCCCCTTTACCATACAGGTGCTAAGATGCACTGGTTCGGCAGCCTTATCTCGGGCGGCAAGGCTGTTATACTCAAAGGTGTCAAGCCTAAGTTCGTGCTTGAAGCAGTTTCAAGCGAGCTCTGCACCATCGTATGGCTGCTGGTGCCATGGGCTCAGGATATCCTCGATGCAGTTGACAGAGGAGATATCGACATAACCCAGTATCAGCTCTCCCAGTGGAGACTTATGCATATAGGCGCACAGCCTGTTCCGCCCTCTCTTATCTCAAGGTGGAAGAAGCTGTTCCCCAATCATCAGTACGATACAAACTACGGTCTCAGCGAGAGCATAGGCCCCGGCTGTGTACATCTTGGTGTTGAGAATATCCACAAGGTTGGCGCTATCGGCAAGGCTGGCTTTGGCTGGGTGGTCAAGATAGTTGACGAGCGCGGCGAAACTGTTCCCCGCGGCGAGGTCGGCGAACTTTGCGTAAAGGGTCCCGGCGTTATGACCTGCTATTACCGCGACCCCAAGGCTACCGAAGAGACTCTCAAGGACGGCTGGCTGTTCACAGGCGATATGGCACAGGAGGACGAGGACGGATTCATATTCCTCGTTGACAGAAAGAAAGACGTTATCATCAGCGGCGGTGAGAATCTCTATCCCGTACAGATAGAGGATTTCCTGCGTGCACACCCTGCTGTAAAGGACGTTGCAGTTATCGGTCTGCCTGACAAGAGACTGGGTGAGATCGCAGCGGCTATAATCTCCATCAAAGAGGGCATGGAATGTTCCGAGGAGGAGATAAACGACTTCTGCCACAAACTGCCCCGCTACAAGAGACCCCACAAAGTCATCTTCGCGGACGTACCCAGAAACCCCACAGGCAAGATCGAAAAGCCTGTTCTCCGCAAGATCTACTGCGGCGAATCCGTAGTTGCCAAGCAGAACAATTCATAATAACAACTAACACCGCGGGAAATTTCCGCGGTGTTTTTTTGATATATAAAGCGAACTATCGGGAAATAGCCTGAAAGGCTTTCCCGATAGTTCTTTAAAGTGTTATTTATGATTCGCTCTCTTCGTTGGCTGTGCCTTGGCTCTTTTTACCGCCGATGCTCATGGTGAATATCCTGTCGCTCATGAATATCTTCAGTGCCATAAACATACATATTATGAGGAAAATGAACTGGTAGACAAGTCCGCCTGTATACACACCGTAGTTACCGAACATAGCGTTCTCGGAAGCCATGAAGGAGTGTGTGAAAGGTATAGCGTATACGATATATCTTACTGCGGGTGACATTGTCTTGATATCAACGAACATTGAAAGCATATAGGGTATCATTGTGCACATCATGATAGGCAGAGTAAGTGTCTGTGCGCTCTTTGCGTCCTTTGCCAGAACACCGAGTACCAGTGCAACGGACAGTGCTATCAGTATGGAAAGGAACATCTGGATACCTACGAGAACATACTGTCCTGCGTCCATGGTAAGACCCAGATCTTTCAGTATCTCGGAGTAGCCGCTGTCGGAGCCTACCTTTTCAAGTACGCCGTTCATCATGTTCTTTGAACCAAACATATAAACAGCCGCCTGCATAGCCGCTACAACTGCTGCCGCCAACATCTTAGCCGCTATGACGGAAAGTCTTGAAATAGGCGCGGTAAGCAGAGTTTCAAGAGTCTTGTCTATCTTCTCGGTGCTGATAGCGTTGAGTATCATGTTGGAAGACATCATGACCAGAACGAACATCATGATAGGAACTATCATACCCTGTGCTGAACACAGAGACATTACTATGCTTGCGGAGATATCAGCGCTCTTATCAGCTACTACTGTGGATTCTTCAAGGGCTATGGGGTTATTGAGGAATGATACCTCTTCATTTGAAAGCTTGCCGCTGGATACCTTGGTGCTGTATACAACGTCCTTTACAGCCGCTGTCAGGTATTCAACTGCCACCTGTGAACCTGTGTTCAGGTTGGACATTGTTGCCAGCGAGTTAAGTCTCTGGACGAATTTTACCTTTGCAGCCTCGTTGTTCTCCACGCTTGCGGTAAAGCCCTCGGGGATAATAACAACGTTCTTTACATCAGCCTTTTTCAGCTCCTTGGCATAGTCATCGGAGCTTATCTCCACCACATTTACCTCGCCGTCAAGCTGTGCAAGGTTGGCTGTCAGGAATTTTATCATGTTCTTGGTGAACTCTGTATCGTCCTGGTCGCAGATATTAATATCCATCATGGTTTCAGCGCTTTCCTCAACGGCTTTGCTCATAGCCTGTCCCGCAAAGGAAAGTATCACAACGGAAATGACCATAGTCATTATGGTCTGCAAGCTGAGCATCTCTCGAAGCTCTTTTAAAAATAGTGTCTTGAATTTCATTTTGTGTCACACCTCTTTGTTCCTTTTCATTACCACAGTCTCGAAAACGTCCTCCAGATTTTCAGCTTGGTATTTAGCTATAAGTTCCTCGGGAGTACCCGTTTCAAGCAGATGACCCTTTGCGATTATGCCTACTCTGTCGGATACATACTCTATCTCCAGCATATTATGTGAGGACAGCAGGAAGCTCATGCCCTCCCCTGCCAATTTCTTTATCATACGCCTTATCTCAAGGGCATTGATTATATCCAGACCCGAAGTAGGTTCATCGAGTATGGCAAGTGCGGGCTTTGACATTATCGCCCTTGCCAGCAGAAGCTTTCTCTGCATACCGCGGGAATAGCTCTGTATCTTATCATTGAGCCTGTCACCCAGCTCGCATATCTCTCTGCCTCTTTCAACATAGCTGTCAGCCTGCTGTTTATTGTCAGCATACAGCTCAGCCATGAATCTCAGGTAGTCGATGCCTTTCATGGTCTTGTAAGCACCTGCTTCATCGGGAAGATAGGTAATGCTCTTGCGGACTTTGTCGGGCTCGGTAAGTATGCTGTGACCGTTTACCACCGCATCGCCCTCTGTTGCCTGCAAAAGGGTGGATATCATTCTGATAGTTGTTGTCTTGCCTGCGCCGTTAGGTCCTATCAGCGCGAATATCTCGCCCTTGTGTACATCGAAAGTTACCTTCTCCGAAGCGTACACGCCCTTTTTGTACTGCTTTGAAAGTCCCTTGACCTCCAGAACCTTTTCTCTTGTTTCCATACGTTTCACCTCATATTTTTCAAATAAAGCTGTCCTCAGCGTTTTCCTGAGAAAGAATATCCTCATTGATGCTGTCCGTCATCAGCCCGACTGAACTTCCGCCTGCGCACACCAGCATCAGCGCTGTCAGCCCTTTGATATCGTCTTTCTGCGGAAGCCTGTGGCTGAAAGCGAAGAAGCACACCGCTATCAGCAGAGCCGCCGCCGCACCTTTAAGCGCATCGTACCTGCGCTGTGAGTTTGTTTTCATTCTGTTGTCTCCCTCTTTGTTCTATATATATATATCTTTTTTATCCTGCTTATAAAGTATCTGCCGAATGTGGGCAGTATCAGCATAGCGGCTATAAACAGCCTGAATGCTCTGTCGCTAAGACCGCTTAAAAGTATCGCAACGATGATACCTATAATTACCAATGAAACCGCTGTGATGATATCTTTTTTATTTGTCTTCAGTTTCATGATGTGTCTCCTTGTATATCTTTATCTGCCGTTCAGCTTATTGAAGCCTACTCTCAGAACAAGCATCAGACCCATGAGCACAATTGCAGGTGCTATGGTGCTGTCACCCATATTCATGAATACAAAAGCTATCAATGAACCTATTCCTATCAGAGCTGCCAGAACTGCTATTATCTTTCTGAACATTGTATTTTTCATATAAGTCACTCCCTTTGTTCCGTATCATTTTGTTGTGTGAGTTTATCTTGTTTTATCTGCTTCTGCGAACTATCCAGTTTGAAGCGGTGACCATGCTTGCCGAGCTGCACAGGCACGCGATCGCCGCTGTGCTTCCTCTTGCTGTTCCGATGATGCCCATGATCAGCATAAATACTGCGATGATCCTCAGTGCCAGAGCTTTTCTGTTTGTGTTATTCATAATGATACTTCCTTTCGGTTACGTTATTGTTGTCTGTATTTCTGTGTTACTGTTATGACTGTTATTGCAGCCTTAACTGTATGTATACAGTATACACAGTTTGCACAGTTTTGTCAATACCCCATGAATACAATTGTATGTGTGTACAATCCGACCAACAATATTCTTCGTCGAGTTGTGCACTCATAACAATCGAAGCCATATTTTGCCCCCAACCGTGTATATACACACCCCTTAACTGTGTATATACACTCACCCGATATATACACAGTTTATCAGATGAGCATAACAGTCAGATGAGGAGTGATTCCTATTATTAAAAAGGTATCCCCAGTTAACTCTGAAGTCAGACGGGTAAATTTGTGCAAAATGACCGCCCGTAAAATTTGCATTTTCTTATAATATGTAGTATAATATATGATGTATGAGTATTTTTATTTAAAAGGAAGATGCAAATGTTATACAGACTGTTTTTTGGTTCGGCTTATGATTTTTTTGATGAGGGAAACCCCTCGAAATATGCGGTTTTCGTGCTGCTGATGCTCGCTTTTTCGTTCTGGTCATGTTTTCTGGCGCTGAAGTTCTTCAGGAACATCCTGCCGAAAGATCAGGGCAGAGAATTCGCGGTAAACGGTGCGCTGTCACAGGGCAAGGCCAGGGGCTGCGGACTTATATTCATAACCACGTTCTGCCTTTCGGCGGCGCTGTTCATACCTCTTGACTTAGAGTATCTTATTTATCTCGTGCTGTTATACGGCGCTATGCTGACGGGCTATCTCGATGATGCCGCCAAGATACCCTGGGGCAACCTCAAAAAGGGTCTGCTTGACCTGGTGATATCTCTGGGTACGGCTGTTACTTTCTGGAAGTATAACGGCAGCAATATTGATATGCCCCTGCTTCACCTGCATTTCCACATACCCGCTGTGATATTCATCATACTGGCTGGTGTGCTGGTGTGGACTTCCATAAACGTCACCAACTGCACCGACGGCGTTGACGGTCTGTGTGCTTCACTGGTGATGGCGGTGCTTGGCAGCTTTGTGCTGTTCAGCGGCGTGCTGACACTCACTGTGGGCTGGTCTTTCCTTGATTTTGCTCCCGTGATAATGCTTGCGACACTTGCGGCTTATCTCTGGTTCAACTGTTCGCCCTCCACCATGCTTATGGGCGATGCTGGTTCCCGTGCGCTGGGTGTACTGCTTGCTATAATATTCCTGATGAGCAAGAATCCTATCAGCTTCGTACCTATGTGTATAGTTATCATACTGGACGGCGGTCTCAGCCTGCTGAAGGTAAGTTTCATACGTTTCCTCAAGATGAAGAACTTCATGAAGGATATCCGCACTCCCCTGCACGACCACTGCCGCAAGAACAAGGGCTGGTCTGATACACAGGTGGTAATGCGATTCACAATAATACAGCTGGTAATTAATATAATGTACCTTGCTGCAACAAACTACGACAGACTCACCTCCCTCAGCTAAGCTGACGGGCGATAAAGACATATATAAAAGTTGGTGAACGACAATAAAACGACTGATAAAAAAGAAATATTTCAAATACGTTCTTAATGTGGGCTTTATCGGGCTTATAATGCTGCTGACATTCCGACTGCTCTTCAAAGGACAGGAGCTTTCGGATATCATAAAAGACCTTAAGAACGCAGATGACAAATGGCTCTTGGCGGGACTTGCGCTGACCTTCTGCTTTGTGGCGGGAGAATCCTGCATAATACATTTTCTGCTAAGGGTATGCCGACAAAAAGTGCGGCTGACAAGCTGTCTGAAATACTCGTTTATCGGGTTCTTTTTCAGCTATATAACACCCTCGTCATCTGGCGGACAGCCTGCACAGATGTACTACATGAAAAAAGACGGCGTAAAGATAGGCTTCTCCTCGCTGATAATGCTACTGGTGACCATAGCTTACAAATCAGTGCTGGTGATACTGGGGCTTATCCTGCTGATATTCAATTTTGACGCGGTAGCCGAACACGGCGGTCGTCTCGCACCCCTGATTACACTGGGCTTCGTGCTGAATATAGCTTTCATCGCGGGACTGGCTTTCATCGTCGCAAGACCCGACTGGGCAAGACGTGCGGGCATAACCATACTCAACAAGCTGACGGACTGGAAGATAGTAAAGGAAAAGAACCACGAAAAGCTTGTGGAGAAGATAAACCGAATCTGCGATACTTACGTTATTGGTTCAAAGTACGTCAGAGAAAATGCGGTAACGGTTGCTAAGGTATTCATCATGACCCTTGTGCAGAGACTTTGCCTTTTTGCGGTGACATGGGTGATATACAAGTCCTACGGACTTTCGGGAGTCAGCTTTTATGACATCGTGACCATGCAGGTGATGATAGCTATTGCAGTGGAGATGCTTCCTCTGCCCGGTGCGGCGGGAGTTACCGAGGGAAGCTTCCTGCTGGTATTTGAAGCGATATTTGGTGAGGGATTTGTAAAACCCGCTCTGCTTCTCAGCCGAGGGCTTACATTCTATGCGGTACTGATCGTAGGCGGTATAGTAACGTTCATCGCCCACCTGAAAGTAATGCGTTCGGACAAGCAGCTGAATATCCCACGGAATTGATTTTTAACTTATATTATTGATAGGGGCATTACTTTACTGTACCCCAAAACATAGATCAAAAACTTTATAAAGATAAGATAAGAAGAGGGAAGAATTCAAAATGATAGGCTTTTATAATTATTCGGTAATACTCACTTATGTGGGACTATTATCATCGGTATACGGGATAACACAGGTATTTGAAGGGCATGACGCGATCGCGTTTTTCTGCCTTGTTATATCGGGCATATGCGACCTTTTTGACGGCAAGATAGCGCGTTCCATGAAGAACCGCTCAGACCATGAAAAGGTATTTGGCATACAGATAGATTCTCTCTGCGACCTTGTATGCTTCGGTGTTTTCCCAGCTTTGCTGGGTTATCACTACCATACGGTATACCCCATGAGACTGATACCCTCGCTTATGATAGTTCTTGCGGCAGTCATCAGACTGGCTTACTTCAATGTTATGGAAGAGGAACGTCAGCGTGAAACCGAGGAGAACCGCAAGGAATACGAGGGTCTGCCTGTTACAAGTGTTTGTATAGTTCTGCCGCTGTTGTATATCGGCAGGCATAATATACCCGGGTACATATTCCCATATGTTTTTCAGGGCTTCCTTGTGCTGATATCGGTAATGTTCGTGCTGAAGATAAAAGTCAACAAGCCCAGCAACAAAGGTCTGCTGATAATGTTCACACTGGGGCTCATAATCTTTTTCAGCTACCTTAAAATGAACCATATCATATAACTCCATCAGGAGGGGAAAGCTGTGGACAAATTTCTTTTCGGGATTCTGATACTTTTGTTAAGCTGTGTGATAACATTCACAGGTGTGACCGATTTCTTTTTGATAAAAGACTTCATCAAAGATGGCAGACCCGAGGCTCTGCTGTTCGCACTGCTCGCCTTTGCGGCGGGGCATATACTGAGCGGACTCGTATACGCGGCGTTATGCAGGTCGCAGGGTGAAAGGGACTTCAAAGGGAACTTTTTGACCTACCTGATGATCATAAGGTACTTTCCCAAGGCGCTGTTATACATAGTCTGGTACGGCGGAGGTCTTTTCCTGCTGATACTTACCTTTTACTGTCTGAAAGAATCAGGTCGAGAACTCGGTGTTTATTTCGCAGTGACAGTGCTGTGGATAGTGCTGACTTATTTCGGACACAAAGCTCTCAGAAAGATCGTTCTTGGCAATATCGATCCTGACAGCATCGTATGGCCGAACTCATATTATGAAAAGGATATCCGCACGATAGTAGCAGCTGTCGAAAAATGCGATACGAACGGCACATTCAGCGTAAATAGAAAAAAAGGTGTAGCGTACTGCGCGGACGTTCTCTGCACAGCCTTTTATGACGAAGAAAAAGGCGAACTAATGCCCGCAAAGGGATACCTCCACTGGTTCGTAAGAAATCAAACATACGATAACTGCGGCAAAATAAAGGGCTTTACCGAAAACGGGCTGTACCGTGTGCGTGTTCGTGAACAAATGAAAAAGAATACGGACGGCACAGAAAAACACCAAGGGTTCTGGCTTGAAAAGATCGTTGATAAAAAAGTGCAGTGCCCCGAATTACAGGCATATGTGGACGAATACAACAAGCCTATAATAGTAAAGGACGACTTCTTCGGAGAGCTTGAGTACGACAAGACAGAAGAGCGTTTCGAGGGCGAGATGAAGCTCGGCGAAGACAGTATCGGGGTATATATATATGCGGAAAACGAGCCCGAGAAGTGGGAGGCAATTATAAAAAATGCGGCTGAACACGTAGGCGATATATCCGAGCTGGACGAAAAATGCAGGAGATATGCAGCACAAAATATTGATGAAGTGTTCGATGAAGATAGCAACGAACTCTCTGAGCAGGCTATTTACGACGATCTGTCTCCGGTATGTTTAGACATTTATGATGAGACAGAGATCATAGCGGTATATGGTTCCGATAATCTATTTGGCTCACCTGAAATAAGGGTAAGCTATGATAAGGAAAAAGGTCCTTACGACTGGGAAATGGAATGTTAAAGCAAACGCGATCGAAAGGAGTGTATACACATGAGGTACAGAGACAGACAGGGCAACGAGTATAAAGTCACCACCAATCAGGACAGATTCCTGAATGATGCTTATGACAGCTACCTGGGCAGAAGCGCGCTGGAGATAGCTTCACTGCCCGTATTCTCAAAGGTCAGCAGAAAGGTGCTGAACAGCAAGCTCAGCAGCGGTTTTATCGAGAATTTTGCCGAAAAGAACGGCATTGATATGTTTGATTACGAGGAAAAGCAGTATACTTCCTTCAACGATTTCTTCACCCGCAAAATAAAGCCGGGACGCAGACATTTCGACCCCGATGAGCACAAGCTGGTATCCCCTTCGGACGGCAAGGTCAGCGCCTATGAGATAACACCCTCGAATACCTTTGTTATAAAGGATTCGGTGTATAATATCGACAGCCTTCTGCGTGACAAAAAGCTTGCTCAGAAGTATGCAGGCGGCTATGCACTTATCATAAGACTAAGCGTTGATGACTATCACCGCTACATCTACCCCCTCAGCGGCATAAAGAGCCATGACCGCGAGATAAAGGGGTTCCTGAATACTGTTAACCCCGTAGCTAACCGCCATGTTGAGGTCTACAAGGAGAATTCCCGCACCTACTGTATGCTGAGGACAGAGTTCTTCGGCGATGTTATACAGATGGAAGTCGGTGCGCTTATGGTGGGCAAGATTTCCAATCATCACCCATGGGGAAATCACAGAGTTCGTCAGGGCGAGGAAAAGGGTATGTTTGAATTCGGCGGTTCGACTATCGTGCTTCTGCTTGAAAAGGGTGCCGCCATAGTTGATGAAGACCTGCTGATAAACACCCGCGAGGGCGCTGAGACCAAGGTACGTCAGGGCGAACAGCTGGCTAAGTCCGTGAAATAAGGGTGGGATACTATGTGCCTTATATGCGACAGGATCAATATGATAAAAAGCGGGACGAACCCGTATTTCGTGAAAGAGCTTGAAACAGGATATGTGGTAATTGGCGACCATCAGCATTTCTATGGGTATACGCTTTTTCTGTACAAGCACCACGGCGATAAAACAGAGCTTTTCCACCTTGATACCGTTGAGCGGGCGAAGTTCATGGAAGAGATGGTTCTTGTGGCTCAGGCGGCGGCAAAAGCTTTCGGAGCTGAAAAGATGAACTACGAACTTCTTGGTATGGGAGACGCGCATCTGCACTGGCACCTTTTCCCGAGGAGAACGGGAGATATCGGGAATTGCTACAACAACGGCAGAGGTCCTGTGTGGAGCATACCTATGGATGAAATGTACAGCGACGATAATCGTCCCACCGCGGAGGAGCTTGAGGATATGAAGCGAAAACTCCGCGAAGAGCTTGAAAAGCTTATGTAAGGAAAATGAATTTTAAACAAAGTTGGTGAAACAATTGCTCAGATACAACGCGGCAGATATCGACAACAAATACTACTACGACGGAAATGACCTTGGCGCAAATATTGTTGGCGAGGAAAAAGACAGAACTATCTTCAAAACATGGTCGCCGATGGCTACCGGTGTTTATCTCAACCTTTATCTCGACGGTGAGGGCGACAACCTCGTTGAAACTCTGCCGATGGAGATGCTTGACAAGGGTGTTTGGTATGTTGAGCTTTTCCGCAGCTGTGACGGGCTTTTCTACACATTTTCCTACGAATTCGAGTATATGCACAACCGTCTTGAAACTATCGATATCTATGCAAAAGCCTGCGGTGTAAACGGCAACAGGGGCGCTGTGGTGGACTTTGACTCAACAAATCCCAAGGGCTGGGACGATGTTCCCAAGCCGAAGTGCCTTAATGCCTGTCAGGCGATAGTATATGAGTGCCATATCAGGGATATCACCATCGATGAAAGTTCTGGAGTATGTCCCGAACACAGGGGAAAATTTCTGGGGCTGACCCACAGCAGGACGCGCTGCGGAAAATCCGAGACCTGTCTTGACCATCTTAAAGAACTGGGCATTACCCACGTTCATCTTCTGCCCGTGGCGGATTATGCCACCGTTGATGAAGCGCATCCCGAGAAAAATCAGTACAACTGGGGCTACGACCCCAAGAACTACAACTGTCTTGAAGGTTCATATTCCACTGACCCCACTGACCCGAAATGCCGTATACGCGAGTTCAAGGAGCTGGTAATGACGCTGCACAAGAACGGCATAGGTGTTATAATGGACGTTGTTTACAACCATACATATCACACCGAGGAAAGTTCTTTTGAGAAAGCCTTCCCCGGATACTACCACCGTAAAAGGCGTGACGGTACATTTTCAAACGGTTCGGGCTGCGGTAATGAAACAGCTTCCGACCACATGATGTTCCGCAAATACATGATAGATTCCCTGAAATTCTGGGCAACTGAGTACAAGGTGGACGGTTTCCGCTTCGACCTTATGGCGCTGCACGATATCGAAACGGTTAATATCATCCGTGACGAACTTGATAAGATAGACCCTAGCCTGCTGATGTACGGCGAGGGCTGGACAGGCGGAGAATCCCCCATGCCCGCGGATAAACTGGCATACAAGTGGAACAGCTACGAATTCGGCAGAGTGGGACTTTTCAACGATAATATCCGCGATTCGGTAAAGGGCGGAACTTTCAACCCCTACGATCTGGGATTCATAAGCGGCAACCGCAATACGTCTTCGATACTTAAAAGAGGTATCGCAGGTTCTGTGCCACATTATCAGCTGAAAGATGCTTCCGAAGCCTGCTGGGCATTCGAGCCCACACAGGCGGTGAATTATGCCGAAGCCCACGACAATCACACTCTCTGGGACAAGCTGAAGATATCCGGAAGCAACCATTACTGCCCCTCCGACCTGATAAAGATGGACAGAATGGCAGCGGCGATAATAATACTTTCTCAGGGTATGCCATTCATACAGCTGGGACAGGATTTTCTGCGCAGCAAGCCAAGAGAGCTTACGGAGAACGAAAAACCAAATGAACTGAACGTATACAACGGCAACAGCTACAACGCCCCAGATCACACAAATGCCATAAAATGGGGCAAAAAGAACAAGTACCGCGCTGTTTTCAACTACTACAAGGCGCTGATAAAGCTCAGAAAATCAAGCGAACTTTTCCGTATGGCAAACAAGGGCGACGTTGAGCGGCACCTGCAGTTCATAGATTCGAGCGACGCAAACTTCATAATATGGAAGCTGGAAAACGAAAAAGAATGTTTCGTCATTGCCCTGAACCCCTACTTAGAGGAGAGGTATTTCAACCTGCCCTGGGGAATATTCTACAAGCGGCTTGACGAATCGGGCTTTATCGATGAGGAAGAATTTTCGGGATACGTGCGCTGTGCACCGCTGTCTGCAACGGTCTTCAAACGTATATGATCGCAAACTGAATATAAGAAAATATCCGTTATAAAGGAGAGTTTTTTATGCATAAAGAATTTCTGATGGGCAACGCTGCCATCGCAAGAGGTGCGATAGCGGCAGGTCTGAATGTGATATCAGGCTACCCCGGCACACCCTCCACAGAGGTGCTGGAAACTGCCGCTAAGAACAACGACGGCAGCCTGTACGTTGAGTGGTCGGTAAACGAGAAAGCGGCTCTTGAAGTGGGTGCAGGCGCGGCATACAGCGGCGCAAGATGCATGGTAACCATGAAGCAGGTGGGTCTGAATGTGGCTTCCGACCCGCTGATGAGCCTTGCGTACATCGGCGTTAAGGGCGGCATGGTAATACTTGTGGCTGACGACCCGGGTCCCATTTCCTCACAGACCGAGCAGGATACCCGTACTTTCGCGGCTTACTCAAAGCTCCCCTGCTTTGACCCCTCATCGGTGCAGGAAGCTTACGACATGATACAGACAGCCTTTGAGTACTCCGAAAAGTATCACACACCTGTGCTTTTCCGTCCGACTACAAGAGTCTGTCACGGATATGCCTCTATCGAAGTCAAGGACGAGAACGAGTGCGTAAAGAACAAGCCCGAGGGCTTTGTACGCGACCCCATGAAGTGGGTCATCTTTCCAAGGCTTTCGTTCAAGGCACACGGTGATATCGAAAAGCGCAACAGTGAGCTTTCCACCGTATTCAGCGGAAGCGGTCTGAACCCCGTGAAAAGCGGTTCAGGCAGACGCGGCATCGCTACCCACGGCATAAACTTCACCTATACAAAGGAAGCACTGAAAGCTCTTGATACGGAAGTCCCCCTCTTCAAGGTGGGCACTCCTTTCCCCTTCCCTGAGGAAGCCGCAAAGGCTTTTCTTGAGGGTCTTGACGAAGTTCTCTGCGTTGAAGAGCTTGACCCTGTTATCGAGAGAGGGCTCATTTACGTATGCGGAAAGTACGGTCTTAAAACAAGGATATACGGCAAGCAGACAGGCAATATCCCCACTGCCGGCGAGAACACCTGCACATCTGTAAAACACGCTGTGGCTTCATTCCTTGGAATGTTCCTCCCCTCTGAGGAAAAGGCTGAGGATGTTCCTCCACTGCCTGTAAGACCTCCCGTGCTTTGTGCGGGATGCCCTCACAGAGCATCGTTCTTCGCTGTAAAGCAGGCGATGAAAGGCATAAAGAGCGTATTCTGCGGAGATATAGGCTGTTACACCCTCGGCAACGCAATGCCCCTTGATATGGTTGATACCTGCCTTTGCATGGGCGCAGGTGTGAACATCACACAGGGCATAGGTCGCATCGACCCCGATACAAAGTGCTTCGCTTTCGTAGGCGATTCCACTTTCTTCGCATCGGCTATAACAGGCGTTGTTAACGCGGTATACAATCAGGCTGATATGACCCTTGTAGTTCTGGATAACTCCACCACCGCCATGACAGGTCATCAGCCCCACCCCGGCACGGGCAGGACGATGATGGGTCAGGTAGTTGAAAAGATAAACATTGAGCAGGTACTCCGCGGTGTAGGCGTTACCACTATTGAAACTGTTGACCCGCTGAAACTGAACGAAGCTGTCGATACTGTAAAGCGTGTTGCAAACGAAAATGGTGTCAAGGCGATAATATTCAAGTCGCCATGTGCTGTGCTTATCAAGCCCGAAAAGCCCGCAGTCATCGACAATGACAAGTGTATAAACTGCCAGAAGTGCAAGAATCTTCTCGGCTGCCCCGGACTTGTTCTCAGGGACGGCAAGATAGCCATTGAGGAAAGCCTTTGCACAGGCTGTGGTCTGTGTTCACAGGTATGTCCCGTAAATGCGATAGGAGGCGGCAAAAATGCAGAATAATATTCTTATATGCGGCGTTGGCGGACAAGGCATCGTGCTGACTTCAAAGCTTATCGCGGCAACAGCTATGGCAAAGGATATCCCCGTAATGAGTGCGGAAACTATCGGTATGGCACAGAAAGGCGGAAGCGTTTTCAGCTTTTTAAGGCTGGGCGACAACCTCTACTGCCCCATGTTCCCTGAGAAGACCGCTGACCTGATAATCGCCTTTGAGCCTGCGGAAGCGGTTCGTATGCTCCCCTACCTGAAGGACGGCGGAAAGGTGATAGTCAACACTCACCCCATCGTGCCTGTTACGGTATCCCTGAAAGGCACCGCCTACAACGGCACTGAGATGCTGGAATATCTGGAGAAAAACGTGGCTGACCTGAAGACCATCGACGGTGAAGCAGCCTGCCGTATGGTAGGTTCACCCAGAGCACTCAACATGATAATGCTGGGACAGTCGGTGCGCACAGGTGTGCTCCCCTTCGGCATCGATGATGTTGAGGAAACCATGAAAAAGACAGTCAAGCCACAGTTCATCGAAATGAACAGCCTTGCACTAAGGCTGGATATCTGATAAAAGAATATGACCGACTTCGCATTATGAACTGCGGGGCCGGTCTTATTATTGTATACAAAAATTAACGGCAGTTTCCGAAGAAACTGCCGTTATGGGGTCTGTGAAAAACTGTATATTACTTGATAGTAACAGTTATCGCATTCTTGATAGGATCAGCTGTGTTCCATTTACCGTTGACTCTTGCAGCAACAGCTACCCTGTAGGTCATGCCTGGAGTCAGGTTCTTGGGAGTTACATAGCTGTTAGTGGTGATGTTGGAAGTCTGAACTCTCCACTTACCAGCCAGGTATACAGCGATGCCGTACTTGTCAGCGCCCTGTACCTTATCCCAAACGAACTGTACCTGATGATACTTGGTGCTGTAGTTAGCCTTAACGTTCTTGGGATAATCGTTATTCTGAGGCTGAGGATCGGGATCTTCATTGTACTCGATACCGTCAACGATGGACTCGAAGCAGGGCTTTACGGAGTAATCTTTGTTGAACAGCAGAGGATCGCGGTCAGCTCTCCAGCTGATATCATCGGTGGTGCCCCAGAATACAACTGCGGAGATATAATCCTTGTAGTCTACAATAGCGTCCATGATATCGCTGTAATACTTAGCCTGAAGATCGAACTTCTTATCATTTACGGTAGCGTCCAGCTCAGTTACCTGAATATCAAGACCTGTCTTGCTGAACTTTTCCAGTGCCTGTCTGTACATACTTACAGAGGGGAACGGATCGGATGAACCGTTGTTTGTTACGTTGAGGTGAGACTGCATACCGATACCGTCGATGTAGTGACCATCGGAGTTGATCTCCTGGCAGAGCTTAACGATAGCGTCGCTCTTCTGCATATACTCGTTGTAGTCGTTGTAGTAGAGCTTGCAGCCAGCGGGTGCATACTTCTTAGCGTATACAAATGCGGGCTTGATGAAGGAGTTGTCACCGAAGATCTTTACCCAGGGTGAAGCCTCGTAGTTGTTGGAATCTTCAGGGAAACCTGCTTTTCTTGGAGAGCCGTAGTCATCGAAACACTCGTTTACAACGTCCCATGCATAGAAGTCAATACCTGAATAATCCTTCTTAACTGCTGTAAATACGTTCTTTATGTAGTTCTCCATACGCTTGAGCATCTTTTCCTTGGATACCCATTCGCCGTTGGGATCGTAGTTCTCCTTGAAGAACCAGATAGGAGTCTGAGAATGCCATACAAGTACGTGACCTCTCATGGGGATATTGTACTTGAGGGCAAAATCAAGGATAGGCTTTGCTGCTTCGAGAGTTACCTGGGGATTCTCGTCGTCACCATTTTCAGCCATTGCAAGGCAAGCTTCTCTGTCGAGAACGTTCTCGGGCTTCAGCTCGTTGCCTGCTGTAATGCTGTTGAAGTGCTTGCGGATAAGATCCTTGGTTGAATCAGGAGCCAGTTCGGAAACTGTGCAGGCAGTACCGATCTTGAACATATCAGCATAAACATTTTTCAGCGAAGGTGCACTTGTATCCATATTATTAGGCGCAGCTGTTATGGTGAAATCATCGATGTAGAGGTCATTAGCCTCGCCCCATGTTTCAACATAAATGGAAACGTCCTTTTCCTCAGCACCGTATGAGAAGCTTGCATTCAGCTCAACATAATCGCCCTGGGAAACACCCTTTACGAGGTTAGTGTACAGAGGTTCATTGGAACCTGCGGGAGTATGCTGGAGCGAGATGCAGACTGTGTTATACCACTGAGCCTTTACCTTTACCGATATATCATACTTTACGCCCGGCTGAAGAACGCCCTTTACGCCGAGGGAAGGGCCGTTCCAGCTCTGGTCACGGCCTGTAACAGCCATTACCTTTTTGCCGCTGGGTGCCTTGCTGTCCTCGATGACCTTGATAACTGAAGTATCGCTGTCGCCGCGCTTTGAGAACATTGAACAATCTCCGTCCTCGAAGTCGGTAGAAAATGCTACCTTACCCGAAGCACTGGAACTAACGCTTGAATTTGTTGCAGCCGAAACTGTATATGCAGTAAACGGTACAGCTGAACAAGCCATAGTTATGCAGAGCGCACAGGCTGACAGCCTTTTTAAAAGATTTCCTTTCATTATGGATTCTCCTCCCAAAAAATTATTATATATTCATTTTATCATTTCTTTTGAGAATTGTCAATGAATTTAACCATTACTCCGCAATTTTCGGTAAGAATTGCACATAATTTGCACAAAATTAGCCTCTCACGCGGAACAGCTATGTGCAATATGTTCAAACCAATCGTTCTTATTTTTGATGATATGCACAATTCGCGAGGTTAATATTTTTGGTGACGGTGATATGGATTTTTCGGTTATGGTGATGTCTGCATTTGTTGACAAATATCGGAACGCATGGATAAAAAAGCTCTCACAATGCGTTAATTTATATCGATTGACGTCAGTGAGATTCTGTGGTATAATAGCCATTGGTATATTTTATATTACGAAAGCTGGTCAATTATGGAAAATACAAAACCGAAGAAAAGTCTGATAAAGAGAATACGCAATATCGTACTGATATTACTGAGTCTGATAATTTTGATATATGTCATTATCAATATCGTGTTCTGGAACATCGGAATGCCTGAACGCTATTTTGATTATGAGGTGTTGGAAAATGATACTATTGAGATAGAACATTACACAGGACCCTTTTTTCTTCTGAATATCCCTGATACTATCGAGGGCAAACCCGTTTCATCAATAGGAAAGTCTATCTTTGAAGAATCATTATATGAAAATGGTAAATACGTTGATACAAAATATTATGTAATGTACAAATATGTTACAGCTATTCACCTGCCTGACACTGTCGAAGAAATACATTGCAGAGCATTTGAAAACTGTACTAATCTCATGACGATAAATATCCCGTCAAATCTCAGATATACAGGTTCGTATATCCTTGCCGGAACCAAAGTAAGAGAACTCGTTTTCCCCAAGGGTATCACCGAGATATGCTGTGGTGTTGACCTTGACTCTAGTTTTATCATTCCCAATCAATGTTTCTTTTCCTTCGCTGATATGAAATATTTACGTAAGGTAGTATTACCCGAAGGACTGAAAAAAATAGGAGACAGTGCTTTTTCTGATTGTACTGCTCTTAAAAGTATAATAATTCCGAACAGCGTTGAAGAAATAGAAACCTGCGCATTTATGAAATGCACTTCCCTTAAAAAAGTGACTCTTCCTAACAGCATAGAAGAAATAGGATACGGCGCATTTCAAAAAAGCGGTCTTACAGAAGTTAACATTCCCAAAAGCCTTGTAAAAAACGGCGGCTGTATTTTTAGAAATACTCCATTTGAGGAAACTCTTGAAAAAGAAGCAAAAGGTGATTTTATAATCTTCAATGATGTACTGCTTTACAAGTATATCGGTGAAGATGAAAATGTTGTGATACCCGATGGAATAGAAAGTATTTGTGATAGAGCTTTCTTGACATCTCCAAATGTTAAGACTGTTGAAATACCCGAAAGTGTAAGATATATCAACGATGCATTTCAGTCTTCTGTATATGATACTTCTACAATCGAAAGCCTTGTGATCCCCGATAGCGTTGAAGAGATCGACGCTTACGCCTTCGCTGAATGCACAGCACTTAAAAAGATCGTTATCCCTGCAAGTGTCAAAGAGATAGGCGAGCACGCTTTCGATGGGTGTACTTCACTGAAAGAGGTCATCATAGAAGGTTCACCGAAAATTGGCGAGGATGCGTTTAAGGATTGCGATAGTCTGGTCAATAAGCCCGAGTAATAAAATAAACATCAAAAAGCTCTCACAGCCGAAACTGTGAGAGCTTTGATTTTGCTATTCAGTTAACACATCACTGTGGATACTGTATGCCTTAAAGAATTACTTCTTTTCAGCGATTGCAGCCTGAGCAGCAGCCAGTCTAGCGATCGGCACTCTGAAAGGAGAGCAGGATACATAATCCAGACCGATCTTGTGGCAGAACTCTACGGAAGTAGGATCGCCGCCGTGCTCACCGCAGATACCGCAGTGGAGTGTAGGATTAACGGGCTTACCAAGCTTGATAGCCATCTCCATCAGCTTGCCAACGCCTGTCTGGTCGAGCTTAGCGAAAGGATCGTTCTCGAAGATCTTCTTATCGTAGTAAGCGCCCAGGAACTTGCCTGCGTCATCTCTGGAGAAACCGTAGGTCATCTGAGTCAGGTCGTTAGTACCGAAGCAGAAGAAGTCAGCGTTTGCAGCGATATCGTCAGCAGTCAGAGCAGCTCTGGGGATCTCGATCATGGTACCAACTTCGTACTTCAGATCAGAACCAGCAGCAGCGATAACAGCGTCAGCAGTCTCAACTACAACCTTCTTAACGAACTTGAGCTCCTTAACATCGCCTACCAGAGGGATCATTATCTCAGGCTTAACGTTCCAGTCAGCGTGCTTCTTCTGAACGTTGATAGCAGCCTTGATAACAGCAGCTGTCTGCATCTTAGCGATCTCAGGATATGTTACAGCCAGACGGCAGCCACGGTGACCCATCATGGGATTGAACTCGTGGAGACCTGCGATCAGAGCCTTGATATCCTCAACGGACTTGCCCTGAGCAGCTGCCAGAGCCTTGATGTCCTCTTCCTCAGTAGGAACGAACTCGTGGAGAGGAGGATCCAGGAATCTGATAGTAACGGGGCAGCCTTCCAGAGCCTCGTACAGAGCCTCGAAGTCAGCCTGCTGCATAGGCTCGATCTTAGCCAGAGCAGCTTCTCTCTCTTCAACGGTGTCAGCGCAGATCATCTCTCTGAATGCTGCGATTCTGTCAGCCTCGAAGAACATGTGCTCGGTACGGCACAGACCGATACCCTCAGCGCCCAGCTCTCTAGCCTTCTTAGCGTCAGCAGGAGTATCAGCGTTAGTTCTAACCTTCAGAGTTCTGTACTTGTCAGCCCAAGCCATGATTCTGCCGAACTCGCCTGCGATCTGAGCGTCAACGGTAGGAATGATACCATCATAGATGTTACCTGTTGTACCGTCGATGGAGATGTAGTCACCCTCCTTGAAGGTCTTTCCGCCGAGGTCGAACTTCTTGTTAGCCTCGTCCATCTTGATATCGCCGCAGCCGGATACGCAGCACTCGCCCATACCTCTAGCAACAACGGCAGCGTGAGAAGTCATACCGCCACGAACAGTCAGGATACCCTGAGCAGCCTTCATACCGGTGATGTCCTCGGGAGAAGTCTCAAGTCTAACCAGAACGACCTTCTCACCCTTCTCAGCCCACTCAACAGCGTCATCAGCTGTGAATACGATCTTACCGCAAGCAGCTCCGGGAGAAGCGCCCAGACCCTTACCAACGGGAGTTGCAGCCTTCAGTGCCTTAGCGTCGAACTGAGGGTGCAGCAGAGTATCGAGGTTTCTGGGGTCGATCATAGCAACTGCTTCCTGCTCGGTCTTCATGCCCTCATCAACGAGATCGCAAGCGATCTTCAGAGCAGCCTGAGCAGTTCTCTTACCATTTCTGGTCTGCAGCATATAGAGCTTCTTGTTCTCAACAGTGAACTCCATGTCCTGCATATCGTGATAGTGGTTCTCGAGAGTCTGGCAAACCTGCTTGAACTGCTCGAAAGCCTCAGGGAATGTCTCAGCCATCTGCTGGATAGGCATAGGAGTACGAACACCTGCAACAACGTCCTCGCCCTGAGCGTTAGTCAGGAACTCACCCATCAGCTTCTTCTCGCCTGTAGCGGGATCTCTGGTGAATGCAACGCCTGTACCGCAGTCGTCACCCATGTTACCGAATGCCATAGACTGTACGTTAACAGCAGTACCCCAGCTGAAAGGAATATCGTTATCACGTCTGTAAACGTTAGCTCTGGGGTTATCCCAAGAACGGAATACAGCCTTGATAGCGCCCATCAGCTGCTCCTTAGGATCGTCAGGGAAGTCAACGCCGATCTTAGCCTTGTACTCAGCCTTGAACTGGCCAGCCAGTGTCTTCAGATCGTCAGCAGTCAGCTCAACGTCCTGAGTAACACCCTTCTCTTCCTTCATCTTGTCGATCAGCTCTTCGAAATACTTCTTGCCGACCTCCATAACAACGTCGGAATACATCTGGATAAATCTTCTGTAGCAGTCCCAAGCCCATCTGGGGTTGTTGGACTTCTCAGCGATAGTGTTAACAACAGTCTCATTCAGACCCAGGTTCAGGATAGTATCCATCATACCGGGCATGGAAGCTCTTGCACCGGAACGAACGGAAACGAGAAGAGGATTCTCCTTGTCACCGAACTTCTTGCCGGTGATGCCTTCCATCTTTACGATATACTCGTTGATCTCCTTCTGGATCTCTTCAGAGATACCGCCGTCCTCATAATACTGTGTGCAAGCCTCGGTAGTGATAGTGAAGCCCTGGGGAACGGGAAGACCGATGTTGGTCATCTCTGCCAGGTTTGCGCCCTTACCGCCGAGCAGTTCTCTCATGTTGGCATTACCCTCAGAGAAGAGATAGCAATACTTAGTTGCCATAGGTTATCTACCTCCAAAAATTTTGAAATTCCGTTTTATTGCGCAGCAGGATACTGCCAATTTACGGTCGTAAATATATTATAACAGATTTCCGCCAAAATTACCATAGTTTCCGAGCATTTTAAGTAATAAAATTTTTCACAATGTTTCCGCTCAACTTCTATGCACATTCTACAAAAATGAAGCATTTTCGCTCATTTTCACCCGAAATACATATACTTGACAATGATAAGTATGCCTGCCGATAACAATTCATCCTGCGTCTTCATATTTCATCAGACGGTTTTTCACGGATATACACTATTCTTCCCGGGGACTTACCAGCCTTACAAGATATGTATATAATAAATATTTCCGCCAATTTTTCACCTGTTTATCAAAATGGTGTACTATAATTGTATATTGTGGTCATTACATCAAAAAACACTCCCGAAAAACGGGAGTGCTTTGGATTACACTATTATTTGGTATTGCTCAGGTTCCACCTCATGGGAGCGATACGCTTTGCACGGGTATTATCGAACAGCCAGTTGTTGAAGGTAATAGTGGGATCAAAATAACGATAATCAGTCCTCATCTTGCCCTTGTTGAAAAGCATTGCCTTTTCACTGCCGGGTGAACGGCGGATAACGGCACCTATGCGGTGACGATCCTTTTCGTACTGGATTATCTCGTTGGCGTTCAGTTGCCTTGAATCGCATACATTATATACGCCACTGTATTTGCCCTGAGGCACGGATATGATACCGTTTATAAAATCGATAAGATTGAACACACAGCAGAAAGTAAAACCGTAGTCACCTTCACCGAAAACGTAGCCTACATTCTCCTTGTGATCGAAAACGTGGGAATGAAGATTATCGGTATGCTCGGCATCATAAATGGGCGCTACCCTTGCTACAACGGGGATGGTCGAGCTCTTTTTGAAAGCCTTTTCCATAAGCTTTTCGCTGGTGAGCTTCATAACCGAATAATTGGTTATGGCTTTTTCAGCAATGGTCTCTCTGATAGGCTCTCTGCCCTTCTGCAAGCCATATACCTCTGTGGTGCTGAGGAGTATGAAGCATCCCACACCACACTTATCAGCCGCAGAATAGATATATTTATCGGTAACTTTGCTCTTCTTTATCTCGGCATCTGTCACCAGGGAGTCTATATCATTATCCACGGAATTTGCAAGATGCACTACTGCGTCGATATGATTGGATTCCATGATATTGCAGATAGCTCTTTTATCATTGATATCACACTGAGTAAAACTATAATTGCTGTCCTTGCCGATGAAGTCATTCGTTTTTGAATCTACCGCGAATACACGGTGTTTTTTATGCAGCAGGCTGGAGGTCAGGTACTGACCGATCATGCCGCTGGCACCAGTAATTAGTATAGTAGACATTGATGCCACTCCCTTCCGTATCATGCACCTTGACAGCTTTATTGCCATGAAAGCTGTCAATAAACGAACCGCGGAAAACCAGCGCACGCCACGCTGTAAAGGGCTGAAAACCCTTTGCCGAATATCCCCGCGCCGTGTATTGATAGGCGCACTATCACTCTTCTCTACGCTATTATTATAACACAATTATTATAATTTGCAATATGTTTTGGTTAAAAGTTGAAAAATTTAGATTTTCTTTATAAATTCGCTTGCTTAATTTTGTGAAGTGTGCTAAAATATTATAACAGAGCTTCAATTTCATTAATTAAAACGTCAAAAAACCGCGAAATATCGGTAAAATCTGCAAACAGCTCTTTTTACGTTCAAAGTTACTTCAGTGCAGATTAATATTAAAAATCATAGGTTCAGCCAAACTGAACTTGCTATATAAGGAGAATTCATCTTGACTTACACAGACCTTATCTTCCTGTTCGGACTTTTCCCCGTTTCAGCGGTGCTTTCAATGCTGGACAGGAGTTCGGAATATAAAAACCTGATACTGATAATCACCTCGCTGCTGTTTTTCAGCTGGGGCAGACCTTTTGTAGTATGTCTGATATTCCTGTCCCTGGTGGTTGACTGGGCACTGGGACTATGTGTCGGAAGCATACGCGAAAAGAATCGCACGGGAGCGTTGCTCCTCACTGCGGCTGACGGCGTTATGAATGCGGCGTTGATGCTTATATTCGGGCACAACTACCTGTTTGCGGATACAGCCCTTGCCCTTGAAGACATTATGCTGCCCATAGGCATGGGATACTATTCGCTCAGGGGATTTTCCTACGTTTCGGACGTCTGCCGCGGCAAGATACGAGCCGAAAAGAATGTGTTCTGCATAATGACTTACATGGTATCCTTCCATCTGATGTGCGCAGGTCCTATGGTACATTACGGCGATATGGAAGGTCAGATACGCAAGCGCGAAGTCACCACTGAAAAGCTGAACGCGGGCCTGAACAAAATGTGCTGTGGTCTTGGCAAGGTAGTACTGCTGGCTGAGGTCTTCCGCAAGATACGTACCGCCGGTCTCAACGGAAGCGAGATAACTACTCTGGGCTGCTGGCTGGGTATGCTGGCATTCTTTGCACAGTACTATTTTATATTTACCGGTCTTTGCGATATGAGCCGCGGATTCAGCCTGATGGGCGGATTCGTGCTTCCGATAAACTACCGCGATATCGAGCCCGACGAACTTTTCACAGGTCTAGTGAAGAGCTACAACTCCACAGTTATAGCCTTTTTCAGCGACCTGCTGGGCATACCGAGCAGCAAGTCGAAAGTGCGCACAGCTGTCTGTGCAGTGATATGCGGCGGTATCATGGGACTTTGGTACTCAGTCAAGCCCATAAGCCTTGCTGTGGGGCTTGCGGCAGGTCTGCTGGTGGCGCTGGAACAGCTTTTCCTGAAAAATATAATGGCGAAGCTGCCCGTATTCTTCGAATATGTATACCTTGTCCTGGCAAGCCTTCTGATATTCGGTGCGCTTGAATTCAAGGGATTTTTCGGCTACCACAAATGGGTGATGGGTCTGATGGGCTCAGGCGTACAGTACACCCTCAGTGTAGCTGTCAGGGACGCAGTCCTAAATAACTGCGTGCTGATACTGATTGCTTTCTGTGTGGTATGCACTCCTGTCCGCAAACTGATAACAGGCTCGGCGGATAAGCTTTCAGCTAAAAGCAGGAAGGCTTACGGCACGGTGCGTATCTGCAAGACCATAGCAACAGCGGCAGTGCTGGTGATAAGCGTTATAACCCTCGCTGCGAATGCGGCAGTGGTATAAGAACGGAGGACAAGATGGAAGACCAATTCAGTAAACTGAAAGCGGAAGCTGCCAAAATAGACCTTCCCGACGAGTGCGAAGAAAACGACCGTGCGGTGCGGTTTCTGGCACTTGAAACAGGCGTGGGACATTACGATAATCTGAACTTGCTGGTGCTTTCGGTGCTGGTGATATTCATATCGGTATCATTCCTCGCGGTAAATGGCGGAAAGATACGGAATGACGAAGAGCTCACCCTTACAAGAGAGAGTTTTCTCAGCGGCGAATTTGAACAGGGCATCGAAAAAAGGTATCTCCGTGAGCTGCCGATTCCCGAGCAGATGCAGTCAGCAGAGGAGCATATATCTTTTCTGTACGGCATAGGCAACACCATCAGCGAAAGAGGAAGTGGCAACTACAATACCCGCACCGACCGTCAGCAGGACGGTGAGGAATACAATCCCTTTGACAACGATGAGCGTGACGAGAATGCCGTGACCACAAAAGCGGTCATGACCGACAAGGACGGCAACACTGTCACCGAAGCTGACAGCGACGAAACTGCCCCGGGCGGCGGAACAACGGCGGTATCAAGACCTGCCTCGACCTACAAGACATACACCATGCCCGATGATGACGAGGAAATGACAACCACCAACAACGAAGCACCCTTCGTGACTACCACAACCACCGTTATCTCTCATAATACCGAATCAACACAGGATACCGAGGACAGCACCGAGCCATCCGATACCGAACCACCTGTCACCGACGAGCCCGATTCCAAGCCCGATACCTCACCCTCGGACA
The DNA here is from genome assembly GCF_900112155.1 of Hominimerdicola alba. Classification (GTDB taxonomy): domain Bacteria; phylum Bacillota; class Clostridia; order Oscillospirales; family Ruminococcaceae; genus Hominimerdicola; species Hominimerdicola alba_D. Next base: position 25,845 of record NZ_FOKQ01000011.1, on the reverse strand, counting down.
CCGAGCCGCCCCCTGATATACCCGAAGAATGATGAACGGTTTTGAGTATTCTGACGACAACAAGCGCTACCACAGCTACAGCTATTACCTAAAAAAGCGCTTTGGCAAAAAGGTATACAAAGTCCCGCTGAATATCGACCTTGGTTGTCCCAACCGCGACGGTACAAAGGGCGTAGGCGGATGCGCTTTCTGTTCGGCGAAGATGAGCGGTAATTTCGCCGGCGACCCGCGGAGATCTGTTGAGGAACAGTATGCCCAAGTCCGCGGCGTTATGGAGAAAAAGTGGGCGGATGCGCTGTGTATCCCATATTTTCAGGCAGGAAGCAACACTTATGCCGATGTGGGTTTGCTTCGGGAGATGTTCGGGGCTGCCCTTGAACTCGAAAATGCCGTCGGGCTGAGTATCGCTACACGCGCAGACTGTATCGACATCGAAAAAGCGAAGATGCTGGGCGAACTGGCAAAGGACACATACCTCACAGTCGAGCTTGGATTGCAGACGATATACGACAGCACAGCCCTCGCGATGAACCGTTGTCATACCTACGCAGACCTGCTCCGCGCTTATGAGCTTCTGAGAGCAGAGAACGTCAATGTGTGTATACATCTTATAGATGGTCTTCCCAGCGAAACAGCCGAAATGATGAGAGAATCGGCACGAACTGTCGGACAGCTGGATATACACGCGGTAAAACTTCATCTGCTCCATGTGCTGAAAGGCACGGCGCTTGCTGATATGTATGCTCGCGGAGAGTTCCGAACTCTCGAAAGAGACGAGTATATCAGTATTATCTGCGACCAGCTGGAACTTCTGCCGCCGAAGATAGTCATAGAAAGGCTGACAGGTGACGGCGACAGGAATGAGCTCATAGCACCGCTGTGGAGCCGCGACAAACGCCGCGTACTCAACGGCATAGACATGGAAATGTCCCGCAGAAACGCATTTCAAGGTGACAAGCTATAACAACAGACCGCCTGTGGCAAACAATGCCGCAGGCGATTTTTTATCCTTTATTATCTGAATGAGCGAACTCTTTTTGCAGGATATGCCATATCCCACGCACCGCCGAAAATCCCACCGCTGTACCCAGAACTGTCGGATAGCGCAGGTGTCCCTCGATACCAACGCCAAGCATGAAAAGGCAGAATGAGAACATCATCACAGCGAGCATATCACCCACAAAACAGACCCAGCGCGGGCACCGCAATCGCGGGATTGACAATATCCCCCACATCAGCCCGAGTATCACACCCGAGGGCAGCCCGCCCAGCTGTGCAGCAGCTTCAAACAAGGTCATCTCAGCAGCTTGCCGAAAAAGCCCAGTCTGCTGACAGCATCCCGCTGACCATAGACCATAGCAGATATCTCACCGTCGATATTGAGTTCGCCGTTTTCAACGCTTAGTTCGCTGATATGTAGCTTTTCTCCCTTTACGGTAAGCTCACCCAGCTGAGTGTATAATACCACCGTATTCTCATCAAAGCGCTCGACATCGTTCACCCCCGTCAGCATAAGTTTGCTGCGGTCTTCAAGAATTGCATTGTGTCTGCCCTGTATTTCTGTCATATATACGCCTCCTTTTTGGTATATCATATGCATTGCAGTGTCTGTATATCACACGAACAGTGTAAAATACCGAAAGTAAAAAAAATCGATACAGCCTATTGCATAAATGTAAAAAATGTGTTATAATTATTTTGTACATTTATACCCGAATTTTCGGGCAGCAATATAAAACTATGAACATTCCTGAAGGAGGAAGAAACAAATGAGAAAGAAGATCATAGCAGGCGTAGCTGCAATGCTTATGGTAGCTTCATGCGTACCTGCTAACACAAATTTCGGCTTTTCTGCGACAACACCTATCACGGCTTCTGCGGCTGAGACCAAACGCGAACTCGAAGATGAAAACGTAACTTTAAAGATGACCAAGACAGGTGATATTGAAATCACGTCCAGTGATCTTTTTGAATTCATGGGTGTTAATAACGGTGTATCGACCCTGGACATCGATATGAGCAGAATAACAGATGACGTTATAGACTTTGCAGGCGGTTCTCTTAGCGGAAAGAAAGTTATTCTGAAACCGCCCACGAATGTACTTAAAAACGATGTGAACCTTGCCCGCATTAACTTCAAAGACAGCCTTATAACTGACGTTGGTGCAAGTTTTGCATCAGGCTGTACAACTCTCCAGATCGTTTCGTTCGGCGATAAAATAAATACGATCGGCAATAGCGCTTTCAAAGGCTGCGATCATCTTCAGGGTACACCGAACGCTCCTCTCGATCTTTCCAACATCGTAACGATAGAAGCTTCCGCTTTTTCAGGCGCTTCTGAGCTTATAAGCATCAAATTCAGTGATAACATCTCATCCATCGGCAATAATGCTTTTTCTGGTGATATCGCTATCAGAAACCTGAATTTCCCCGAAAATCTTCTGAGCATAGGTGACAGTGCTTTTTCCGGCTGTAAGAACCTGGAATCCATCGTATTCAACAGTGATGATATGCTGAACAATATCGGCACATCTGCTTTTATGAACTGCACCAGCCTGACTGCGGTAAACGTTGTTGGCTTCAGCTACAACAGACTTCCTAACGGCACTCTTGATCTAAAATGCGGACCAAAGGTATTCAAGGGCTGTACCTCCCTGCAAAACTTTACATGGCCAAGCGATTTTAAATGGATACCTGAGGAAACATTCTGCGACTGTACATCACTCACAAGATTCAAATTTGAAGGCGATGCTGAGGGTTCTTCCTGTATTGAGATCCAAAGCGGCGCGTTCGATGGCTGTACCTCGCTCACAAGCATTGAACTTCCGGACGCAAACACCGTTCTCGGTGATCAAGTTTTTTATAACTGCAAGAATCTCAAGCAGGTCGTTGTTTCCGATCAGCTGACAAACGTTGGTAAAAGCGCCTTTGCTGGTTGCTGGGTTCTGACACTTTACCCCAGAAGCGATTTAAACAAGACTAAGAACAAGATCGTTCTGCCACAAACATGGAAATTAATCTCCGGCAGTACTTTTAGTAATTGCGAAGGTGTAACACAGGTCGATATCACCTATGTTGAGGGTATCGGAGAAAGCGCTTTCAATTCATGCAATTCTCTGGAGAGTATAAATATCCCCGATAAAGTAACCACTCTCTACGATAACACTTTCTGCGACTGCACAGAGTTGAAAGATGTAGTGGTATCACGTAATCTGACAGTACTCGGAAAGAGCGCAACAACTACCGATCCTAAGGGTTGTGTTTTCAAGGGATGTACATCGCTTGAAACACTCACCCCCAGCAACGCAACAAAGATCCCTTATACTATACAGTTCCCCGCATCCCTCGGAGGTGTTCAGAAAAGCTGTTTCGAAGACTGCCCTTCTTTCAAATACATAAACTTCGCGGAAAATTCTCATTTCTCAGTTTTAGGCGAATCTGCATTCAGCAAATGCACAGGTCTGTTAGGTTCGAACGAAGTTGGAAATTCAAACAACACCATCCTCATGCCGGCAGGTGTAACCGATATATTCAAGAACGCATTCTACGGATGTACTTCTCTTAAGAACATAGAGTTCCTTGGCAATGTATCCACCATAGGTGTCTCCGCTTTCCAGAAGTGTACTTCTCTGGAAGAAATAACCATGAACGATACTATTGAGCAGGTACGTGATTCTGCTTTTGCTGACTGCACAGCCCTTAAACATATGCCTCACACCAAGGAAAGTGAAACTGCGACCGCATTTTCACACATTAACACCATAAGTGCTTCTACCTTTAAGAACTGCACTAGCCTTGAGGATGCTTATATTCCCAAAAACGTAAGTGCTATCAAGAACGATGCTTTCTATGGCTGTAAGGCAATGACAAAAGTCCTGTGGGAAGAAGGCTCTGCTCTTGCTAATATCGGCAGCAGTGCATTCAGCGGTGCCGAAAAACTGGCTGTATTCACCTCTAAGGACAACACAACTGATACAGTATTCCCACACAGTCTTACCAAGATAGATGCAAATGCATTCACAAAGACAGCTCTTACCAAAATCATTTTCCACACTCCCGATAACGGAGATAAGTTGATTCTGGGTAAAGCTGCTTTCTCAGAGAACGTAGCACTTGATACTGCTGACTTCTCCAATTCAAACATTCAGGAGATACCTGCTAGCTGCTTCAGTAAGGACACATATCTCAAGACAGTTATTATACCCGAGAAATCTCTTACTAGTATAGGTGACAGCGCATTCTATTACTGCAACTATCTGCATACGCTCAAAACACCATCCTCAAACGAAGGCGAGTATACTATACCACAAAGTGTCACTTCCATCGGAAGCAAGGCATTTGAAGACAACTTCTGTATGCAGACGATCAATCTGCCTGCAACCACATCCTATCTGCATATGTCTATGTCTATGTTCAACATAGATCTCCGTAAATTTAAATTTGAGCAGATCGCAGAAAAAGGATTTACTCCTCTGGAGTGTATCAATGTTGATAAAAACAATCTCGAATATAAGAGCGTTGACGGCATTCTTTACAACCAGGATATGACTATTCTGTACAACCGTCCCATTTATAAACAAGATCCTACATACGTCGTTCCCGATACTGTTGAGACCATCAAATCGTATGCCTGCGTAAACGGTTTCCTTGAGAAAGTTACACTCAATGAAAATCTTAAGCTAATCGAGGACAAAGCATTCAATGACTGTCACAGCCTAACCAGCGTTGACTTTGGTCATAACGGCACAGTTCAACTGGGCACTAAGCCTAACAATCTTGTATTCGGAAAAGACAAAGGTAAGATCACGCTGTACGGTACAAGCAATTCGACCGCACAGGAATATGCAGATAAGAATTCCAGCAAGGTAGAATTCGTTGATAATGATCGCGTTGCTGCTAAGCTTGAGATACTCTCCGCGGGCGGAAAGGTTATCAGCGACAAAATAACTTTGGCTTACAAAGGCAAAAACTATTCCTTCGGCTGCAAGCAGACCACCGCAAGCGGTGCAGAAGCTGCCGATACGCTTACCTGGTCTTCAAGTGAAGTTGAGGTCGCTACCATAGACGATACAGGCAAGGTAACATTCAAGAGCAAGGGCACTACCACTATCACTGTCAAGAATGCTAACGGCACTGCTGTTGCAAGCATCACACTGATCATAGCAGATGAGGGTGGCATTGACGACTTCAAGCTCGGCGATGTTAACGGTGACGGAGTAATCAACGTTACCGATATCACAAAGGTCGCTGCTCATGTAAAGGGTAAGAAGTTACTCGATGCAGCTGCTCAGAAACGTGCTGATGTAAATAATGACGGCAAGATCAACGTTTCTGATATTTCCAAGATAGCTGCTCACGTAAAGGGCAAAAAGCTCCT
>NZ_FOKQ01000011.1:0-20458 GCF_900112155.1 Hominimerdicola alba | reverse complement strand
TCATACGTTTTTGAAAGCTGTGCCCAGCTCAAAACGATAATGATCGAGGACGGCTGCACAGCCAAGATAGACGGATATGCTTTCGAGAAATGCTCAAAGCTTGAAAAAGTCCAGATACCGAAAGAAGTTGAAGATATAAGCATTTCTATACTTTATGAAAGCCCTAAGGCAGTTATATGGTGCTACAACAATTCGTATGCTCTCAATTACGCACTTGATAATAAATATGATTATCACATAATCGATGAGGGTGAATCGGAGTATCCCCGCGGCGATGTCAACGGCGACGGAGTAATCAACGTTACCGACATCACAAAGGTAGCTGCTCACGTAAAGGGCAAGAAGTTGCTCGATGCTGCTGCTCAGAAACGTGCTGATGTAAATAATGACGGCAAGATCAACGTTTCTGATATTTCCAAGATAGCTGCTCACGTAAAGGGCAAAAAGCTCCTGAGCTGATAAAATGCAGTTAATACAGTAAAATAGTATTTAAGGCACTTCTGTCGATATGACGGAAGTGCCTTTTTGTTATGAGTTATAAAAATACCTCCGCACCACATGGCACGGAGGCATTTTTATATTATGCAGACTGTGATGTGTAGAGGTCGTAGTAAGCACCGCGTTTTTCCATCAGTTCGTCGTGGGTGCCGCTTTCCAGAATACCCTTTTCGTCGATGTACATTATGCGGTCACAGTTGCGGATAGTTGATAACCTGTGGGCGATTATGAACGATGTTCTGCCTTTAAGCAGCTGTTCTATACCCTTTTGAAGAAGAGCTTCGGTCTTTGCATCGATGGAAGATGTCGCTTCGTCCAGCACCAGTATCTTTGGGTCACTGAGAAGAGTTCTTGCAAAGCTTATGAGCTGTTTCTCGCCGCCCGAAAGCTTGCTGCCGCGCTCGTTCACCTCAGTATCATAGCCCATATCCATTCGGCTGATAAACTCGTCTGCACAGACAGTTTTTGCTGCCGCACGGACTTCTTCGTTGGTGGCATCCTGCTTGCTGTAACGAATGTTATCCATTATAGTACCACTGAAAATAAAGCTGTCCTGAAGCATTATTCCCATCTTTGAGCGGAGGGATCTAAGCGTAACATCGGATATCGGCACACCGTCCACGGTTATCCTTCCCTGTTCGATATCATAAAAACGTGATATCAGGGATACTATGGTGGATTTGCCTGCGCCTGTAGGTCCTACCAACGCGACGCTCTCCCCTGCCTTTACATCGAAAGAAAGATGCTCAAGCACATTGATATCTTTCTCATAACCGAAAGTAACGTCCTCAAAGCTCACCTGACCTGTTATATCGCCAAGTTCCTCAGCACCCTCTTTGTCGGTTATGGTAACTGGCTCATCGAGAGTTTCAAATATACGCTCCAGATAAGCAACGTTGTTTATGAAGTTGTTCATGATATTTGAGATGTTCATTATCGGCTGCCAGAATCTTCCCGCATAACCTGTCATAGCTGCCAGCACACCAAGAGATACTGTTTCACGTGGGAGGACCAGAAGTCCCACGATGAAAAGTGATGCCCTTATCAGCGTTGAGATATTATCCGTAGCAGGCCAAACAAGGTTCGAGTACTTTACCGCCCTCATCCAGGACTTGCGGTACTTTTCATTCAGATGATCGTATATCTCGGCGTTCTCCTCTTCGCGGGTAAATACCTGAGTTATCCTGGCGCCGACGATATTTTCCTGCAGATAAGCATTCATGTTGGAGGACTTGTTTGAAACATCCTGCCAAGCGATACGCTGCTGCTTTTTGATAGCGAACATTACCATTATAAACAAAGGCAGACCCGACATCGCCACAATGGTCAGCTTGGGGCTGACTATCACCATGAACACCAGTATGAACAGCATATTCAGTATCTCCATGACGAAGTTGATTATGCCGTTTGAAAGCATATCCGATACAGAGTTAACGTAGTTTATAACACGTATCAGTATCTTGCCGTGGGGACGGTCATCGTAGTAGGTGAAAGGCAGTTTCTGCAAATGTGCGAATAAGTCCTCGCGTATATCGAAGATTATATCCTGACCCACAACAGTCATTATACGTCCGCGGATATTGCCAAGCACCGTGCCCAGTACGCTGAATCCCAGCAGTGCAAGTCCCAGAAGAATGAGTTCTTTTACATTCTTGTTTGGTATAGTAACGTCCAGCGCACGCTGAGTTATCAGCGGTCCCACAAGCCCGCATACTGCCGCCGCCATGCTTATCAGCAGCGAAAGTATCATTTTGCCCTTATACTTTTTTATGTAAACGTATGACCTTTTTAAATGGGCGAAGTCAAATGGCTTTTCAAGCTGTTCGTCCACATCGTATTTGTTTCTTGCCATTATACCGTCACCCCGCTTTCTACTGCGCAGTTTATGCCGCTCTGGAGTTCGTATATCTGCCTGTAATAGCCCTCACGGGAAATAAGTTCCTCGTGGGTACCCATATCGGATATCTTACCATCTTCAAGAATGATTATCTTATCAGCATTTTTCGAGGAAGATATCCTCTGGGCTATGATTATCTTGGTACATTCAAAATCCAGTCCGCCGCTGAGGCTCTGCTGAATGAAATGCTCGGTCTCCATATCCACCGCCGAGGTGGTATCATCAAGTATCAGCACAGCGGGTCTTACGGCTATCGCCCTTGCAAGCGATATACGCTGTTTCTGTCCGCCCGAAAGACCAACACCGCGCTCGCCAACGATAGTTTCATACTTATCGGGCAGTTTCTCGATGAAATCACTCGCCGCCGAAAGCTCGGCACAGCGCCTTACATACTCTTCTTCCATATCGCTGTCGCCATAGGCTATGTTTGAATCTATGGTATCCGAATACAGCAGAACGTCCTGCGTTGCTATGCCTATACTGCTTCTCAGGGTGTGCAGCTTGTGCATACGTACATTTCTGCCGTCCACAAGCACCTCTCCCCTGTCGCAGTCGAAAAATCTTGGTATAAGGTTAACAAGGGTGGTCTTGCCGCTGCCTGTTTCACCCATTATTACAACAGTCTCACCTGCGTTGATCTTGAAGCTGACGTTATCCAGTATCTTCTTCTCGCCGATGGAGAAAGTAACGTTCTTGAACTCGATATCGCCGCGGAGTTTTTCCTTGTTTTCGTGAGCGTCTTCCCTGTCAACTATGCGGGGTGCTTCATAGTATATCTCTATTACCTTGCCCGCCGATGCCATAAAGCGATGGAAATCGTTGACATAAGTGCCCATATTCCTCATGGGGTTGCCAACAGCCCAGAGAAGTCCCGATATAGCCACATACTGTCCCATGGTAAGATGCTGTTTTATCATGAAATATCCGCCGCATATCAGCAGTATAACAGAAAGTGCACCCGCCGCGATATCAATAAAGGGGTGATATTTCAGCCATACCATAGCCGCCTTGATGTTCGATTCGCGGTATTCCTCGTCCTTTTGACGGAACTTTTCTATCTCGTAGTCTTCTTTTGCAAAAGCTTTGACCACGCGGTTGCCCGAGATATTTTCCTGTGCCGCAGTGTTCAGCGCTGAGGAAGTTTCCCTCACCTTGCGGTAAGCAGGTCCCGCATGGCGGGAGAACAGCCTCGTCACAAAGAATATAACAGGTGTCATGGTCATTATGCAGAGTGCCGTACGGTAATCGATAGTAAAGAAATAAACCATCGAAGCCACAAACAGCGCGAGATTCGCCACGGTATTGCTTATTACCCAGGATACCATGTGCCTTACCATGTCAAGATCGCCTGTCAGTCTTGTCATGAGATCGCCTGTGCGGTAGCGGTCGTAGAAATCCATATCCTGATTTTCTATCTTGCGGAAAAGGTGTGTGCGTATCCTGTATATCATCGCCTGCGAAGCCTTTTCATAGTACATATTGCAGGTATAGGTAAGGCTTGTCCTCAGTAGCGTCACACCTATCATGCCCGCTATCAGCCACAGCAGAAGATTCCTGTGATCCCGCAGATTTTCTGCGGCTTGTTTGTTAGATACAAAAGTATCGATTATCTTTGACTGGAAATACTGCGCAGCCACAAACATTCCGTTACAGACTACCGAAAGCACCAGCGCACAGATATACACCGCACGGCTGCCTTTCAGGTTCGCCCAAAGCCACCTGAGCTGAAACATATTCTTCCTCCCTTGATATGTCTGTCTTCTTACTTACTCTCTTTTTTGAAATATTATTCATTATAACACACAGCACACGGATTTGAATAGTTTATACTATACTTTTCTTAACATATCCTATAATAAGACTTTTTGAAAACGTTTTCGCAGCGATATCATCTGTCCGTTAATCGCCTGTTTTATGAATAACAAACACATCGCTCGGTTTACGCTTTCTATCAGTAAACATTTGGTATTCCCCTGCGGATACATTCCTCTTCAAACGCCCGAAGTACCCTGTTTTCTATAGCTGTCCGCGCTTCGGCGGTTATTGGGTGAACTATATCGCGGTATATCCCGTTTTCATCCCGCCTGCTGGGCATCGCCGCGAAAAGCCTGTTCTCACCCTGCACCACTTTAATATCGTGTACTGCCAGAATATCATCAAATGTTACACTGACTATACCCCTCAGCCGACCGATGTTTGTTATCTTTCTTATTTTTATACCCGTTATCTCCATATTGTCAGATACCCTCACTTTAATTGCGGAAATCATACGAAAATCGCTCCGATTTTATGGCCGCATTTGTTATTTGAGAATATGTTTACCACATCGCAAATAAATATTCTTAAAATGTCAATATTTTTTTTGAAAAGTGTAGTATAATATAATAGAATAAATGTTTTCATACAGGGAGGAACTTTACATGAGTTCGGTACTGACAGAAGAAGCACTCAGTAAGATAAAGCGAGTTCATTTTATCGGCATCGGCGGTTCGGGAATGTATCCGCTGGCGCAGATATTCCATACAAAAGGATACGAGATCACAGGCTCGGACAATAACGAAACAGAAACACTTGAAGCTGTACGCAAGCTCGGTATAAAAGTTTTTCTCGGACAGAGAGCCGAAAATATCGAGGGCGCTGAGCTTATAATATACACCGCGGCGATAATGGCAGATAACCCTGAGCTCATCGCGGCAAAGGCAAGCAATGCCATCGTATGCGAGAGAGCGGATATACTCGGCGTTATAACCGGCTGGTACGATAACGCGCTCTGCGTATGCGGCACACATGGCAAAACCACTACATCTTCGATGCTGACACAGATATTCGTCGATGCAGGCGAGGACATCAGCTGTGTTATCGGCGGCAAGCTGCCCAGCATTGGCGGTTCGGGCAGAGCGGGCAGATCAAAGGATATGGTATGTGAAGCCTGCGAGTATCAGGATCATTTCCTGAAGCTCCACCCTGACTGTGCAATAATACTCAACGTTGATGCAGACCATCTGGAGTATTTCAAGAATATAGAAAATATAATCAAAAGCTTCCACACATTTGCGGAAATGGCTACCAAGGCTGTTATCTACAACGGCGACGATGCCAATACAAGAAAATCACTTGAAGGCATATCGAACAAGGAGCTTATAAGCTTCGGCTGGGATAAGGCTAATGATTATTCCGCCGAGATAATCAGCAAAAAGGGTCTGGTGACCAAGTTCACCGTATTCTATAAGGGAGAAGTCCTCGGTGAGGCTGAGATAAATGTCCCCGGCGACCACAATGTGCTCAACGCACTTGCTGCTATGGCTGCCGCAAGATATTCGGGACTTTCCTTTGAAGCTGCTGCCAAGGGTCTTGCAAGCTTCCACGGCGCTATAAGACGCTTCCAGCTGATAGACAAGGTGAAGGGGCTTACCATAGTCGATGACTATGCACATCATCCCAAGGAGATAGAAGTTACTCTCCGCGCGGCTAAGGGTCTTGATTTCAAGAGAGTCTGGGCAGTTTTCCAGCCTTTCACCTATTCCCGCACAGAGATACTGATGGACGATTTCGCAAGGGCGCTGGAGATAGCTGATATATCCGTTATAACAGATATCATGGGCAGCCGCGAAAAGAACGAGCATGGCATCTACACCGAAATGCTTGGTGCAAAGACGGGAAACGCCGTCTGGTTCGATACGCCCCACGAGATCGTTGACAAGCAGACTGCCGAGCAGAAAGAAAAGAACTTCGACGAATGTATCGACTATATAATAAATAATGCCGAAGACGGAGATATCCTTATAACCTTCGGCTGCGGAGATGTTTACAAACTAGCGAAGAAACTGGCGAAGAAACTCAGAGAGAACGACTGACACAGCTGCCGCAAAGGAGGAGCGTATGAAAGTCACCGATAACGAGCGCAAGGTATTTGAATTTATTAAAGAGAGAGTCGAGGAAGGATATCCCCCTACAGTCAGGGAGATATGCGCCCATTTCGGCTTCAAATCCACGTCCACCGCACACAGGTATATCAAAACACTGACCGCAAAAGGTTTCCTTGAAAAAAGCGACAACCAGAACCGTGCGATAAAGCTGGTGGGTGGCGGCGGTATGCTGATACCTCTTGTAGGTACGGTAACAGCAGGTACTCCCATAACAGCCATAGAATATGTGAGTGAATATATAAGCTTTCAGCCTGCAAGACATTATGGAAATCCGCTGTTTGCCCTGAAAGTCCGCGGTGAATCCATGATAAACGCTGCTATACTCGACGGTGATACAGTCGTAGTTGAACAGACTTCATTCGCCGAGAACGGACAGATTGTTGTTGCACTGGTAGAAGGCAGCGACGCAACAGTTAAGACTTTCTACAAAGAAGAAGGTCATTTCAGACTTCAGCCCGAAAATGATACGATGGATCCCATAATACTTGATAACGTTGAGATCCTCGGACGGGTCGTAGGGGTAATAAGATATATCTGATCCCCGAGCAAAGTTTGAAAGGAAAGGGAAGTTTCAATGAACATAACTTGCAGATTCTGCGGTGCGAGCGTTGACAGCTCTGCCAAAATATGCCCGGGCTGCGGAAAGGTCATCCCGGCTTATAACGGTGCTGAGCTGGGAAAAAGAAATCAATTTTCAACTGACAGGGAGCGTGACGGGCTCACCGCATCAAGGCTGGTGACTCAGACACCTTATGCAGCCACGAGATCTGGCAGACAGATGGAAAAGCTTGATGAGAATTACGGCACGCCGAAAGCCCGCAAAGAACATCATCCCGATAACTACGATCCCAGAAAAGATACTAAGACCAATCCATATTCAACGGGAACGGGCAGCGGCAAGCAGGCAAACAGGAGCGTATTCAGCAACGGTTTAGCCAATGTAATAAAGTTCATCATAATAATAATCGTCGGTATGTTCCTGTATGCGGTGGGAAAAGTATTTATAGTATCCCACACCAATTACGACTTCAACCTGAACGAAAACATCCAGCTCGAAAGCAGCAGCTACGGTGAAGCTTTTGACAGCTATTTTGAAGAGTGTCACTGGTGGTTCGATTTCAGCGTAAACAAGGTGACGTTCAGGGGCATCGACAAAGACGGCGTTGAATACAAAATGGTCTTCGGAAGAGCTCCCGATGGTCAGACTGCCGTCAAGGAACTGAAGATCGACGGAAAGAAGATCACCATCGAAGATACGGATATCATGAGCACTTACATACTTGGTATGTTCATGACCCCGAAAGAAATCAAGCACGCTTCAGCTCTGGGCAAGGGTCTGTAAGCGGACATCTGCTCCAAAAGAAACTATCCCATATTCCCAAACAACAGCAACGACCGCGGAGCGCTCCGCGGTCTTTTTTTCAGCCCTTATTTAGCAGCTAGGTATGCTTCAAGGTCGATTGGCCAGCTTTTGAGGTCGGGGAGTTCTTCAAGAGTAAGTACTCTGTCGCTTGAGTAGATCTTGTCCCACATATCAAAAGTTGTGTACTGGTCGGAAAGCTGTTTGTTCTTTATGGCAAACTCACCGTTCCATGTACCGAAATATGCCCATCTGGTGCCCTCGTTGAAAGCGGCATCGGGATCAAACATCGAACCGTTCTCGGTCTCGGCTATTATCTTGCTGCCTGTGGGTGAACACTCTTTCAGGAAATCATAGTAGTACTTCTGTGAAGAGCTGTCCTGTTCCGCAGGATAGCAGTCGTAGCCTACGATATCAACATACTCGTCACCGGGGTACCAGCTCTGGTTCTGGGCATTCCATACCCATATGAGATTATCCAGATGATACTCGTTCACGAATTTGTCGTACATCAGCTTGTAGAGCTCCAGATAAGGGTCCTTGCCCGATGCGCCCCACCAGAACCATGCATTGTTGGGATATTTCGGGTCGCCTGCGGCTTCGTGGAGCGGTCTCCACAGTATGGGGATATCGGCTTCTGCCAGAGGTTTCAGCTGTTCAGCCATGTTGTCAAGCTCAGCAACTATGGCATCATATCCCTCTTTGTCATCGCCGCTCATAGCCTTGCCCAAGTCAAAATTCGTGCTGTCGGTGTAGAATCCTCTCCACCAGGGCTGACCGTTCACTTCAAGATATTGCGCGGGAGCGTGCCAGTGCCAGCAAAGTGTCACTATTCCGTTGTGATTGTTGTACCAGTCCATCACCTGTATCGGTATCATATCTCCGCCGCCTGCCTGATGATCTATCTTGGTGGATATACCGAGATTCATCACATCAAGCCCGAGAATCGCGGGAGTTTTGCCTGTACGCTTGTTTATCTCGATAAACTCACGGGATTCGTAACCCAGATTATCCCCCGAATACTGTCCCGATATGGTGTACTTGCCGTATACCGCCCGCAGGAAGCTGTAAAGACGCTTTGCGTTGTCGCTTGCATTGGGATTGCACAGTGTGTCCGTTACTTCATACTGCGCGATATCCACAGGTGCGGCGGGAACTATCTTCAGTGTATCAACATAGATGCGCCCTGTCTCTGCACGAACGCCAATGGTGTGTGTACCGCCCTCAAGAAGTACGTTTTCGGCAGTGACATCTGTAAATTTCGGGTCGCTTGATGCGAATTTTTTGACCGCATTTCCGTCCAACGTGATAAGGTTTTCCGAATTCACATTGTCAGTAGCAAGGCGCAGTATCACGTTGTAGCTTCCCTTTGACGGAAGCTCTATATCGAATGTGACCTCGTCGCCCTTATCGTACACAGCAACATAGCCGTCACCCGAAAACTCCCCTGCAAAAGCCTTGTCCATAAGCATCGCCTCATTCAGCAGAGTACCCTTCTCTGCTTCAAGTTCAAGAGAGAAATCTTCGGAAACATCGTAAGCCGATGTAAAATCCGAAAGATCAAAGTCCCCAGTTGTTTCGTTTACAGCAGGCTTTTCCTCAGCAGTGCTGTCATCAGCAGATCTGCTTTCTGCGCTGTCCGATTCTTTCTTTCCCTTTTCTTCATTGGTGCTTTTTCCGCACCCGATCAATCCTGCGCTCATCGTAAGTGCAAGTGTGAGCGCCAGTATCCTTTTAATGTTTTTCATTTGTATACCCTCCGTTTATCCATATACCCTGTGTGTGCTGTTATCTGTTCGGTATCACCCCTTCCGTATATATGATCATATATGAAAAAATGGATAATAAAGGTAACGCTTTATGCGATGATATTTTAAAATACGTCCGCTTTGCGGACACCTTCATTATCCACTATTCATTTCTGATCACGCCCGAGAACTTCTGCTGTAGGCGGAGTTATCTTTGTATCTCGCAGGAATTTCCTGTAAAACCACCGTGTGAAGCGCATAGGCAGTATAAACAGTATCAGCTGTAAAAAACAGGGCGGGAAGAAATCCCTCAGACCTATATAACCCTCGGTGAACAGCTTCCACCTCACGGCGATAAATCCCTTTGTCAGCCGCCAGCTTCGTCTTATTTCGGGGGTGCTTTCACTGACCCTGTATCTCACCAGCACTTCGGGGATATTCTGTCCCACGGCACCGCCTGCCAGCATCCTTACGGCAAAATCGTAATCCTCGCAAAGCTTGAGATCGCTGTAACCTCCGACCTCCAGCGCCTTACTTTTTCGGAAAGCCACTGTCTGACGATTGAACGGATTGCGGCGCTTTGAGTAGCTGAGTATCTCCTTATGTTCCAGCGGAACTCTTTTAAGCGCAACGGTCTTGTCCGTAAGATCATCGAATTCCTCAACCAAACTCCCGACTATATCAAGTTCGGGCTTCACTGCAAACAGAAACATCTCTTTCATGCATCTGCCGCGCAGTGATACATCGTCACTGTCCATACGCACTATGTACTCATAGCGGCAGGCTTTTATGCCCTTATTTACCGCCTTGCCCGCACCCACGTTCTCATCTATGCGCACTATGCGGAATATATCTTTATACTCGTTCTGGAAAGATTTTACTATTACATCCAGCGCATTGGTCAGCTTGCCGTCGCATACCAGCACAAAATCCGATGGCGGATAGGACTGCTTTAACATGGATTCAAGGCTTTGGTTCAGGTTTTCGGGCAGCTCCTTCTCATAGACCGACATGAGCACACTGTATTTCGGCAGTTTGTAACCTGCCGCGAACATGGCATCACGATCTTCCATGACAAAGCCCCCTTTCCCGTTTTTTATGCTGCGCTGAATTTAAAAATCTGCTCATTCCCCTATTATATATAGTACAATTTTATCATATCCAGCAAAAATTGTCAAGATGCAATGATTTTTTTGTTGCATTTTGTTTTATTTGATATAAACAGTGTATGCTCAGCTGAGTTTTTCGGGATCCATATATTTGCATTATTTTTCAGAGAAGCAATGACTATTGGTCATAACGCTCATTGACATATCTTATGTTATGTGCTATCATAATGCAAATACATGGCCAATTGTCATGTTAAAAGATCTTACCTACCAAAATTTCAAAAAATTATACCCATTTCCCAAGAGTATTTTGTTAACAAATTGTAAAACTTAGCAGAGATACATCAAACCCCTTTAAAAAGAAAAGAAAAGATGATATAATTGATTTGTATGTGCGAGTGTATTTAAAACCGAAAGGCAGGGCTAATACATGGAAAACCGTGAAAAACCAAAGCTTTCTGGTGATAATACCTCGGTGACAAGACCTCTGCTTGTGATGATATACAAGTGGGGCGCGGTGCTGACAGTTATTGGATTTGCTGTCACGCTGTTCTGGGGATTCAGCTTTGCACAGCTGCTTGGATTCCTTCTGGGCTACGGATTTATGTGCGCTCAGTTTGAATACTTAGGACGAAGCTGTGAAAGCGCCGTAAAGCTGGACAGAAAGTCCGCTGTGCGCAAGATGCGCGTGTGCTACGCTGTAAGGGTAGCGGCACTGGTAATACTCAGCTGTACCGCCGCATATACAGGTATTGCAAACTTCACGGGGATACTGATACCTCAGCTTTTCCCGAAAATGATACTTACAGCCGATCAGTTTTTCGGCAGGAAAGGATAGCTTTTTATGAACGGATTGGGCGACGGTCCTAAGATAGTCTTTGAGATAGGACCTCTGATAATAACCGAAACGGTAGTCATGGGCTGGCTAATAATCGCTGTGGTGACACTGCTTTGTCTGTGGCTGACAAAAGACCTTAAAAAGAAGCCCGAAAGCAAACGACAGATAGTCGCGGAGATGTTCGTGAACTTCGTCAACGGCATGGTAAAGCAGTCGATGGGCGAAAAGATGATGTACTACGCCCCATACATAGGCGCTTTGCTGGTCTCAGCGGTGCTTGGCGCACTGATAAGCATGGTGGGTCTGAGGTCGATGACGGCGGACATAAACGTTACAGCTGCATGGGCGATACTCACATTTATTCTGATAACCTACACCAAGATAAAGACAAACGGCTTCGGCGGATACCTGAAGAGTTTCGGACAGCCTGTATTCTTCATATTCCCGCTGAACATCATAAGTGAGATCGCGACTCCCGCATCTATGGCATTCCGTCTTTTCGGTAACGTTGCAGGCGGCATGGTAATAACGGGACTTCTCTATTCCGCATTGGGTGCAGCTTCAACTGCGCTCCATGTTCACTTTGAATTCGGTGCATGGGCACTCAGCGTACTGCAGGTAGGTATACCCGCCGTGCTGAGTATCTATTTCGACCTGTTCTCAGGCTGTATCCAGGCTTATATATTCTCGACTCTGACAATGGTAAACGTTGCAGCAGCGGCTGAGGAATGATAAACGAAGAACATCTTGCTAAACTGTCAGCGCCGATAAAACGCATTGTTGATGAAGAACTGGCAGCGGGTAATGTTATAAAGGAAACATATATCGGCAGATCAGACGGGCGGATATTCGTGTTCCTGAAATTCAGGTTCACAGCAAAGTATGAGTACGATGCAGAATATCTGATTATTGATGACCGTCATTACTGGTATGCCGAGTACAGCGACAGCTTATGCACAGTAGCCTGCGGATTTGATGAGCTCAAAGCCGGAAGCTGACCGCAGATGAATACTCGTTCCGGCGAGTTAAAAAATGTTAGATACGCAGTATAACTGCGAACAAATATAGGTAAACAAAACTTTGGAGGTTTTTATTATGTTAGGTGATAAGGCATTTGTATTAGGTTGTTCCGCACTGGGTGCAGGTCTTGCAATGATCGCAGGTATCGGACCCGGTATCGGTGAGGGATACGCTGTTGGTAAGACTATCGAATCCATCGCAAGACAGCCCGAAGCTCAGGGCGACTGCACAAGAACAATGTTCATCGGTGTCGCAATGGCAGAGTCAACAGGTATCTACGCTTTCGTTGTTGCGCTGATACTGATGTTCGGCAACCCCTTTATCGGCAAGCTGTAATATAGCTTATATGTACAGTGTTCTGATATAAGGGAGGTTTTGCATATGATACTGGCGAGAGGTGACGTTACCGATTTTCTGTCGGTAAATCTCACTACGATCATCGCTACATGGCTCAACCTGCTTATACTGTTCCTGGTAATGAAACATTTCCTGTTCAACAAAGTGAACAAGGTCATCGAGGACAGAAAGAACGAGGTCGCTGAGACCTATAAACAGGCGGACGAAGCCAAGGCAAGAGCCGAAAAGCTGGAGGAGGATTACGAGCAGCGCATAAGCGGTGCAAAGGAAGAATCCGCTAAGATAATCCAGGCGGCTACCCGCAAGGCTCAGCAGAGGAGCGATGAGATAATCGCTGATGCCAAGGTTGAAGCCAAGGGCATCACCGAGCAGGCAAGAAGCGAGATCGAACGCGAGAAGAAGATCGCGGTAAACAAGATAAAGGACGATATCACCGATATCGCTTTCCAGGCGGCACAGGCTGTTATTGAAAAAGACCTGAGCAGCGCCGATAACGAAAGACTGATCGGCGAATTCATTGATAACGTGGGTGAAAACTGATGGCTGAGACAGTAGGCAAGGTTTACAGCACAGCGCTGTTTGAGCTTTGTACCGAGCAGGATAAGCTGGAAAAAGTATTCAGCGATTACAGCGAGTTTCAGGAGCTCATGAAAGACAAGGAATGCGCCGAGTATCTGAGATTTCTGGCATCACCGCTGATATCGGGCAGAGAAAAAGCAGACAGCCTCAAGGCTGTTTTCGGAGATAAGATAGATGCTCTGCTGCTGGATTTTCTTTGCCTGACTGCCGAAAAGAACAGGGCAGACAGGCTTGGTGAGATATACGGCGAATTCAGGCAGATGTACAACGACAAGCTGGGTCTGCTGGAAGTTACTGCCGTTACCGCACAGCCGATGACAGCAGAACTCAAAAACCGCCTTACAGATAAGCTCAGCAAGACCACGGGCAGACGCATCGTGCTGACTGAGCAGATCGATAAGTCGATAATAGGCGGTATAGTGGTGCGCTACGGCAATACTGAGCTGGATTCCAGCGTAAAGACAAGACTGGAAAAGCTGAAAGCTCAGATAACGAACACTATCGCATAAATGCGAAGTTTCATTTAAACATACGGAAGGGAACGGAAAATTATGAATTTACGTCCTGATGAGATAACAGGTCTGATAAAATCACAGATAAAGAACTACCGTACCAAGCTGGTGCTTGACGATGTTGGCACTGTATGTACGGTGGGCGACGGCATTTCAAGGGTCAACGGACTTGAGAAGTGTATGTCGGGCGAGTTGCTGGAATTCGAGAACGGCACATACGGTATGGCGATGAACCTGGAGCAGGATTTTGTCGGCTGCGTTCTGCTGGGTACCGAGGAAGGCATCAGAGAAGGCTCGAACGTTAAGAGAACGGGCAGGATAGTATCCGTACCCGTTGGCGAAGCTATGCTGGGCAGAGTTGTAAATGCGCTGGGCGCACCTATCGACGGCAAGGGCGCTATACTCACAAACGAGACAAGACCCGTTGAAAGCCCCGCATTTGGCATAATCACAAGAAAATCAGTAAGCAGACCCCTCCAGACAGGTATCAAGGCTATAGACTCCATGATACCCGTGGGCAGAGGTCAGCGTGAACTTATAATCGGCGACAGACAGACAGGTAAGACCACCATCGCCCTTGATACTATCATCAACCAGAAGGGCAAGAACGTTATCTGTATCTATGTCGCTATCGGTCAGAAGATATCAACTGTTGCAAATATAGTTGATACACTGACAAAGAACGACGCTATGGATTATTCCATAGTAGTATCGGCTACTGCGTCTGAGATGGCGCCTTTGCAGTACATAGCTCCCTATGCGGGCGTTGCTATGGCTGAATACTTCATGTTACAGGGCAAAGATGTGCTCTGCATCTACGATGACCTTTCAAAGCACGCTGTTGCGTACAGAACAATGTCGCTGCTGCTGAAAAGACCTACAGGCCGTGAAGCTTACCCCGGCGATGTATTCTATCTGCACTCCCGTCTGCTTGAAAGAGCCTGCTGCCTGAACGAGGAGAACGGCGGCGGTTCAATAACCGCTCTGCCTATCATTGAAACTCAGGCAGGCGACGTTTCGGCATACATACCCACAAACGTAATATCCATCACAGATGGTCAGATCTTCCTGGAGACAGAGCTGTTCTTCTCGGGTGTAAGACCTGCCGTAAACCCCGGTATCTCGGTATCACGTGTAGGCGGTTCGGCTCAGATAAAAGCTATGAAGAAGGTATCAGGTCCTTTGAAGCTGCTGTATTCTCAGTACAGAGAACTTCAGAGCTTCTCACAGTTCGGTTCCGACCTCGACCAGGATACCAAGGACAGACTTGCACAGGGCGAGCGTATCGTGGAAGTTCTAAAGCAGTCCAAGAACTCCCCTGTTGATGTTGAAAAGCAGGTAGTTATAATCTACGCTGTTGTAAATAATTACCTCAAAACTATACCAGTTGAGGATATACGTGAGTACGAGAAGGATCTTTTCATGTTCCTCGATGAATCTCACCCCGATATACTCGCGTCCATACGTGATACAAAGGAACTCACCGCAGAGAACGAGAAGGCACTGAAAGAGGTGCTGAAAGCATTTGCGGAGAAGTTTATGCAGCAGAAGTAAGGAGAACGGCTTATGGCTAACATGAAGGACGTTAAGCGCCGTATAAAAAGCGTGGAAAGCACCATGCAGATAACCAAGGCTATGCAGCTGGTGGCGTCCTCGAAGATGAGGAAAGCCAAGGAGAGAGCCGAAGCGGTACACCCGTTCTTTGAGGGCGTTTTTCAGGTGATGGCGGATATATCCCGCGACCATGAGTTCACCTCGGTTTTCACCAAGAAAAAGTTCAAGAATTCGGTGTTGCTGATAGTCATAGCGGGCGACAGAGGACTTGCGGGCGGTTTCAACTCAAATGTGCTGAAACTAGCAAAACGCAAGGCTGATGAGATAGCTGAGAGCGGTGGAGAAGCCGTTATCATGGCGATAGGCAAAAAGGCTGTGGAGTATTTCGAGAAGCGTGAATACAAGCTGATCGAAGGTTTTCCGCAGATAGCCGAGGGCATAGAGCTGGTCGATGCTATGATGATAGCAAACAAGGTCATCGACAGATTCAAGATAGGCGATTTCGATGCAGTGGAGCTTGTATATACCACATTCGTATCGGTTATGACACAGGAACCTCAGCATCTGAGGATACTGCCTGTGGAAAATCTGGAATACCTTGGCAAAAAGCACCCCATGACCATATACGACCCATCTCCGGAGGCAGTGTTTGACAGCCTGATACCCGAATATATGGGCGGAATGCTGTATTCCGCCATAGTTGACAGCTTCGCTTCCGAGCAGGCGGCGAGAAGAACTGCTATGGAATCCGCCAGCGATAACGCAAGCGAGATGATAGAAAAGCTATCACTGCTGTACAACCGTGCAAGACAGGCACAGATCACTCAGGAGATAACCGAGATAAGCTCGGCAAGCCTTAATGACAATTCATAATTCATAATTCATAATTCATAATTATGTGTGCGGCATAGTTTGCGTAGCAGACAGGCAGTTGCTGTATGCAGACTATGAGTTCGGAAAGGAAGTCAGATAATGGAAAGCACTAACATAGGAAAGGTAGTGCAGATCGTCGGAGCGGTCGTTGACGTTCGCTTTGAAAAAGATCATATGCCTAACCTTCTGAATGCGCTTGAGATAGACAATAACGGCACCAAGCTAGTAGTCGAGGTCGCACAGCACATCGGCGATGATGTGGTAAGATGTATCGCCATGTCCTCAACTGACGGTCTGGTGAGAGGCGTTGATGCTGTGGATACGGGCAGAGCTATATCTGTACCCGTGGGCAGGGAAACTCTTTCGAGAATGTTCAATCTGCTGGGTGACCCCGTAGATAACCTCCCCGCACCAGAAACAGCTGAACGCTGGGAGATACACCGCGAGCCGCCCTCTTACGAGGAGCAGACTGCCGCTAACGAGATACTGGAAACAGGCATCAAGGTAATCGATCTTATCGCGCCTTACCTCAAGGGCGGTAAGATAGGTCTGTTCGGCGGTGCAGGTGTTGGTAAAACAGTTCTTATTCAGGAGCTTATAAACAACGTTGCCAATCAGCATGGCGGTATATCCGTATTTACAGGCGTTGGCGAGCGTACCCGTGAGGGTAACGACCTTTACTGGGAAATGAAAGAGTCGGGAGTTATCGACAAGACCGTTCTTGTGTACGGTCAGATGAACGAACCACCCGGAGCAAGAATGAGAGTTGGTCTTTCGGGACTGACTATGGCAGAGTATTTCCGTGATGTTGAAGGTCAGGACGTTCTGCTGTTCATCGATAACATATTCAGATTCACACAGGCAGGTTCTGAGGTTTCGGCGCTGCTGGGACGTATGCCCTCAGCCGTTGGATATCAGCCTACTCTTGCAACAGAGATGGGTGCTCTTCAGGAGAGAATTACCTCTACCAACAAGGGCTCAATAACCTCAGTACAGGCAGTTTACGTGCCTGCGGACGACCTTACAGACCCCGCACCTGCTACTACATTCGCACATCTGGATGCTACCACAGTTCTTTCGAGAAATATAGCATCACTGGGTATCTTCCCCGCAGTTGACCCGCTGGAGTCAACATCACGTATACTCACCCCTGAGATAGTTGGCAATGAGCACTATCAGGTGGCTAGACAGGTACAGTCGATACTCCAGAGATATGTTGAACTTCAGGATATCATCGCCATCATGGGTATGGATGAACTTTCCGATGAAGATAAACTGACCGTATCCCGTGCGAGAAAGATACAGCGTTTCCTGTCACAGCCTTTCTTCGTGGCTGAACAGTTCACAGGCTATCAGGGCAAGTATGTACCGCTGAAGGAAACCATCCGCGGATTCAAGGAGATAATCGAGGGCAAGCACGACGACCTGCCCGAGAGTGCATTCCTGTTCGTAGGCTCTATCGACGAAGCTGTGGAAAAGGCTAAGAAGTCGGCAGAAGAAAACTAACGAAAGGCGGAAACTATGGCAGTTTTCAAGTTAAGAGTACTGACCCCCGAGAAGATATTCTTTGAGGGCGATGCCGAACAGCTGGTGGCTAAGACCACCTCGGGCTATGTGGGCATACTGAAAGGTCATGCGCCTTATGTGGCAAGCATAGTGCCTTCAGAGCTGAAAATAAAAGCTGACGGAAATTTCCGCAGTGCTGCGATATCAGACGGCATAGTCAAAGTGTCGGAGGACAGCGCAGTAACGGTGCTTACATCGGCAGTGGAGTGGTCTGATGAGATAGACGTAGCCCGTGCCGAGCGTTCAAAGGCTAGGGCTGAAAAACAGCTCAAAGCCGAGTCAAGCCGCACCGAATTCGACCTTGCGGAAAGACAGCTAAAAAGAGCAGTCAACCGTATATCTGTGGCAAACAAGAAATAAAAAACAAAATCGGGAGCGCATCTGCGTTCCCGATTTTTTTCGATCATACACCCGCCTGATTTTATGGTGGGTGTTATTTATTTGTATCAAGAGCGATCATGGTGTGTTCGGTCTCATAAAGTCTGCCGAAGTAGCCATTTACGTCATTATGTGAGGTGAAGAATACCGATGCCGACCTTGCAGGTCTGCGGGTGGTATCATAGGAAAGTGCGTAGATAATGTCTTTGCGGTCGGTAAGACTTCTGTCAAAGATACATCTGCCGAACTTGATTATCTTTTCGGGCGCAATATTGAACTTTTCACACTTCCAGAGATAAAGATCTGCTATCCTGCCTAAAGCCACATCACCAACATGGTGCAAAAGTTCGTCAGAGTCATGCGGTTGACCGTCAAAACAAACGCAGTAATTCAGTGGATGTTCCAGCATCATCTTGATATCATTATCGCTGGGCTGTGAATCAAAAGTAAGTGTAGAAACGCCAGAGAACAGCAGTTCTTCCAGCATATAGGAATCCAGAGCTCCGCTCACGGTACGCACTCTGCCCGCTGTCAGCACAAGTCCCTCGGCATCTATCTGTCTGCAAGGCTTATCGTCAGCCCCGCCTATGGCAGAAATCCTGCCGTCAGTTATGGCGATATCAGCCTTATAGACCGAATCTGCACCGATAACAGCTGCGTTTCGTATTACGATATCAACATTGGCAGTATCAAATTTTTCACCCGATGCTGTCAGGTCTTTTTCTATTGAAACAGTCCTGCCTTTGCAAAGTGTCAGCGTATCATTAACGTGATACTTCATTTTATCACCTCAAAAAAAACGGGGACTTTGCAGCCCCCATTCGGTTTATTCCTCAAACTCACTAACCAGCTGAGCCACAGTATTCTTAGCATCGCCGTAGATCATAACGGTGTTGTCGTTGGTGAACAGGGGGTTCTCAACGCCTGAGAAGCCTGTACCCTTACCACGCTTGAGAACGAAAACAGTTCTAGCCTCGAATGCGTTGATGATGGGCATTCCGTAAAGAGGAGAGCTCTCGTCATTTATAGCAGAGGGGTTAACAACGTCATTTGCACCTATAACGATCGCAACGTCTGTGTTGGACATCTGGGGATTCATCTCGTCAGCGGTCTTCAGCTGCTCGTAAGGTACGTTTGCTTCAGCCAGAAGTACGTTCATGTGACCGGGCATACGTCCTGCAACAGGGTGGATAGCGAAGTTTACTTCTGCGCCATTGGCTTCCAGCTTGTCGCAGAGTTCCTTTACAGCGTGCTGTGCCTGAGCAACAGCCATGCCGTAACCGGGGATGAATACTACGCTGCTTGCTGCTTCGAGGATAAGGTATGCATCCTCAACAGACATGGACTTGGGTTCTTTCTGCTCGCCTGCAGCGCCCTTCTTGGTTGCGCCGAAACTGCTGAACAGCAGTGCGTACAGAGTTCTGTTCATAGCCTTGCACATGATGAGTGTCAGAATCAGACCTGATGTACCTACCAGACAGCCGGATACTACCAGCACGCTGTTGCTGATTGAAAGACCTGCAAATGCAGCTGCAAGTCCCGAGAAAGCGTTCAGCAGAGAGATGATAACGGGCATATCGCCGCCGCCGATGGCAACTACCATTGTGAAGCCCAGTATCAGGTAAGCAGCTGTTACGATGATGATACCGATGGTACCTACACTTGCATCAACTGCACCTGCGATGCTCAGAGCGTAGATTGCAACGCCTACAAGTCCCACAACAGCCAGAAGACCGTTTATAGCGTTCTTGGCAGGGATAGTCACGTTCTTCTTGAACATCTTGCCGCTCAGCTTGCCCCATGCAACTACCGAGCCTGTGAATGCGATTGCACCGATGGCTACTGTAAGACCAAGTGCGATAGCTGAGAATGTATTGATGTTTTCGTCTGTCATGTACTGTGTCAGTGCCACCAGTAAGCTTGAAAGACCGCCGAAGCCGTTGAACAGAGCAACCAGCTGAGGCATACCTGTCATTTCAACTTTCTTAGCCCAGATAGCACCGATGATGCTTCCGAGAGCTATTGCTGCAACTGCCCATATATAGGCGTTGCTCATGAGTCCGTTTGTTACTGTGTCTGTTACCTGCTTCTCGAAAAGCACGGTTACTACTGCGATGAGCATACCTACGGAAGACATCAGATTACCCTTACGTGCTGTGTCTGCCTTACCCAGAAGCTTGATGCCTCTTATAAACAGTACAGAGGATACCATATAGAGCACTGTCGTGCAGACGGTGCGGACA
>NZ_FOKQ01000010.1 GCF_900112155.1 Hominimerdicola alba | reverse complement strand
CTCCATTCAACAAACTATCAGTCCCAGCTCCATTGCTGTACCCCCATTATACCACATTGGAAGTTATAAGTCAATTGTGGAAAACAAATTAAAATATAAAACAAATTTAAACCTTGATTCACTTGTACCTGTCTGCCGCTTTTCTGAGTGTTTCGCCTATCTTTTCACGCAGGGACTTCGGAAACAGCACCTCGACCTGATCGGCGTACTGTATCGCCCAGTGCAGCATAGCGTCCTCGCTGACACGCACCCTGACTTCCATAAGATCATCGTCAAGGATATGGATATCCGCACCCGTGCCGAACCAGTCCACGATATCGTTCATAAGATGCTGCGGACATCTGAATGTGCATTTGCCCACTTCACCAGCCCACATATTTGGGTGCTCGCGGACGTACTCGCCAAGGTCTATGCCGTTCTCAAAACCTTTCAGCGAGCGCACAGACACTGCCTTATTCTCGATGATATCGATATCCGTTATCCTGTCGGTGCGGAAGACGCTTACACCATCATGCCCCGCAGGATTTCCCAGCATATAGTATCGCCCGTTCAGCGAAAGCAGTTTGTAGGGGCTGACGGTGTAGAGCCTTTTCTCGCCGTTATCGTCAGTTCGCGGGTGTAGCTTAAAATCGGTTCCGTAGTCGCAGTAGCGGAACTGCACCTGCTTTTTGTCGATAGCAGCTTCGTTAAGCAGGGATATGGTGTAAAACAGCGACTTGTTCCCACCGTTTCTCGCAACAGCAGAGGTCATGGCTTTTACGCGCTTTTGGAAGTCTTCCTCACCCAGCTCGGCTATCTTCATAACAAGCCTGTCGCACTGATTTTTCGGCAGATAATTTGAGAACAGCAGGCTGTCGATCATCACACATAACTCGCTCTCGTCCCACTTATGTTCACGTCGGAAGTACCAGTCAGTCATGATATTCTCCTGCGCACCCCGCTTGTTGGTGCGATGACGCTCGGTGTATACCAGCGGATAGTCTGCTTCCAGCAGCATCGAAAGATTATGGCGCACCGTCTTGCGGTCAAGCTTCATGCCGTAGTCCTCCAGCACCAGATCAGCTATCTTCTGCTGAGATATCCTGTGTTCCTCGTCAGTGTGCTTTTTCAGCACTTCAAGAATATAGTGCATATACAGCTTTTTCGGCTTTTTCTCTGCCATGATGATACCTCCCTCGTCGTTTTTGTTTAGAGTATTATAGCACATCAAAACAGATTTTGCAATAGTAGTATGTACGTTTTTTAGGACATGGTCTATTTGGGGATAATGAAAAAGCACCATCATGCCTTCGTGACATAATGGCGCTTAAAGATCCGCTGTAAATCGTCTGTATATAATTGTTTTAGTATGGATAGATTACTTCTTTTGCGCTAGCCAGATAAAGCTCTCTTCTTTGGCAGTTTCCGCTAGTTTGCTTTTTAGTCTTCACCCAGCTTCAATGCCTTGGAGATATTTATCCTGCCTATCAGTCTGCCAAGCACAAGGAATCCCACCAGCAGCATTACTCCAATAACAGTGTAAAGCTTGATGTAATCCCCGCGCTGTGGTATCACCGCAAATTCGGGTACACGGCTGCTTACATCAAGAACGCTCTGGAAAAGCGGTACAAATAGTTCGCTGGTGATGCCGCCTATGAATATCGCCGCAAGTATCGCTACCCCCGAAACCAGTATCTGCTCATACACTATCATGGATATTATCTCGCGGTACTTCATACCCATGGCTCTCAGTATGCCGAACTGCAAAGTCCTGCTCTTTATTGAAAGTATCCAGTATATGAGGAATCCGATTATGCACATTATCATAATGGTGATGAATCCCAGTGTCAGCGCACCGTTCATGCCCTGCAGCATGGGGTCGTTCTTTTTGGTGATGATATCCTGCTTGGTGGAGGTCATGCCTGTGGCGCGGATATGTGCTTCTTCTACAGAATCATAGAACTCCTGCACCGATGCATCGTCATCCAGGTCTATCCATACCTGATAGGGCTCCATATTGGTCTGAACGTTGACGTAGTCGAAATTCATCACGGCGAAGTCCATATAGCTGCCGTCATTGGCTTCGGCATAGGGGTCTAAACTCGGCCAGTAGTCCACAAAAGCCAGCACCGTCACATCAAAGGGTTCGTTGGCACCCCATTCGCACTCAACGGTATCACCCAGTTCAAGACCGTAATCCTTGAAAGACGATGAAAGTATCACACCGGGTGTATACTCTGCAAGGGCTTCAAGATAGTTGTTGATATGGGTCGGCAGAAGTCTCTGCTGGAAGTTTATCACCTCGGCAAACTTAGCAGGCTGGACCGTCATCAGGCGGACATTCCTGTCGATGTTCGAGGACTTGGTGTTCATATCCTGGTCGAGAAGTTCCTCGCGCTTTTTCTCAGCGGATTTTTCAGCTGTGCGCTTCACCACATTCATCTTGCTGCTTTTGATGGTAACGCCATCGCGCCTGAATACCTTGGCGGCAGTTTTCACGCCTGTGAGTTTTTCAAACCTTTCAAAAAGAGGTTCGTTATAAGTCACAACAGTGGCTGTATCAGTGTCGTCCTCGGCTTCTTCGGTCTTTCCCGAACTGCCGCCCATGTTTGCAGAAGATCCCGCATTTTTCCGTGCAGCTTCTGTCTTGCTGGAATACCATTCCTCGGTAAGTACGATATCCGCGCCGTTTTCGTATTCAACTGTTTCCTCTGCATTGCGGTTCAGGGCTCTCGCAGTATTGGCAAAGAATACACCCAGAGATACCGTCAGCACAAGGAACAGCATTAGAAAACGCTCTCTGCCCGTAGCCGACCTGCCTATATTGTTCAGCGAAACATACTGGGCAGGCGACCAGAAACGTTTGCCCGCCCTGCCTATCAGCCTGATGAACAGGGGATATACCCTTATCAGGAAAAGCCCCAGTCCCAGTATAAAAGCTGTGGAAGTCACGAACATCAGGGGATTGATGGTTGCGGTGGTGTCTGTTACACCCAGTTCAAGCAGTTTTGCCTGAGTGCGCTTGTAGTAATACAGCCACGCAAACGAGCCGCCTGCAAGTATCACATCAAGCCCTATCTTCTCCCAGAGCGCCAGCTTTTTCGCCTTGGCTTTTGACTGCTTGTGTTCAACGATGGTAGTCCTTGTTGCGGGGATTATAGGCACAAGGGTGGTCACGAAGAAGACCAGCACTGCCGCCGCCGCATACAAAAATGCTTCGGGGGTGAGTTTCACAGGCATGGCGCGGCGGTTCACAAATTCAAGGAAACCGTTGGAAGCGCCAAGTATCCTGCAAAGCCCCAGACCTGCGAAAGGTCCTGCAATGGCGGTGATAACGCCCAGCACCATTGATTCAAGAGCGTATATCCCCAGCACCTGACGGTTGCTGGCACCTCGGCTTTTGAATACCGCTATCTCGTTCTTTTCCTGCTCGATATTCAGCTTTGATACCATGAACAGGTAGAAGATTATCATGAGTATCACAGGTATCTGCAACAGCCACAGAAGCAGTGTCAGCTGAGTAGAGCGCTTTGCGTAATCGGTGAGGATATCCTTTGCGGGTATCGCAAAGCCGATGCTGTTTTTCTTGAAAGTCTCTTTCTGGGTGTTGTATTTGCTGTTGATGGTCTTCAGCCCTGCGATGTCAAGCTTGGTATAGTCGATGAAATAGTTGTAGTTCACCTTTGCTATATTTATGGCACCTGTGGGTAACATCTCGTTCAGCATGGTGTCGTAGTCGGTGAAAACTGCGGCAGTATAGGCTTCGTCTATGCCCTCCGCCCAGAACGGGTCGTTCTCATCTGCAACATCGATAAGCCCCACAATCTCTATCTTCACAGAACCCAGGTCGTCCATGACATTCGATATCTCATAAACGGTATTTAGCGCAAGTCCGTTGGTCTTCAGGGATTTTTCCGTAGCCATGCACTCAAACACACCGTCAGAGCGCCTGCCCTTTTCCATCATTCTTCCCGATACAGCAGTGGAATGTTCGCATATATCCGACATACCCCCAAGGGTCAGCCTTGCGGGTTCTCCGCCGTTCTCCAGTGAGAATGACTTGCAGTAAAGGTATGAGTCCTGTATCACCTTTTTGCTTCCAGCGCAGGTCAGGTCAAGTTCAGCAAACTGATTATCTGTCAGGGCGGTATATTCTTCCAGATCCTGTATCTGCGCATCGGTCTTCATGCCGCTTTTGAACACGCGGGAGGTGTTGTAAGACCCGGGATATATCATATACTCTTCCTGAAAAGCTTCCATATCCTTTATCAGCATACGCTGAAGAGAAGCGTTCATATATATGGGTATGGTACTCATCATGGCAGAGGCTATAATAAAGCCTATCAGCAGACAGAACACCATCCATTTCGTATTTCGCATCTTGCGAAGCAGAAGTGTAAACATCAGGTTATTGCTCCTCGCTTTTTATTTAAGCACCAGTTCATCGCCCTCTTCAATGCCCGAGATTATCTCGGACTGAGAGCCTGTTGACAGACCTACTTCCACGGGTACAGCTACCTTTTCGCCGTCTTTCAGCACGTATACCACCTTTTCGCCATCCACCTTTTTGATAAGGTTGTTGGATATGACGATGGCATTTTCTGCCTTATCCAGCACGAGAATGACATCTGCCAGCTGTCCCAGCGCATCGGGAGGGATATCCCCATCAAAGCGGACGTAGATATAATCCGATTCGTAGCTGATACCTGACTTGTCCTCTTTATCATGGCTGGCTTTTACTTCTTCCTGATACTCAGCAAGGGCGGCGGGGTTCATGAAAACAATGCCGTCATAGTAATTCTCGTTTATGCGTATCTGCACCTTTGTGTCAATATCGAATTTGCTCATATCCTCGGGCTTTACTGCGATATACAGCGCTGAGGTATCGATAACAGTAGCAACTGTCTGCCCCGAACTTACATTGTCACCCGCACGCACATCCGCAAGCTGAGATACTACGCCGTCAAAGGGTGAGCGCAGTACAGAGCCCTCTTTTTTTGCGCGGAGTTTCTCAAGTTCACGCTCTATCAGCTGTACATCAACATAAGCCGAATCTATCTGCGCCTGAGTGCCGCCGCCTTCCCATATCATATCCACATTCAGCTTGGCTTTTTGCAGATACAGCTCCTTTTCGG
Source organism: Hominimerdicola alba (assembly GCF_900112155.1). Lineage (GTDB taxonomy): Bacteria > Bacillota > Clostridia > Oscillospirales > Ruminococcaceae > Hominimerdicola > Hominimerdicola alba_D. The sequence goes on along the minus strand of NZ_FOKQ01000010.1, from coordinate 104,996 downwards.
CTATCTGGTCATCAAGGTCGGAGGTATCTATCTCGCAGATGGGGTCGTCCTTTTTCACCTTGTCCCCCGCACGGACGTTGAATTCAAGTATAACACCGCTCTGCTTTTCATAGCTGAGGTCGTATTTCCTTTCAGCGGTAACGGTACCCGTGCTGACTATTTTTTTCTCAATATCTTTCCGCTTTGCCACAACAGTGGTATAGCTGACTTCGCTGGCTTTTACCGCAGGAGGTATCGCCGCCTCCTCCTCATCGGGCAGAAGATAACAGCCCGATGTCATAAATACCGCCGCCGCGCACATCAGCGCGGGAAGTGTGGGGAAGAATATCCTTTTTATATCTGCAAGACCATTCATCATGTGTCCCTCCGAAAGTCTTTATTTTGTTGACTCTTTATTTAATCCAAAACTTTAACAGTTATCCCTTTAGCATTGAATTTCTGCATCATTTCATCTGACATCATAGAATCGCTGACAGAAACCTCTTTAAGATTCGGAAGATTCAATAATCCTTCAAAATCTTTAAAATCAGTATGAGCTATATATAACTTCTGTAAGTTATTAAGACTCTCAACGGAAAGCGTACTTAGATTTTCCATTCCTTGCAGATCAAGTTCAACCAAATCTGTACAGCAGGATATACACTGATAATCAATATTTTCATTTGTGGTTATTGTGAGCTTTTTGATTTGCTTTGCTTCCTTTAGTGCAGAGATGTCATTCAGATGTGTTGCATGAATAGACAGATGTTCAAGTTCATGAAGTTCTTCCAGTCCGTTTAAGGATTCTAAGTCGTTACTCATTATACTAAGAGTTTTTAGTTTTTGATTGTTATATAAACAACTCAAATCGGAAAAACTTGCTTGTCCAATAGAAAAGTAGGTCAGGTTTTCACAGCTTGAGATCGGCTCATAATCGATGACATTAGGAGTATCCAGATACAATTTTTCCAAGTTATATAATTCGGCAAGGAAATCAATATTTGTTTCATCATTTCTGAAGAAAAATAATTCTTTTAATTTTGAAAGATGTTTTATCTTATCAAAATCATCGGCTGGATCTAATCTACCTATGGTTATCTCGGTTGATTTGTTGTCATAAACTCTTTTACATATAATAGTGTGAGTGTTAAAAAAAATAAACCCAACAATTGTTGCTGTAATAACTATTATCATTATTATGACTAAGATTATTTTTTTCATAATGGGTCTCCATATAAAGAGTTTTATATAGCAGTTCAAAAATTCATCTGCTGAATCTTTGCATACTACCTAATTATAACATTTTTGGGAAATTTTTGCTATATGCAACAGGACAAAATTAAACTGATATTTTCAGCACTATGCACAAGGCAGTTATATGATATTCGCATATCTTGAATGATGAAACTTACAGCTGTCGGCGGGGTATGCAGGCGGGTCTGTTTGGAAAACAGGACAGGGGAATGGAAGGAAAATATAAGAAAATTAATCTTAAAAAATCTTTACTTTTGCAAAATTGTGTGCTATAATACAGGTATCATAGGGATAGCCGGAAACGGCATGAAAGGATATTATAGTAAACGACATATATTTCAGGACATTCATCGCTCACAGCCACAAAAATCACAGCGTCTGCAAGCGATGAATGTAGAAATCAATATGTCGTTTACTATAAAAAATGAAAGGAAAGATCATATGAAAAAGAAACTTGCACTCGTTCTTTCGCTGATGGTCTGTGCGGCGGCTTTTGCAGGCTGCGGCGGGGGTTCTTCTAAGGAAAATTCCAAAACGACAGAAAACACCTCCAAGGCAGATACTTCCGCAAGCGGAGATACCTCGACCGATGAACCCGCCGAAAAATCGGCTTCGGAGAAACTTCTCGCCGAGTACCCCGTAAATGAGGGCGCTTACGACTTCACACAGGGCGCTACCGAGAATATGCTGGCAAGATCACTGCTGAACCGCGGCGATACTTCACGCCTTGCGGCTAAGATACAGCGTGCAGTCGATGACCCAAAGGCAGTAACGAACATCTGCTATCTGGGCGATTCCATAACCGCAGGCTCTGGAGCTTCGGGCTCGTCAAAGCAGTACACCAACCTCATCACCGCATGGTGGGAGGAAAATCTCAGCCTGTACGTGCTGGGCACTAACGCGGGCATAGGCGCAACGGATTCATACCTCGCCGTACACAGGGTTTACCGCGATGTCCCACAAGATTCGGATATCATTTTTATAGAATTCATCAACGATCAGGATAACGAGCTTTATCAGGCGACCATGGACAGCCTTGTGAGGTACTGCCTTGCCCTTGAAAATCAGCCCGCGGTGATACTTATCGAACCATCCACAGAGGGCGGCGGCTCTCCCCAGAATTCACACCTGAAAGTCGCAGAGAACTATGATCTGCCAATGATATCTTATCACGATGCCATAATCCCCGAGATCGATGCGGGCAATTTTCAGTGGAAAGATACCTCAAACGACAATGTTCACCCCAACGATGCGGGTCACGCTGTAATGGCACAGTGCGTGCTGAACCTCTTTGATCAGGTGAAGGGCGACCTTGAAAACGAAAGCAAGGAAGTCACACCATTTGACCCGTCGGCAGTAGTCTCCCCCACAGGTGACAGATTCGCAGGGGCTACCCTCGGTTCAGCCGATACTCCAGAGCTAGTAGAAGTGGTCGATGAGGGAACTTTCACTGAAAAAGCGCAGTTCGGCAACTTCAACGGCGGCTGGGGCTCAACCACAGGCGGCTCGGCTGTTTTCAAGATAAAGTGTAAGAATCTGGGTATGCTTTATCAGAAGAATGTCAGCGGTACTTTCGGAAAAGTCGCAGTAAAGGTTGACGATAACGCGGCAGTCATCATTGACGGCGATTTCCCCGGTGGCTGGGGCAGCTATCCTAAGGCGGATGAGATATACTCATCAGACGAAACAGCGGAGCACACTGTCACCGTGGAATTTATCAACGGCGATACCGCTCCCGATTTTGAGATACTGAATTGGCTGATAAGCTAACGGATAAACGAAAACTGCCAGGGAAAAGCTCTCTTCCCTGGCAGTTTTATTTCGTTACCTATCAATCTTCATGCTCTCAATAAGCCTGTCAAACATCTCTTTCAGACCTATCTCAGCTTTCCAGCCCAGTGCCTCAGCCTTGCCTGTCGCAAGATTCATCTTCACCTTAGGATTGTAGCCCAGCTTCGTAGCGTCCTCAACGATGTTGAAAACAAGCTTTGTGCCGCTCTCGGGATAATTCTCTATCAGCATCTCAGCCATGCCGCGTATGCTGATGAGGGTGTCCTTGTTTGCGATGTTGTAAGCCTGAGCAACTTCGCCTTTCAGCAGTACCGTGAGTATGCCTGTCACCGCATCGCTTATGTAGCAGTAGTTTCTCTCGGTGGAACCGTCTGTCATCAGCACGATGTCTGTGCCCTCGATTATGGCTCTTGCAAACTGTGCGAAAACTCTGCCGTCATTGTAGCCCACACCTGCGCCCATGCTCTGGCAAAGTCTTGCTACCTTAACAGGTATGCCGTATTCGTGGGCATAAGATGTACACAGTGTTTCCACTATCCTCTTGCCCTCAGAATAACTGCTTCTCACGCTCATGGGGTCGATGCTTCCGAAGGTCTTTTCGTCAACGCTCTCCATACTGAGGTCTACAACACCGTAAACTTCCAGCGATGACAGATATACCATGCCCTCAACATTCTTGGATTTAGCCAGCTCCAGCAGATTCTTGGTACCCTCCAGAGCGGTGTATATGGTCTCCACAGGTGTTTCCACAAATGCCTTTGAGCTTGTTATGCTGGCACCGTGTATTATCAGGTCGATGTCGCCCTCATAGCTGTAAGGAGCAGTAACGTCCTGCACCAGAAATTCCAGTGCTGACTTGTCGGCATACCTGAACAGCTTCTCAGCTTTCTCCTTGTTGCGTACTGCCGCTATGACTTTCAGGCCCAGCCCTTTCTCGGCATCTGCGTTCAGCAGTGTCATTACCAGCTGTCCGCCGATAAGGCCTGTCGCACCTGTTACAAGTATGGTCTTGCCTTTCAGCTTGTCCCAATCTATAATACCTGCACCGGAAGCACGCTCAATGTCCTCCTGCATTATCCTGTTATCCGAAAGCTTCATTATTAGTCCTCCCTTGATATATATGTAATTCAGGCGTTTTCCTGTCCCGCGCTGATTATCCTTGCCGCCATCTCCTCAGCCTGTGCAAAGGTGGAAAGCTCACCGCATTCCGCTCTCAGTTTAGCCGAATTTGGCAGCCCCTTGACGTACCATGCCACGTTTTTACGAGCCTCTTTCATGCCGCGGACTTCGCCCTTGTACCTGCAAAGATAACTGCAATGCTTAAGCATTATCTCCATGCGCTCTTTCAGGTCAGGCTCGGGCAGTTTTTCGCCTGTTTCCAGAAAATGCCTTATCTCGCGGAATACCCAGGGCTTGCCGTAGCTTCCCCGCGCCAGCATCACCAGGTCACAGCCTGTCTCTTCATACATTTTTTTGCAGCTCTCGCCGTCTTTAACATCTCCGTTGCCGAAAACCGGAATACCTACCGCCTGTTTGACCTGCTTTATTATCTCCCAGTCAGCGTCTCCCGAATAGAACTGCTGTCTCGTCCTGCCGTGTACCGCCATAGCCGCGATACCTGTCTGTTCCAGCGCCTTTGCGAATTCTACCGCATTACGCGAGGTATCGTCCCAACCCGCACGGAATTTCACCGTCACGGGACAGCCTGCATTTTTCACGACTTCCCGCGCTATCTCAACTGCACGGGGAGTATCCTTCATAAGTGCCGAACCCGAGCCGTTGCCGACTATCTTAGGCACAGGACACCCCATGTTTATATCGATTATGTCAGGCTTGTATTTACCCAGCAGATAAGCCGCCTTGCCCATATAGTAGGGGTCTTCACCGAATATCTGCAAAGCATAGGGACGTTCTTCTTCCTCTATCTCGCAAAGCTCGCCTGTTTTCTTGTCATTGTAGCAAAGACCCTTTGAGGATATCATCTCGCTGACCATGTAAGCCGCCCCGAATTCTCTGCAAAGAAGCCTGTAAGATTTGTCCGCCACCGATGCCATAGGCGCCAGTGCCGCAGTTTTTTCGACGTTCACTCCGCCGATGCTAACATATTCCATGCTATTCTCCCGAAAAGCGGAGACCGCCGCAAAAAGTGATCTCCGCTCCGTTTAGTTAAATTGATAGTTAAGCCTTGACTTTCAGCCATGCACAAGCGATATCAAGTGCGTCGTAAAGGCTGTCAGTGTCTGCCTGCTTGTCTATGTTGGGCTTGGTAAGGTCGGTAGACATTTTTCTTATCTTGACCTTGTCAGCTACTTCCAGCTCACCCACCTTTTTGGTGTGCTTTATCTCTATCCATACAACGAATTCGTCATACATATTGCCGTAGTACAGCTGATTGCCCTTTCTAACCAGGGGCAGTCCCTTGTATGTGAAAAATTTCTTTACTGCTTCACTCATTATCTCTCCGCCTTTCTGTCTGTTGTGATACCTTTTAAGTATCAGTAGTTTACGTCTATTTTTTTGCCGTTTTTCAGATTCTCGACATTGGTCTTCAGGCTGTCTACCCAGGTGCCCTGTATCCTGTAGGATGTCTTGCCGTTGTGCTTGAAGATGTAACGTCTCGAAGTATCCTTGTAAAGCTCGATAACGTCCTCACCGCCGTCCTTGCGTACCTGCTTGATGATAACAGCGGGCTCACCCTCAGGATCTTCAAAACATATCTCGTTGGTGGGGCATGACATTATGAACTGATAAAGATCCTTATAATTATCTATATCCAGCTCCTTGCCGTCAGCCTTTACCGAAGTTACATCAGCCGCCTTGCCGTTTTCATCCTTGTCGTTGCTTCCGCCGTTGGTAGTCATCTCAAACAGAGTTTCCTTGCCGTCGATAGTCACCGACATATTCGCCAGGTCAACAAGATAGTTGGATGTTATAAGGTTTGATGTAACGTCCTCTATCTTGAAAGTCACCCAGGGCAGACTTGCTTCGGCTATAACATACACCGCATTGCTTCCCGGAACACCGTTCAGTGTGCAGTAGTAGCCCTCAAGTACAGGTGTCTCACCCTCAGCCGCTTCGCTGTATGATTCACCCCCGACTTTCAGCGTGTAGTCATAATCCTCGCCTTTAAGGCTTACCACACACCTCGGTTCGTCAATACCATACTCAGCCAGCTGTTCATCGGTGGGAGCAACTGCCTCACATCTTGCCGCTGTAAGTCCCCACATACCGTGTGTAACATTGCTTGAGCCCGTAATATTAAGATATGAGAATATGGGTTCGCTTATCACCTGGCTCGAAAGCATACTGCTGTCTTCGTTGGGGTCGTTCTCGAATACTACCTGATAGTCCCAGTCGCTGCGGGTAATGATTTCCTTGCCGTATTCAGGCCAGTCCTCATTGTTCACAGGCTTTTCTATCAGCGAAAGGTTTGCAAAATCCTTTGCACCTTTCAGCATATCCGCGATGCGCGTGCCCAGTATCATGTATACCGTGCTGTCATCTTCAAGCTTGATGTAGGTGTACTTCGAATCGGGAGCCACATCACCGACCAGTATTTTCTTTGAAGTACCGTCAGTGTAGCCCACCTCAAAAGAAGCTCTTGGCTCTTCCAGCCCGTACTTTGAAAGCTCCTTTGCGTCCTCTTCGGCTATCTTTGAAGCTTCCAGATTACCGCAGTCGGAGATCATGCTTTCCTTCATCGCACTGTTCTGGTTCACCGAGACTATCTCCTCCACCGTCCACGAACTTTTGCCCGAAGCGGGCTTGTCCAGCGTGAAGCCGCCGTTCTCGTTTTCGGCTTTTATGGAGACTATCTCCTCTTCGCCTTTTTCCAGTACGATGTAGTGTTCCATCTCAGCGGCAGAAGATACTGTATCCGCCGCCGAGCTTTCTTCCTTTTTGTTTTTATCTTTGTCCGTGGCGTTCAGGAAGACCAGCATACCCGCCAGACTTGCCGCGACAACGCCGCAGATAATGATACCTTGTACCTTGCCGTTCATTACTTATTCTTTCTCCTTAACCATACGAACAGTCCTGTGCCCAGTACCGCAAGGGGTATTATCACGCAGAATGTCCACATCAGTATGGACTTCTTGCTCTGGTCGATATCAAAGGCAGTGCCCTTAAGTGTCTTGGGCTTGATGAATACGCCGTCGGACTTGTGGGTTATGCCCGCGATAATACTGAAGAAATACTCGCTGTTGCCGTACTGCTGTGCCGAAAGTATATTCGACTGCAGCAGATACTCCGAACCAAAGCACAGCACATTGCTGTAGGATGTCTCACCGCTTCCGTCATCAGCGAATTTCGCCTTTGAACCGATAGCAAATAAGCACTGCTGTCCGTTTGTAAGTGTCTCAGATGGCACCATCTGGAAACTCTCGTTGTACTTCAGCTTGGAAGTGTACGCATTTTCAGTAGTCTTTACATACTGCTGGGTAGTTATCATGCCCTGCTGCTCGTAAAGGGTATTGACAGGTCTTGTGAACATCGAACTTATCACCAGATCCTTGTTCAGTACGTCCTGATTGAAGTCCGAAGAAAGATCGGTGGAAAGTGTGCAGTAGGGATAGTTGATGTAGTTGTCGCCGAAGGTCTCGCATACAACGCCCTCACCCACAGACAATCCGTACTCTTCAAGGAACTCGTCAAGGTTAGGTGTCTTGTCCTGACTGTATGAAGCCACATAGATAAGCTGTTTGCCCAGCTTATTTCCGTTGTTAAGAAAATCGCTGACTTTCTGTACTTCCTCTGGCAGATAATCCACCGTAGGTGCAGGTATAACAGCAATATCGGTTTCAGCAGGTATCTCGTCCTTGGTGATGTCTATCTCGTTAACATTGTATCCGTTAGCCACCAGAAGTGTCTTGAAATAGGAGAAAGGTGAGGTATGGGTATTGAGATCGCTGACCTCTGATCTTCCCGTCAGGAAAGTAACATATACAGGGTCGGGATCGGTAACAGTCATCAGCGCCGAGGTAAATGCCTGTTCAGCGTTTGAAGAATCTACATAAGTGCCGTAGTAAGCCAGAAAATTCAAGTCGCTTCCTATCTGTTCCCTCAGCAGATCAATGCTGTAGCCTGACTGTGAAAGCTGTGAAACGAAATCATCTTTAAAGCTCAGCAGGTCTACCATGCCCAGCTTTCTCGTTCTCTTAACAGTCTCGCCGTCAACCTCGCTGCTTGTCTCGAATATGATATCGAAATTGGATATCGTATCGCTGTAGCTCTTAATAACATCAGGGTTTGAATCTATATCCATAAATCTGTAGGATATGTGATGATTCATTTTGCAGTAGTTTTTAAGAAGTTCTATAGCCTGTTTGTTGTAGGACGAATAGTTGATGAATGTATCCTCGTCCGCAAATATAGTTACAAGTACATCCCTGTCAACGTTCTTGACATACTCCTCCGATTCTTCGGTCATGGAGTAAATCTTTTCCTTTGTAAGGTCGATATTTATGGGATAGCGCTCAAAAAGCACAGTAGTGACAACGTTCAAAAGCACCAGCACTGCCAGGAATACACAGGTAAGTGCCGTAGCCATAGTGCCGTGTTTCAGCTTTTTGGCAACAACGCCCTCAAGCTCATTATCCTTGATCTTCTTTTTGGACTTCTTCTCCTCGTCAACAAGTTTTTTGAGCTTATCAGAATTGCTTGAGGTGACTTTTTCTTCTTTGTTTTCCATTGCAGACACCTCCTAGCTCCAGCGGCGCTTTTCAAGCACTCTCACTGTAAGGAACAGGAAAGCCGCCACAGCGCTTATAAAGAATATCACATTGGAAAAATTGAATATCCCGTAAGTGAACTCGATGTACCTCTCACCGAAGGAAGTTTTCTCCAGCGCAGTCCTCAGACCCTCTATCACCTTTGTGTACCAGTGACCTTCGTCCAGCGCAGGCAGAAGTCCGCCGATGGTGGAAAGGAAAGATACCGCGATAAGTGCTATAAAGCTTATTACCGCAGCCACTACCTGGCTCTCCGTAAATGAAGAGCAGAATATGCCTATTGCGATGAACGCAGCGCCCAGCAGCAACAGAGCAACTATATTGCCCACTATAACGTTCCAGTCAGGTTCACCGTATATGGATACTACAACAGCCATCACAGCAGTGATGGAAACAGCAGCCATGTATACCAGAAAAGCTGCAAGGAACTTGCCGAAAACTATACCGCCCAGACTTACAGGGGCAGTCAGCAGACACTGGTCTGTCCTTGTCCTCTTCTCGTCCGATATGGTACGCATGGTAAGTATTGGTATCAGTACGTTAAGTATGGTCAGCAGTGAAGAAAACATGCTGTCCAGCTTGGCATATCCGCTGTTAAGACTTAATGTCGAAAACATAAGTCCCGCATAAGCGAAAAATGCCGCAATAAAAATATAGCCGATAGGGGAGGTGAAATAGCTGCGCACCTCACGCCTGAAAATAGCGCCCATCAGTTCTCAGCCTCCTCATAATTATCATCTTCGAGAGCGGGTATTGCCTCGCCCATAGTAAGTTTCAGGAAGATATCCTCCAGATTCATCTCTGCGCTCTTCAGCTCCAGTATCGTGAAGCCGTTTTCAGCCATCTTTTTGAACAGGTCGTAGCGTATCTCCTTGCCCTCAGCCGATTCAATACGGTAATCGCAGATATCGTTCTTGTGCTCGGCATCGCAGTATACCTTATCAACACCGTCGATGCTCTGTATCAGGCGCATAACCGAGTCCTTCTTGCCGTCTATCCTGCATATGAACTTGTTGTCGCCTGTCAGCTTGTGTGAAAGGTTCTCTTCAGTATCATTTGCAACGACTCTTCCCTCGTTTATAACGACTATCCTGTCGCATACAGCCTGTACTTCCGAGAGTATATGCGATGAAAGTATCACAGTATGATTCTTTCCCAGCTTTCTGATAAGTGTTCTTATCTCGATTATCTGCTTGGGGTCAAGGCCAACAGTAGGCTCGTCCAGTATCAGCACCTTGGGGTTTCCCACCAGCGCCTGCGCCAGTCCGACTCTCTGTTTGTAACCCTTTGAAAGGTTCTTTATCAGCCTGTTGTAAACATGGTCTATCTTCACAAGGCTGCAAATATCCTGCAAATGGGATATCTTCGGCAGCTTGCACTTTTTCAGGTCGTATATGAAGTACAGATACTCCTTGACCGTCATATCAAGGTAAAGGGGCGGTATCTCAGGCAGATATCCGATGTTCCTCTTGGCCTTCACAGGGTCTTCAAGTATATCGATACCGTCTATCAGCGCCTTGCCCGCAGTGCATGAGATGTATCCCGTGAGAATGTTCATCGTGGTGGATTTTCCCGCACCGTTAGGTCCCAGAAAACCCAGCACCTCACCGTCCTCAGCCTTGAAGCTGATATTGTTCACGGCTTTTTTGTCGCCGTAATGCTTTGATAAATTAATAACCTCTATCAATTTTACTTTCCTCCCTAAAGGAAATTTGTGCATCATAAAGCAGGTCCAAAAGCACGGCAAAATGTCAGAATATGCCATTTTTACCATTAGTGCCGACTACCCACTATAAATATATCTCCCCACTGTGTAAGCCCTGTGACAGCTTACGGAAAACCGCGGATTATTACCCCTTTTTCTTTGCCCGTCTTACCGCTTATCCGTCATTCGGGATCAATATACGTATCTGTATCTATGCCCAGTTCTTCGGCAACAGCCCGTATGCTGAAATTATCTGCATCAAAGTCCTTGCCCTGTACCTTGCATTCTGTCGCCAGTGTTTCCCAGTTCTGATCGCTGTTCTGTTTTCTAAGTATGAAGCAGTAAGTCTGGGGGTCTTTGGTAAGTGCAGTATAGTCACTGAATATATTATTGAACTTCTCAGTGAGCTCCTCGGTTTTTGTTTCATCAAAGATGTCGAAGTTCACTTTTATATAGCTGTGCTTATCGCAAGCCCAGTCAGCCAGATTCGTACCAACATACTTTACGCCGCTGCCCGGTGTGATGAATTCGGATACCCTGTCGGGATCCATTCCCATAAGTCTGCAGTTTATCAGCTGAGCATGTATGCTAAATTCGTCGCCGTTAAGAGAAAGCATATTGTTTGTGTTCGCAGATTCTTTAAAATACTTTGAAAGTATCTGATCCGCTATCTCTTCACAGATCTCTCTGCTCTGCGCTTCTTCCACAAGGTCAGCCACCATACGGTCGTTTGTATAAGCGATATACTTTTTGTTTTCGCTGTCACCGCGGTTGAGGACCATTTTTGTAGTTCTGTCCTCTCCGTCATTAGCGGTGTATACCACCTGCCATGTGTATTCCGTGCGGTCCTCCGCATCGAATCTCTGCTCCATAGGTTTGCTTATGCTGTAATTGCCGTCAAAAGCATAGTCCAGATATTCCTTGTAGTCCTTTTCCATATCTGGCACTTTTGCTTTTCCGCATCCCGTCAGCAGCAGCGCCGCAGATACTGCGGCTATTGTAAGTCTTGTTCTGATATGTTTCATATTTGTACCACGTTGTATTCCTGGTTTTATTCTACCCCGTAAAACTCCCGTACCTTTAGTGTATCCTTTGCTATCTGAGCTTTCAGCTCATCAATGCTGTCAAATCCTTTTTCGGGACGTATGAACTTGTCTAACAGTATCTCTATCTCTTTTCCGTAAAGGTCGCCCTTGTAATCAAGGATATAAGTTTCAGCCAAAGGCGCGTCGTGAGCTTTCAGCGTAGGCTTCACGCCGATGTTCGTCACACCGAACTTCTCTTCATCCCCGATAAGTACCCTTGTGGCATATACCCCGAATTTCGGCATGATCTGCCCCTGAGGTATCACCTGATTTATCGTGGGAAAATTCCACTGCCTGCCTAACTGTCTGCCGTGCTCAACTACCAGCCTCAGCCCGAATATATATCCCAACAATTCGTTAGCCTGCTCTATCCGACCCGTGCGTATGCACTCGCGTATCACCGTCGAGCTCACTTCTTCGCCCTTATAGCTCAGCTTGTCGCAGACCCTTACATCTATGCCGTATATCCTGCCGTAAAGCTCCAGCGTGTTGCAGTCGCCCTCCGCCCCTTTGCCGAAGCGGAAATCACTGCCGCATACAACAGCTTTGCAGCCCAGAAGTCCCACCAGTATATCCTTGACAAATTCTTCCGCAGACATACCTTTAAGCTCATGAAAAGCAGGGGAGTATATAAGGTCAACTCCCATGTTCTCGAAATGCCTGCGCTTTTCCTCATCGCTGAGTATCATTTCTATCCTGCCGTCGTGACCTTTAGAAGTTACCGTGTCGGTCCTGAAAGTAAATACCGCCGACCTCACGCCAAGCTCAGCCGCCAGCGACAGCGCATTGTTTATGACCAGCCTGTGCCCCCTGTGAACGCCGTCAAACAGCCCCAGCGCACAGACAGTCCCCTTGTCGGGCGAAAAGCCCCTGTCGATATCTTTCAAATCAAATCATTCCTCGATCATACGAAAAAATTCTTGACGCTCCGAAATCCTCCGTCAGTCATTCTGCCAAGCCCGATGAAACCGCCGTCCGCACCGTATACACGGTAGACTTTATCGTCCTCAGCGCCTGCCTGCTCTGCCCTCAGCTTAACGCCGTTCCTGTAAAGTCCCGTGACTTTCTCGTTAAGCTTCAGCGCAGGATAGACCTCAAAGCATTTGTCGAGCCGTGTAAGCACGCCCTCAGCACCGCTCTCACCGACTATCCTCTGTATATCCTCTATACTCAGACATTCTTCCAGCGCCAGCCCTGCCGAGTACGTCCTCACCAGTGAGGTCATAGCCCCGCCGCAGCCCAGCATATCGCCGATGTCGTTTATTATAGTGCGTATATACGTGCCTTTTTCGCAAAGCACCGTCATGTGCCCCTCGCGGGTCACCTCGTCATAATCATCTATCACCAGCGAAAGCACATTTATCTCCCTCGCCTGACGTTCAATTATCTTGCCCTCGCGTGCCAGCTCGTAAAGCTTTTTGCCGTCCACCTTTACAGCTGAATACATAGGCGGCACCTGCATAGTCCTGCCGATGAACTTCTCAGCCGCCACCTGCAGTTCTTCAAGAGATACAGCCCTGCCGTCCTCTTTCAGCACCTTGCCCGTGATATCCTGAGTGTCAGTGGTTATGCCAAGCCTGAATCCCGCATGATAGCCTTTTTTTACATCGGGCAGAATATCGCAGGCTTTCGTGGCTTTTCCCACAAATACAGGAAGTACGCCCTCTGCCATAGGGTCAAGAGTTCCCCCATGACCTATCTTGCGGGTATGCAGTATCCCCCGCATTTTAGCCACCACATCGAAGGATGTCCAGCCCGCAGGCTTGTATACCGCGATAACGCCGCTTATTTCCTGTCCTGTCATATCCCGAGTACCTGCCCTGCTTTTTCCAGCAGCTGTGCTTTCACTTCTTCCAGCGTGCCCTTGATCTCACAGCCCGCCGCACGTATGTGTCCGCCGCCGCCGAATAATCCGCAGAATGCCGAAGCGTCCATCTCATCGGTAGTTCTCACCGATATCTTGTAGACGTTGCTGTGCCTCTGCTTTACCGTGATGCCCAGTACCACGCCCTCAGCCGAAAGTGGTATCGAAGCCAGTCCGTCGAACTCCGCAGGGTCAGCCCCACAGCGCTCCATAAGCTCCGTAGTTATGGTTATCATCGCGCACTTGTCGTTCAGATAATACTCCATTCCGCCTGTAACAGCTTGCTCGACTTTCAGCCTGCCCTTGCTTTTCACATCGAACATCTTCCTGTTCACGTTAGCAAAGTCAATATCGTAAGCCATAAGCTCTGCCGCCGCCATATGGGTCTCGGGAGTTGTGTTCTCGTACTTGAAACAGCCTGTATCAGTGGCGATACCCGTGTACAGACACTTCGCTGTGATATCTCTCAGCTTCCTGCCGGATTCCTTGAATATCTTGTAAAGGATATGCGCCGCCGCAGCCGTCTGCCCCTCCACATGGGTGAGCTTCGCAAAATGCTTGTTGGATATGTGATGGTCGATGCAAAGGTCTACCATGCCAGCCTGCTGATACTTTGCCAGCCCGCTGCCCATCAGTGAAACATCGGCTATATCCACAGCTATGATGTACTCAGGCTCAAAATCCTGCTCCTTGTACTCAGTGTACATAAAATCATACCTGTCAGGAAAACCATCCGAGTTCACCACATTAGCCAGTTTGCCCATATCTCTCAGAAAATAGCACAGCCCGAAGCCGCTGCCCAGTGTATCACCGTCAGGGCTTTTGTGTGTCAATATGAGAAATTTGTCATTTTCTTCAAATATCCTGTTTATCTCGCTGTATTCCATACAATAGCCCTTTCTATAACGGTCAGTCCTCTGCGGACTCCTCAACGTCCTCTTCATCTTCGGGACGCTCCTCTTTTACCAGCTCTCTCAGCTTCTTGGTTATAGCCGCTGAATGTTCGATCGAATCATCAGCAACAAATTTCAGCTCGGGACACTTCTTCAGACCAAGTACGTTGGATATCTCCCTCTTGAGATATCCCGTAGCCGATTCAAATCCCTTTACAGCCTTTCTGGCTTCCTCCAGCCCTCTGAAGCTGGAAATGTATACCTTGCAGAAAGAGCCGTCCCTTGCCACATCGCAGCGTACTACGGTCAGGAACTCTCCTCCGTTTATCCTCGGGTCTTTCAGGTCTGCCATCTTTCCCGAGATTATCCTTCTGATATCCTCGGACATACGTCCTGCCTTGTGTGATGCCATTTATATAGCTCCTTCCCTGTGTCATTGTTACAGACAGTCTTTATCCGTCCTGTCTTTTCAGCCTTTCCCATTCCTCGCGGGTAACGGCAAAGACCTTGGTTATTTCGTTTTCTTCATCAGTGTATTCTTCCACAAGCTTACAGCCGTAATCCTGTGCAGTTTTCACAGATGCAGTATTCGTGCTCTTGATGTAAGAATATACTGCTCCGAAAGTCGTGTTCTCAAACGCAAAGTCCCGCACAGCTTCCGCCGCATAGCCTTTCCTGCGGTGCTCTGACAGTATGATATACCCTATTTCGGGGCGTATCATGCCGTTGATATCCTGCATTGTAAGACCGCAGTCCCCGATCATTTCACCCGTATCTTTCAGACATACAGCCCACCGTCCAAAGCCGAATATGCGGTATCTCTCCACATTCCTGCTTATCCAGCGGCGTACTCTCGCCTCATCAAAGGTGTAAGGGTAGTGCTCCCTGATGTCCGAATCATCAAGCACCCTGTAAACCGCCTCATAATCGCCATCGTCCATCTCACGGAGTATCAGTCTATCGGTAGTTATCATACTTTTCCTCTCATAGCCACAGATCCATAGCCGCTCCGTCACGGTCGTTCGGTCTGCTTTTAAAACCGAACTGCTCGTAAAAGCTCTCTCTTCCGAGATTTGCCATCAGATGGATCTTTATCTGCCAGCCGTCCTTCTTTTCAGCGCGAAGCCTTTCGATAAGCTTCTCCACCATCTGTGTAGCCAGCCTGTTGTGACGGCATTTTTCTGTGACCATTACCTCTGCGAGATATGCAACATAGCCGCCGTCCCACAGAAGTCTTGCAAACCCGACAGTCTCGCCCTCAAGCAAAACTGCCGATACAGCAAAACTGTTGTCAAGCCCTGCCTGCGCCTGCTCGAAAGCAAGCTGTTTCCAGCCCGCTTCCTCTCTCAGACGCAGATAGTCTTTAACAGAAATATTGTCAGTAAATTCAAATTTATTATCCATAAAACTCGACCTCCACTCCTCATATCATTAAACGCAAAGCTTCCGCCCCTGCCAACAATTATGAATTGTGAATTATGAATTATGAATTAGTCCCTGTATTCTTCCATGATGTATCCCTCGAAGATGTCGCCTTCCTTTATGTCGGAGAACTTCTCCAGAGTGATACCGCACTCAAATCCTTCGCTGACTTCCTTAGCATCGTCCTTGAAACGCTTCAGTGAGCTCATCTTGTCGTCAGCCACGATTATACCGTCACGAACAACTCTGATAAGATCGTTTCTGCCAATCTTGCCGTCCAGTACGTAACAGCCCGCAACAGTACCAACAGAGCTGATCTTGTATACCTGTCTTACCTCAACACGCGCAGTCTCAACTTCGCGGAACTTAGGAGCCAGCATACCCTTCATAGCATCGGTGATCTCTTCGATAGCATCATAGATTATACGATACAGTCTTATCTCAACACCGTCCTGCTCAGCGTTAGCCTTAGCAACAGGGTCGGGACGTACGTTGAATCCGACGATGATAGCGTTTGAAGCGTTAGCCAGCATAACGTCGCTCTCGTTTACAGCACCAACAGCACCGTGTATAACTCTTACACGTACTTCCTCGTTGGATATCTTCTCCAGCGACTGTCTTACTGCTTCCACAGAACCCTGAACGTCTGCCTTTACGATGATAGGCAGCTCCTTCATCTCGCCCTCGGATATCTGAGAGAACAGATTGTCCAGTGTTACCTTCTGGAACTTCTTGAACTCGTCTTCCTTAGCTTCGTGCTTACGCTGCTCAACCAGCTCTCTTGCCAGCTTTTCGTCCTCAACTGCGTTGAATGTCTCACCAGCAGTAGGCACCTCACCCAGACCTGTTATCTCAACAGGTGTTGAAGGACCTGCTTCTGTGATAGGTCTGCCGCGGTAATCTGTCATGGTTCTTACTCTGCCGACAGATGTACCGGCGATGATAACATCGCCCGCATGGAGAGTACCGTTCTGTACCAGCAGTGTAGCAACAGGACCCTTGCCCTTGTCAAGACGTGCCTCGATAACAGCACCCTTAGCCAGTCTGTTGGGGTTAGCCTTCAGTTCCTTGACCTCTGCTACCAGCAGTACGTTCTCCAGCAGTTCGTCAATACCCATGCCTGTCTTTGCAGATACAGGCACTGCGATAACGTCGCCGCCCCATTCTTCAACGACCAGCTCATGCTCGGTCAGCTGCTGCTTAACTCTGTCAGGGTCAGCGCCCTCTTTATCCATCTTGTTTATCGCAACGATAACGGATACGCCCGCTGCCTTTGCGTGGTTGATGGACTCTACTGTCTGGGGCATGATACCGTCGTCAGCCGCAACTACCAGTATAGCGATATCGGTGATGTTAGCACCTCTCGCTCTCATGGAAGTGAATGCCTCGTGACCGGGAGTATCCAGGAATGTGATCTTCTGTCCGTTGCACTTTACCTGATAAGCACCGATGTGCTGTGTGATACCGCCTGCTTCGCCCTCGGCTACGTTTGCGTTTCTTATTCTGTCAAGTATGGAAGTCTTACCGTGATCGACGTGACCCATAACAACAACTACAGGGCAGCGATCCTCAAGGCTCTCGGGAGCGTCAGCTTCGTCCTCGATAAGTCTCTCCTCAATGGTGATGTGTACTTCCTTCTCAACCTTTGCGCCCAGCTCCTCAGCTACCAGTGAAGCTGTGTCAAAGTCTACTACCTCGTTGATGGATGCAAATACACCCAGAGCCATCAGCTTCTTGATAACTTCTGTAGCAGTTACTTTCAGTCTGCTTGCCAGTTCTGATACTACGATCTCATCGGGTATCATTACCTTCAGCTGCTGCTTTCTCGCCTTTTCAAGAGCCAGTCTGTTCAGCTTGTCCTGCTCTGTCTCCTTCTTGTGAGAATGCTGCTGCTTCTTGTACTGCTGAGACTTCTGAGTTATCTTCTGCTTCTTGCGGAAGTTGTCATTCTTGTTGCCCTGCTTGCTGGTAGCCATGTTGTCGTACTTCTCGTTGTACTTGTCCAGCTCGATGTAGCTTCCGCGTGTATCGACAGTTCTTCTCTTGCCGGAAGAATGATCGTCAGTGCTCTCGGAAACAGTATAACCCTTGCTGTCATCGCCGCCGAATGAGCTTCCGCCGCCCAGCTGCATCTTGACACCGTGATCCTGCTTCTTAGCTTCTTTCTTTTCCTTTTTCTTGTCGGGCTTTTTCTCGGGTTTCTTTTCCTCAGCCTTAGCCTCGACCTTCTTTTCTTCAGTCTTCACTTCGACTTTCTTCTCCTCAGCCTTAGGCTCTTCCTTTTTCTCTTCGACCTTCTCTGCCTTTACATCAGGCTTCTTTTCCTCAGCCTTGGGTTCAGCCTTTTTCTCTTCAGCCTTAGCCTCGACCTTTTTCTCCTCGGTCTTGGGCTCTGCCTTCTTCTCAGCCTTCTTGGGCTTTGCATCTTCGGCAGGCTTTACAGTGTTTGCAAAGTATGCGTCAAAGTTCTCTACCTGATTGTTCTGTGTGAAATATTCAAATACATAGCTTACTTCCTCAGGTGAAAGGGAAGCCTGTGTCTTTCTGGAAACTCCGTCCAGCTTTTCCAGACACTCTATTATATCATTGTTGCCGAGAGCCAGGCTCTTGGCGAGGTCATTAAGTTTTATCTTCTTAGTTGCTTTCGTACTCATAGGCAATAAATATCCTCCTTCTGTTTACGATGAACATATTTTTTCTTCATCGGCTCACCCATCGGGAAAGCCTCATACTTTTCCGTTTACTCTATATCAGTGTCAGAACACCTTAAATACCGAACTCGTCCTTATCGATGATGACTTCTTCAAGTCCCTTGGCACAGCTCTTGGCGAATCCTGCATCGGTCATTGCCACAACGCCTACGCGCTTGCCGAGCCCCAGTGCTACCTCGTCCATGGTCATGCCCAAAGCGTAAAGCTTCACATCGTACTTCGCACAGGTGTAGCGCACCTCTTTCAGCGATTTTTCCGATATGTCCGCCGCCGTGAATACTGCTTTCGCATTTCCCACGGAACAAGCGTCCTTTACCATATCCATTCCCATGACCAGCTTGCCTGCCTTGCGGCTCATCGAAAGTATACCTGATTTATTGTTACTGCTCATTGCCGCTCAGCTCCTTTTCCATGGAATCATATAACTCATCATCTATCCTGCACGCAAAACTCTTTTCAAGTCGTCTTGCCTTGCGTGCCTTTTTCAGACATTCAGCGTCTGCACATATATATGCGCCTCTGCCCGCCTTTTTTCCTGTCAGGTCAAGGCTTATCTCGCCCTCTTTGGAACGCACTACCCTGACAAGCTCTTTTTTCGGCTTCATCTCGCCGCAGCCGAGACACATTCTCATCGGTATCTTCTTCGGCTTTACAGGCATCTTATTCTTCTTCCGCCTCCGCGCTCTCGGGTGCGTTCTCGGGAACGATGTCTATCTTGTAGCCTGTAAGACCTGCCGCCAACTTCGCATTCTGACCCTTATTGCCTATGGCAAGTGAGAACTGATTGTTAGGAACTATAACGCGGCACTTCTTGATAACTCTCTCGAATTCCTTTTCTTCGCCCTTGTGCTCTATCTTAACCTCAGGCTCCAGCAGCTCAACACTGAGTACCTCAGCAGGTGCCAGTGCCTTTGCGATGAACTCGGATTCGTCCTCTACCCAGTTGATAACGTCTATCTTCTCGCCCTTGAGCTCCTGCACAACAGCGGATATTCTGGACTTCTTAGGACCTATGCAAGCGCCCACAGCGTCAACGTTCTTGTCCTTGGACCATACAGCTATCTTGCTTCTTACGCCCTCAGTTCTGGATATAGCCTTTATCTCAACAGTACCGTCAGCTATCTCGGGAACTTCCAGCTCGAACAATCTCTTTACCAGATCCTTGTGAGTTCTTGAAAGCTTAACAACAGGCTGTCTCTTCTCGCCGCCGCCAAGGCTCACGATGTATACCTTGATCTTGTCGCCCTCTTTGAGTATCTCGCCGGGTATCTGCTCACTGCGGTAGAAGTAATGCTCGTTCTTGTCAATGGTGATGACTGCATTGCCTGTAGCAGGCTCTACCTTCTGTACCGTAGCAGTAACTATCTCGTGCTCCTTGTCTTTGTACTGCTCTATCAGCTTGTTTCTCTCGAAATCCTTGATGTCGTGCTTGATGGACTGCTTTGCGAACTGTGCCGCAACTCTGCCTATCTTAGCGGGGTTAACAGGTATCTCAACCCAGTCGCCGATCTTGATGCTCGGGTCGTAAGTCTGTGCCTCGCCGATGTAGATCTCATTAGCAGGGTCGTCCACGAACATTACCTTCATAACTTCCTTGAGTATGCACATCTCAAGCTTGCCTGTCTCGGGCTCAATATCAACTCTGATGTGTTCGCTCTCAGGATTTTCCTTCTTTATCGCCTTGATGATGCCCTCTCTGATCTTTTCGATAAGTACGTCCTTGTCGATCTCATTCTCGCTGACAAGATCTGCCAGTGCTTTAAAAAACTGCTCGTTCATTTTTTATGACCATTCCTCTCTTGTATAAATAGCTCTGTATCTTTATAACGGACGGCTCCCCGTCCAAACTTTTTATTATCTTTAATGGGGGCGAAGCCCCCATACCCCCGACGCTTCAAACCCTCACGCCTGTAGGGGCTTGACCGTCGTTCAGCAGCGACGGTGTCGGCTGCGCTCACTCGTTCCTCGTTCGGTTCACTATGGTCAAGAGGCGCTCGGGCTTTGAAGCTGTTTGCCATGCTACGCAAACTTGCATGAAAACTCAGCTGTCTGCCGTACCTTAATCAAACTTAGCTCCTGCCAGCTCTTCTTCCAGATCTCCATCGTCATAGAGCTTGACAAAAGCGCAGTCGTTCAGGCTGAACTGTACGTTCGCCACGCCGTCGCCGTTCTCGTCCAGTGTCTGACAGGCTATCAGCTTTTCTTCCTCGTCATAGCCCACCAGTCCTACGATGAACTCACGCTCACCGTTCTCATCTGGACGTATCAGCCTTACTCTCACAACATCGCCTATGCACACTTCAAAGTGTATCGGCTTTCTCAGCTCTCTTCCCAGTCCGGGACTGCCGCATTCAAAAACATAGCTCTGGGAGATAGGGTCTGCCTCATCGAGTATCTTGTTGAAAGGTCTCGTGAAATTCTCGCAGTCCTCCATCGTCACACCGCCGTCTTTGTCGATAAGCACCCTCAGATACCATGTGGCGCCCTCCTTCTCGAACCTGACGTCCCAGAGGAAAAGCCCCAGCTCGTCCGCCAGTGGCTGAGCCAGCTCGGCTACGATGTCCGCCGTACTCTTTTTTGAGCTTCCGCCCTTGCTTTTACTCAAATCATCAGCCCTCCCTGTGATTTTCGCACCTGCCCCGATACAGCTGAAACCGTACCGTATACCGATGCGATTATAGTCCATACAAACACAAAAGACCGTGAATTTTAAATTCCGGTCTTTCGTCAAGCCTATTGCATATATTATACTACAAATAGTACACTTTTGCAAGAGATGTCCGGAATATTAACAGGAAATTTACAATCACCCGTGCTTTTTGCCTTTTTTAGCATCTCCGGTGATTTTTTTATCCTTGTTTTCTTCCTTGTCCTTGCCAGAAGTCTCAGGTAAAACAGCTCTGCGTTTGCGCCTGCCCTCAACAAAATCCAGCGGTATCGTGAACATTATGCCCGTGTTCGGCTGAGAAAGATCGCCCACCGTGTTGTATACCACTCTCCGTGCCAGATCAAGCTGGTCGTCTTCGATAACAGAGATTATGGTCTTGTTGTCGTCTTCTTCACCGCTGAACATACTGCGTATCGACGAACTCAGAAAACTGGAATTCATTTTTGAAAGCGTCATCGCCATACCCGAAGAAGGTATTATCGTAGCGCCGCCGATGCCAGCCGCCGAAAGTCCCTCAAGCAGGTATTCCAGCGCGTCAGTTTTGTTCAGTATCAGGACCATGAGCTTCATTTGTGATCACTTTCCTTAGTTGTCTTACTGTTCAGCCGTTTTTGCTTCGGCTTCTGTGTTCTTTGCGTCAGCCTGTGCCTGAGTGCTGCTCTCTGCTGCGGAGGATGCTCCGCTTTCCGCAACAGTCTCGGCTGCCTTTTCTTTCAGTTCGGTGATGAAATCCTCGCTGATAACAAAGGTCGAATCATTTTCGCCCCATGTGCCGCTGGGTATCAGCTTCTGTGCAGGGGATTTTTTGCTTGAAAGCATATCCTTGATATACGATTTCTGCAGCTTGAAGTCTTCCAGGTTCAAGTCGGTATCACTGTTGGTGGTTATTATGCTGTATATATTGTCCAGATTGTCCTTAGTGATGTAATCCTGCTGGAACATGCTGTTTATCAGCGATTCCATAGCCTCGCCCAGGAACTCGTTGTTGCCCTGCTTGCCGTTTGAGAATACGGGATACTGTGTCAGCAGACGTATCTGTCTTCCACCCAGAGAAGCAAGCTCACCCTTCATTATCGAGATATCGTTCTCGTTATTGTCCTTTGAGAGATAGTATAACTCCTCGGGCGCCTTGTAGGTTATTCCACCGTAGATGTCGCAGACACGTTCAAAAGCATCGTTTGAAAGTGTAGCATAGTTGTTCACATTCAGTCCAAACGTACCCTCGACTGCGTCCTTTACGCCTGCCATACGCTGATTTGAAAATATGTCACGCATGGTCATGTTGTTGGTCTTGCTCACCGTCATAGCCGATATCGGCACAACAAGTATGCTGTCGTCAGCAGGGTCTATCCTTATCAGCGTCATATCTGAAAGCACGCCCTTGCTGTTTACTCGTGCGAACAGATCGTTGAATGTCTGTACTGTAACTACAGCGTTTTCGTCCTCGTCCTCTTTCAGCAGACCGTAGCTTTTCATCAGGTATATTGAAAGCATAGATATCAGCGCCATGAATACCAGCGCCGTTACAACATATACCAGCGCAACAGGTGCCTGTGATCTTCTTTTCCTTTTTCTTTTCTTTGCGGCAGATGACATATATTTTCTCCTTACTGTATATTATTTCCTTTTTTTGTCTGTTTATTCACAGTAGAACTGCGGGTTCTTGTCAAGTTCGATAACGTGGATATCCAGCCCATTGTGTTTAGCCATATTTATGGTCTGCAAAGTTCCCGAACCCCGCTGATTTTCCTTATATATCGCGATCAGCTCCGAAGAATTGTTCACCATGAACTGATTCCTCCTGCGGTAGCGCCCGCTGTCACCGATATCTCCCGTCACCACCACAGCCGAAGCCATTCTCAGCAGCAGACTGTAAATATACCGGTCTTTCGCAAGTTTTATCTCCTGTATCTGATCTTTGTACGGCAGAGCGCATATAAGCTCTGTACCGGGGTGATCTTCGCTGTGCATCATATCCATTATCACCGATCCGCAGATCAGATCCGCTCCCTCAGCCATACCCGTTATAAAAGTGCGTATCCCGCGGCCGTAAGCCTCGTGGCATAAAAGATGCACCGTGCTTATCAGGTTTTTCACGCCCTGTTTTGAGATATCGCCACCAAATGGCAGGTCGCGACGACGGTGTCCTGTAAAGCAGCAGGTCGAAACTCTTTCAGTGTAAAACTCCTCCGCGGAGATTATCTCAATGCTGTCCAACACTGCAGCCACCGCCTTTCGATAACACTTAAAATTATTATAGCACACATTTCCCCATTTTTCAATACCTTTTTGCAAACTCCGCGTAAATCGATGATAGTCCCGACTTTTGCTACACGATAATATTTTAAATGGGGGCAACGGTCGACGTAGTCACCGTCCGCCCCCATACCCCCACGCTTCAAACCCAACCGCGACTGCGTCGGCGGTGCGCGCGTGCAACCTTGACGCTGCGTGCGCATCGTTCCTCGCTCCGCGTACTCGGTCAAGTTCGCGCTCAGGCTTTGAAGCTGTTTGCCATGCTTTCAAAATTTCCCGTCCCCCCTCTCATTCTTCGTCAAACTCCCCAACCCCACCCCTCAGACCTTGTGCAAACAACTGTTTTTTCATTTTACTCGGACATATTTCTGCAAGAGTTGTACAAAAACGTACAACTTTTCCGCTAAAAAGGCTGATAGTAAAAGTACCTGATCTATTTCGGGTGCCGCGGCGCACTTAACACCAAATCTCAGCGCCGCAAAAATTTTCCCCACTGTGCGCACGTAGGCAGGCAGCTGCCCACTATGACTACGGCATACGAGGCGGCGTGCGGTACTGTACAGCGGGCAGCATCTTGACAATCCTCGTGCGGGATACACATTCAGTATTATCGCAGTGTGAGAGGGATAGTGTTTATCAGTATCCACCGAGTATCCCCGCGAGCTCATATATAATGATCTGATATAGTTTAAAACTATATGGTGCGTTTACTTTTTTATATACCGCAAACATCCGTTGCGCAGACTATACTATTGAAAAAATAACTGCAATGTGTTATACTTAAACATCATAAGCGTCAGATCGCTCACGACTGAAAAAATTTATACAGAATGGAGAATGAAACATGAAAAAAACATCTGCAAAGATCCTCAGTGCTTTTTGTGCTGCCCTGATGACAGTAAATGCAGCTGCAATAAGCTCATTCGCTGAGGGAAAAACTCTCGCACCCGATTTCAAAAAAGCCGATGATGCTGTCCTCTACTGGGCAACTCAGGTAGGCGAAGACAAGATGATGTGGTCAGATGCTCCCACAGGCTTCGCCGTGGCAGATAACGGCTTCATCTATATCTGCTCTGCTGATTCTATCATCAAGATAGATAAGTACACAGGCGAAAAGGTAGCCAGCGGAAAAATGGCAGGAGCGGCAATGTATGCCACCAAGGGTCCCGCTTATGCCGACGGCAAGGTATTCATGGCGCTGGACGGCGGTATGATACAGGCTTTCGATGCCGATACCCTTACTTCTCTCTGGGTATACAAGAATAAAAACGGCGGCAAGCCTACCTGCGATATCGTCTATAATGAGGGCAATATCTATACAGGTTTCTGGAATTCCGAGGAAACCGATGCCGATTTCGTTAAGATAAACGTAACTACCGATGACGAGACCAGCACAGACGAAGATAAATTCGCTGACTGGGAATACACCAACAAGGGCGGCTACTACTGGACTAACGCAGTCGTTCATGACGGCAAGGTAACTTTCGGTAAAGAAAACGGTGAATCCGGTACTAACGAGGTAGGCAATTTTAACGATTTGATCATCCTTGATGATGCCACAGGCAAACGTGTTGCAATATCAGGATTAGCCCGCGATGATGTCCGCAGCAAGATGGTATTGAAGGACGGTGTGCTGTACTATACTGCCCGTAACGGCGGTATATATACCTTAAATTCCGAAGGCTCCGGTTGCGGACTTGATATTGTTGGAAGGCTCAAGCTTAGTAACTATAAATGCACCTGCACACCGATAGTTGAAAACGGCAGGATATATGTTACCCTTAACGCACAGGGCTGGGACGATTACAACGGTTCTCTCATCGTAGTGCTCGACGCTGTCGAGGAGAAAGACGGCAGCATCAGACCCGAGATAGCATATACCGTTGAAACCGCCGCAGCTTGTCAGGTAGAGGGCGTTTTCGCAGGAGTTGACGATGAAGGCTATAATGTGATATACTATGTTGAGAACGGTATGTCGGGCACTGTACGTAAGCTGAGAGATAAAGCAGGCATGACCGCACCTGTCGATGCTGTTGATGAAACAGATGCAGCAGGCAACACACACACCTGTATTCCCGCTGTGTTCAGACCTCAGGGCGAGCACGCACAATGCTGCTCGGTAGACCCCATCTATGATGAGGAAACAGGTCTGCTCTATATCCGCTATGATTCCTTTAATCTGGTGGCAATAGGCGAAGCAGCAGAGCTCGATATCAGCTGCCCCGATATAACCATTCACCCCAACGGTGTCAAGACATTTGTATTCATGGCAGATGAAACTCCCACAGATCAGGAGTATACTGTTGATATAACAAAGGGTCCCAAGAAGACCATAGGCGATATCACAGCCAAGGATCTTACATTCAGCGTTGATAAGTTCACCGCCGATGATGAAGTTCTCACTGCAAGCTTTGCTTACGGTCTGTATGACGGGAATGGCGCAAAGGTCTCCGCATCAAGCGATATCGATATCATCGTTGCCGAGACCGAAGATCAGTATAAGCGCGCACTTGCACAGAAAGGCGATGTTAACGGCGACGGCAAGATAAACGTTACCGATATCACAAAGCTGGCTGCTCATGTAAAGGGCAAAAAGATACTTGATAAGTACAGCCTCAACGCAGCAGATGTAAACGGTGACAAGTCTGTCAATGTTACCGATATAGTTGTTACAGCTGCACAGGTAAAAGGCAAAAGGCTGATAAAGACAGAAAGATGATATCCACGGACGCCGCTGCGTTTGCGGAAATATCAGGCTTAATATAACAGACACTGATAACAGATCTGCGACACATGGAATGTTCGATAGTAAACACCGCCATATAGTTTACTTAATTTATCAGACCATGTGTGCAGGTCTGTGTTGTTTTATTTCGGAGGTCGGGTATGATCGGAAAAAATCGGAAAAGTATCATAGCTTCCGCGGCAGCCGCCCTGATGCTTACAGCAGGGACTGTCAGCTTTGCTGTGGGCTTTTACCGAAATGCCCCACGTGAAGATACTTCCGTCGGGATCGAACACCGCGAAGCCATACTCCCCGAAATATCGGCAGAGGGGCTTTTGGCTGAGGACAGCAGTACCCCCGAAAAGGAAGATACAAGCTCACGGAAAGATGAAAGCTCATCTCCCGAAAGCACACCCGATACCGAGGATAACAGTCGTCCCGCCTATGATGATAACAGCGGCTCGGCAAATAACGATACTTCCGCGGCAGTGATTCGCACCGAGTATTCGCAGGAAGATACTTCACCTGAAGACAGCCAGCCGCCAGCAACAATTGTTCATGAGGCTGACGATGCTACCGCCCCTGCAAAAACCACTCCCGACGGCAGAGAAGCTGACCGCGAATACTTCACTACCTCGATAGTGAACGGCGAGACAGTCAGTGACAGTACCTACTTCTTCACCGTCACCCACCTTGTAGAAAACCTTGAAACAGTCCACTGTGATGTTGAGGTCAACGGTTCGCTGATGACAGGATTTGCAGGCAGGGTACATCTCAGGGAGGGTGCCAATACCATACGCGTCAGCTGTACCTATAAGGACGCTGATAACAAGGTGTACAGGGCTTTCCGTGATTACACCGTGTACCTTTCCTCACCCGCCGCCGAGATAGTTACCGACCTTTCCGACTGCGAAGTTTATGACCCCGGATTTACATTTACAGCCCGCTGTGATGACGGACTTGAAGTAAGGCTGAACGGCAGTCTCATAGCAGGCAAGGACAGCTTCACCGTGACTCTCTCCGAGGGCGAGAACATGATAAAACTCACCTCGGGGGATACTTCACTTGAATTTTCGGTGACATACATACCCGTCCGTACCCTTGCCATAATAACCGACCTCTGCGACTGCACGGTGTATACCGACAGCATTACTTTCAGCGCAAAAGCAGTGGGCGGAAATTCCCCTAAGCTTTCAGTTCAGGTGAACGGCAAAGCACTCCGCGGCAGTGAGACCTTTACAGCACCGCTGAATGAGGGCGACAATACCATACGTCTTCTTGCATGGGACGGCAGCGATAAGACCGAACAGACCGAACAGACCTTCACCGTGACCTCACTTTCGGGCATCGATGAAAGCAGGCTTCCGCACCTTGTAAGCATAAGTCTTTCCGATAATATCAGCGTTAAAGGCAGTGCCTACACCCTTACCCTTACAGCCGCCGACTGCGACGGTGTGCGGCTGTATTCGGATAATATACAGGTGATATGCGGCAATACAGTACCATGCAAATGGGAAGATGCTTCCTGTACAGGCTACATACTCAAGCTTCACGGCGGCGAGAACACTGTCACGGTAAAGCTGAGAGACAGGGTTGGCAGACAGAGCGAATTCTGCTATAATATAAACTGTGAGACCGCCGAAGCAGGGGAAGAAGTCGGCAGGATACAGATATCCGTCAGCGCAGACCTTATCGGGCTGGGCACCCTTTGCGAAAGCGACAGCTTCCCTGTACTTGAAGGCGAAACAGGCTTCGATACGGTGGTAAGGTTCCTTGAGGAGAACGGCTATGAAGTTTCATACCGCGGCAGTGCCAGCAGCAGATATCTTGCAAGGATATCCATGGCAGGAAGATTCGCGGGGGCTGAACTCACCGATGCGGCGAAGGCTTATCTTGCAGGTGCCGGGGTCGTTCCCAACGGAAGCAGAGATGATGATTCCCTGGGCGAATTCGACTACGCGGCGGGTTCTGGCTGGATGTACAGCCGAAACGGCAAAAAGCCCGCCTACGCCATGACCTCTGCAGTATTTGCCGACGGCGAGAGAATCGCACTGGTATTCTCCCTTGATATGGGAAACGATATAGGTGGTGAATGATGTTGAAAAGACCTGCGGCACTGCTTACTGCGGCAGTAATGATGAGTACCCCGATATGTGCTTCGGCGCTGGATACAAAACAGGCTGAGGGCTATGCAAGGGGTATAGTCACCTATGAAAAACAGAAGAACGGTATACCCGATGGGGACAGTCTGCTTTCAGGCAGGATAGCAGAGGATGCGGGCTTCGACAGTTCTGACTGGCTGGCGATTGCGGCAGTAAGGTCGGGGCTGGAAGAGGATACAGGTGAATACTACTATGCGTGGAAAAATCGTATCGACAGTGAATACTCCGATGACGGGGCTTTAGATCGTCTCAACGCCACCGACTGGCATCGCGCGGTGCTGACAGGTATATGCCTTGGGGTAGACCCTACCGATGTTTCGGAAGTTGACCTGCTGGGCAGAGGTACTTATATGCGGGGCGAGGGCAGACCCCTTGATGCACAGGGTATCAACGGCGATATATGGGCGCTGATAGCCATGGACAGCTGTGACTGGAAGCTTCCCGAGGACGCAAAGCCCGACAGGACGGAGATAATATACTCGATAATAGATACCCAAAATTCCGACGGCGGATTTTCGCTTGTCCCGGGAGATGGCAGGAGCGACCTTGATATCACGGCAATGGCTTTGCAGGCGCTTGCGCCCTACCGATGCTGTAATGAGACCGAGGATACGGTCGCAAAGGCTGTGGAGCATCTGGCGGAAAAGCATGGTGATGCGGATAACTGCGAAAGCACAGCGCAGATAATATGCGCCCTTTGCTGTCTTGACATCGACCCCGATGATGACAGCAGGTTCGCTGGGCTGACAGATGAACTCATAAGCTATGCCAATGATGACGGCGGATTCGCCCACCAAAAAGGCGGCGAAAGCAGTGAGCTGGCATCTTCACAGGCACTTATCGCCCTTTGCAGTATACAAAGGCTTAGGGCGGGGGAAAGACCTGTTTACGATATGAACGAGGGGGCACCCGAAAAGCCTGTGAAAACTTCGCTGAAAGAAATGACGGCATCTAAGAACAGGAACGCAGCTCCCCCGACTTTGAGCAACAGCCCCGAGGGTTATCCTAAAGGCGGAAAAATGCAGACGGTCGTACCTGCGGCGATAGTGATATCCTTTGTGGCGGCTGTAATCGGCGGAGTTATAATGCGCAAGAGAAAGGAAAAGGAAAAATGAAAAGTATCCCTGCAAAAATAAAAGAACAGCTGATAAAGGTCATCGTGGGCAAGGACGATACCGTTGAACTGTTGATAGCCGCGGTGCTGGCTGGCGGTCATGTACTGCTGGAGGATACTCCCGGCACGGGCAAGACTACTCTTGCGCTGGCACTTTCAAAGTGCATGGGGCTGAGTTTCAGGAGGATACAGATGACCCCCGATACTACGGCTTCGGATATAACAGGATATTCGGCTTACGATGCGGACAAAGGTGAATTCGTATATCACGAGGGTGCGGCAATGACCGACCTTCTTCTTGCGGACGAGCTGAACAGAACATCGGGCAGGACACAGGCGGCTTTGCTTGAAGCTATGGAAGAGCGCAGGGTGACTGTTGATGGTGTGACCCACGATCTTTCGCCCAATTTTGCGGTGATAGCTACCCAGAACCCCTCGGGTACGGCGGGAACTTCGGCTATACCCCTTTCTCAGCTTGACAGATTCATGGTAAGGCTCAGGCTTGGGGCACCCGACAGAGAAGCGCTGAAAAAACTGCTGACAGACCGAATACTCACCGACCCGCTGGACAGCACCGAGCAGGTATGCTCGGCGGAAGACCTTGATGGTCTGCGGGCTGAGATAAACAAGGTGACTATCAAGGATGAGATAATGGACTACATCTGCGACCTGATGCAGTCGGCGGCGGAGTGCAGTGATACCGAGGGCGGCATATCTCCCCGAGGTGCGCTGGCGCTTTGCAGGATAGTGAAAGCAGGGGCTTTTCTTGACGGCAGGGACTATGTTGTGCCCAGCGATATCCGCGCCTGCTTTATACCCGTATGCGCTCACAGGTCTGTGCTGACCAGAGAAGCAAGGGCGGCAGGAAAAACTCCCGAGGGGGTCTTTGAAGCCATACTGAAAGCTCAGCCCTGTCCCGAAAACAGGGAGGATATATGAGGACGCTGATATTCGGGATTTGCTTTGCGGCGGCGCTTATCGCGGGGTTCTTCTCAGTGATAGGGCTGTACATAGCGGCGGGACTGCTGGCGGTGCTTGCCATTGCGGTCATTGAAAATCTGGCGGAAGACTATCGGGTGAAAGTCAGCTATGAAAAGCTTTTTCTGCACAAGGGTGAAGCACCTGTGGTGATATTTTCGGGGAAGAAGCGTCTGCGGGGCACGGTGCTTTGCGAGAATCTGGTCACGGGCGAGAAGTCAGCTAATGTGGTGGACATATGCGGCGAGGGCAGGGCTGGACTGCCTGTGCAGGACAACTGCGGGGCGCTGCTGATAAGGTTTATGACATTCCGCAGGAGCGACCTGCTGGGTATAACCAAGCGGACAGCGGTATGCTATGCGGAAGAATGTGTGACAGTACTGCCCGACCTGCCCGATGCAGAGCTATACGATATCGCGGAAGCCGCGGCGGGTGAAAAAGAGCCTGACGGGGCGAGAGAAGCACGTCCCGATGAACCTTTGCGGCGGGTGAACCTGAAGCTGACCCACCGTTTCGGCAAGCCGTATCTCAACACTTATATGCCCGAAAGATCGGGAAAAATATGGCTTTTTGCGGATTACGGCGCAGGGGACAGAGCGGGTATCCTTGCGGAGCAGATATGCGGTCTGGCACAGCTTTTGACGGAACAGGGGACGGATTACGGTCTGGCACTGCCTTCGGCTGAGGACGAAGTTTCATTATTTGAGAGCGTGGACAGCGAAGTTGTGATGGAGGAAGTCCTGCGGTTCCCGATGTACAAATTCGAGGGAAAGAGCTGTCTTGAAAAGCTGTGCGGGAATATTGATGACGGACGGATAATAGCATTTTCAAGGAATACAAAAGTCACTGACGAGCGTGTGACGGTGATTGACGGCTGAGAGCGGAGATAAAATGGGCGAGAAAACATGGAATATATCCGCGCCGATGGTTTTCGGGGCGGGAGCGGCACTTACGTTTTGCATATGGGGCGGGCTGTACGCGGCAGCGGCGGCTCTGCTTTTGTGCGCCCTGACGGCTTGCCTGGTTGAGCGTTTCGGGCGTAAGTGGGGATTTCTGCCTGCCGTTTGCGGAGCTCTGGCGGCGGTGGTACTGCATGAGCGTTTCATGGCGGAATGTGCCCTTTGTGCGGACAATGCTGAGTTTTTGTATTCCATAAAGCGCGGGGCTTTGTACGTGCCTGTGGCAGATGCGGCGGAGAACGCTTACATCGTGCCTGTGATAGCCTGCGGGCTTATCTGCGGGGTATATGCGGCATTCGGTGTCAGGGTTACGGCGGTGATCCTTGGGGCTCTGGCGGCGGTGGGATATGTGCTTTTCGGCGGGAACGCCTTTGCACTTTGCGGGGCTCTGGCGCTGGCGGTATCGGTATGCAGTTTTGGTGCTGAGGACATTCGCAGAGCGGGACTTGCCCTTGGGGCGGCTGTGCTGGCTCTGCCTGCTGTGTTTATAAAAATGCCCGAATTCCCGCCCGTGGGAGAAGTTTCAACGGCGGGTGGAGAAAGCCTTTATATGGCGGAAGAATATGAACAGCCCCATTGCAGCAAGGCTCAGTATGAGAGGGGCTCGGCGATAATTACGGCGCTGAGTGAAGAGGGATTTTCCCCCGAAAATCAGGCGAATCGGCTGATGGAAGCGGCGGGTGAAACTCTGCCGACTGAGGAAGTTGAAGTCAGCGGAAAGTACGTGCCTGCGGGTGTCTGCGGGGAGATATCGGAGGGAAAGTACCTTGTCTGCCCCGAACTGAACGAGAATATTTTCAGGCTGACGGCGCGTTTGCAGGAGGGTAATTACATCGACTGCGAGGGGCTTTACCGCGAGTATGTGTATTCGGCTTACGGAAATCTGACGGCGGAAGAGGACACGCATCTGCGGGAGAGATTCGGCTTGGACGGAACTTTGCCCCTGGATAAGAAGCTTGCAGAGGTCAGAAAAGCGGTGAGGGCGGAGCTTTCACCCGAAAACGCGGACAGCGGGGACTATGCTGAGCTGACGGTAGGTCTTGCGCGAAGCTGTGGTATCGCGGCGAGAGAAGTCAAGGGCATATACTTTGACGAGATGCCCGAAAGCGGTCGGGCAAAGCTTGCAGATGGTGAACGCCGCGTGTGGTCAGAGGTATACATAGACGGCGCTGGCTGGGTGGTCTTCGAGACCTCACCCATGTATGAGGAAGTCTCTCCGCTTTTGCCCGAGGGGGCTTCGGCTGATAGCGAAAAACGCGACGAGGACGAAGTGACTTCGGGGGCTGAGGACGTTATCTACACATCGGCACCCCCGAGGACAGCCGCGGAGATAAGAGAGGAAACGAATACGGAAAAGCCATCGTCAAAGGTGCTGTTTGCGGTGCCTGCGGGGGCTCTGGCAATACTTCTGGCGGCAGGCAGAACAAGGGCGGCTTTCCGGAGAATGAAGCGTAGAAAGCACGATAATTCGGCGGCTTTGAGAGCATGGCATTTTCAGGGCAAAAAGATGATGGAGCTTGCGCTGGGTGTCAGCGGATTGAGCCCCGAGGAAATGGCGGAGAAAGCGGAAGGTCTGCTGAGAGAGAGATTCGAGGAATCGGAGAGGGCTTATGAAAAGCTGAGGTTTTCGGATGATCCCCCCGATGAAGAAGCAGTCAGCGCGGCGAAGCAGTTTTATGAGGAAGCGCGGCAATCTTGCAGGAAGCAGGGGATTTTGAGAAGTCTGGGGCTTTGGCTCAGAGGCCTGTATTAGCGGAAAACAACCAATAGTGAGCTTTTGGTCAAGCTTTTCGCGAAAAGCTTGCGGGAGTTTGAGGGCAGAGCCCTCAACTCAAGGCGCAAAAAAGCGTGGCAAGAGTGCTGTAAATAGAACCACAAACTCACGCCCCAAAAAAGGCGCGGTAATAACAAATAATTGAGCGTATGCGACCGTATGTACATGCTCATACTATCCGCGTAAATATATTGCCGCGCCCGAAATCAACTGCGATAGCTCGTTGATTTCTCGACCCGAGGAACGAGGGGCGAGAAATAGGAAACGCTGGCTGTTGGCAAAAAAACTTGACACGGCAAACAGCGAGAGCCCACAGCCGATGCAGTCGCGGTTAGGGTTTGAAGTGCGGGGGTATGGGGGATGTGACTGCGTCGACCGTTGCCCCCATTTAAGATAGGAGTTGAGAGCATGAAAATTCGGGATATGGCGATATTTGCAGGCGCGGCAGCTGTTCTGGCGGCGGCTGTGCTGTTCGTGGATATAAAAACTCCTGAGGAATATTATGCTCTTCACCCCGCGGCTGTAACCGAGGACGGCGAGTTCGTCACCATACGGGTGGACTGCTCGGCGGCGGTGGGCAGGGCTGAGGGTCTGCCCGAGGACGGAACTATGCTTGATGGAAAGTACGCGCTGACTGAGGGCGAGAGCGTTTACGATGTGACCGCGCGTGTGCTCAGGTACGAGGGCATCGACTTCGGTACAAAGGGCGGCAGAGCCGTTTATATCAGCGGTATAGGCGGTCTGGAGGAGTTCGAGCTTGGGGCAGAGAGCGGCTGGATATATACGGTGAACGGAACTGCGCCGGGTATCAACTGCGGCGAATATCAGCCCGAGTGCGGGGACGAGATAGAATTTAAGTACGTTGATAAATTTTTCGGGGAGGCGGGCAGATGAGGAGTTTTGCACCGCTTTCGCGGGTGGCGGCGGTCATAGGAGCGCTGATGGTCATAATGTTCTCGCGGTCGCTGAGTGCGGCGTGTGTGGGATTTTTGGCGGGTGTCTTGTGTATGCTTTTGAATGAGGGCTGGCGCAGGGCTTTGAAAGCGTGGGCGGCAGGACTGGCTGTCTGCGCGGCTACTGCGGTCATCGACCCCATATTTTCACACAGGGGGGCGACTGTACTGCTTTTTGTGAACGATCGTCCCTACACCCTGGAATCCATGCTTTACGGGCTTGAACTGGGGCTTTCACTCAGCGGAGCGGGGGTGTGGCTGGCGGTGCTGAGAGGTCTGGTGAACGAGCGGGAGATGCTGGGCATCTTCGGACGATTTTCCCCTAAACTTGCTATGACCATCAGTATGACGTTAGGATTTATACCTCGGCTGATACGCAAAAATTCCCGCATACGCGAGGCACAGCGGGGCGCAGGGCTTTTCGGGGGAGATAGTCCCTCGGGGCGGCTGGCGGAAGTTTCAGCTGTGTTTACTGCTTGCATGGCATGGTCGGCGGAAGCGGCGGCAGGTGCGGCGCAGTCCATGAATGCCCGCGGTTTCGGGATGCATAAAGTGACGTTTTCGGACAGGCGGGCTTTGCGTCTGAAAGACTATGTATTCATTCTGACAGTGGTTCTGCTGACGGTCGGGGGACTGGTATTATCGGCGCTTGGCGGGGCTACGGAGTTCTTCCCGCGGGTCAGTCTTGGACGATATGAGATGGTCATGACGTTTGTATATCTGGGAGAATGTATGCTCCCCATAATTATTCTGGCAAAGGAGAGGCTTCAATGGACGCTGTACACTGCGAGGGACTGACGTTCCGCTATAACAACGCAAAAGCGCCTGCTATTCAGGGTATCGACCTGAAAATAGGCAGGGGCGAGCTTGTGCTGCTTATGGGGCGGTCGGGCTGCGGAAAGACTACTCTGTTAAAGCTTTTGAAGCCCGAGATTGCGCCTTTAGGTGAAGTTTCGGGGGATATATCTGTCTTCGGGAAGAAAGCGGAGAGCCCTATGCCCATGGTGGGGTATGCGGCGCAGTCCCCTGAGGACAGTTTTGTCAGCGACACGGTATACGGCGAGATAATGTTCGCCCCTGAAAATGCGGGACTTAGCGCGGAGGAAGTGCGTCGTGCGGCGGCGGAGACTATAACCCGCTTCGGGCTGGGGAAGCTTCTGCGGAGAAAGCTTGACGAGCTTTCGGGGGGCGAAAAACAGCTGGTGAGCCTTTGTGCGGCTCTGGTTATGCAGCCTGAGATACTTCTGCTGGACGAGCCTTTCAGCAGACTTGACCCTGTGACGGCGGAGGATATCAGCGGGCTGATACTTCGGCTGAACCGCGAGGCGGGGACAACTGTGATAATCGCTGAACACACCACGGAGCTTTTGTTTGCGGAGTGCGACAGGGTAGTCTTCATGGAAAATGGTCGGATAGCGGCTGATGCTTCGCCGCGGGAGATGTGCAAAGTTGCGGGGGCGGAGAGTTTTCTGCCTGCGGCGGCGAGGATTTTTGCGGGGTATGAGAGATGTCCCCTGACGGTAAGAGAGGGCAGGAAACTGCTGAGTGAGATACCTCACGAGAAAGAGGTGACTTTGCCCGAAGTCAGAAAATTCGGGGAAGAAGTTCTCAGGGCTGAGGGTCTGAGGTTCGCCCTTGAAAGGCGGGGCGATGACATACTTGACGGTGTGGATATACTTCTGCACAAGGGGGAGCATCTGGCGCTGATAGGGGCTAACGGCTGTGGAAAGACCACGCTCCTGCGGTGTCTGGCGGGGCTTTGCAGGGCTTATTCGGGTACGGTGAAAGTGTTCGGGATGCGGCTGAAAAAGCCGTCCTCGGTCATAGCTATGCTTCCACAGGAAGCGCGGGACATATTTGTTCAGCCTACGGTGCGTGAGGACTACATCTTCGCGCTGAAAGCCATGGAAAAGCCCATAGAGCGGGCTGATGAAATGCTAAGATATCTGGGGTGCGGACATCTGGCAGATATCCACCCTTATGACCTGAGTGGCGGCGAAACACAGCTTTGCGCCTTGGGCAGGGTGCTTTTGTGCGAGCCTGAGATACTTCTGCTGGACGAACCTGTCAAGGGGCTTGACGCGGTATCGCGGAAGAAATTCGGTGAGATGATTAAACGTCTCTGCGGCGAGGGCAAGGCTGTACTCACAGTGACCCACGACCTTGAAAATGCGGCGGAATTGGCGGACAGCTGTGCCATACTTTGCGGCGGTAGAGTTGAAAGCCTGATGCCTGCGGGAGAATTCTTCGCGCGGGCAGGAAGTCTCAGCACGGCGGCGGGCAGGATAGCGCGGGGAGAGGTAGCCAACGCATATACGGTGGAGCGGCTACGCGGAGCTTTGCGGGGGTCATGCCTATGAAGAGAGTAATGAAAGCTGCTGTGCTTGCGGTATGCATGGCGATCATCGCGGGGGGCTGTCTGCTCTTCGGTGAGCGGTCAGCAAGCTGGCTGGCGGGTTCGGCGGCTGTGGTGATATGCGGTGTGTTCTTCACGAGATTCGAGAAAAAAGAGACCACCGCAGGAGAGATAGCTCTTGCGGCGGTGATGACGGCGCTGTCGGTTACGGGACGGATAATATTCGCGCCTTTGCCTGCCTTCAAGCCCTGCGCGGCGGTGATAATACTGGCGGGGATATACCTTGGTGCGGAACAGGGATTTCTGGTGGGGGCGCTGACGGCTCTGGTATCGAATTTCTTTTTCACCCAGGGGATATGGACGCCGTTCCAGATGATGATATGGGGGCTGACAGGACTTCTGGCGGGGCTGCTTGGCAGTCGGCTGAAAAAGAACCAGATAGTGCTTTGCATTTTCGGGGCATTGGCGGGATTATGCTACTCGGTATTCATGGACATATGCAGTGTTCTGTGGCTCGGGGGCGGTTTCACCCCTGAGAGATTCCTGGGGCTGACACTGGCTTCGGCATGGTTCACGGTGAGCTACATGGTATCAAACTGCGTTTTTCTGCTGATATTTCTGAAGCCTGCGGAGAGGATATTTGAGCGGCTTGATTCCAAGTTCGGCTTAGGGGCAGGTGCGCGGCGGGAGTGAGTTTTTCTTACTTTGCTTGGGCGTGATGCCGCTCAATGAATATTGAATAATGAAAAATGAATAATGAATAATAGAGGTATCGCCTGCGGCGATGGGCTTTTTTGTCCGCTTCGCGGACTGGCTGTTTTTGGAGGTGAATGGCATGGTAGTTAACGGGATAGTTATTCAGAAATTGGTGGGTAATGATTCGGGATACAGGGGCATTGACGGGCTTGATTATTCGATGAACTGGTATTTATGCATCGATCCCGGCTTTAAAGATCTTGAGAAGTACGTTGATGAGAATATCGAACTGACTTACTATGACATCGGTGACGGTGAATGTATCGCGGCGTGCACGGATATTGGATTCATAAAGAAATGGGCGGAGCGATCAAGCAATTTCAGGCTTTTGCTTTGTGAGACAGAGGTGCCGCGTCCTGTGATGGAGATGCCGAAGTGCAGTAAAAAGTTTCTGGGGTATGATTATGCATACACGGGCGGGGATTTTTATTCGGCGGTATACCATGAGATACCATCGGTATTTCCGCAGTTTGAGCTGAACGAGAACGGACTTTTTGCCAGCATTGAAGAGATGGAGCGGTATCTTTCGGCACGCAGGGAGTTTGAAGCTTGTCACCCGGCTAATACTCTGGAAACAGGGGATTTTGTGGTATATAGGCTTTGGGAGCTGGATAAGGATGAGCTTTTGGGGTGATGGGCGCTTGTGGAAACTGCCAAGGAAGAGAACTTTGGCACAAGTCTTTCGCGAAAGGCTTGCAGGGAGCCACAGTCAGCAAAGCTGGCTGTTAGAGGCAGAGCCCTCGTTTCAAGGCACAAAGCCAAAATGCATAGCGAACTATAAGAGAAAAGCAACCTTCAGACCGCAAAAAAGCGCGGCACTCGGTCGACGCAGTCACCGCTAACAAAAAAAACGAGCGTATGCAACTAATGCATACGCTCTTGCTTTTTATTTCTGCTTCAGAATATCAGGTGTAGAACCTATGCCGAAGGCCTGCTCGTTCTCGCGGTACTGGATAAGTGCGCGGTACATATAGACATCTTCTGGGGTCGTTACCTTGATATTGCCGCGATTGCCCTCTACCATGTGGGCTTCCTTGCCTATGCTCTTGATAAGGGTGCAGGAGTCAACAAGATTATCATAGCGGTTCTCGGTGGCTCTTACCTTATCGTGATCGGCGATTATCTCGCCCAGGTAGAAGCTCTGGGGTGCCTGTGCTGCGTAGGTATCCTTACGGTAGGGTACAGTTTCAACTGTCTTACCTGTGGTGCTCATGAGGATAGTCTCAAAGCAGGGAGTGCAGGTTATGGCATTGCCGTTCTTCTTTACGCCCTCGATATTGTTGCATATGGTATCGTAGCTTACCCAGGGGCGTACACCGTCGTGGATAAGTACGATTGAATCATCGGGGTTCTCGCTCTGGGCTTTTTTCAGACCGTTATAGATGGAATCCTGACCTGTCTCGCCGCCCTCAACTATGCCGCATACCTTGCTGATGGCGAACTTCTTAACCAGCTTGTTCATGTAGGGGATATAGTCTTTGAGCATTACGATATATATCTTATCGATGTTGTTATGGTTCTCGAAGAGTTCCAGGGTGTGGACGATGATGGGCTTGCCGTTTATCTCAAGGAACTGCTTGGGTATTCCTGCGCCCATTCTTACGCCGCTTCCGCCTGCGAAAATTACTGCTATATTCATTCTATTATTCCTCCCGTTACTTGCTTTCGGTCATATACTTTTTGATAAGTCCGACTACGCGCTCAGCTGCTTTGCCATCTTCCTTGCTTCCTCTGTCGGCAAGGAACTGCTTAACATCAGCGTCGTATTTCTTATCATCAAATGCCAGTATATTGGCTTCCATCTGGTCATTGTTCTCGGCGATGGGGAAAGGTGTGGAATCCAGGGGATAGTAGAATCCTCTTTCCTTATCGTAGGATTTGAGGTCATTGGCATAGATGAAGCCGGGTCTGCCTGTTAGGACGAAATCGCATATCCAGCTGGAGTAATCGGTGATGCCCATATCGCAGGCAGCCATAAGTTCCTGGATATCGGGGTAGAGGTTGCCCTGAAGTATATCGGGGTTGTTCCTTACTGCCTTGACATTTGCCAGCTTGTTTGCCACCTTGAAGTGGTATCTGTTGACTATCTTCCAGTTGCCGCCGAAGCGTTTTCTTGCGGCTTCGAGTATCCTGTTATAGTCGATATCGTAGCAATCAAGGTTTCTTGCATCACGGAAAGTAGGTGCATAGAGAATGAGGTTGCAATCTTCCTCGATATCGAAGAAATCGCATACCTTAGCCTTGATAGCTTTCTTCTCCTCATCGGAACAGAAGAGGATATCGTTTCTGGGGTGACCGTATTCCAGTACTCTAACCCTTTTGCTCTTCCAGTAAGTGGTACGGTATACCATTGTCTCAAAGGAAGAATTGGATATCATGAAATTGGTTATCCTGCCTGCGGTCTCAGCGCATTTTCTCCAGTGTTTATCGGATACTGCATCGGGGTCTATCTTTTTGAGACCCATAGAACCGTGCCAGGTATTTATATATATCTGGTTGCCCTTTTTGGGAACGTAGTTCCAGGGGAAGTTTACTGCGTTATCCACCCATACCCTTGCGGTAGCCATCTCATAGAAATGCTCGAGAGAATTTCTTCTCACTACTCTTACCTCGGGGGGGAACGGGAGCGGGAAGCTGTCCATTATCTTTTTGGTGGTAACGAACACGATATCGTAATTGAGCCCCTGTTTGATTATCTCATCGCAGATATACTTGGTGTTGCATTCATATACATTATTATAATGCATGAACACTATCTTGTTCTTCTCGACCTTATCCTTGGTGCTGTAGGATATATATTTTTTCATCAGATAGGATATGAGAAGGTCGGTCTTCTGTCTTGCGCGCATGAAAGTGAACTTGAAGAAAGATTTTTCTGCGGCACGGCGCTGTATCTGACCCAGCTTGCCTTTTACTTTATACTCACTCATTCAAATTTCCTCCGTTTGTACGGGGTCATTCCCCGTATTTTCCAAAATTTACACTGACCACGTCATGACCTGCTTTACGCAGGCTGGCGGGTATAAGCTTCATATAGTCGCCGTATGAATATTCCAGATACTTGTCATAGTTTGACGGTACGGGATATTCACGTTCTCCGAATCGGAGATATTTCGGTCTGCCCAGCCATTTTGCGGGGAATGCCCCGTGGCGCAGATGCTCACCTGTGCCGTCATAGAGACTGCGGGTGGGGAATCTGTCAAAGAATGTGACTGTGCGTTCCTGTATTTTTTCAAGGGTACGGATATCGGTATGTTTGATGAACATTGTAGTCAGCCTGCACAGAAGCTTCAGTTTTCCGTAGAAGTGCATGGGTGTGCCCTCCCACTTATGGAAGACCATTGACCTCACGAATAGGGTGAGGAATACATGGAGCTTTTGCAGGACTTTTATATCCGCTGTTTTATCGTGCACGAAGATATCTATGAAAATACCCTGATGCATACTGCCGAAGCGTGACGAGAACCGTGTTTTGAACTCGGTGCCGTTAAGTCTTATCTTGG
Organism: Hominimerdicola alba; assembly: GCF_900112155.1. GTDB lineage: Bacteria > Bacillota > Clostridia > Oscillospirales > Ruminococcaceae > Hominimerdicola > Hominimerdicola alba_D. The sequence continues at coordinate 64,359 of NZ_FOKQ01000010.1, read as the reverse complement.
TGAATATGCTGTGGTATTCGCTGTCGGTATCCGATGACTGGAAGAAGAACTCATGGCTGTTTATCTCGCTGCCAACCACTGAGAGGAAGCGCTTATAGTCATCTCTCAGCATCATAACATCCATATCATCGTCCCAGGGTATCATACCCTTATGGCGTACTGCACCCAGCAGAGTGCCTCCGCCCAGATAATATTTTATGCCGTTTTTGCGGCATATCCTGTCGAATTCTTCAAGGCACAGGAACAGTGAATCATGCAGGAGAGAGAGCTTTCCGCCGTAGGTATTATCGAAGCAGAAGAGCTTATCCTCGTATTTTTTTGAGTATTCCAGCATGAAGGTGCTGTCCTCGTAGGTCAGCAGGGGTTTATATCCGCCTGAGACAAGGGACTTTGCCTTGATATTACAGCCGCCGAAACCGCAGTAGTAAACACCGTTGCGGATATTCTTCCGTGATGCCATGAACAGTGCGGCTGCGAATACATCGTGTATCCCGGTTGCGCTGTTTTCACGGGGGGAACCGCTGTGTTCAAAGCCTGCGCCGAATATCCTGCCCGTATAGAGTACAGCGCAGGTATCCCTGTATTTTTCGGCTTCTTCGGGCATATCGGTAATTATGATATGTGGAGAATATTCGCCGTTGGGAACTACTCCCCGACAAAAAGAAAAGCGACAGCACAGCACTTCTTCGTTCCCTGAAAGAGGGACATCTGTGCAGTACACGTCCTTTTTTTCAAATATATTTTCAAAGGTCTGTTTTATCTGCTTATCATCGCAGAAAAGCATTATGCCGCGGCGCTGGAGTATATCAAAGCGGACACAGTCTGATTTTGCACAGCGCTGCACCCAGTCCTCGGTATAATCATTAAGCACATTTTCGGACAGCATAGCTGCACCTCCAGTATCAAGGCAGTATTGCCTAAAATATACCCATATATTATAGCACCATTCACCTGAGTTGTAAAGCGAGTAAAGTCCCGCAAAGCAAAGTTTTAGCGATATTAACAACTAAACAGGCTTAAACGGGACAAATTTATGCTGATTCCTCATGTAAAAAGCACAGACGTTCTCTGCGCAGGGCAGGAACGTCCGATACTTCATTATGGTAAAAGGTGATCTTTTTAGCCTTCGGGAAGGATTATAGCGGCTACGATATAGGGAATGATACCTACACCGCCCATGCACGCCAGGATAACTGCGCCCAGTCTGACGATGTTCACATCAACATTGAAATATGCTGCTATACCTGTGCATACACCTGCCAGCATGGAACCGTTTCTTATTCTGTAAAGCTTCTTTTCCATAGTTATACTCCTTTCGGTGTGTTATATTTTACTGAAATTATACTATTGTTTACGCGGTTTGTCAATACCGTCAGATGATATCTTTATCATTTGTATTATTGATATTCTCAGGGGGGATATCAACTACGGGAGAGTAGTTCTGCTCCGGTGCCTGACCCCTTGCCATAGCGGCATCGGGTACCTCGGGGAGGAATATGGCTGCCAGTATATAGAGTATAATGGGCAGTCCGCCTACGCAGCAGCCTGCTACGCATATTATCCTGATGATGTTGGGGTCAAGGTCGAGATATGCGCCCAGACCTGTACATATTCCTGCTATCATGGAACCGTTTCTTACTCTGTAAAGCTTCTTTCCGTTCATAATGTTATCTCCTTTCGGTCGTCTGCAAATAGTTTTTTCGTTTTGTGTCGTTTCTCTGTATACTTATTATACCTTTAAAATTATTAAATAGTCTTTAAATTTCGGTTCAGGTCTTCCAGGGGCGTTTACTGCCTGTCCAGCCCTGTTCCTGCCAGTGTTTTTGGTCGCGTTCGTTTATGCCTTTTCTCTGGAGAAGATGCATACCGAAGAACACGGCTTTTGTTTTTAGTGATGGTGTCACATGACCTGCACGTGATCTTATGGCATTTGCCATAGCTGTGGTCTTTCGGTCTATGGCGGAACGCTTTTTTGGGGATATGCTGTCCCAGTCGATAGCCATTACGCCAACGCCGTATTTATAGATCTTACCTATGCCCCAGAAGAAGAGACTGTCGCCCATATCCTTATTTGTTTTCCCCATGCCTGCCCCTGCGGCGGTGGATATGCACACACCTTGTTTGGTGAACATTCTGCCATCGGGGGAATGTACCATCCAGCGGTAGCCGTAGTGGTCGAGGAAAGCTTTCATGGCACCTGTTGCATGGTAGACGTATACGGGGCTTGCCAGTATCACCACATCGGCTTCATCTATCGCATTGGTTATGGGTGCGAGTTTGGAATAGTGGGGGCATTTGCTTTCATGTTCGAGAAAACAGCGGGTACAGCCTGTGCAGAATTCGCCGAAATCCCTTGGCAGAAAAAACTCGGTCAGTTCGCCGCCTATCTTCTCGCCCAGCATATGTGCTATATTGTATGTAGAACCTTTGTGGCTTTGTCCGTGTATTATGACTGTTTTCATGTTGTACCCCTTATTGTAATGATATGAAGTTATTATTCTTCGGGGATATGTGTGGTTATAGTCAGTCGGCTGCGTGATACCGATGCCTGTAATGAAGTTCCGAAGCCCGAAAGTGATATCAGCGGGTGTTCGGTGTTGTTGGTGATATCGGTATCTGCGGTGATGCTGTCGGTTTCGGAAATATCTGTGCGGGTATCTCCTGCTATCATCGCTGTCACTATGATGACAGGCATCATCAGGGTAAATAATAGTAATCCTGTTATTTTAAATGTTCTTTTCATTTTGTTGGTTCCTTTTGTCTTTTTTCACATTCAGGGACTGACGGTATTTCTTTTATTTATCCGTGCAGTGCCCAGACGGTTATCATAGCGTCATATACGCCGTGGCAAATTATCAGCGATAGCAGCGTGCAATCCTTTATCTTTGTTCTGTACAGGCAGAAGATGAAGCCTATAACTGCTGTTATTAACATCTGTATGATATTGCCTGTAAAGATGTGGAACAGACCGAACAGCAGGGACGAACCTATGACAGCGGATATCTCTTTGCTGAAAAGGTTTTTCAGTTTGCTGAAAATGAAGCCGCGGAACACAAGTTCCTCTGCGGCGCCCACGGCAAGTATGCAGTAGGCGAAATCGTAGATGAACTGCCATGGTTCGGTATAGTCTTTGCCGTTGTTCACATATTCTCCGAAGCCTGCCAGTACGGGTATGCCTGTCAGCACCAGTGATGTTCCGAGACCAAGCCCGATGCCGAGAAGTATCTGTTTAGGAAGTTTTTCTTTTTTGAAACCCAGGTCGGCGGCACTCATTTTATCCTGGCGGATAAGTATTATGGGTATAACTGCCACTGCCCAGTAAAGGACGAAAAGCAGTGTCGCCCGAAGTGCCAGGGGCATATCCTTCGTTAGCGGATTGAGGAATATACTCAGCATACACAAGCCGACCATACTTCCCAGAAAGCCCATTATAAGGCTTATCAGGTCATTTTCTCGCCGCTTTGCCAAACGTGCCGGGCTCACTGTGCGCCCTTTTTTCCAGACGCGCTCTCTGTTTATTTCATTAGCCATATCTATTTCTCCGTTTTATTGCTGACGTTTGGTCTGTGCTCGTTTCTGTGGGGATATCTTAATCGTTTTTGAATTCTACCGTTACATCGCCGATGCCCTTATCGTAAGTCACCGAGTATTTCTTATCATATTCGCTCTTACTGTTTGTAAGTTCGATATCGCAGTCGCCTACACCGCAGTCAACATCTATATCTCCGTTGACTTCGCCGCTGTACTCGAAATCGCCTGCGCCTATATCTACATCGAGACCGCCTGTTACAGAATGTGTGAATTTGATATCGCCTGCGCCGATATCTACCTTGACCTCACCGGTGCAGTTTATGCCCTTTGCGGTCAGCTCGCCTGCGCCTGTTTCAAAGGAAGCTTTTTTGCACTTGATATCGTTAACGGTGATCTCACCTGCGCCAACATCAAGTTCGACCATTTCATACTCCTTGTCTGGGAGATAGAGAGTTGCATCAACGGTGGTCTTATCAAGGTCAAGGAAACCAAAGTTCAGGTTCCATCCTGAATGCAGGTCGACCAGAAGGGTTCCGCCGCTTTCTTTGAGGGTATAGTTCTTGGGAACGTCGCCCTCGATATGAACGCGGTCATCGGAACTGGGGAGAACTTTGAGGGTTCCTGCGCCCATATCTATCTTTACAGATTCGGTCTTTCCAAGTTCCACATCCTCTGAAACGGAAGTCAGGATAGTTTTGTAATTCGGATTATCGGAGGTCTTATAGAATACCGCGCCGCCTATCAGCATAACGGTACCTACAACGATCATTCCGACGGAGAAATAGGGGAAAGGTCTCCTGCCTGTTGTGTATGTCTTTTCTTCCAGATCTATATTATTCATAGTTGTCTCCTCCTTTTATCCGAAGATCTTACCGCACAGTCCGCGGAAACCATTTATAAATTTGCCTGCCAGTTTTCTGATACCTGCGAATCCGGGCTTTGCAACAAGTCCGAAGATACCCAGGAATATCATACCGAGACCTATGGTCATGATGCCTGCGGGGGGAACTGTGAACAGAAGCTTAATTCCCATTATCACCATTGAAAATCCACCTGCGATGAGTGCGATAACAATACCGAAAAGTGCTGCCACCAATCCGAAGAGAAGTCCGCCGACAGTTGCAACTACTCCTATCCACAGGGGGAAGGTAACTATTATCAGTAACACTTTCAGCAGGCTGTTGTTGCGGGTCGTTCTCTGTTCTGCTGTCATTGTGGGGTCGTTGAAGTTTCTGTCGTAAGCTTCTCTTGCGCTGTGAAGAGCGCCGTCAAGTGCCTGATTGACTTTTGTAGCGGCATCAAAGAATATACCGCCGGAAGTCTGAGAAGAACCGTACTGAGAATTGTTTGTATGTGCGGTATTTTCAGAACCTGTATAGCCGTAGCCATAATTGTAGGAACCGTTCTGTTCGGTATTTTCCTTGCCGACTTCTTCAAATGCAACGTCCTGAACGTCTTCAAAGGGCGCTCTTTTAGCAGCACCGACTTCAAATGAAGCATCGCCTTCGGGGTGGATACCGTTTTCTATCAGTATCTCCTTAGCGAGTGTCTCAGGATCTCCCAGAGTTTGTGCTGTCTGTTCGTCACTGCCGTAACCTGCATCGAGGAATATCTCCTCATAATAGCTGAGCGCGTCCTCGATATCCTCGCGGGGCAGCCCGCCTTTTTCAAGGTTATATCTGAGGCTTGTAAGAAATTCAAGTCTGTTCATTATCGTCCGCCCCCTTGTTCATCAATATACTGTCTACCTTTTCTTTGTGTGTCTGCCATTCCTGACGATATTCTTCCAGCGCCTCGTTACCCTTTGGGGTGACTCTGTAATATCTTCGGTTTCTTCCCATGAACTCTTTGTCGTAGGTCTCCAGATAGTCGTTTTTCTGGAGCCTTCTAAGTACGGGGTAGAGGGTTGATTCCGAGATATCAACGGCTTTTCTGAGAAACTGTGTTATCTCATAACCGTAGGTATCGTCGTTCTGGACCACCGAAAGCACCATTGCATCAAGCAGTCCTGCATTGACCGGAAATCCCATATTCCTGCTCCTTTCTTTGATAACTCTGTGCATAAGTCATTCTCCTTGCCTTTTGGGTGTTCTCTTTTGTCTTTTGTTTGATGTCATCTCATCTCTTTTGCTCTGCAGTGCATTTTATACTGTGTAATATTTTTTCTCTTACAGTATTTTGAGTTCTGCAATATCTTTGTTCTGATGATATTATACGACGTATAATATCATTTGTCAATATAATATTGTGAAAATAAAAAGACTTTGTATATTTGTACAACAATTAGGCTGTAAAACACAGCTTAACAAAACACTATGCACAAAACGATGGCTCGGTGTGGTGTTTTGGGGTGGTTTAGCAGGAGAATGGCGGGGCTTCCGGTGAAGTATTGGAGCGTGGCAAGGGTGGGTGAGTTGAGATCAGATGCGGGCTTTCTATTATATATAGGTTGAGTGAAACTATATAATAGGAGAAATGGTTCTCGGAAGAACGGTTACTATATAAAGTGTTGAGAGTACATGAGCAGAAAGAGCCGTTATTCGGGGTGCGAGCGGTTAATTAAGTTGGAGAATCAAATTGTGAAATAGTGTTCATAATTTAAATTGTGGATAATGTCAATAAAAGCATCATGTGAATCGTTTAATTAGCAACAATGCTTAAAATCTATTGGAAAATACTGGATTTAGGCAAAATTTCCTTAATAATTAGGAAGAAATCTGTATAAATTAAGCTCTTTAACGCAATAGTTTAGATTGGAATTGTACAATTTTTATACATAAAATTCAGCGGGTGATGGGAGCAAATCGGTTAATTAAGTTGAGTTTGAAATTGTGAAATGCTGTTCATAATTTGAATTGTATATTTTGCTATCAAAAACGATATATAAACGACTGAATTAGCAATGATGCTTAAAATCCTATGGTAAATACTGGAATTAGGCAAAATTTCCTTAATAATTATGAATAAATCTGTATAAATTAAGCCTTTTCGCGTAATAATTTTGAAGATAACTAGACAACAACTATACATAATTACAAATCGAATCCGGAAGGTAAAAATTTTGATTTTGGGCTTTGTTAAAACATTTAACGTTACTTGTACAATATAACAAGTAAAACGTTTTCTAAACGGCTGATTTAGCAACTATGCTTAAAATCTAATGGAAATATATGGCATTAAGTTGCATTTTCTTAATAATTGCAAAAAATCAAGTACAAATTCTGCGGGCGCCGACATGGACTGTCGATAATGAAGACATTTTTTGTATATAAATTGATGCGCGGGCTTTTTCGCAAATCCGCTGAGCGAAAATTTTCGTGTGAACTTTTCGGCGATCATGATTCAAATATTGCGATTTCGGGTGTGTCAGATTGTGAAGTGGGTGGTATTCTATTTTTTAAACCATTTAACTCACGTTGTACAATACCACAATAAAAACGTTTTATAAAGAGGTGAATTAGCAACAACGCTTAAAATCCTCTGGATAAAATTTCCAGGTAGTAAAAATTCATTAATAACTGGGCGAAAAATTGTATAAATAAAAGCTGCCCGGCAACAATAATCAGGGCAGCAATATATTGTTTTTATATATTCATATTCAAGCGAAAATTACGGAGGACTATTTGCGCGGATTTTCGTTAATTGTTTTCGGGAGGTCATTTCATGCAGGATTTTACAGACAAAACGGGCATCACGAAGGAGCGTTACAAGGAAATGTGCGCCGCCGCAGAGCGTGGCAGCAAGTGGTACAAAAATGTGCCGAAAGCCTTTATTATAGGCGGCTTGATATGCGTCGCGGGGCAGTTGCTGTCGGCGGGATACGGTGCTTTGGGTCTGGAAGAAAAGGCAGGCGCAACGGCAGTTTCCATCACGCTGATATTAATTTCGGCTTTGCTGACGGGTCTGGGGCTTTACGAAAAGATCGCAAAACACGCGGGGGCGGGAACTCTTGTGCCGATAACGGGGTTTGCGAACTCGGTATGCGCTCCTGCTCTGGAGTTCCGCACTGAGGGCTATATCACTGGTGTAGGCGCGAAAATATTCATTATTTGCGGACCTGTGATACTTTACGGGACTTTGGCTAGTATTGCTTATGGGATCGTTTATTATCTTTTTAGGTGAGTGGGTGCTGATGTAGTTCGGGGTGTTGGGATAGCCGTTGGTTTTGTTTTGAACGATGGTTTGCGAGTTTTCGCCCTTTTTTTCTTGGCGTTCCCCGATTGTTTACCTACTCATTCAAACGCTCTGAACCCTCCCATCGACCGCATAGAGATCATTCCATCTGCAACAACTATAACATGGTCAAGAAGATAAACCTCATCTTCCAGCAGATTGCGGATCTTTCGGGTGAGGAGGATATCTTCCTCGGTAGGTCCAGCGGAGCCGTCAGGGCGGTTATGGGCTAGCAGGAGCATTTCTGCGCTGTTTTGTTTCAGGAACTTTTTCAGCTCTTCAATATCAAAGGTGACCCGATCTGTTATGCCGACAGAGAGGACGGTGCAGGCGGTTATTTTTCCCGATTTATTGATGCTGAAAGCGCACAGTCTTCCTGTGGTATCGCCTTTGAAGAAATTTGTGAGGTACCTGCTGAGAGAGTCAAAATCGTCTGCACGGACAGAAACAAGGCTCTCTTTTTCGGCGCGGCGGAAGGCCTGTCCCAGAAAGACAAGGTGTTCGGCGCATTTTATGCCCACACCTTTTACTTGGCAGAGGGAATCTATATCGGCGGTGAGGACAGTGTGCAGGTTGCCGAATTCGTTCAGCAGTTCATGTGCGGTCTCGCGGGTATCGGCGCGGGGAATGACATTGAACAGCAGCATTTCCAGAACTTCCTGCTCGGTGAAATTGCTGAGGTCGGTGTCATTTCTGAATCTTTGCCGCATACGTTCGCGGTACCCTGAGTTTTCAACCATAGCGATTCTCCTTTGTTGATAATTTCGGGTAGTTTCGGTGTATCATTATGATCGCTGTTCGTATCCGATATCCTGCAGTATCATGTTTACGATATCATCCGCGGACATATCCTCTGTGATGGTCTTTTCGGGGAGATATGGCAGATAGTCCTTATCGTTCCACCATTCCCGCATTTCTTTTTCGCCGAAATCTCCGCACTTATCCCGTGTGGCGTGGCGGCGGATGGTCTCCTCAAAGGGGATATCGAAATAGTAGGCGTACAGGTCATCTTTGTAAAGTTCTTTTGCTCGTTTGAAAAGGGGGCTGTACCAATCGGATTTTGTTATGCCTTCGATGATAGTGGTATCGAAATGCCCGAAACCGTACTCTAAAAGGGATATCATCAGGGAAATGGCGGGGCTATCCTCACCGTCTCGGGCATAGAGCATTTCGCGGCGGACGAAGTCCTGTGGTATCAGCATGGTATTTCTGCCGATGATATGCTGTAGCTTTTCTGCAACTGTGGTCTTTCCGCTGCCTGAATTTCCTCTTAGGATTATGAGCTTGGGCATGATATTCCTCCTTTAAAAACAGCGGCATTTCTTTAAAGGAAATGCCGCGTTGGATATTGTGTTATTGTTTGTATCAGTCTACAGTCTCAAGACCCTCAGCTTTGAATGCCTGTCTGAGGTCATTGATGAGATCGTTCTTGTCCTCGATACCGATAGCTACGCGGTAGAATCCGCCGTGGAACTCTTCGGGGTAGAGGTACATTCTCTCGTCGTCTTCACCGAGGAATACTATCAGGCTGCCTGTATTACCAAGGGATACAGCTGATGTGAATACATTCAGGTGAGTAACAACTCTGTTATAGAGGTCGTGCTCGCCCTTGAGACCGAAGCTGAGTACGCCGCCGAAGCCGTGCTTCATCTGCTTAACTGCCAGCTCGTGGTTCTTGAAGCTCTTCAGACCGGGATAAGCTACGAAGCTTACGCAGGGCTGTTTTTCAAGCCATTCTGCTACTGCCAGAGCGTTGTCGTTATGCACCTGCATTCTCAGGGGGAATGTAGCTGCGCCTCTCTGAATCAGCCATGCATTGAAGGGGCTGATGCATCCGCCGATGTTTACCTGAGCCTGATAGCGGATAGCTTCGCAGGTCTCGTGGTCGGTGATGATAGCGCCGCCCATGGAATCGCCGTGGCCGTTGATATACTTTGTAAGGCTCTCAACTACGAAATCAACGCCGTATTCCAGAGGTCTTGTATTGTAAGGCGAGGAGAATGTATTATCCACGGATACCTGGATATTGTTCTCGTGTGCCAGCTTAACGATAGCTTCGATATCGCAGATGCAGCAGGTAGGATTGCCGGGGGTCTCGAAGTGGATAAGCTTGGTGTTGGGCTTGATAGCAGCCTTTATCTTTTCTATATCGGTGCAGTCAACTATGCTGGTCTCGATGCCCCACTTTTCGCACCAGAGTTCGTTGAAGATACGGTAGGTAGCGATATAAGTAACGGTGGAGAATATTACGTGGTCACCCTTTTTGAGCTTTGTGAAGAACAGAGCGGAAAGTGCAGCAACACCGCTTGCGAGAACTACGCAGTCCTCACCGCCGTGGAGATTTGCGACTTTCTTTTCCAGCATACCCTGATTAACGCCGCCGTTTCTGGTATAGATATTAGCTTCGGAGGCTGACCAGTTCATTGTAGAGGGGTCATAGGGCAGCAGGAAGCTGTTTGCCATATAGATAGAGGGCTCGATAGCACCGCTTGCAGGGTCGGGCTCAGCGCCGACATGGATAGCGCGGGTGGTAAAACTCATTTCTTCAAGATTCTTGTCACTCATCATTTTACTTCCTTTCAGAATAATTGGCATTTATGCGCCTGATTCGCTTTATCATAATAAAATACTAAACACTATTATATCATATTGAATTTTGAATTTTGTAAATTATATGTGAATTTTTACTGCGGCGATTTTGCATCTTCGTCTATAAGGGTGAAACCGCAGCTGTCGATGACCTTTCTCAGGGTATCCACATACAGCCTTGCAGCGGCAGAAAGTCCGGTACGGCTGTTCTCTATCCAGCCCACCAGCATATCTTCATCGGTGGCAAGGGGAACGGCGGTGATCGTGCCGCTGTTGATATCACTGCCCAGCACGCCACTTGATATGGTATAGCCGTTAAGTCCGCCCAAGAGGTTGAACAGCGTTGCGCGGTCGCTTACGTGTATCTGCTTTTTGAAAGTTCGGGTACTGCATATCTCTTCGGAGAAATAGAAAGAATTCAGCTGACCCTGTTCAAAGCATACGAAGGGGTAATCTTCAAGCTGTTCATAGGTGACCTGCTTTTCCTTGGCAAGGGGATGTGCCTTGCTGATGAAAACATGGGGATCTGCACGGAACAGGGGGTGGAAGACCAGATTGTTCTCTTTCAGCAGTTTGAGTATCACCTTGCGGTTGAAGTCGTTTATATAAAGTATGCCTACCTCGCTGTTTAAGTCACGGACATCGTCGATGATCTCACCTGTGCGGGTCTCGCGGAGGGTATACTCATAGGATTCGTGGTCAAGCTCTGCGAGCATTATCACGAAAGCTTCAACAGCAAAGGCATAGTGCTGGGTGGATATGGAGCATATCCTTTTTATCTTTTTGCCCCCTGAATAGTGGGCTTCAAGGAGTTCAGCCTGCTCGACTACCTGTCTTGCATAGCTGAGAAACTCTGTGCCCTCGGAGGATAGGGTCATGCCGCGGGGAGTGCGGTGGAATATCTCGATGCCAAGCTCTTTTTCGAGCTCCTTAACGGCGTTTGAAAGGCTGGGCTGTGAGATATACAGCTGTTTTGCGGCTTCGCTGAGAGAGCCGCAGCTCACGATGGTTATTACATATTTCAGCTGCTGTAAGGTCATTGACTTTACGCCTCCTTTATTTTTCCTCGGCAGTGAGGTGAACTAACACGGGTACTATATATACTGCCATAAATACAGCCAGACTAGCCACCATGACAGTCCACATCAGCGCTTTTGAAGCCTTTTCGGGGACTTTCAGCTTTTTGCTGATAACGAAGTGCCACAGTATGCAGAGGACTGCGCCTGCTATGCTCATTATCAGTCCCGGGATGAAGCACTTGGGTATAGCGGTGACGGTGATATTATTCTCGCCGTCGGTGAGTTCAACTGCGGTGAGGTCACCAAGCACCCTTATGCATGGGGTGGACTTTCCGTTGATGCGTACTCTGAGTCCGTCGGTATAGGGAACATTTATCAGGCAGTATTCTCCCGAATTTGCGTTTATGCTGCCTGTGAGCTTTCCGCCCTTGCGGGTGAAGCCAACTGTCTTTGCGGCTTCTGCGGCGGAATAAAGTTTATCGGTATCGATGGCTGTAACACCAAGGGAGCGCAGGTCGGTATCCTTTTTGACTATTGCTGTGATGGTGACAGTCTCGTTTTCAAATTCACCGAGTTTCAGCAAGCCGTTGAATTCGCCGCTGGGATAGCCTGTCTTTATCATGCTGCCGTTCACCATGATATCGAAGCTGCCGTCGATTTCACTGCCGAGGGCTACCTTGGGACGGTCGAAAGCATCGAAGTAGATGGATTGTCTGCCGCTGATATCAAGGGTAAGATCGAGGGTATCGCCGTTTGTGACGGTATATCCGCTGCCGTTTTCGGTGTCATCAAAGGTATAGGCTTTTACTACGTCCTCGGCAAGTACGTTGTCGCAGATGAACTGCTGTATCTCGCTGCGGGACATATCGGGAAGTTCGCCCTCGATGGCAGAGATATCGTCAAGTATAACTCCCGAAGGGAGAAACGCGCTGTTTTCGGTTATGGAGTATTTGTCATTGGAATAAACCGCGTTTTCGGCTTCACCGCGGACTATCTTATACTTGATGCTCATGAGCATATCGGTGAGCTCGGTGCCACCGTAGCTGCCGACATCCATCCAGTTTGAGGACACGCCCATACGCTTCATCATGAACATATAATCCTGACTGTTAAGGGAAGTATAGTGGCTTATTGAACCGTAGCCGAGGGTGCCCATGAGGTTGACGTAAAACAGCTTGCTGTCGGTCTTTACACGGAACAGTTCGTCGTCATCTATCCTGTCGGCAAGGTCATAGACCTTGTTCTGATTTTCAGCGCGGTCGGGGTCGTTGAGTACGGAATTGGTGAGGTATATCCTTGTGTTTGCAAAGGATTCGCAGAGGATAAGTGCAGTACAGATTATGGAAAGTGTTCTTGTGCTGAGGAGACCCCTGCGGTACAGCAGGAGCATCAGGACTGACATAGCCGATATCAGCAGGAATATTGCAACGCATATCTGAAGGGAGTTTCTGTCACCCCAGAGGGAAGTTGTGTATCTGCCTGCGGTCTCGCGGTTTTTCTCAATGAAATCGGTGATTAGATCAATGAAAAGGTATGTGACCACCAGCGCGGGGATGATTATCGCGGCATGGTCGGTGAGCTTGTTTTCAATGGAAATGGTATCCCTTTCTTCAAGGTACATGGCAGTGCATACCGTCAGCATGAATACGGTGATGAAGCCGAAACGTGAGGGGAATGACATATAGCTGCCTGTGTGCCACATGAGGTTGATAGGCTCAACTATTATCGGTATAAGTGTGAGAAGTGACAAGGTGAGATAATTGCTGAGCTTACGGCTGCGGGGCTTGCCGTCGCAGGTGAAGAAAAGCACTGCCGTCAGCACGAATGCCGAGCATAGAACTGTGGGCAGTACGGTCTCGTATGCGGTGAGAAAGCCTTTGCTTTTTATGGAGCTGAAAAATTCATCCTTTACTCTGCCGCTCTGAGTGTACTGTAAAAGGCTGGGCAGCCATACAACGGCAGTCAGCAAAGCTGCCATAACGGAGCCCACTGCGAATCTTACTGCGGTCTCACCGCCTGATTTTTCGCGGCGGATATTGCAGAGGGCAAGTCCGATAAAGAGCATGATGAATATTACTACCATATAGCCGATATAGTAGTTTACCACCATCATTGCGGCGAGTACGAGGGTATAGGGAAGGACCCGCTTTTTCTCGCATAGCATCTCCAGAGTCAGCAGCATCAGCGGGAAAAGGTACATCATATCCAGCCATATAACGTTCTGATAGTAAAGCAGTCCGTAGCCGCAGAGACCGTAAAGCGTACCAAGAGCGGCTATCCATACGGGATAGAGCTTTTTGCGGGTCTTATAAAGGTAAAGCGAAGCTGTGCCACCGCATACCATCAGTTTCAGCATGATGAGGATATTTGCAAAGTACAGCATATCCGTCTTTTTTATGAAGACAACAAGGAACGAGAATGGGCTTGCCAGGAAAAAGAATACCACCGCCCACATATTCATGCCCGAGGCGTTGTTGAAGTTCAGGAATACGCCGTCCTTGCCTGCAAGTATATCTTTGAAATCGATAAGCAGTGGGACTACCTGCTGTATCATATCGCCCCATGCTACCGTGCCTTTGCCGAAAGGAAATGCGCCGTCCAGTTTATAGGCATATAATATAACTGCCATGATAAGCAGCGGTGCCGATAATACCGTCAGCAGCGCCGCGGGAAGTTCTTGCTTTTTTGTCTTTTCCATATTGACCCCTTATTAGCAATGGATTTGTATTGAAATTTCTGAGCACTTTTTGGCTTTAGCACTTTGCGCAGATACTATATATTATAATGCGGATGGTTTGAAAAGTCAACCGCAGTAAGTCAGAATGATGAAATTTCGGTGAAATATACAGGTTTTGGTTGTTTATTGGGGAGATAGGTGCTATAATTTAAAATGGTAATAATACACGGACTGTTCTTTGGGACGGTCTGAAATGAAAGGGAATGAAAAGTATGAAAAGAAACAGGATAACAAAGGCGCTGAAAGTCATGGCACTGACGGTGGTCCTGACACTGACCTGCGGGGTGTTTGCTTCGTGCGGTAACACACATGAAAACGAGGGTAGTCCGAAGACTTCCGATGACAGGAGTACTGCGGTGCAGGAAAGCGAGGATACTATCACCTCTGCCGATGAGGATATATCGGTGGGCAGTTTTGTGATAACACTGCGTGAGGATAAAGCGCCCATCACCTGCAAGAATTTTAAGAAGCTGGTAAACAGCGGGTTCTATGATGGCTTGACTTTCCATCGAGTAGTGGCAGACTTCATGGCGCAGGGCGGCGACCCCGAGGGCAATGGCACAGGGGGCTCGGGTGAGCGTATCAAGGGCGAATTCAGCAATAACGGCGTTGAGAATGACCTTAAACACGTAAGAGGTACGGTATCAATGGCTAGGTCACAGGACATGGACAGTGCTTCAAGCCAGTTCTTTATCTGCTACAAAGACTGTAATGATCTTGACGGAAATTATGCGGCTTTCGGCGAGGTATCTGAGGGCATGGAAGTTGTTGACAGATTCCTCAACTGCGAAAGGACACTGAACGAAATCAACGAGCTTGCTTCTCCCGTATACCCAATAACCATCACAAAGGCGGAGATGATATCTGCTGATGCTGAGGGTCATGAAAGAGCGATGTTTACTGTTGAATTTAAAGAGGGCGGGAATAATAAGGCGTAGCTTGGCAGCGGTCTCCGAAAAGTCAGCCGCAGTAAGTCAGAATGATGAAATTTCGGTGAAATATACAGCTTTCGGTTGATTTTTGAGAAGATAGGTGCTATAATTGAGAAGCGACAATAATATAGTGGCCGCTCACAGCGGCGGTAATCAATGAAAGGATTTGAAAAACTTGAAAAGAAACAGAATAACCAAAGCGCTGAAAGTTATGGCGCTGACAGTGGCTATGACACTGTCCTGCGGTGCGTTCGCTTCATGCGGAAACGTACACGAAAAGGAAGATAACTCAAAGGCTTCCGATGACCAGAATAACGCGGCACAGAACAATGGCGGAGATGCTGTTACTTCCGGTGACGAGGATCTCTCGGGCAACTGCTTCGTTATCACACTGCGTGAGGACAAGGCGCCCATCACCTGCGAGAATTTTGAAAAGCTGGTAAGCAGCGGATTCTATGACGGTGTGACATTCCACAGAGTTGTGGCAAACTTCATGGCACAGGGCGGCGACCCTGAGGGTACAGGCGCAGGCGGCTCGGGCGAGAACATCAAGGGCGAGTTCACCAACAACGGCGTTGATAATGACCTCAAGCACTTAAGAGGCACAGTATCCATGGCAAGATCACAGGAGAATGACAGTGCTTCCAGCCAGTTCTTCATCTGCTACAGAGACTGCGATTTCCTTGACGGCAACTATGCAGCATTCGGTGAGGTATCATACGGCATGGAAACTGTTGACAAGTTCCTCAACTGCGACAGAACAATGAACGCTAATAATGAGCTTGCATCTCCCGTAAATCCCATAACCATCACATCGGCTAAGATGATATCTGATGATGATCTCGGTCATAAAAGAGCAAAGTTCACCGTTGACTTCACAGAGAGAGAGTTCAAGGAAGGCACATTCACCATGACTCTCCACGCTGATAAGGCTCCTATCACTTGCGAGAACTTCAAAAAGCTGGTAAGCGAGGGCTTCTATGACGGTCTGACATTCCACCGCGTTGTTGATGACTTTATGGCACAGGGCGGCGACCCCGAGGGCACAGGAATGGGCGGTTCTTCAGAGACCATCAAGGGCGAGTTCAGCGAGAACGGCGTTGATAACGATCTGAAGCACGTTCGCGGCACAGTATCCATGGCAAGATCAAACGATCCTGACAGCGCTTCCAGCCAGTTCTTCATCTGCTATACAGATTGCAGCTACCTGGACGGCAGCTATGCGGCATTCGGTGAAGTTACCGAGGGTATGGAGGTTGTTGACGGTTTCACAACTGTATCCCGCGGCTACACCGACGGCGGCTATGCAGAGCTTTCTGTTCCCGGCACACCTATCACCATCGTAAAGGCTGAGATGATAGATGCTGATGAGAACGGCAATGACAGAGTACAGTTCACTGTAAAATACTAAGCAACACAGGCACTTCCGTTATTCGGGAGTGCCTTCTTCAATACCAAAAACCGGCAGACTGATCGTCCGCCGGTTTTTGAATTATGATATCATTATTTCTGTACTATGAGCTTTTTGCCCTTTACGTGAGCCGCTATTTTGGTGATATCGGTAACGGATATCTTGCCGTCGCGGTTAACGTCTGCGCGTGCCATCTGTTGGGAATTAAGGAGCTTTTTGCCTTTTACATGAGCAGCTGTCAGCGTGATATCGGTAACGTTTATGCTGCCGTCGCCGTTTACATCGCCCAGCATACCGTCGGGTTCAGCTGCCTTTTTCAGGTACTTGAGAGTGACATCGTTTGCGGGCATCTTGAAGCTTGTTTCCATGTCAAATTCGTTGCCGAATGTAACACCTGAGAGCATACCGTCCCATCTGTCAAAAGTATCTATGTTGCCCAGATAGCATACATATAGTTCATCGCCCTCAACTGCACTGAGTGAGTATGATTCTGCTGTCATATTATACAAGTAGATATTATCATCTATCGCGATATTGTATATGGGCTTGTCGGTGAGTTTGACAGAGAACTGGTTGCTGACTATGTATGCGCTTTCTTCGTCCATATAGTATGAATATATCTCGTAGCAGTGAACGCCTGCGCCGTCAAGCTCGGCGGAGGTAGCATCGGGCTTGAGTGTCTTATAGAAAGTGCCGTCTGCGTAAAGTTCCTGTTTTACGGGCTTGAAGTTGGTCTTCCATTCTATCTTCATCATTTCGCCTGTGGGGATATATCCGCCGACGGGCTGTGAGGTGAACTCAGGTGATGTGCTGGTGAATTTGGCACTGTCGATATAATCTTCTGAACCTGCGCCGTAGTAGCATCTTATCCTGTAAACGTCCGAATTAAAAGAAGCAAACCAGTCATCGGCGTCAATGGTGTTCCGCCTGGGGTCGGAAAGAGAGCTGTACAGGCTACCTTCCCATATGATCGCGGTCTCGAGAGGAGAAAAGTCAACTGCCCACGAGAGCTTGGTGATTCCGTCTTTTGTGATATCCATATCATTAGGCTGTTTGATGAAGTGGTGCTCGCTGCTTGCTTTGACTACGTGGAAAGGCTCGGAATCCACCACTACGTAAGGTTCATCCTTCTCGATCAGGATATAAGCCCTCATGAACAGCTCCTTGCCGATATATTCTTCCGATATGGGAGCCAGGATCTTCCAGTCAAATTCTGTATCTTCCGGAGAGGTATATATTACCTCATCGCCGCAGTATACCTCGAACTTATCGCAGCCGAAGTCCAGCTCGCCGCATACTGTAGTCTCGTGTTCGCCCTCGGGAATGACGGTGTTGAGGATATAGCTGTCAAACTCTGGGACAAACGGTTTTAAAACAGAAACATATGATGTTATGTAGTCGGTCGCATATGTGCCGTAGTAGATATGCACCTCTAACGACTGTTCTTCTTCGTTCTCTGTCAGGGGTACTGTTACTTTGTTGCCTTCTACAACGGCATCCCGTATGTATGCACCGCCGGAGAAATATACTTCTGCGAATTTGGGTTCAAAGTTCGTTTCAAATACAGCTGTGCCCTTGTGATCTGTATTAGAAAGAGTGACCTGAAGGGGATTATATGTGACGATGTAGGCGTTGACGGTGAATATATCCGTCTCGATATAGCCTGTTTCAGAGTAGAACACCCTTATTTTCAGTTCCTTGTCTGCCATGTTTGGGTAGACCGCAAAATTAACTATCCGTGGGTCTTCTCCGCTTTCGTATATCCTGCTGTACGTATTGCCGTCTGTGCTTATGAGCTCTGCTTTTACAAAATCAAATGATACAGCTGCGGTGGCAAGCCCACTCTCTGTTTCTTTGAGGTCTATATCTCCCGGCTGAGCGAAGAAATAGTACTGATCGTTTGTGCCGGTCGTTGCGGGGGCGTTTTCGGCAGGTGATGCGCCTGCAGTGAATACTGTTGATGGCAGCATGGTAAATGTCATGGCTGCTGACATTACAACGCTCAGGATACGTTTTTGGGTGGTTTTTGGTGTGGTTTGCATATTGACCTTACCTCCTTTGGATGTATATGATTTATAATAAGTATGTACAGACAGCAAATCGATCATGATCCTTTGCGGAACAGTCTTGGCACTGTCGTAACTTGAATTAATTATATCACATATTGTTCAAAAAGTCAATGAAAAATAATAATCCAACAATGCTTGACAAACTTATTATGATATGCTATAATATATTGTCTGAAAGTGACCTTGCGCTGAGCGCAGGGTTATTTTGCTGTTTGGGGCATTTCGTTAAATTGCACTTTACAGTGCCCTCAGAAAGGTCCCAAATTATTGAAGTTTGGGCTCAATTAAAAAAATGGGAATAAATAAGTAACAGGTAGGAAAAAACTTCTGCAGAAAATGGGAGGAAGAAAAATGGTAAGAGAAGATCTGCGTAATGTGGCTATAATCGCCCACGTTGACCACGGCAAGACCACACTGGTAGACCAGATGCTCAAACAGAGCGGTACGTTCAGAGAGAATCAGGCTGTTGAAGAGAGAGTCATGGACTCCAATGATATCGAGCGTGAGAGAGGAATCACTATCCTTGCGAAGAATACTTCTATAAAGTACAATGACGTTAAGATAAACGTCATCGATACTCCCGGCCACGCTGATTTCGGCGGTGAGGTTGAGCGTGTACTGAAGATGGTAAACGGCGTTCTTCTGCTGGTAGATGCTGCTGAAGGCCCTATGCCTCAGACCCGTTTCGTTCTGCAGAAGGCTCTGGAGCTCGGTCACAAGATCATAATCGTTGTAAACAAGATCGACCGTCCCGACGCTCGTCTTAAAGAGGTAGTTGAGGAAGTTCTCGAACTCCTTCTCGACCTTGACGCTACCGATGAGCAGCTGGACAGCCCTGTACTTTTCTGCTCGGGCAGAGACGGTACTGCTTCACTGACCATGGACGGCGGTACCGATATGATACCTCTGTTTGACATGATACTCAGCTATGTACCTGCTCCCGAGGTCGAGGAAGAGGGCGGTATGCAGTATCTGGTATCCGCTATCGACTACAACGAGTATGTTGGCCGTATCGCTATCGGTAGAATTGAGCGCGGTGTTATGAAGGTAAATCAGGACGTTTCCATCGGTGACTTCCACAACACCAAGCAGGAATACCGCGGCAAGATAGTTACCATGTATCAGATCGAGGGACTTAACAGAGTTCCCTGCACCGAGGCTAAGGCAGGCGATATCGTCTGCATCAGCGGTATCGAGAATATCACCATCGGTGATACCATCTGCGAATTCGGCAAGTTTGAGCCTCTGCCTTTCGTAAAGATAAGCGAGCCTACCGTTGAGATGACATTCTCCGTTAACAACTCGCCTTTCGCTGGTAAAGAGGGCAAGTTCGTTACTACCCGTCACATCAGAGACAGGCTTTTCAAGGAACTGCTGAAGGACGTATCCCTGAGAGTATCCGAGACCGACAATGCTGATACCTACCGTGTTGCGGGCAGAGGTGAGATGCATCTTTCGATACTCATCGAGAATATGCGCCGTGAGGGTTACGAGCTGGGTGTTTCCACTCCCCGTGTACTTTACCGTGAGATAGACGGCAAGCTCAATGAACCTATCGAGAGAGTTGTTATAGACGTTCCCGAGGACTGCGTTGGTTCTGTAATGGAGAAGCTGGGCAGCCGTAAGGGCGAGCTTCAGGCTATGAATCCTATCGGCAGCAGAATGAGACTTGAATTCCTTATCCCCGCAAGAGGACTTTTCGGCTACAAGAGCGAGTTCCTTACCGATACAAAGGGCGAGGGCATCATGAGCTCCGTATTTGAGGGTTACGAGCCTTACAAGGGCGATATCCCCAAGAGAGCACAGGGTTCTCTGGTTGCATTTGAGACAGGCGAGGCAGTTACCTACGGTCTGTACAATGCACAGGAGAGAGGCGAACTGTTCATCACAGCCGGCACTCAGGTATACGAGGGCATGGTAGTCGGTGCATCACCAAAGTCTGATGACCTGGTAGTAAATGTCTGCAAGAGAAAGCATCTGACCAACACCCGTGCAAGCGGTTCTGACGATGCACTGCGTCTTATCCCGCCCAGAAATATGTCGCTGGAAGATGCACTGGAATTCCTGGCTGATGACGAACTGCTGGAGGTAACACCCAAGAGCATACGTATCAGAAAGAGAACTCTGAGCAATCAGCAGAGAGCTAAAGACAGAGCGAAGATGTAATTTTTTAATTCAAAATTGTCGGCATGGGCGCGGGTTTTACAATTCCTCGGAGAATGCCAAGTAAAAGAGCTGAAATAGAACAGCGAAAAATCGACCATGTCAAATAAGGCGCGGCACGCGGTCGTCGCAGTCACAGCTAACAAAAAATCGAGCGTGGACAAAACAACTGTCCACGCTCTTTCTATATGCGTAAAAATATTGCCGCTCCCGTCATGGGCGACCCTGTCTACCATAGTGCTTAACATAATAGAAACATATACTGCTCGCATTATCTCCTCGGCATTAAGATACCCAAAACAGCCACCGTATACGGTGGCTGCCAGTCGTATCACTTCGCACTCAACTGACCTCTCTCGTGCTCTTTCAGATGATGCGTGTCATTGAATGTGCATATCCTGAAATTCGCCTTGCTGCCGTATCTGTCATCGGTGCAAAGCTCCGTCACCGCAGTGAAATCCGCATTGAAGCCCTGCCATACTATCATCGGCGATATATTCAGCAGATGCGCCGTGACCGCACACATCGCCCCGAAATGGCAGAACATCGCTATGGTGTCATCGCACTTCTGCTTTACTTCGTAATGCCTGCCGTTACGGATAAGTCCGTACTTCGCCAGCACTGCATCGACTCCTGCGTTTACGCCCTGTATACGCTCGCCCATGCCTGCCGCTTTCATGGCGGGGTGCTCGTACCAGCCGTCTTTTTTGTAAAATTCGGGTATCTCAGTCCAGTAGTCGGGGGGCACATCCCAGACCATTTCCTTTTTGCCGCTGTCGGGATTATCCCACATCAGGTCGAACTCGTGAAGCCATTCGCAGACCTCTGCCTGCTTGTCGGGATATTTTTCCAGTGTCGCCGCACAGGTCTCACGCGCCCTGCCCATAGGTGAAACATAAAAGTCACGTATATCCTCATCCGCAAGCCTTTCCGCCAGCAGCTTCGCCTGCGCGATACCTGTTTCTGTAAGGCAGTCCTTAGCATAATCGGGCTCACCGTGCCTGAGTATAAGTATCCTCATATTTACCTCCGTTTGATATGTTTTCCACTTTTTTCTTTTCTGAACAGAACTATCAGCGATAACACGAACATCACCGCATACGCCGCAGGTCTCAACGACAGCATTGTTGAAAATATCTCTGTTTCTTTCCATTCAGTATAGCTTCCCAGATTGATGATGATGTCATAAACAAAATGAAGTATCATCGGCAGTAGTATATTGCCTGTCTGCAAATAAACCACCGCAAATGCAAAGCCTATTATGCCTGTTTCTATGAATCTGGTAATGTCCCAGTTCGTCAGTATATGTATCAGTCCGAATATGACAGATGAAAATGTCGCAAACCCAAGTTTTACCGCCGTTCCGCCCTTGGTGTACCTGTATCCCTCGCACATCAGTTCGCGGTTCAGTACCTCTTCAAAAAAGCCTGTGGTCAGCTGCTGTAATATCACCCGCGATATCAGCGGACCCGCAGTAAGTCCCGTCACAGTCTTTGCGCCCACGCAGAAAGATACTGCGGTATATACAAAAAACAGCAGAAATCCCGCAGCTGCTGCAAATGCCGCTTTTGGGTGATGGAACCTGAAAACTTCCTTTGCGTCTTTGCCGTAAAGCTTTTTCAGCAGATAAAGTACCGCCAGCCCGAACACCAGTCTTAAAGCACTGCTGAATATGTACCACGATGTACCTTTGAGAAAGTTCAGTGCAACTATCAGCGATATCGATACAAAAACGATCTCCACCATTAACCCTGATGCTATACCGCAAAGGCGTTTATCTTTCAGCACTCCCATAACATTATATACTCCTCATCATTTTCTTCTACTATCTTAAACCCGACTTTTTTGTAAAGCTTAACAGCGTAATTTGCTTTTTGTACCGCCAGCGAAGCTCTTGCAAAGCCAGCATTTTTCAGGACTTTCAGCATCTCAGTCATAAGTGCCGTGCCTATGCCCAGACCGCGGTATTCTTTATACAGCGATATCGCAAATGATGGTGTATCATCGTCGATATGACCATAATCATCCATTATCCGTGTCCATACCGCCCCGACTATCCTGCCTTCACATTCAGCACAAAGGGCGTAGTCGCCTTTGCGTGTGCCGAAGTCCTCGGTATACACCTGCAATTCGAGCTTTTTGATGATATCCCTCGGCGGAAGCTCCATACCTTCTGGGATGAATATGGCTTCATAGAGAAAATCGTCCAGTACACCATATTCGCTCTCTTTCAGCGGTCTTACCGTATATTCCATACACTTCACCCTATACTTGTGATATTTCGTTCTTTCAGCTCCTGCTCATAGTCGCAGGCTGCCACCGCAGGCATACCGTTTTCACGCAGCAGGCGCAGTATACTGTCCGTCAGCGGGATATGCTCTCTGTAAAATTCTGTCTCCGCCATGACCTCATAATAAAGAAAGCCCTCAGAGGGCAGGCTCATTTTCTTACTGTCGGCTTCCTCATTCATTTTCAGCATTATTTCAAAGTCCTTGAAATAACAGTCCCGACGCTTTTTTTCGGCTTTGCCGAAGTGCTTTTCAAGCAGCTGCGCCACAGTTTCGGAGGATGGCGCATGGATATACAGCTTGCAGTACATACCTTAGTCCCTTAGTATCTCTCCGTCCACACACTCTATCATCACCGTGAAAGGTCCGTCATTTTCAAGGCTGACTTTCATATCTGCGCCGAAAATGCCTTTTTCCACCTTGCCGTTTATGCGCTCATTACAGCATTTGCAGAAATACTCGTACAGTTCATTCGACCTGTCGGGGGCACCAGCATTTACGAAAGAGGGGCGGTTTCCTTTGTGACAGTCAGCATACAGCGTAAACTGGCTGACGCAGAGTATATCACCGCCCACGTCGTTCAGTGCGAGATTGGTCTTGTCATTCTCGTCCGCAAATATCCTGAGCTTGCAGACCTTGTCCGCCAGCTTTTCGCAATCCTTTTCATCGTCCCCGTGACCTGCGCCCATCAGTATCAGGAAACCCTTGCCTATCTCACCGACGACCTTGCCGTCAACTGCCACCCGCGCATAATTCACGCGCTGAATAATTACCTTCATATTTTCACCTCAATGATATTTTGACCGCCTGCCGTATCTGAAGTGCGGTCATTTTTTTTGAATGTCAACACACCCTAGTTTAACATATTTTTAAAGAAATTGCAATACTCCCACACCTCTCAAAACGCTCAGAAATACGCGTGATCATGTTATTGCTTATCATAAGTTCGGGTAGGCGGTTATTTGCTTGTAGTCGGTAGTTTGCGAGTTTTCGCCCCTCAAACTCCCCGTAAGCCTGCTGGCGCGAAGCATATGCCGACGCAGTCGCATAAACCGCGCGCTTTGTTTCCTTGGCAGTTTACCTCTGGGGTGTGTTATGTCAGGTCTTTACTTTTATATCAGAATGTGCTATACTTAGATCATGAAATATTTCGGAGGGATAGTAATGAAAAAAACGGCTATGACCATATCCTACGAGCTATGGGGTAAGCTTTATCTGAATATCACAAACAAATGTCCTTGTGCCTGCACTTTCTGCCTGAGACAGAATGATGACGGCGCTTATGGCTCCGACCCGCTGTGGCTGGAACATCAGCCAAGCTATGATGAGGTCATCGAAAACCTTAAAACACGCGACCTTTCTTCTTACAAGGAGATAATATTCTGCGGTTACGGTGAGCCTACAAGCGAGCTGGATATCCTGCTGAAAACCGCTGAGTATATTCGCTCGGTATGCGATACGCCTATCAGGCTCAACACAAACGGTCTGGCGAACCTGATACACGGAAGAAAGACCGAGCAGGATTTCAAGGGACTTATTGATACTGTTTCCATCAGCCTTAACGCTTCGGACAGCGAGGCTTATATGGCGATAACCCGCCCGAAGTGGACTGACAAGGACTGCTTTGCGGAGATGCTCTCATTCGCTGAGACAATGAAAAAGTATGTGCCCAATGTTATACTCACTGTGGTCGATGTTATCGGTGAAGAGGAGATAGCTAAATCCCAGGCTGTTGCTGACAGCATAGGCGTGACGCTGAGAGTTCGTCCGCTGGAAACAAAATGATTCCCTTTGGAAATGAGGAAGTAAAATGATAAACATTAAGATACCCGCAACCTCGGCTAACCTTGGTGCGGGCTTTGATGCGCTGGGACTTGCGCTTAATTACTACAACTATGTTGAGATGGAGGAGAGCGATATTATCGATATCGCTTCATCTGATGATATCGCGGTTCCCTGTGATGAGAGAAATCTGATATATCTTTCCGCCAAGGACTTGTATGCCGTATGCGGTAAGAAGCTGGAGGGTCTGAAACTTCGTCAGACCAACAATATCCCCATGGCGAGGGGACTTGGTTCATCCTCAGCCTGCATAATCGCGGGACTTGTGGGGGCTAACAAGATGCTTGGCGACCCGCTGACAAAGGACGACCTTGTTGACCTTGCGGCGCAGATAGAGGGTCATCCCGACAACACGGCACCTGCACTGCTGGGCGGTATAGTTACGGCGGTGTTCGATGGCAGGAAAGTCCACTGGGTAAAGCAGGAGGTATACACAAAGCTGAAATTTGTGGCTATGATACCTGATTTTGAGCTGAAGACCGAGGAAGCCCGTGCTTGTCTGCCAAAGGAAGTTTCTCACAAGGATGCGGTATACAATCTTTCCAGAGCGGCGCTGTTTTCGGCTTCACTGCTGACAGGCAAGTTTGAGAATCTGAGGACGGCTGTGCATGACAAGCTTCATCAGCCTTACAGAATGGAGCTTATCCCCGGCTGCAGGGAAGTATTTGATATCGCCTACACTCACGGTGCGTATGCAAGCTACATAAGCGGCGCGGGTCCTACCGTGATGTCGATAGTTGATGTTGATAATCAGTACTTTGCGGGCAAGATGAAGTTCTCGCTGGACAATGCGGGACTTGGCGGCTGGCAGGTAAAGGAACTTGCCATCGATAACGACGGCACTGTTCTGATAGATTCATGATACGAAAATATGCGGTCGCATCCCATCGTATGCGACCGCATTATTTTGTATATTTGTTATTACGAAACTAAACAGCCATAAAGAAGTCTGATGACATCTTTAAAAAGATACCCATATAAAAGTATGTTTATTCGTTACTAAGCCGGATCAGTATCTAGCATTTTAAAATGATCTCCATTGCTTCATTGATGATCGTTTCAAGTTCTTTTGCACCGTCGATCACATAGTCAGAGTCAGGCAAAATTTCTGTCAGCATATCAACATAACAAGGTCTTGCAAATTTCAGATAGGTATGCATTTCATTGCGAATATCATCCGCAGAAGCATCTTTCATATCTCTGAGCACTCTTCGTGCCATTGCGATATCTAACGGCGTATCAATAAATATACAGCAATCTAGATAGTCTTTCATCATTTTATTCTGATATGCAAAGGGATAATCCAGCAACAGATAATCGTATTCTCCGCTGTTGATGATCTTTTCAACATCTGCTTTTAATGGTGATAAGTCCCATACATTATAAAATTCTTCACCTTTCGATACCCATTGAGTAAGATCATCGGGTTCTCCGTCGAACGTATAATCATCAAAGTGAAGTGATGCTGTTCTTGGAAGTCTGGCTTTTAATGCGTTTACAACAGTTGTTTTTCCGCCTGCTGTGACGGCTCCGATCGCTATTATTTTCATGTCTGTTCTCCTAAATCAGAATTTGCCCTCGGGCGGGCGGCTCGTATCCGCCTATTATTGGTAAGTGGAGCATTAAAGTTTTGTGTGACGGCGGGTCTGTAAGTAGTGAAATCAGAATTTATCACTATATTTCAATGACTGTGTTCCTCAAATTCTTTCCAAAGCAAGTCATAGATACTGTTAAGTCTGTCAATAATTTGTTCGTTTACCTCTATATACTTATCCGTAAACTGCATTCCGCGCTCGCCCATAAAATCAACACAGTACATAAGTGAATAAAACAAAAATGCTTTTTTCTGAATACTGCTCAAATTCATTTCTTTCAGAATGTATTTTACATAATCTGTATCATATCCCATGTTCAGGAGAGCAATGTTTGTTAGTGCAACATAAGTAAGCCTATCTCCGATGCCTATCCAATCTATATCAACTATCCCGGATATATGCCCGTCATGTATCAATAGATTTTTAGTGCTTACATCATCTAAATATGCTATTGGCTCTATTCTGTCAAAATACTTATCTAAAGCTATTGCTGATTTGCGAAGTCTATCTACTTTTTCAAT
Source organism: Hominimerdicola alba (assembly GCF_900112155.1). Taxonomy (GTDB): domain Bacteria; phylum Bacillota; class Clostridia; order Oscillospirales; family Ruminococcaceae; genus Hominimerdicola; species Hominimerdicola alba_D. The sequence goes on along the minus strand of NZ_FOKQ01000010.1, from coordinate 37,489 downwards.
ATCAAAATATTCGTTTGCCGCAATACGCTCTTCAGCTCGGTCAAGCATATAATTAATTTCGGAGTGCCATGTCCATTCGGAAGGAATATCTTCTAATTCCAATGCTGCGACACGCTCCTGAATGCACACAATTTCACTTGCAATAGTCCTCTTATCCTTATCACTAAGAAGTGAATATACAAGTCCGATATCCTTTCCTTCAAAATATGTAAGGATAATATATTCGGTATCTTCAAATACGCCTTTGGCAACGATTTTAGGGATAGGAATTTCTATAAATGCCAATTTCTCCAACCAATATACTGTATCATTGTAAGCGTTCTTTTCGGGACTGCACCGAATGACATACGTTGTATCAGTTAATTGAACAATAAAGACATAGTTGCCTTGTCCTACCGAACATCGTTCAATTGATTGCGGAATTTCAGAAAAACACTTTTTGCATAATTTGGATATAATGTTATCGTCCAATCTAAGCACCTGCCTATAAACTCCGATTTTTATTTTCATGTCTGTTCTCCTAAATCAGAATTTAGAATGGAGAATCCCATCTTTTAAGATATAAAAGAATCGAAATAACGGCAGCAAGCAACAAAACCAAAAGAAAGATTCGAGTCAGTATCATCATTGCTTTTATATATTTGGGTACTGGCTTTTCCAAAGAGTATAGCTTTCTACCGATTATTGGTATGAGCATCAATACAAAAGTTATCGCTCCTAAGATGTGAAGTGGTTTACTAAAGCTAAGGACTCCGCACACCAAAGCATTGAAAAAACAAAGTGAAATATCTACATCTCGCCAATAAGATATTTGATTATGTCTTTTCATAATCTACACCTCTAAATTCCGGTTTATGTTAGTAACAATTATATCACAGCATCTCAGCACTGTCAATAAAAACGCCATAGTACTTCTGACCTGACATCGGAAATACTATGGCGAAAAACATCTAAATCAGCGCCGCTCTTTATGGCAGTGGCTGTTTTTGGTAATTATACTGCTTTACTATCAAGCCATGCCTGCGGTGATGATAGCCATCTTGTAAACTTCATCAGCGTTGCAGCCTCTGGAGAGGTCGTTGATAGGAGCGTTCAGACCCTGGAGTATAGGACCGTAAGCCTCATAGCCGCCAAGTCTCTGAGCGATCTTGTAGCCGATGTTGCCTGCCTCGATGAGGGGGAAGATGAATGTGTTAGCCTGACCTGCGACCTTGCTGTCGGGGCACTTTGTCTTAGCAACTTCTGCGGATACAGCAGCGTCGAACTGGAACTCGCCGTCGATAACCAGCTCGGGGTCGATGTTCTTAGCCTCGATAACTGCATCGTGGCTCAGCTGAACAGTGCCGCCCTTGCCTGAACCGTAGGTGGAGAAGCTCAGTACAGCTACCTTGGGGTCGATGCCGAAGTATGCAGCTGTTCTTGCAGTCTCAACTGCTACCTCACCCAGCTGTCTTGCAGCGGAGAGAACTACGTTGCCTTCCTTGTCGAGTCTGTCGGTGTAGCCCAGGTTGATAGCGCAGTCGCCCATAGCGATCTTCTCTTCCTTGCCGTCCTTCTCTCTGAAAAGGATGAAGGAGGAGCTTACCAGGTTGCTGCCCTTCTTGGTCTTGATGATCTGGAGAGCAGGTCTTACTGTATCAGCGGTAGAATAAGTAGCGCCGCCCAGCAGAGCGTCAGCCTTGCCAGCCTTTACCAGCATTGTGCCGAAGTAGTTGGACTTCTTCAGTGCTGCTCTTACTTCTTCCTCAGTCATCTTGCCCTTTCTCAGCTCAACCATCTGAGCAACGAGAGCGTCCATCTCGGGATAAGTCTCGGGATCGAGGATCTCAGCAGCATCGATATTGAAGCCGCCTGCCTTAGCAGCGGACTTTACATCGTCAACGTTGCCGCAGAGGATAACGCCCATCAGACCCTCTTTCAGAAGTCTGTCAGCAGCGTTGAGTATACGGGCATCGCTGCCCTCGGTGAATACGATAGTTTTCTTTTCAGCCTTGAGATTAGCTATCAGCTTATCAAACATTCCCATAATTTTAAACCTCCATGAGAAAATCAAAATTTACCTTATGATTATAACACACTTTCCGCAATATTTCAACCCCTTTGGTAATTCATAATTCACAAATCATAATTGTTTGGCAGGTGAGGTGGTGTTGTGTTCTGTATCGGACTGAAATAATTATATTTATGTCGAAAATTATGATTTATAAATTATAATTTGTGAATTATTTTTGATTTTGTACTTGTAAAGCAGGGGGAAATGTGTTATACTTAATATGTATAACTGTCGGCACAGGCGGGAAAAGCCATAAAAGTATACATTTACCATAACTTAGGAGCAGAGGATATGAAGATCTACAAGCTTTCAAAAAGACCGCTGGCGCTTATATATGCGCTGCTGGGTGCTATACTTTTTTTCATCAGGTTCGCGCTGAACCTGGTGCTTGACCTTATGGAGAAGTACGCGCATATTCACAGCAAATTTGCGGATTACTATGTATTGCTGCCTTTGTGGGTCATTGCGGCGCTTTTCGCCGTGCTTGTGCTACCATTTTATTTCCATAAGGCGGGCTACACCGTATCGGACAAGGAGATAACCGCAAAAAGCGGGCTTTTTATAACATCAAAGCAGTTCATGCTGACTTCGGCGGTGAAATCTGTTACCTGCATACTGCTTCCTCTGGGCAGGCTGACGGGTATGAATTTCATAATACTCAACGCGCTGGGTTCGCGGCTGGTGATACCCTTTCTCAACAGGCGCGACGCTGAGGAGATAGCGAATCTGGTCAACAATTCTATCAGGAGCAGGATCGACGCATGATAAACGAATACAAGGGCATACGCGGTTTTTTCAGGCGGCGGCAGCACCCTGTAAAGATCATAATGTATATCGCGAAGTATCTCTGGCTGCTGCTGATACCTCTGGCGAAATACCTTATCGCAACGCAGTTCGATTTTCAGAGCTGGGTAAAGACCAACTGGGTGGATATACTTACACTCTCGGTGATATTCGGATACGGCATACTGCGGTGGGTGTTCATATACTTCGAGATAGAAGAAGACAGTATAATCGCCCATACGGGATATTTCGGCATTGAAAAGACACAGGTGTATTTCAGCGAGATGTCTTCAATGTCACTGTGTCAGGGGTATATTTTCAGGCTTTTGGGAGCGTGTACGGTTTATATCGATACTGACGCAAAAAGCATACAGAATACGGATATACGGCTGGATATCAGTCAGAAACAGGCATTCAGGATATACGAGCTTGCCACGCAGCGATGCCGCAACAAGCCTAAGTATATTTTCAACACTCAGAAGAGAAGTCTGTTGATATTTTCGCTGCTTTTTTCTTCCACACTTTCGGGTATGCTGCTTACGCTGACTTTCATATATCAGGCATACAGGATAGTCGGGCGTGAGATAGAGGAAGAATTTCTGGCAAAGGTGAATACTCAGCTGGAAAAAATGACACTGCATATACCCAAGTATCTGATAGTTGCGGCGCTGGTGGTAGCGGGCAGCTGGTTTGTATCATTTGTATCGAACCTTATGCGGCACTGGGGATTCAGCTGTACGCGGTGTGCGGATATGCTGCTTATAAGCAGCGGCAAGGGCACTAAGCGGCGGCATATCATAATGCGTGAGAGGATAAATTATATCGATTATCAGCAGTCCATGTTCATGAAGCTTTTCGGCATATGTTCGGTGCAGTTGCACTGCACGGGTTACGGCAAGCGCAGACTGGAACTTTCGGCGCTGGTGCCTATAACCACGACTATCTCGGCTGAAACTTCCGTAAGACTGCTTATGCCGAATATGCCCTCGGTGGGATACGATGTGCGCACAGGCTGGGGAGATATCAGAAGATTTGTGACTTTGCCGCTTTTGATATGTCTTCTGCCGGGAGCGATATATGAATTCCTTTGCAGGCTGATACCGCGCTTTGAGATGGTAGTAAAAACTATCCCCGACTGGAAGAGCGCTTTGACAAATCTGGCGGTGATATCCGTTGTGCCGCTGGTGTGGCTGGTGATAGTCAAGGTCAACGCGGCATTTCATACGGCGGTGGGCTTTGACGGCGGACACTGTATGCTCTCATATTGCAGATTCTATCGTTTTCACAGGGCTTCTGTCAGGATAGACAGGATAAGCAAGATAGTGATAAGGAGAAATCCTTTTCAGCGGATGAACGGCACTTGTCACCTTTACGTATATACTTCGGCAGAGGGTTCAAGCCGCCATGTGGTAAAGGGGATGAATTACGAAAAGCTGACCCGTGCCATGCAGAAAGCGGGTCTTATGGAAAATATATAGTACGAGGATACAGTATGGCAGAGGCTAGAGTGATAATAACAAAGATAACCGATGACGGCACATACCCCATGTGTGCGGAAGCAGAGCTCACCGACCGCTTTGGGAAGGTGCACGTTTTTAAAGATAAACTGCCTATATTCGCTTATGATGATACGGACGATACCTGCCCGCGTGAGGGTGTGGTCAGGTGCTTTATCAAGGAAGAAAATGACAGCTATTATGTTATCGATACAAGATATCCCGATGATGTTGAGAGCGAAGACGGAGAAACATGGTTCGAGGTTAAAAAGGAAGATGTCACTCCACAGCTTGAAAAAAGCAGTGGCATGACCCTCATAAGAGATGAATCTTTTGAAAAGGTCTATAAGGGCTATGATGAAAGTGTTATAGAGTATTTTATCATGAAGAGTGATGAGCCTTATGAGGGCGAAAAATCCCACAGGAATGCGGCGCTGTTCGCTATGGAGATGTTTAATAATCTAAGTGTGGCAGACGATGGATATGCATTAAGCTATGCTCCGGATATGATGAAGTGTGAAGCTGTCAGCACGGAAGATTTTTTCGGTGACCCTGATTTCCCGCAGAAGAACAGATACTACCGCGCCTTTATCGACCCGCCCTACGGTTCGCACTATAATTCCGAGGATTTCAGGCGAATAAACTCCATGCTGTTCCCGAAAGGGATACAGGACACCGAGATTTACAGCTGGAGCCATGACTGGTCGGAATATTTTGATGACGGGAACGAATGGTGGGGCTGTTTGTATCATACCATATATGACAGAGCAGTGGGCAGATTTGTGGTCATAGCCGCATCTGCCACGGACTAGGAGGGGACTATGGAAGAATATACTGTTAAGCTGAAAAAACTTGATGATGATACCTACTGTGATATCGTTGTAACAGAGGACGATAACGGTGAGGTCATAAAGTTCAGGTTGGAAAAAGACAGTAAAGTCTTCGTTGGTGAGGACGAGGATTATCTTACGGCTTTCAGAAAGCTGAGGGACGCTCTTCTCTCGGCGGGGTACGGTATGTGCTGTGCAGGTGCGCTGGTGAATGCTTTGCAGTCAGGTATGATGGCGGGAAGCGACAGGGTGTATCTTGTGAAGCTTGGTGAAAAGCCATCGATGAAAAACGCAGTTGGGATATTCGACCCTGCGGGAGCGGATATATTCCCCGACAGCAAAGCGCAGGAGATATACGCAGAGAGATTTTTTGATTCGATATAAAACACTGAAAAAACGGGCGGTGATAGTATATGCCAAAATTTGATGAGAGCATGGAAAGCATGGTCGATACCTTTTTATTTGAAACGGGCGAACTGCTTGAAAACCTTGACGAGATACTCATGCGTGCCGAGCAGGCGGAAGAGATATCCATGATAGAGGAGAGCGATATAGCAGAGATATTCCGCACCATGCATACTATAAAGGGTTCGGCGGCGATGATGGGTTTGCAGAATATGTCCACCCTTGCCCATGCGATGGAGGATATGTTCTTCATTATACGCGAGAAGACCTATGTCCGCACGGACAAGGCGGCACTGTTCGATCTGCTTTACAAAAGCAGTGATGCCCTTAAAGCCGAGCTTGAAAATCTTACAGATGAGGATATACCGCTTACCGATTTTTCTGAGATGATAGGGCATATACACAACCTTGCGGCGTATTTCAAGGGCGAGGGCGGTACCGCTGAGGAACAGAGTTCTGATATTCCTGCCGATATCTTTGATGAGAACGAACCCTCGGATATGTTTACATACAAGCTCACCTATGATGAAGCTTGTCAGATGCCGTCAGCAAGGGCTATAGTGCTGATACGCAAGCTGGGAGCTTTTGCCGAGGTGTGCAGGACATTCCCTGCGGATATGGACGACGATAACGCCGATGGTCAGATAAAGAACGCGGGGCTTTACATAAAGCTTGTGACCGATGACCGCAATGCTGTTGAAAAGGTGCTTTCTTCGGCGCTGAATGTTGAAAACTTCGAGCTGTTCACCAGAGACAAACTGAAAGCAAGAGCGGGCGGTGCAGAAAGCAAAAGTGCTCCTGAGGTGCATATCCCCGAGGGGGTATTTCTGCCTGATGAGGGCGAAGAACTTCTGACATACAGGGTGACATACAGCGAAAGCTGTGCAATGCCATCTGCAAGGGCGATAGTACTGCTGAGGAAGCTGGGTACTGTATCAGAGGTCTGCCGAACTGTTCCGCCTGATATGGACGGCGATGATGCTGATGATGCCATCAAGAAGAACGGACTTTACATAAAGCTCATCACCGATGATACTGCCGCGGTTGAAAAGATGCTGCAAAGCGGTATCAATGTCGAAAGCGCTGACAAGGTCGATAAGAACGACTTAGCGAAAGAAGCACCCAAAGCAGAGAGCACATCCACAGCGGAAGTTCCCGCCGAAGATCAGGAAGAGCCAAAAGCGCCTGCCGATCAGTCACAGAAGCCTGCAGTCAAGGCTCAGAAAAAAGAGCAGAGTATGCTCACTGTCAAGCTGGAAAAGCTTGATAAGCTCCTTGATCTTGTTTCGGAAATAGTTATCGCTGAAAGTGCTGTTACTTCCTCTCCCGACCTGAGAGACCTTGATACCAACCTTGAACGCTTCAACAAGTCCTCCCGCGAGCTGAAAAAGCTAACGGACGAACTTCAGGACGTTGTAATGTCCCTGAGAATGGTGCCTGTATCCACGGCTTTCCAGAAGATGAACAGGGTAGTCCGCGATATGAACAACACCCTGAAAAAGAATGCCAATCTGGTTTTCAGGGGCGAGGATACCGAGGTGGATAAATCCATAATCGATATGCTGGGTGACCCGCTGATGCACATAGTCAGGAACGCTGTTGACCACGGTATTGAAACTCCCGAGGAACGTGCGGCGACAGGCAAGAAAAATCCGCCTACCGTTACGCTGAGTGCGGGGTATGAATCCAATGAGGTAGTGATATCCTGCAAGGATAACGGTGCGGGCATGGATGCTGCAAAGATAATGGCAAAGGCAAAAAAGAACGGTCTGCTGACAAAGCCCGAGAGCGAATACACCGAAAGGGAGATATTCAATTTTGTTGTTGCCGCGGGTTTTTCCACCAACGAAACTGTCACACAGTACAGCGGACGCGGCGTTGGCATGGACGTTGTCAAGCAGAACATCGAAAAGGTTGGCGGAAAGCTGACAGTCAACTCAAAGCTTGGCAAGGGCAGTACCTTTACCATAAGGATACCCCTGTCCCTTTCTATCGTCGATGTGCTGAGTGTTGAGATAGGCAGCAGCAGTATATCCATACCTGCATTATCGGTAAGAGAAGCATTCTCCTGCAAGGCGGAAAGTGTCATCACCGACCCTGACGGCAACGAGTTCGTGTATCTCAGGGACAAGTGTCTGCCGCTGATAAGGCTGGGCGAAAAGCTTCAGCTGGAAACTGACATCACCGACCCCACAAAGGGCATATGCATATACTGCCGCGAGGGTGCTTTTGAAGCGGTACTGCTGGCGGACAGGATAGTATGTGATCAGCAGGTGGTGGTAAAGCCTTTCTCGCCGCTGCTTGACGGACTTCACCTGAAAGAAGCGGGTCTTGCGGGCTGTTCCATACTTGGTGACGGCAGCATGACCATAATACTCGATATGTTCTCGCTGCTGGGCGGTGAAACAGGGGAGGAGGCTGCAAATGGCTGATATTTACGAACTTCTTGATAACGGCGGTCAGCTGCTGACCTTTACCGCAGGTGGGGAGCATTACGGCTTTTACATACTCAGCGTGGCGGATATCATCGAGATGCCCGAATTCACCCTGATACCCACCGCTCCGCCCTATGTGCTGGGGCTGATGAACCACCGCGGAAAAGCTGTGCCTGTTATGGATCTCAGGCTTCGCATGGGACTTCCAAAGGGGGAGTACGATGACAGAAGCTGTGTTATAGTTATCGAGGTCAACACCATGCAGTGCGGTCTGGTGGTGGACAGGGTCAGCGATGTTGAGAACATCACTGCCGAAATGATAGCACGTTCACCTGTGGATAACGGATTGGTGAAGGGATTCGTTATCCGCGAAGACAAGCCTAAGATATCCATACTCGACCCAGGGGCTGTTGCAAGGACATAAAAAATACGGACGGAAAGCATTCTGCATTCCGTCCGTTTATTATATGTATCAGTGATAGTAGGAGTCTATACCCAGATATTCTTCAAGGCAGAGCCCAGAATCGGTTATCTTTCTTGCCAGGTCTTTGCCGACGTATCTTACGTGCCAGGATTCGTACATAAAGCCGGTCTTGTCCTCCTTGCCGTAGGGGTAGCGCAGTATGAATCCGTAGTCTGCACAGTGTGCGGCTATCCACTGGGCTTCGCGTGAACCGTTGAAAGAGGTGCTTGCATTGTTGATATCGATGGCAAGTCCTGTCTGGTGCTCGGAGTGTCCCGGTCTTGCGGAGTAGGTATCAGCTGCCCACTGACCGTCTCTGTTCACGTAGCTCCAGTAAAGCTGGCTCTGATAGGAGTAGCTTCTGAATCCCGAGCATATATTTAGGGATATGCCGTCGTTCCATGCGGCAGCCTGCATATTGTTGAACGCTTTCTGGGTCTCGGCTGTAAGACCGTTGCCGTAATTCTCGGGGAGAGCGTAGCTCTTGTTTACTACAAGTATGCCATTGACGTATGTAACTCCGTTCTTGACCTCGATAACAGGACCTGAGGGCTCAGGCTCAGGTTCGGGGTCCTTCTTGAATTCGGAACCGTCGAGATTACGCTTGCCCTTTACAAATGCTGCGATCCTTGTGATATCCGTGGTGTTTACGGAGCCATCGCCGTTGACATCTGCCGCTGCCATTTCTTCGGCGGAAAGCAATCTCTTGCCCTTTACAAATGCCGCTGTGAGGGTTATGTCGGTGATGTTGACCCTGCCGTCACCGTTGACATCGCCGTTGCCCGCTTCTGCCGCAAATGCGCACATAGTGCCTGTGATGACCGCAGCTGTAACAGCCGCAGCCGCCGAAATGATGAGTTTTGTTCCTTTTTTCATTTTCTATGCCTCCATTGTAAGATTTTTCCCCTTGCGGGGTGTTATACAAGTTTGTCCTTCTTTTGTGATTTATAGATCCTGTGGGATGTGCATTTGAAATCGCAATAACTGAAAAGCAGGTCGCCGCCGCATTTTGGCATATGCAGGTCAGCACGGTATCTGCTCCTTTAAAGCTTTATACCGCGAAAACACTGTGTCTGCGCTTGTTTGGATATATTATACACCATATCGATATCTATGTCAATAATTGCTTTTTCGGGATTTTTCTAGGATAATTATTTGCGTGAGGGATACCTAAATTGGGGCAAAACTATTGCAAAATTCTTTGAAATGTGGTAAAATAAGGGTTGAATAATAATGTGTTGCAGGTGATAAATATGGATCTGAACGATATCAGAGCAGAGATAAATGACGTAGATAAGCAGCTTCAGGAGCTTTTTACAAAGCGTATGGAGCTTTGCGGCAAGGTAGCCGATTATAAGATAGAGAACGGTCTCCCCGTTTTTCAAAAGGACAGGGAGAAGCAGGTAATCGCCCAGGTGACTGAGGGTGCTCCCGATGAACTCAAGGGTGCCACAAGGGTGTATTTCCAGACGATGATGGATATATCAAAATGTCTGCAATACCGTAAAATGTTCGATAATACGGGCTTTATCCCTTTCAAGAGGCTTGACCTTTCTGGCAGGCACAGGGTGGCTGTACCGGGAACTTTCGGTTCATACAACCACATAGCGTGCAGTGAGCTTTTCGAGGACGCTGACACCATGTTCTTTGACAGCTTTGAGGAGATATTCAAGGCAGTTTCGGCGGGTGCGGCTGAATTCGGCATACTGCCTATAATCAATTCGACTGCGGGTTCTGTGGTGCAGACCTACGAGCTCATGCGCCAGTACGATTTCAAGATATGCGCACAGACAAAGCTGAAGATTTCCCACTGCCTTGCGGCTAGAAAAGGCGTAAGGCTCGAGGATATACACGATGTATATTCACATGAACAGGCGCTCAGACAGTGTTCCGACCTGATAAACAGGGGAGCATACAAGGCGCACAGCTTCTCGAATACGTCCCTTGCGGCTTGCTATGTAAAGGAAAGCACGGAGCCTTGTGCGGCGATATGCTCCGAAAAATGCGCTGAGGAACTGGGTCTTGAGATACTCCGTACCGGCGTGCAGAATGCGGCGGAGAATTACACCAAGTTCATACTCATATCCCACGAGACTTTCAAGTCGGATAATGCCGATACCATATCGGTATGCCTGGCACTGCCACACCAGTCCTCATCCCTTTACAGACTGCTGACAAAGTTCTCGGTGGCGGGTCTGAACATGACAATGATAGAGAGTATGCCCATAGCCAACACGGAATTCGATGTTATGTTCTATCTGGATTTCAAGGGCGATATCGGCAAAAAAGAAGTAACAACGCTCCTCAGCGAGCTTTCACATGAACTGAATTATTTCAAATTCTTAGGCAACTATAAGGAGGTATAAGATATGCGTATCGGTCACGGCTATGATGTACACAGGCTTGTCGAGGGAAGAAAGCTTATCCTCGGCGGTATAGAGATACCCTATAAATTGGGTCTTGACGGTCATTCTGACGCTGACGTTCTCGTCCACGCGCTGATGGATGCTCTTCTCGGGGCGATGGCACTTGGCGATATAGGTCAGCATTTTCCTGATACCGATCCTGAGTATAAGGGCGCTGACAGCCTTAAACTGCTGGACAGGGTAATGGAATATGTTGATGACAGCAACTATGTTTTCTCAAATGCCGATATGACCATATGCTGTCAGTCTCCAAAGCTTGCGCCATACATTATGGATATGCGCGAAAAGATAGCTGACACAGTCGGCTGTGATATCTCACAGATATCCATAAAAGCCACTACAGAGGAACATCTGGGCTTTACAGGCAAGGGGGAGGGCATTTCAGCTACGGCAGTCGTACTGCTTGAAGACGTATGATGCGCTTCAGACCTTACAAGTCCTGCGATGCTGAAAAGATAGTCGGCTGGCTGAAGGACGAATACGGTTTCAGACAGTGGTCGGCGGACAGGTTCGGGAAATTCCCGCTGACAGCTGATGAACTCAATGCCCACTATGCAGGACAGGCGTATAACGACGGCTTTTTTGAGTTCACGGCCTGTGACGAAAAAGGTATCTGCGGACACATGATAATCCGCTTTACCGACGAGGAAAAGAAAATTGCCCGCTTCGGTTTTGTCATCGTTGACAGCGAAAGGCGCGGCGAGGGTCTCGGCAGAAAAATGCTGGAGCTTGCCAAGGAATACACCCGAGATTTTCTTGAGGCTGAGAAGATAACCCTCGGCGTTTTTGAAAACAATCCCGCGGCGCTGAACTGCTATCTCGCGGCAGGGTTCAGGGTCGTCGGCACAGATGTGGGCTTTTACAGCTATCATGGCGAGGACTGGAAATGCACTGAAATGGAGTGTATTTTGTAAACTATAGGGATCAAAAACAGGCAGATACTTCATCGCACGAAGTATCTGCCTTTCTTATATCCGTCACTCAAAACTCAGCACTGCGAAGCTTAGTCTTGTAAAGCAGTGTGGCGATTATACCCAGCGCCACAGCGAATCCTGCTTCGATAAGCAGATACTGCATAGCCTTTGATGCGTTGAATACATCCGCTCCTGTCAGCATATTGCTTACCTTTACATACCAGTAAGCGGGGAGAAACCTGCCTATGGAAAGCACAGTGTCGCCCAGCAGTGACTGGGGTATGAATACTCCGCAGAGGAAGCACATGGTCAGGCTGACGATGTTGCATACCAGATTTACAGAATCATGCGAGCGAATAAGCATGGATACCAGCACAGCTATAAAAGCTGCGATCACTGCGAATATTGCACTGTTAAGCACATTCAGCCAGATGATGCCCTTGTATACACCGCCGATACATATCATGCCCAGAGCGGTGAACAACAGCCATATCACCAGCACGTACACCACGCTGCCTGCAAGTATCTGCAGTACGCAGGAGGTCGGTCTTACATTTGAACAGTTGGTGCGGAAGCGTACTTCCTTGCTGTTTATGGATATCATCACAGGGGAAAGCACCGCTATCATCAGCGAAAGCAGGATATAGGGCAGGTATCTGAAAAATCCGCTGCCTGTCATAAAGCCGTTGGCGTTGCCCGCGTCAGAACTTACCATAGTGACCTCGGTGTTTATGTCCATAGCTTCCTCGGCGCTTTTTATAGCTTCCGAGATGTCCTCGCCCGATGCCATGCAAGCCCTTACACAGCTCACATATTCGTCCAGCCAGCTGCCCATGTATGCCACGCTGTAACTGTCATATACGTGTTTGCTGACGAACATACCATCAGTGCCGCCCTCTGCCAGCTTTTCGGCGTAGCCCTTGTTTATCGTGAGAGCGTAATCCACCGTGGCGAAATACAGCGCATCTTTCAGCGGCATGGTCGGGGTGACGATGCTGTGCTTTTTGCCGATGTATTCCATAAGCGCCTTGCTTTCGGGAGTGTTGTCGTTGTCGGTGATTACTATGTTCAGCTTGCTTTCCGTGAACTTTTCCTCGCCCTTGTCAATGAATGTTAAGCCCAGGTATAGCCCCATGAAAGCCACCACAAAGGTCAGCGCCAGCGGCAGCTTCTTTTTCAGTATCAGCATAAAGAGTTTAAATACTTGCATATTTTCTCCTCCTTGTGAATACAAAGCCTATCAGTGTGAATGCCACTGCCATGACCAGCATCTGCACCATCTTGCCCGAATATCTGCTCAGGTCTGAATCGATGTTGAGATAGTACAGGCAGTCGCATATCACCGCCGCAGGATTGAAAGTGTTGAGCATTGGTGCTTTTTCCATTATAACAGGCTTGATATCAGCTATCATGAGTCCGCTGAGGAAGTTGCCGCCCAGTGATACTATCATAGCCACTGTATTCTTTTTCTCGTAGCTTCCCCTGACGAGAGAAGCTATCATAAAGCCCATGGAAGAGCCCATTATACTGCCGAGTATCCCTGCCGCATATACCAGAGCCACATTGTCTCCGAAATCAACTTTCAGCACAAAGGTGAGGAATGTCACGGATATCAGCATACATACCGCGCTGACAGCCCAGCAACCAAGCATCACAGCCAGTGTGCTTATAAGCTTCGGGGTAGGGGAGCAGCATTTTCTTGCACCAAGTGCAGACTGATCAGCTTCGTTGCGGGTCACTACCGAAAGTCCCGTAACAGAACTGCACGCAGCTACCATAGCCAGCAGATTATAAAAGTATGTGAGGTATCTGTCATTACTGCCCTTGGTTACAGGCTCTTCTTTCAGCACATCAAGGTCGGCTGACATAGCTTCTATCATGGCAGGGAGCTTTGCAGGATCTTTTTTAGCCGCATCTTTCATAAGCTTTTCCTGAGTGAGATAGCGGTCGGTGAAGGATTTCAGCACTGTTTCTTCGATATCGCTTCCTGATACTGTCAGGCTGATGGTGTCCGCACTGGTTATTATGCCCTCAACTTCGCCGTCGTTCAGCAGTTTTTCAGCTTTCTCTTTATCTGTAAAGGTGACATTCAGCAAAGCATCATCACCCTCTGATACCTGCTTTACAACATCGTGGAATATGCTGTTATCACTTTCTTCCACCACAGCTGTGGGTATCGCCTTGAATTTGAACTGCTTGTCGGAAAGATCGCTCATGGTCAGCTTGAACAGTGTGCCCAGCAGCATCGGAAATATCATCAGCCAGAATATCATTCGTTTTTCCCTCAGCGCCGAGAGGATAAAGTATTTTAATTCGTTGAAGAACATATTCTATTCCTCCTTGTCTCTCAGTGCCTTGCCTGTGATCTCAAGGAAAACATCGTTGAGGGTGGGCTGTTCGGTGGTAACTCTGCCGATGTGCATATCGTGGTTCTGGAGAACTTCCAGCACTCTTATCAGGTTGTGTTTGCCACCCGAGCATGATACCGTCAGTGTCTCATCTGTGAAATCTGTGCTGTACACATGGGGCAGAGCGCTTATCTCGGAAAGCACCGCATCGGGCAGTTCGTGCAAAGTCACCTTGATGGTCTCGGTGTTCTTTATCATCGCCGTGAGTTCTTCCTTGGTGCCCTCAGCTATCTTTTTGCCCTTGTCCATAATGGCGATGCGGGTGCATATCTGCTCGACTTCCTCCATGTAGTGTGAGGTATATATAATGGTAGCGCCGTTTCTGTTCAGTTCTTCGATACCCTCCAGTATCTTGTTTCTGCTTTGGGGGTCTACCGCCACTGTGGGCTCGTCAAGGATTATGAGCTTAGGCTTGTGGGCGATACCGCAGGCTATGTTTAGTCTTCTCAGCAGGCCGCCCGAAAGCTTTTTAGGGCGGAACTTTCTGAAATCTTCAAGCCCCACGAATTTAATTGCGTCCTCAACGTACTGCCCCCTTTGCGTCTTGTCGGTGATGTAAAGCCCGCAGAAGTAGTCGATGTTCTCCTGCACTGTCAGCTCATCGTACACCGCCACGTTCTGCATTATAACACCTATATCTCTTTTGATGTCGTAAGCAGTTGGGCTCATATCCTTGCCGAATATCTTTATCGTGCCCTTGTCGTAGGAAAGCAGAGACAGCAGACAGTTGATGGTCGTGGTCTTTCCCGAACCGTTAGGTCCCAGAAGCCCGAATACCTCACCCTGCTTTATCTCCAGCGCCAGATGATCCAGCGCAATGAGTTCACCGTATCTTTTTACCAGACTGTCTATTTTTATTAACGTATCAGCCATATCATTAACCTCCGTATAACTTTGTTGTATTCTTTCATTGTCTGTATTATATCACAGCGCGGCAGAGGTTTGTAGTGCCGGGCATCACTTTTTTATGTGACAAATGTCATTTTGTGATCTGACTATCCCTTTATCACACCACTTAAAATGTCGGATCAACAGTGATATATTATGCTGATGTTATCTATTCCTTTGCTCGCTGTTAAGTCAGGTGTGTTAGAGGGATAACCATATTTTGTGATAATGAAGCATGGATACAATGTTATATAAAAGTATGATATTTTATCAACTAAGTATTAAATCTAAAATATATAGTTCACAAATGTAAAATATCAGAATTTAAATATTCTATTTTTAAACCCGAATTGTAAAAGAAGTGAATAATATATTACGGTTTTAAGGCGTTTGATTATTCAAATTGCCTATTTTCGCGCTAGATATGCATAAAATGAGGTTTAAAAATTGACAAAAAGAACCAATAATGCTATAATATGTGTGGAAAAATGGTTACCAACATTTTTGATTCATTGATTAATTGTAAATATTTAAGAAAGGAGAAGCTTTGAAAAGATTTATTTTCATTGCGGTGTAAGATTATGTCATGGATCAACCCATCACAGGAAGAAGCCAGTGATTCCTACTACAACGCGCGATCTAGGTATGTAGATGCTGCTAACCAGTACAACAGCAACAGCCGTGCGCTCGATTCCTGCCGCAGCGAGATGTCAGGCGTACAGAACCAGTTTTCTTCGTGCAGAAGCGATAAGATCAATTTTGAGAAAAGGATCGAGGAACTGGGCACTATAATAGGCTGTCTTGAAGGCAGCGGCGGCTGGTTCGCTGCAAATGTTCCCGACTCGGTAAGTTCGGCTAACAGTTCTGCACAAAAAGCAGGTGAAGGCTTTTCGCAGTGTATAAAATGCGACAGTATAGCCGCACCTGATCTGGGAGAAGTATTCAAATGCAAGACTGTTGAAGAGGACGCTGATTCATCTTCGGCTCTGCAAAGCTATAAAAGCGAGAAGAGCCGTCTTGAACAGGCTGTTGCGGAACTCAACGCAAGGCTGCAGCAGCTTGAAGAAAGAGCAAATGAACTGGTAAGAAACATGAACAGCATGACTGCTCAGCAGCACGCGCTGAAGAAGGCTATGAACTCTTGTTCATACGACATGGCACATTACAAAAAATATATGTAGAACAACAAATGATATCATTACTTGAAAGCAGGGTGATAAAGTATGCGGATAGAGCTTAATGCCGGCGGACTGGGCGGCAGGATCACAGTCGGGGCATTTGAAGACGATTTCCAAACTATGGTCAATAAATCCCGAGATGTTATCTCTTCGTTTAAGGCAGTCAGGAAAAAGACGACCGGCATGAGTGGAGGAGTTGGCAATCTTCAGGGTGCTTTGGACAGTATTGACCGACGCATAAAGACAGAAGAACAGAAAGTAGAAAAGATGGAAAGCGTCGGCAAGAAATTCGGTGAATTCCTCGCCAATGCTACTGCAACAGATAAAAGGGTCGCTGAACTGGTAAACGTTAATAAAGAGAACTTTTACTCAGTAAATCCCTGGGCAAGACCCAAGGTCGAAAAAAAGAAATCTTTCTGGAAAAGAGCCGGGGAGTGGTTGGGCGACACAGCCTTTGGAAAGGCAGTCAAGAAGCACTGGAAGAGCATCGTAAAGATCACTGTCGGCGTAGTGGTCATTGCTGGTCTGGCGGCTTTGGTAGCTTTTACAGGCGGTGCGGCGGCTCCGCTGCTTGGGCTGGCGCTTAAAGGTGCGATCGTAACGGCATTTGCGTCGGCAGCTGTCGGCGGAGGTGCAGCGGCATATAAGTACTATAAGGAGAACGGTACGATGGACGGCGCCAGTGGCGTGATATTTGACGCTGCTGCCAACGGTTTCATGGAAGGCGCGATAACAGGCGCATTCACCGGTGCGGCAGGCGCTGTCGGAGGTTTGGCTGTAAACAGCGGCGTATCAGTAGGTAAGGCTGTGGCATTGCATATGGCTGCCGGAGGTCTTGCAGCCGGTACAGGCAATGTTATCGGCAAGTCGATATCCATCGGACTGGATAAGGGCACGCTCAAGGGTTCGGGCAGAACACTTTTGGGTGAATTTGCTTTCGGATTTGCAAGCGGTGCAATAACATCGGGTATCTCCTTGGGTGTTGACAGACTGAAATTCAACGCTTATACAAAGATACAGACTAAACTGGATGCCGGTAATGCAAATGCAATTGAAAAGCTGTTCGCTACCAGCAAGCTCACATATAAGAACTTTGAGTCTACGCTCAGGGCAGGAAACTGGACTGCTACAGGCGGCAATGGCTGGGCGGCATACAAGGGCACACTCAAAGCGCTGGACTGCGATCTGGCAAAGAAGGCATTACTCAAAGATTCGATCGAAAAGACCCTTGAAAAGTCTTACGGAAAACTGACGATACTTATCAATAAGGATTCTCCCTATGAGATGCCTAAGGTATCGAACTTTGCTGATGTAACAGCAGACAATGTTATAACATACTTACATGATAAATACGATGAGAGTGGCCAGCAAGTGGCTGTTCCATAGATCAATGCAGAGGTGAACAACAATGGACATTCAGGAATTCAATGACGCTATCGCCAATGCCGAACTGGCAATGGGAAACGAAAATTTAGACCAGGCTCTGAAATGGTATAACAAGGCTTTAGAGATACAGCCCGATGATGTTTATTCACTTTCAAGAGCAGGTGCTGTATATGTCGTTAAAAACGATTTTGACAAAGCCTTTGAATGTTTTAAAAAGGCTATAGAAGTCGATCCCGATAATGGCGATAATATCTTCAATATGGGCAACGGCTACTTCTTCAAGGGCGATCTTTCAAGAGCTATGGAGATGTACAGCGAAGCGGAGATGAAGACTTGCAGCGACGATGTCAAAGCAAGGATATATTATCAGCTGGCTCTGTGCTGCTCAATGAAGGAAGATTATAAGGCTGCACTGGTTAACTATGAAAAGTATCAGGATGCAGATACAACGGGCGTGGCTATGACCGACCCCGATGTTATAACCGAGAAGATCAAGATATATATAGCACTGGCTGATATCGACAACGCCACAAAGTGTGCGCTGCAGTGGATAAACGCAGCTCCGTCTCTGCTGGACGGCTATATGGTATATACCAATCTTCTGCTTGCTAATGATGAGTTTGATAAAGCCGAAGAGGCTCTGAACAATGCAGAAAAGTATGCTGAATATGATGATAACGGCAAGTTCAATATCGATATGACCCGTGCCCATCTGTATGTTGCAAAGTCTGATACCGATAAGGATCCCAACGGCGACTGCGACCAGAAAGCTTACGACCTGGTGGGACAGCTCATCGTCAGCCCCTATGGTACTGATAAGCAGAAAAATGAACTGGTCATCGTACTTGCTGAACTTTGCCTAAAGATGGGCAAGATTGACGAAGCAATCGATACAGCGAATATGCTGCTGAACAAGGCTGAAGCTGTGGCTGAGACCGCTGCTCCTGCTGCGGCTGCTATGACCGCAGAAGAGATCGAAGCTCAGATGGAGCAGGATACTGCACAGATGGGTCTCGCTATGGAAGAGGGCAGGATAGATGAATCTATGGGTGATTCCGCCGAGATCAATTACGATGAGAATGGTCAGCCCATAAGGAACTATCCCGACGGAGTATTCGGTGAAGGCGCTGTCGAAACTGTGGCAGGTCTTGATAAGGAAAGCGGTTCACCAGCTGTGATCGAAAGGGAGCAGGTAGACAAGGCTAGATTTGTCACACTTTCCGCTTATGCTATCAAAGAGGACTATGAAAAGGTAATGGAAGTAGCTAAGGAGCTCAAGCACAGCGATAATACTTACTACGCTTTCTTTGGAAACTACTCTGAGGCATTTTCAGTGAAGAAGCTTGCTGAGAACGGCAGCGAAAAGTACACCACTGAGCGTGCTCAGAAAATGTATGATGAGATCATCGCGTTCTTCAGAAAAGAAATGCTGAACAGAAATGAGAACTCGGCATATGCAGTTATTTTCCGTGCAAGGATGTATGCAGAATCAGGCAAGTATGCCAAGGCTGAGGAAATGGCTGAACTGATGAACGATGAAGATAAGGCAGCAGTGATGGCATACATCGATCAGTGCCGAAAAGAACAGAACGGAGGAAAGTGATTCGGAGGGATCTAAGTGGGTGAATTAACAAAAACACTTGTCCTTGATGAAGAGGCTTTTGACAAGGGAGTTGAGGAATTTGCCGAACTCTCAACGAAGATCTCCAAATTGAGGAAGGATATCGAAGATATGCTTACAACGATCGAAAGTGGATTTGACACTCCTGCAGGACACAAGTTCATTGATTCCTGCAAGAATAATCTGCTTGAACCTTTAGATAAGCAGGAGGCTGTCGTTAAACATATCTCTGATACACTAAAGCAGTGCCGTCAGGAGTATTCATCAGTATTTAGTGAATACAATGAACTGGTACAGCTGATCAACAATTGACAACATTACCTGTCAGAACAGGTTTTTAATTGAAAGGAGCTAATTATTATGGCATCAGTACTTACAGCAGCGATCGTTGCAGACGCAAAAAGCAGCGTAGACAATTACGTTGCAACAGCAAATACTCTTTATGAGGAGCTTTCATCGATCATCACTAATCTGACATCGAACAGCTTTATCGGTGATGCAGCCGATGGTTATAAGGAGTTCTTCAACAGCAAGGCTACTCCTGCACTCACAGATAATCTTACAGACCCCACAGCTTCTCTGACAGCTGCTATCAACAGTCTGCTGGATATGATCAAGGAGCAGATGCTGGATACAGTCGATCCTCAGCTGGGCGACATAAACAGAAACCCCCAGGGTTAATTTGATTTGAGTAAAAAACAACATAACGATTTATTGTGAATAAAGGAGTAATCAAAAATGGCTGATATAGTATTTAGATATGACGAGATCAGAAACGCAGCGTCCCAGATCGCCGATATTGCGCAGAGATATAAGGCAGCATCGGATAAGTTACAGGATGACTTCATCGCTGCTACAAACGCATGGGAGGGTACTTCCAAGGATAAGATGACAGGCTTCATCACAGGTCCTGTTAATGAGTATATCGGCAAGACAGTTCCCGATCTCGTAAACGCTCTCAGCGAGCTGCTTAGCGCTAACGCCGATCAGATGGAAAAGGTGGATCAGGAACTCGCCGAAAATATCCCTACATCAATGTAAACAAATAACTATCTGGGCTGTGAGGTATTATGAAAAAAGAAGATGCACTTGTTACCGATATCGAGAGGAACAAGGAATTATTTGAATATGAAATGACAGAGGTACTCATAAAGCTCAAGGGTGAATTTGCTACCGTCAAGGGCGAAGATGTCAAAGGCGATAATATCGGAATGACTGTCGAGAAGCCAAATATCGAGCTTAAAGAACCAAAGATCTCGGTTGATGATATCCATGTTGATATCGCAGAAATACCGAAGGTTGCGGAAGTAAAGCCGATAAAGGTTACTTTGCTTGACAAGCTGCTTTCCGAAACATCGAAGATCACTGCACCGGGTGAGATAAGGATAGCTAAAAAAGATCCCGCATCCCCGAAACAGCTGCTCAAAGATCTCAATGAACGCTTCGATATACCGGAAATATCCATCACATGTTTTTCCGGCTTAAAGAAAGACATCGACAGATCAGCGATCACCTCAAAAGTCGAGATACCGAGTGTCAATATCGGCAGTGTGAAAACAGGCTCTGCGGATAATAATGTCAGCGTAACAGTCGCAAATGACTTTAATATCCCCGGGAAAATATCTGCTGCTGCAAAAGACAAGCCCGTTCTTTCAGAGGCTGTCTCTGTCGGAAATATCACAGTGCCCGAGATAAAGACTGCTCCTGCGCTTGCCGGAATGGCGGTAAAGAATATGGATGCAGTCAGGGTCAAGGGAACAGATATACCTGCTGTCAAGGCAGGATTCGATCCTGACATCAAGATCGGTGTCAGTGTCAGCGTTGCTGTGCCCGATTTAGAGATGCCTAAACCGGATATTGAGGATTTTAAATCAGAAAAGGCAAAAATGCCTGCTTTTCCCGATGTGCCCGAGAAGCCCGACTTCTCAGGTTATATCGAAGATATTCTCAATTCTTTCAAGGCTTAGTATATTTATGTGCTTGTAGTGGCAGGGCCTTTGGGTTTTGCCATTACAAGTTGTTTATGGAGATTTTTTTGAAGGGTCATTATTTATGGAAAGTAACAAGCTGCTTATCGGTCTGCAATTCCTGGGTGCAGGGGGAGAGGACATTTTCATCGAACTGATAGTCCTCAGAGATATGACGCTCAGCCAGTTGTTCGACGGTATAAAATACGGTCTGGCAAAAAAAGCCAAGCAATCACCTTACTGTGAGTGCAAGCAGATATTCGATATCTGCAACAGCCCTGACGGCAGTGGTGTTTACAGAAGGATATGTCTGACATCGCATAACAACGGTTCTCTTTCGGGAGGCGCACACAGCGGCCGTTTTGTTATCTCTGAAGGCGATCTTTCAAAAACTCTGGCAGAGATCGGATTTATATCGTCCACCCGTGTGGTATTCGACCCGCAGGAGGAATATGATACGTTCCAGATAATCGACAGCAGTGTGGATATAATCCCCGCTTTCAACCCGAAGGAACGTAACAACTCTCATATGTCCTTCCCCGATTACAATATCAGCACAAGGCAGCTGCATAAATTCAATAATGAACCCGTGGAGCTTATCCCACCGCCAGAACCGCCTGCCAGAAACGATCAGAATTTGTTCTTCACACTTCTGCCGACCCTGCTTATGGTCAGCATGATGATACTGGTCAGGACCATGATGGCAAGAAACTCGGGCTCAGGTATGTCAATGATCATCATGAGCGCTTCCATGAGTGCGATAACACTTG
The DNA here is from genome assembly GCF_900112155.1 of Hominimerdicola alba. Classification (GTDB taxonomy): domain Bacteria; phylum Bacillota; class Clostridia; order Oscillospirales; family Ruminococcaceae; genus Hominimerdicola; species Hominimerdicola alba_D. Next base: position 15,466 of record NZ_FOKQ01000010.1, on the reverse strand, counting down.
TGATGGCACTGATAAACTGGATAAGACAAAACAATAAATACAAAAAAGACGTAGCCGCATGGAAAAAAGGCTACGAGGAGTACGCCGACAAGACCATTGAGGAGATACTTAACAGACAGGGCGCTGACGCTGAAAAGCTCAACGAGATATATCCTGATATCAACGATATTTTCGAGCAGCCCGACCCATATAAAAGCGTGTACGGCGTAAGCGGAAATATTTTCAGCAGATGCAGTACCGATAAGGATTTTCTCATGGTAAGGCTCGGAGTTTCGGACAGTGTAGACAATCTGTTCGAGATAAGGGGCAGCAAGAAAGATGTCCTTTTCTCGGCTGCAAGCTTTAGGCTGAAGCTGGATAAAGTCGAGCTGATGCTGGCAGATGAAAAGCTGGCTGCAGCGAGTGACGATACTTCCCATTATCTTACTAACCTGCCGAAGTATATATCAGATAAGTACCACTATATGCGCAATGCACCGCTCCTGCTTCCGATAAAGAACTGCGGAGCACTGGGTATCATCGCAATAAACTCGGGATTTTCCGACAGGATAATAAACAGGATAATCTTCGATCTCAGCTTCTATCATTCCCCCTCAGACCTGCAGTTCGTGATACTGTTCAAGCCCACAAGGGACAGGAGCACAATCGAAAGATGCATAAGCCAGTATAAATTCCTGCCGCATTTCAGAGAACTCTTCAATGAACGACCCGGAGCGCAGTTCGTGTTTGATCCCGAAAATGCAAATATGGTTTTCAGTAAAATGCTGAAGATCATGGGTGAACGTGCAGAAGCTCCAGATGATATACAGAAGCTCCCCCATATAGTATTTATCGTACACGAGGAGTACGACCTCAAAGAACACGCCTTTGCACAGTATCTCCCGACACTGCCGCCTGACGGCAAACCCTTTGAGAATAAGCTGGGCATAACCTTTATATTCCCGAAGGTATATAAAGAGCATCTGCCGAAATACTGTGACAACGTGATAACCGTCCGCAGCGACCATGAGGCGCATATAGCACCCCATGACGATGAAGAAGCGGCAAAGCTTTTCACATTCCGCATGAGTGCAGACTGGAACATACATACCTACAACGCATCAAAGATACTTTCTGCGCTTTGCTATTCAAAGATATCCGAAAACGGAAAGGTGCCCTCAAGTGTCAGCCTGTTTGAACTTTACGGAATGACTAAGAACAATATCGATATAGAGAGCAGCTGGATGGGTAGCTACAAACAGAGAGGCTGCAATATAGTTGAATCTATATCCGTGCCGATAGGCAAGACAGAGAACGGCTTTACCTGTCTTGATCTCCATGAGGATTTTGACGGCCCCCATATGCTGGTCGCAGGTACTACGGGCTCAGGTAAATCCGAGACGATAATCACCTATCTGCTAGGTCTTTGCATAAGATTCCGACCCGATGAGGTCAACCTCATGCTGGTAGATATGAAGGGCGGCGGCTTCGTAAAAAGAATAGGCGATCTTCCCCATGTGGTAGGTTCGGTAACGGACGTTGACGGCGATGAGAATGGAACAGGTGCGGAATATATGCTCAAACGTTTCCTTGATTCGCTGACTTCCGAGATACGCCGCAGGAAGATACTTTTCAATTCGATGTACGTTGATAATATCAATCAGTACATCGCAGTGTGCAACGATATCGAATCTCATATCAATTCGATAAACAACCGCCTGAGGGGCGAAAACAAACCCGAACTCACCGAGGACGAAAAGAACAAGCTGCGCGAGCAGGCTAAGAAACAGTCGCTCTCACATTTGTTCCTCGTAGTTGATGAGTTTACCGAGCTTAAAAGATTCACCACAGAAAACAACGATATCGACTTCATCGGTGAGATAACCACTATTGCGAGAGTCGGACGAAGCCTCGGATTCCATATCATACTGATATCCCAGAATATCGAGGGTGCTATCACAGATGATATCCGCGTCAACTCAAAATCAAGGCTTTGCCTTAAAGTTGCGACAAGACAGGCATCAAAGGAAATGATAGGCAACGACCTTGCGGCAAGCCCCACGATGCCGGGTCACGGCAGAGCTTATCTTCTGGTGGGTACAGGCTCGAAGTTTGAATACTTCCAGTCGGGATATGCAGGAGCGGTGGCTGAGGAAAACATGGAGATACCAGTTGAGATAATCGAGGCAAGCAAGAACAGCGAATATACCGTGTTCTACCGCTCTGCCAAGGATAATCTTGAAACTATCGAGCGCAAGAAGCAGCTGGAGCTCCAGGGTAAACTCGAAACTCAGCTGAATGCGATAACAGGTGCAATAAAGAAGTATTACAGGATGAACAGCAGTAATATGAACACACCTCATATCATTTTCCAGCGTCCGCTCTCGGATAAGCTTGTATTCGAGGATAATAAGGTATACGAATACAAGGACGGAAAATATGACGTTATCAGGGAGGTCTGACCGTGACTGAAAAACTTGCTATGGGGATATATGACGACCTGGATCAGCAGATCCAGCCCATACTCTATATAGACCCTGTTTTATCGAATATCATAGTCTTCGGCGGTCATATGAGCGGTAAGACCACTTTCCTGAAAACACTTCTGGTAAGGCTGCACGAAAACGGTCCCGAAGCACCAAAAAGAGATATATACGTGCTGGATTTCGGCGGAAATCTCGGAGAATACAGAGATCTGGGAAGAGTAGCAGCCTGCTTTGACAGTTCAAGCGAGGAAAATGTCCGCAGGGTGTTCAAGACTATCGAATCCAGACTTGAAGAAAACAGCAAAAATCTGTTTTCAAAACAGTTTGCTGAGATATATGGCAGGGACGAGAATTCACCCCCGCACATAATGCTTTTTATCGACAATGTCACATCTTTCCTTGCTGATGACAGATATGAAGCTTATCACGATCTGCTGCTGAGATTCTGCAGAGACGGTCTTTCAAAGGGACTGACCGTAGTGTTCACCGCAAACGATGTATCAGGCGGACTTGGAAGATATATGGGAAGCTTCAACCGTAAATTCGCACTTCCGGGTTCGGCTGATAAGTATATCGACATATTCGGTATGAAAGTCAACGAACCCATGGGCAACGCAGGACGCGGCGTTACTATCATCGATGGCAAGCCGAGAGAGTGTCAGATATTCCTGCCATTTATGGATGAGGAAAAAGGTCTTGCGGCGCTGAATGAAAGATGCAGGACTCTCGGCATAGAGACCGAAAAACTTGTGGCATTCAGGGGTGCGCTGACAGAGGAAAACTTCTTTGAATATCTGTCAACGCGGTATGATATCAGTGATGACCCCAACAAGGACGAATATGTGGTAGGGCTTGATTATTACGAGCATCTGCCCGTATCGGTCGATTTCAACGAGATACATTCCATTGCCATATATGGCAAGAAAAAATTCGGCAAAACAAATCTTCTTAAGCTGCTGCTCGATTCGGTCAGGAAGAGCCATTCGGATCACAGGTTCGTGTATTTCGATGACGGCAGAAAACAGCTGGAAGAACTATATAACAACGACAAGGGCAGCAACAAGTTCTATGTTACCAACATAGAACAGCTCTATGACCTGCTTGACAGCGAAGGCTACGCTGCAAAGATGGGAGCAGGCGGCATAAATAAAAACTTTACAGAAAAAGACACGCCGCCTACCATATTCATCCTGCAGAACAAGATGCTCTTCCAGGCGGCAGGCGCCCAGCTACTGAAACAGGTTTTCCCGAAAATGATAGCCAGGGCTGAGGAAAAAAATTACTGGTTTATCTTCTCCGATGTGAGAAAGATAAGCAACAACGACAGAGATGCAGAGTCTTCTCTGAACACAGGCATAGCCGTTGCTTTTCTGTTGGACAGCATAGCTGATTTTGTTACCGACCGCGGCAACAGATCGGTATTCGGCGAGATGGATCCCAAGGAACTCAAAAGCGAATACGCAAGATGTGAACTGGGCGACGGATACTTCTATGATATAGAAAGCGACGATCTTAAAAAACTTAAATTTTTAAAAGCAGAGTAATGAACAGGAGGATCAATTATGGCAGACGGCACATACGTAGTTATCGATACAACTAAGATAGACAAGGGCATAGGCATGAAGGACAGCCTCATCAAGCAGTACGACGATATAAACACTACCTACGATGATATAGTCAGCAAACTGGATCAGAACTGGAAGGGTCACGGTGCTGAGGCATTTATGAAGGATGCTAATACTGTAAAGCAGAATATCAAAGGTATATATGATATACTCAAGACCATGTGTGATACTCTTACAGAATGCAAGCTTGTTCTGGAAGAATGCGATAACGGTCTCGGAGAATTTAACAGAGATCCTCAGAAATAACTGACCGCGGGGTATGGATAATGGAGCTTGAATACAGCTTTTTTACAAATGAAGGTGACAGACCTGTAAACGAAGACAGTATCGGCTTTACCGAAAAGGACGGCAGATACTGCTTCGTACTGTGCGATGGCCTGGGCGGACACGGCAAGGGCGAACTTGCCTCAAGGTATGTTGTCGAGTATGCAAAATGCTTTTTTGATGAAAGCACTGATAACGACAGCTATATGGAGACTGTTCTGGACAACGCACAGGAGGGTCTGCTGGCTGAACAGATAGAGCTTGACGCCACCTTTCAGATGAAGACCACTGCTGTAGTACTTACCGCCGTGGGTGAAAGATGCAGGTATATGCATATAGGTGATTCACGCCTGTATCGTTTCAGAAAAAACAAGGTGATGAAAAGGACGATGGATCACAGCGTCCCACAGATGCTGGCGATGTCGGGTGATATCAAGGAAAAGCAGATACGCTCCCACCCGGACAGGAACCGACTGCTGAGAGTCATGGGCTCTAAATGGACTTCGGGCGGGGCAAAGTATGAGCTTTCCGAAACTGAAGACCTTAAAGCGGGCGATGCTTTTCTGCTGTGTTCTGACGGCTTCTGGGAACCCATTACCGAAAAGGAGATGTGTAAGCTCCTGAAAAAAAGCAGTTCTGCTGAGGACTGGCTGAGGAAAATGGCAGAAACAGTGCGCGAAAACGGAAAGGATACCAATATGGATAACTTTTCGGCAATAGCAGTCTGTGTCAAAGGGTGAACATTATGCAGTGTGAGATACGTTCTATAATAGGAACAAGAAAAGAACAGCAGGATCATGCAGGATGTGTTCGGGACGAAAAGGGTATGCTTGCAGTTGTATGCGATGGCATAGGCAGCCGTGCGGACGGCGGGGCTTCGGCTAAGACCGCCGTGGATATGTATACCGATCTTTTCCTGAAAACTGATTTCGGTTCCTTTGCCGAATTTATCGTAAGCGCAACAGAAGAGATAAATGAGGTGATACGCAGGGATTACGGAAAAGACTGCGGCACCACAGTGGTACTGGCTTTTGTTTCCGGTGATTCTTTGCAGTGGCTGTCCGTTGGTGACAGCAGGCTGTATATCAAGCGCGGCAGAAAATTCAGAAAGATCACCAATGATCACAACTATAAGTATATTCTTGATGTCCGTATGAAAAAAGGACTGATAGATAAAGAGACCTATGATAACGAGATAGAACGCGGAGAACATCTGGCAAGCTTTCTGGGCATGGGCGTTATAGATATAATGGATATCAACGTCACTCCCCTCACGCTTGAAAAAGGAGATATGCTCCTGCTGATGACTGACGGTATATACAAGATACTGTCCGAAGAAACGATGAACGATATCCTTGAAAGCAATGACGACATCAATAGTGTCGCAGATGAACTGATACGCTCGGTTGAACAGAGCGGCAGCACAGATATCGATAATGCAACTTTTGCCGTTATAAAATATTGAACGGAGGAATAGATATGAAACTGGCAAGATGCCCCAAAAATCATTATTATGATTCTGACAAGTACAGCGCCTGCCCCCACTGCCAGGCAGCGGAGGCTCCCAAAGGAACTGTTAATATAGATATCGACAAGAACCGCCCAAAGCCCCAGGACGAACAGAAGCGCATATCTGCGTATTTTGTACCGCCCACGGGAAGACAGCAGTCTCAGCAGGTGGCTCCTGTTGCCCCTGCTCACGAGCCCCCGAGACCTGTGCCTCCTTTGGGTGAAGCACCTGTGCCCGTGCCGCCTCCCGCCCATGAGCCGCCATCGCTGGTAAAACCGCCCGTAGGCGAAGCTCCAGCGCCTGTGCCACCGCATCCCGTTGCACCGCCTGTCAGCGAAGTACCCGCGTCTGTGCCACCGCATCCCGTTGCACCGCCCGTTGGCGAAGCACCTGCGCCTGTGCCGCCGCATCCCGTTGCACCGCCCGTTGGCGAAGCACCTGCGCCTGTGCCACCGCATCCTATCGCACCGCCTGTAGGCGAAGCACCTGCGCCTGTGCCACCGCATCTGGTCGCACCGCCTGTAGGCGAAGCACCTGCGCCTGTGCCACCGCATCCGGTCGCACCGCCTGTCAGCGAAGCACCTGTACAGCCAAAGCCTGTAACTCCCACACAGCTTACACAGCAGATACAGAATTCGGGATTTACAGGTTCTATGGAAGACATACATACCAAGGTGCTTTTCGATGATATCCCCGATGAGCCGATAGTCGGCTGGTTCGTGATAATAAACGGTCCCGACAAAGGCAAGTCATATGAGATAAGGTACGGCAAATCTTCACTGGGAAGATCGGGACTCGATCATGTGGTCGATGTGGATATCCATAACGATACCTCGATATCAAGGGGCGCACAGGCATTTGTTATCTATGACCCCAGAAACAAGAAATTCATGATACAGACCACCAATGGAAAGACCTTCGTATATGTCAACAACGAAATGCTCATGAACTATGCCGAACTTAAGATATACGATGTTGTATCCGTAGGAGAGACAGATTTGATATTCGTACCCTTGTGTTCTGAAAGATTTTCATGGAATTGAACGGAGTAATGATCAAAGCATATGTATAGATGCAATAATTGTTTCGCGGAACTTGAACAGTACTGCGATGAGTGTCCCCGGTGCGGATACCGCTACGGTGATCCCCCGAAGCTGGATTACCAGCTTTTCGCGGGGACGGAACTGAAAAACGGAAGATATATGATAGGTCAGGTGCTTGGCTCAGGCGGTTTTGGCAATATCTATAAGGCATGGGATACCAAACTCGAAAAGATCGTAGCGATAAAGGAATTCTATCTGCTGGGCGTAGTAAACAGACCCCTTGGCGAGAAAGACCTCGTCATCACCGATAAAAGGCGTGCCTGGGAATTTGAGACCCTGCGTGACAGATTTATCCTTGAAGCCCGTATAACCGCACAGTTCAATTCCGAACCCGACATCATAAATGTATATGATTACATAGAAGAAAACAACACGGCGTATATCGTCATGGAGTTCCTCGACGGCATAAATCTCAGCGATTACATGAAGCTGAACGGTCACTTTGATGTCGAAGAAGGTGTAAGGATATGTCTGACGATATGCAACGCTCTTGAAAAGATACATTCCAAAGGCATAATCCACAGGGATATCAGTCCTGATAATATCTTTATGTGCCTTGACGGCATGATAAAGATAATCGACTTCGGCGCCGCAAAGCTGACAAGCAAGGATAATCTAGACCTTGTAAGGATAGTAAAGCCCGGTTTTGCTCCCCCGGAACAGTATTCTAAAGAAACTCCCGAGGGAAAGTGGACAGACGTCTACGCTCTGGGTGCAACACTGTACTATCTGATAACAGGCGTTGTGCCTATCGAATCCACCGACAGAAAGCAGACGGAAAATGATATTGAAAAGCATGAACTGCCTTTCCCACATGAAGTCTCTCCCGAGATACCCGAATATCTCAGCAACGCGATAATGAATGCGATGGAAACGGATACCCAGTTGAGATTCAAGGATATCAAACAGTTCAAAGCAGCTATCAATAAGGATAAGATAGTGCTGGCTCCAAAGGAAGAAAGAAAGCGCCGCAGAAGACGCAAGTACATCGGACTTTCCGCAGCTGCACTCGTGATCGCGGCAGGTACAGCCATAAGCGCATACACCATGCGCCGCAACATTGAAGAGGAAACTCTTCCGCCGTGCAAGCTGACCATGTGGTACTGCAAAAGCGGCGATGACCAGCTGGACGAAGCAGAAGAGAATGCCTATAAAAAGATAATCTCTGATTTCAATTCCAGCTTTGAGGATGTTGAGATAGAGCTCGTGGGATTTATGCCAGATGAATATGCCGAAAAACTCAGCAGTTCCGAACAGCAGCCGAATATCTACGAATACACTGATACACTCTCATCGGCAGCCAGACTTTCTCTTGATAAAGTCTATTCTTCAGATGAGATGAAACAGTGCTCGGTGCTGAATAAAGCCGAGCAGACCTACGGCAATAAATATCAGCTGCCGCTGGGACTTGATGTACCCGTGGTGTATGCAAATACAGGGCTGTGTGATTACGGCAAAGACGGAGTATCCGACCTTTCACAGATAATGGGCAAGGTCAGACCCGAATATGAGCCTGTTGTATTCAGCAGCAAGGATTATGACAGCATATTCGGTGATACCGCTGAATATTACAGCGAAAGCGCCAAGGAAAAATTCCTTGATAAAAATGATAAGATATGCTTTTTCGGCGGGTATACCTCGGATTACTATGATGTCAGAGATAAGCTTCCTGTGCAGTATAAGATACTGTACTGCGATGTAGATGAAGTGCCGTGTGAATACGAAGATATATGGTGCGCAAATGATATCAGTAAGGACGAGAACAGGGCAAGTGAGAAATTGCTCGGGTTCATGCTGACGAATAATGCGCAGGACGCTCTCCATGTGCAGAACAAGAGCCTCAGCCTGCCTGTTAACGATTCGGTACGCGAAGTGTTCGTTGAGGTGCATGATGAGTTTAACGGTACGTTTGTCAATACGGATAAGTATGTGTTTCCCAATGACTGACCCCGCAGCTGAACTCCGTTTCTGATAGAAAAAATAAAACAGAGGTATAAAATATGAAATTCTGTATGGGCTGCATGGAGCAGTACGAAGATGAATATCGGATATGTCCCAGATGTGGCTATATCGAGGGTTCTAAGGCTGAAAATGATATCGGCATAGTGCCCGGCAGTATCCTCGCTGACAGATATATAGTTGGTAGAATGCTCAACTGGGACGATGCTCACATCAGCTATATCGGCTGGGATGCTCTGGCAGAAAAGAAAGTACGGCTACAGGAACTTTTTGTGAGCGGCGTATGTATGCGCAGTGAACATAATGGCAGAGTTGAAGCCATAAACAGCGATAAAGCCGTGATCTTCAGCAAATACAAAAATAAGCTTATCGAGCTTGCAGATAAACTTACAAAGGTGACAGACCTTGAATATATCGAAAGCATAGAATCCTATTTTGAAGCTTCAAACACAGTCTATGTGGTGTCTGATTATTTCGAGACCGAAGAACTGAGCAGGATGATGGGCAGTGAAAAAAGTATCTCGCCCAAAAAACTCAGAAAACGCTTTGTGCCGATACTGAACGAGATAGACAAGCTCCATGAGCTGGGCTATTTTATCGGCATGATACGCGAAAAAAATATAGTTGTGACAAGAACAGGCGGCTTTCTGCTGAAAGAGCATATATGGGCTTGTCTTGAAAGCAGGACAAGGTCAGAGTCGTCTGACGGTTCTCCCAGCGAGTATACTTTCCCTTATGAATTCGTAAAAGACCCAGAGAGCGCACTGAATTCACCAAGCATTGATGTATACTCCATAGCGGCGATAATGTACCGCTTCGCAACAGGCGCTGATATGAGCAAGGCTGATTGTCTTGACCGTGCCGCATCACTTAAAAAGAAGCATAAGGATAATATCAAACCCATAGATAAGCTGATCGATAGTTCCGATACCATAGACCACGTGTTCTCAAATGCGGTCATGAATGCTTTCAATGTCTACCCCGATTACCGCACCCCCGATATGGAGAGGTTTGTTGAGGAGCTTAGCGCTGAAAAGCCCGCGGAACGCCGTCGGCAGTATAAAAAGGTGACACCGCTTTGGGCAAAGATACTTATCCCCGCAGCAGCAGTCGGAGTTGTGACGGCAGGCACACTGTTTGTCATAAACATGAAAATGAAAACAAGTGCTCCAGCGCTTGAAGTGACCGTGCCGGGATTCCAGCGCAAAAACATTGATGAAGCCAGAAAGATGGCTGAAAAATCAAATCTCAAACTGATAGTGAACGGCAAGGAGTATTCAAAAACCGATTCGGAAAATACAGTTATCAGCCAGTCGGTGGATCCCGGTGAGCTGGTATTTGAAAACAGCTTTATCGGTGTGACCCTAAGCGCGGGTGAAGAGAAATATCCCATGCCAATGCTTGAAGGCATGGAGTTTGGAAAGGCTCAGCAGATACTTGATAATATGGGTCTTTTCTATACCACTTACGAAGAGCAGAGCGTGACGGTCGCAAAGGGCTGTATAATCAGCCATACCCCCGAAGCCAACGAAAATGTAACGGCAGGGGAGAAGATACAGATAGTAATATCCTCGGGCTCGGACAGAGAAGGTACTGTGGTAGTTGATGATGTGGTAGGTTCGACTTATGACGATCTTATCGCTCAGGCAGAGCAGGGAGGTCCTCCCGTTGAAGTAACTTCCTATGTACCCAGCGATCTTCCCGCAGGCACGATAATAAGCCAGTCACAGCCCTCGGGAACAGAGCAGGATATCAACGAGCCACTGCAGGTCGAGGTATCTATGGGCAGAGGTTCGGTAGCTGTGCCCGATGTGACATACCTTGAAGAGGATAAAGCTGTTGCGATACTGAATACCATTGGTATCGCAACAGAGATAAGCAACAGGGATGATGATAATGTTTCTGAAGGTCTTGTATCCGAACAGGGTATAGAAGCAGGGGAGATAATCGAGCTGGGAAGCTCAGTGACCCTTGTCATAAGCAACGGTCCCGAAAAAGTCAAAGTCCCAGATACAGTGGGCATGAAGATAAAGGATGCCAAGGAACTCCTTGTCAAGATAGGTCTCGGATATATCATCAGCTATAAGACCGATAAGGAAAGCAAAGAGGATACGGTGATCGAACAGAGCGAAAAGCCCGATACCATGCTGGTACCCGGTGAAAAGATAATCATAACCGCAGCGACTTCCAAGGAAACCATCGCTGTTCCTGACTTTAAAGGCAAGAAAGTCGATGAGGCAAGAAAAGAGATCGAAAAGCTGGGGCTCAAAGCGGTCATATTCGATATACAGGATCCTGTTGCAGGCAAGGACGAAGTCGTATCCCAGTCACCGCCCGCCGATAAGGATGTTAAGCTGCGAAAGGGAGATGTTATCTCGATCGTGGTATGCACCAAGGAGGGCAGCAAGACCAAGATAGATTTCGGCGAGATAGGTGAGATAAAGATCGATGCTCCGTCAACCGTAAAGGCAGGAGATGTATTTGACGTTGTGATAACCCTGGATACGGGAGGAAGAACTGTATTCCTGGACAGCGATTTCAGCGCTAATCTTGAGATCATCGATACCGAGGCTGAGGATCCTGATGAAAATATCCTTGTCAGAAGACTGAAAGTTAAAGCTCTCGAGGGCGGAGCGGCAAAGATCTCGATAAGCGGCGGTTCAAAGGAAGCCGAATTTGATCTTACCGTTCTTGAATGATAAGAAGTAATATCTAAGATAAAAAATAAAAGTAAGGAGCGATTTTCATGAAATACTGCATGGGCTGCATGGAGCAGTATGAGGACGAATATAATATATGTCCGCACTGCGGGTATGCAGAAAACACACCGCCTGTAAATTCACTGCAGATCGTCCCGGGCTCGATACTGGCTGACAGATATATTGTCGGCAGATCCCTGGGCTCGGGCGGTTTTGGAGTAACTTACATAGGCTGGGACGCTCTGCTGGAAACCAAAGTGGCGATAAAGGAATATCTGCCCAGTGAGTTTTCGTCAAGAGCATACGGAAGCACCGAGATAACAGTATTCTCAGGTGCAAAGCAGGAACAGTTTGAAAGCGGAATGAACCGTTTCGTGGACGAAGCGAAAAAGCTGGCGAAGTTCGGCAATTCAAGCGGTATAGTACAGATAATAGACACCTTTGAGGTGAACAATACTGCATATATCATAATGGAACTGCTGGAGGGCGAAACTCTCGCCCAAAGACTTGAGCGTGAAAAAACAATACCGCCCGAGGAAGCACTCAGGATGATAACACCGGTTATCAATTCTCTGGAGGAAGTCCACAAGGCAGGGCTTATCCACAGAGATATCGCCCCTGATAATATCTTCATAACAAGCAAGGGCGATATCAAGCTCATCGACTTCGGCGCAGCAAGATTTGCGACTTCCACCCACAGCCGAAGCCTTACCGTGCTGGTAAAAGAGGGCTATTCTCCCGAAGAGCAATACGAGAGCCGCGGCGAGCAGGGTCCCCACACAGATGTATACGCTCTGGCGGCAACCCTGTACCGCATGATTACAGGCGTAGTCCCGCCTGCGGCACTTGAAAGAAAAGCAAGGGTAAGAAACAGGAAAAAAGACCCGCTGCAGCCGCCAAGCAAATTCGTAAAGGATCTTGATGATAACTACGAAAACGCACTGATGAACGCGCTGAATATCCAGATATCCGACAGAACGGAATCAATGTCAAAATTCCTTGAAGAGCTCACCAGCGAACAGCCGGTAAAAAGGAGATTAGCGCATATCTCGGTGTTTGATAAGCTGAAATGGCCTCTCTGGGCAAAGATCGGTGTGCCCGCAGCCTGCGTTTGTCTGCTGACATTCGGCGTACTGTTCATGACAGGTGTTATACGTTTTGACGCTAATATGAAAAAGGAGATAACGATACCTGAAGGTCAGACAAGAGTGCCATCGGTACTGAATCTCGAATATCCCAGTGCCGAAATGAAGCTAAGTGAATCTAATCTCAATATCAGCGTGACCCGAAAAGAACCAAACCGCGATATTCCCGAGAACCGCGTAATGAAGCAGATGATCTTTGACGGCTCCGTGGTGGCTGAGAATACCGTTGTACAGGTAGTCATAAGCGCTGGCGAAGCAGAGATGATAATGCCTAACGTTCTCGGACTTGAAGCAGATACGGCTAAAAACGAACTCGAGAACCTTGGCTTGAAAGTCACTGTTAATGAGGAATATGACGACAGCATAATGGCAGGTTCTGTCATATCCCAGAGCAAGGACTTCGAGGATAAAGTCTATGAGACTGACGAGATAGTGCTTACAGTTTCAAAGGGCAGAGATCCATTCAAGGGAGAACCCGCAGGAACGAAAGCTCCGAACTTCTTAGGCAGCTATTTTGAGGAAGCCAGGCAGATCGCGAGCGAGAACGATGTGCTTATAATGGTCACAGAGTACCGATACAGCAGAAGCTTTGCAAAGGGTCAGATAATGAGTCAGAACCCCGGACCCGGCGGTGACCTTGATGATTCAAAGTGCGTCAAGCTTGTTATATCCATGGGCTTCGGCAATGTTACTGTGCCGGATGTTACGTTCCAGGACGAGGACAAGGCAAAGACTCAGCTGAGAACTGTCGGACTTATTCCGCAGGTGACCTATGAGTACAGCAACAGCATCGAGGAAGGACTTGTAATATCACAGGATCCCTCGCCTGATACCAGTATCGAAACAGGCTCGAAAGTCAATCTTGTTATCAGTAAGGGCGCAGAAAGCGTCGAGATCCCGAACCTTGTTGGCATGACAAAGTCCGATGCTACCGATACCCTGCGGAATATGGGTATGGTGGTTGTATATGAGTATAAGACCGATAACAGCAAGTCTGAAGACAGCGTACTTTCATCTTCACCCGCTGCGGGCGAAAAGATCAGGCCCGGTTCTGAGATAACACTTACCATATGTACACATGAAAGCACAGTACAGGTACCAGATGTAAAGGGCAAGAGCAGAAGCGACGCCGAAAAGGCTATAAAGTCGGCAGGACTTAAAGTCAATGTCGTTGAGGTCATAGACGATGATAATGTCGGCAAGGTAATTTCCCAGTCGCCTAAGGGCAGATCAAGTACCACAAAGGGCAAGACTGTTACCATCAACGTCGGCAAAAAGTCTGACGACCAGAAATCAAATAATAACGGAAGCAACGGCAGCAACAACGGCGGAAGCAGCAAGACTACAACCAAGTCCGAGACAACGACCCAGAAGCCCGAAACTACTCCCACTAAAAAAACTAACACTGACACTAACTCCGAACCTCAAACTGAAACCAAGACCGAAACCAACACATCTTCACCACAGAAGAAAAAGTATACAGTCAAGGTCATATCCGAAAGCACCGAAATTTTTGAGGTCGAAGAGGGTGCAACCTTCGGAAGCGTTATATCTGATTTCAGCGAAGGTTCCGAAAATTCATCGGGACAGATCTTCAAGGGCTGGTACATAGGCAAAAACGGAAACGGCAGAAAGGTATCTTCTTCAGACGTGATAAAAAGTGATACGACCGTCTTTGCTTACTATGTTGAACCTCAGTATTCCGACTGGACGCCCATAAGCGATGTACCCAGTGGTGCAAAGATATCCGAGCATAAGTACACTTTCTATAAACCTGAGACTACAACGTCCGAAAGTCCTTCCCTCGGCGACGACTGGAAGCAGACAGGAAGCGAATGGAAGGAGAGTGGAAGTGCTACTCGGATATGTGCCGAATTCCCCAGCGGCTTTGATGAAAGTAACGCTTATTATAATGATATCGAACACGGTCTGACAAGTGCCTATGCTGATGAAACGAGCAAACGAGACGTTTCACGCTCATTCAAGTATTACATCTACTGGCACTGGTGTTATCCGTTGGCTGGATCTCATACCGAAAATGACAGGATAGTATCGGATCAATGCAATGAGAAAATATCTGGATGTGGTTATACCACAATATTTGAAGCTTTCGATTCGACTGTTGACGAACCCTATAAGGAATGGGCAAAGGGTTACGAGGTCAGGGGTCATAGCACATATTCATGGTGGTATGTTCCCAAGAGGGTCGAAGTGTACGAAGAAAGAATCACTGACTACAAGAAGATATACACTTATTCGCGAAGTGTATACTACGAATCTGATACTCAGCCAAATCCAAGCACAGTGATCAATCTTACTCATCTTGTAAAATATCGTATCAACTGATAAAAACAAAACAGGAGGCTGTTGCAACCGCAGCACCCTCGAACCATATCCGAACATCAGAGTAAAAAAACATATTAACTGGTGAAATAAGCTGTTTCAGAGCGCACACCCCCAAGCCCTCTTCAAAAAAAGAGGACTCGGGGGTGTTATGTTCTATTTGTTTTTATGCCGTTTTCAGTTCAAAAAGAGAAATTCCAAGTCGGTTTTCTGAGATCTTAGCAAAAAGCTTCTTTATGTTGTATGCAAGTCCCAGCAAAAGGAACTCAGTTCTGATGTTGTTTTTGCCCCTGCACAGGAATCTTCTGAAGCCATGATCCTGTTTCAGCACTCCGAATACGCCTTCAGCCTGT
>NZ_FOKQ01000042.1 GCF_900112155.1 Hominimerdicola alba | reverse complement strand
TATGTCCCGTGTCGGGAGATGCATCGACAACGGACCAATGGAAGGCTGGTGGGGTATCCTGAAGTCCGAGATGTACTATCTTCGCAAGTTTACGGATAAAACTGAGCTGATCTCGACGATAGAGGAATACATCACCTATTACAACACAAGGCGTTACCAGATCAAACTGAGCAGCATGACACCTATGGAATACCATGAAGCTTATGCTGCGTGACCAGTCGGTGCTTGCCAATTGTTAACAACAAAGCAGCCTGCACAAATTGCACAGACTGCTTTTGGTCACTACATAGAATATTTTTGTTTTTACGCTGTCTACTTGACAGGGGGCGGGTCAATCTGAGACAGCCTTATCTTGTTATATGAAATCTATTCGCCGCCGGAGCATTATTCAGTTATGCCGCCCTCGGGGAAAGTCAGGCTTGCTGCGAGATCGTTGATATATCCCACGAACAGCTCCTGTGTTGCTTCCTTGTTGTCTTCGCTGAGCATATCTGCTATCTTCTCGCCGAGCTTTACAGCATCTCCGAGCTCGCCCTCGCTCAATGCGCTGTCAGAGTCAAGGGACATATGCAGGCAGTGGTTGTCGTCTACCTGAATATCTGCGTCAACAGTAATATTGCCTACGCCGCTGGATATCTTTATCTTGCCGGGCTTGCCTGCAAATGTGCAGTCAGCGTATTCACCGCCGCCCATAACGCCGAAATGATCCATACCGTCAACAGTGTAGGTGAAGAAGTCATAGCCGATACCGTCAGCAACGAACGATGTCTGTGCGGATATGCTGTTGCAGTTCATGTATATTTTCTGCTCCATATCGACATCTTTGCCTGCTACGGTAGCCTTGTTCTTGCAGGTTATGCCCTCGCCTGTTCCTATCTGGAAAGTGTCGCCGCTCTTCAGACCTGAGTCGTCAGCTTCGAGTTTAAGACTCTTTGCAAAGGTATCAACGATAAGATCAACGTCCTCCTGCTTGCCTGATTCCAGCTGAGGTATAAATTGTGCTTCAAGTATATACTTGCCATCGAGGTAATCTCCGCCGACAAATATTATATTTATGCGCTTGCCGTAGCTGCCGTCCTCGACCCATTCATAGGTGTCGTATGCAGAGCCGATATCTACCTTTTCGTAGTTTTTATAATCGAGGTCTTTGTTTACGATAGCTTCAGCGTGCTTGGCGCTCAGGATACGTACATTATAGCTTGCGCTTATAGCAGCTGCATAGTACTCGGGGTCGGGATAAG
Source organism: Hominimerdicola alba (assembly GCF_900112155.1). Taxonomy (GTDB): domain Bacteria; phylum Bacillota; class Clostridia; order Oscillospirales; family Ruminococcaceae; genus Hominimerdicola; species Hominimerdicola alba_D. Next base: position 25,252 of record NZ_FOKQ01000042.1, on the reverse strand, counting down.
TGAAGCTTCCCGAAGCTCTGTAAGCATCCTCTGTCTGAGTTGCTTCCGTGGTCTCAAAGCCCTCGATGTTTGCAACGTCGAAGTTTGCTGTGATGTTCAGCACATTGTTCTTGAACTCCTTGTGCACCACATTTTCATTCAGCGGCTCAGCGGGAGCTTCAGTGGTGGTTGTTTCGTCAGCAGCGGCATCGTCGGGCTTGTCCTCGTTGGAAGCAGCTGTTGTAGTGTCTTCGGCCTTTGTGGTCGTTTCCTTGGTATCCGAAGAACCTGTATCTCCGCAGGAAACCATTCCCAGACCCATTACAAGTGCCAGTGCAAGTGCAGCATATTTCTTCATAGATTATCGCTCCTTTATGTAGTAATAGTATACAGCGTGTCTGAACGCAACAAATTTTATACATAATATTATAACAGAATGTTTGGTATTTGTCAACAATAAATCTGATTTTTAGGACTGAGTTCATTTTATGGTTATCACGTATATGCTCATATCATTGAAAACAGCTCAGATTTTTTTACCTTACTGTTTTACTCTTTGCAAAAAGAAAAGGACTGCCGCGCAGCAGTCCCGTTATCTCCGAGCGTGATGCCCGATTTTCATTTTTATATTTCAGTCGATCGTCTGTCGATATGATCTTTCAGCATCATCAGCTCTTCCATTACGATGCAGTGCTTAAAGGTGTTCTCGCGCACACGTCTAACACATTCATCAAAGTCGATCCAAAGTACACTGTCAACTTCTTCTATTTGCAGCTCAAATCCGCTTTCGTCAGTATCAAGCCATAGTGCAAAAACCTTGGATACCTGCCTGTCATGAAATTCCTTGCCAAAGAATTCATCATCAGATCGGATATGCCTGATGCCGCAGTAATGCAGCTGTTCGGCGGTCGCTGTTACGCTGAGTTCCTCTTCTAGCTCTCGCAGAGCAGAGGGGATAAAGTCCACCCCGGCAGGGATATGTCCTGCGCTTGAAATATCGTAACAGCCCGGAAAAGAACTTTTGTCATCGGCACGTTTCTGAAGAAGCACCTGCACCCTGCCGTCCTTTTCTCTCAGTATCCAGACATGAGACGTGCGGTGCAGTATGCCTTTGAGATGCGCAGTCTCGCGGTCAATAGTCTCTCCTGTGGGTATTCCGTTTTCGTCAACAATATCAAGTATTTCTGCCATGATTTCTCCTTTACTGATCTATAGTGTCATTTGATGTTTTTAGCTGCTATGAAAAATCAGGATTTGGACAACTGTTTTATGAACGATCGCTTTGCCGATGGTTTATTTGTTTGAGGTACGTCTTCATGAGAAACAATGGCTTCTAAGTCGATCGGAGTTTTTTCAACAATAACTTCTACATCACTTTTTTTGACCCTCATATTATATGTATATTTATCGCATCGGTCAAATCCAAGCTTTTTGGCAATTTCACAATCACCAATCCATGATTCATACTCATCTCCGATTTCACCGGCAATACCCCCACTTTATAGCCTTTATATTCCGCAAATGATGATAATTTATACATCTCTGTAAGTTCTGAAGAATCTACTGGTTTAGAATATTTACCTAAAATGTATCTATCAATATATGTATCATCAATTTCACTTTCAGAATTGGGATACAGATATATTTGATCTTTTTCGTCTATACCTATGCGATGAACTTCACCCTTGTATACTCCATATCTTCCATCAATCATTTAGAGATTAATGAGTGATCTATACCTGCAAATTCAAGGCAAAACGTATTATTGAATCCGTGTATTTTTCAGATTCTTCAAACCATGACAGATGCGCACAGCCGTTGAATGTTTCTAAAATTCCGTTTTGAGCTTTTTTAATGAAATGCTTTCTTTCATATTCACCGCAGGTCATATCGTATTCGCCGACGATTAGAAGCTGAGGGCTGGAAATATCGGAAATGTAAGGCAGGTAACTCTCATAAAAGTCCGCTGAGTCAAAGAGTCTTTGCCTGAAAGTGACAAACCTGCTCCAGCACTCTTCGGGAACCATCGGGTCTTCGATATGATCGTTGATATAGGCATTGTAACTTTCGGGGTCTATCACATGACAATTGCGGCGGACTTCTTCGTTTATATCTATAGTCATTGCCTTTTCAAAGGCTGTTTTCGCAGATATACCATCCTGCAGTATCCCTTTGCAAAGCTCTGTCTGCTCGGTATTACTTGTCTTTTCAAAACACGGGAGCGTGGCTTCCGCAATCGCTCTTGCAGTGTGCAGGGCGCTCCACATCGGGTTGTCGTAAATAACGGCATCTGTGCTGTCGGGATATTTGTGAGCATAAATGAGAGCAAGCATTCCACCAAAGGAATGTCCAAGAGGTATCCAGCTATTTATGCCGAGAACGATACGCATTTGTTCCGTCATTTCGACAAGGTTATTTACGGTCAGCTTTTCGTCATCAGCAATAGCGTCAGAGCGGAATACTCCGTACTGGTCAAAGCTGATTACGTGGCAATACTCGCTCAGCTTCTTCGCCTGATAGGAATATGTAAGACAGCTCTCGCCCGGACCACCATGCAGATAGACGATAGTCGGCTTATTATCGGCACCATATTCTTCAAAGTAAATTTGCTTGCCGCAGACGTTTATGTATGGCATGGTGGTTTTCCTTTCTTTTATAAAGGTATATATCGATTATACCATATAGTGCAGTGTTAGTCAATTGTGAGACGTAATGCACCGCCTTGTTGTTGCCGACAGCAAGACAGTTCGATATTTCTATAGGAAATTGAGCATGAAACTTAACCAAAAGCATCTTGACCGAATAATTTTACAAAATCTGCGCAAACTATTCCCACAAAAACCAAGAACGGAGGAACAAAATGAAAGCAACAGGAATAGTAAGACGCATAGACGACCTCGGCAGGGTGGTCATACCAAAAGAGATTCGCAGGACTATGAGGATACGTGAGGGCGACCCCCTAGAGATCTACACCAACCCCGACGGCGAGGTGATTTTCAAAAAATACTCCCCGATAAATGAGCTCTCAGATGGCGCGTTGCAGGCGGCTGAGGTCATATCTAAATTGGGCGGTGCGCCCGCTGTCATCTTCGATAAAGACCATGTTGTGGCAGTTTCGGGGGTGCCGAAAAAGGAGTACTCACAGCGCAGACTTTCTCAGGCACTGGAGGATATGCTGGAATCCCGACGCGGATATGAGTATCGCAGCGGTTCGGAGGAATTTCATCCCGTGGAAGGCGTAAATACCCATGCCCTTGCAGTCGCGCCAATAATCTCGGATGGTGATATCACAGGCGCAGTAGCCTTTCTTGGCGGCAAGGATAATAGCCATGTCACCGATGATCAGGCTATGCTTTGTAAAGCCGCCGCCATGTTCCTCGGCAAACAGATCGAACAGTAATCAACAGCATCGGCATAACAATGTTGAAAAAGTCGCGCCATAGTATACCGGTTCATCCGCCGAAATACTATGGCGCTTTGTTGACAATAAAATGCCCCGAGGCGCTTTGATCGCTTCGGGGTGATTTTTTATCGAAGTTTTCAGGCTTTCTCAACTTCTACAACTTTCAGCCGACCCTCGGATACCTTGAACCGAACTTCCATACCCGCATAGCCGAAACCGTATACCCTTTCGGGATCGTCCTGATATGCAGGACGAGGATCCTGCGCCAGCAGAGCTTTCAGCGCAGCCCGCTTGCTTTCGGGGACTTTCTCCAGAAGTTCGGCAGGGAAGTCAACTTCCAGCGAATACCCAGCCTTTTCAGCCGCAAATCCGCCTGTGGCTTCGGGGCGGCAGTCGGCAAGAGGGAGATAAGGCTTGATGTCCAGGATCGGCGTGCCGTCCATCAGATCGGCACCGCCCACCCTCAGGGCAAGTCCGCAGTCCGCCGTTTTTTCTACTCCCAGCAGTTTAACGCACGAAAGTCCGATGGCATTCGGTCGAAAAGGGGAGCGCGTTGCAAATACGCCCATTCGCTTGTTGCCCCCCAACCTAGGCGGACGTACCGTGGGCGACCAGCTGTCCCGCTTAGCTTCGGAAAACTCCCATATCAGCCACAGGTGTGAGAACCCCTCTATCCCCCGAAGTGCCTCGGGTTCGCGGTATTTCGGCTCAAATACAACCAGACCTTCCAGTTCTTCCACCAGCCCGCTCTGTCGCGGAAGCCCGAATTTCGTGGGCAGATCGGTGTGTATCCTTGCAATTATCTCCATGTGAAGTCCTCCTGTAAGCCGATTTTCTAACCTTAATTATACCACACCGCGGGACTTTCGTCAATCCGCTGACTTATTTGCAGTCGTCAACAGGTCTTCCGCAGAACTCAGCCATAGCGCGTATCTTCTCCATCACAGCCTTGAAATGCTCGGGTGTCAGGGACTGTGCACCGTCACTGCGGGCGTGCTCGGGGTCAATGTGGACTTCAATCTCCAAAGCGTGACAGCCCATAGCCACCGCACCCAGAGAACAAGGCTCGATCAGCGAAGCGATACCCGTCGCATGGCTTGGGTCAACTGTTATCGGCAGATGTGTTTTCTGCTTCAGCAGAGGAACGCAGGCAAGGTCGAGGGTGTTGCGGGTGGCAGTCTCAAAGGTGCGGATACCGCGCTCGCAGAGAATCACCTGACTGTTGCCCTCGCTCATGATGTACTCAGCGGACATCAGCAGCTCCTGCAAAGTTCCCGAAAGTCCTCTTTTCAGCAGTATCGGCTTGTTCAGCCTGCCCAGAGCTTTCAGCAGAGTGAAGTTCTGGGAATTTCTGGCGCCCACCTGAATGATATCCACATCATCGAAAAGGTCGATGTCACTGACGTCCATTATCTCAGTAACTATGGGCAGACCTGTTTCGGCGCGGGCTTTTTTCAGGATATCGATGCCCTCCTTGCCGAGCCCCTGGAAAGCATAAGGGGAAGTTCTTGGCTTGAAAGCACCGCCCCTCAGCATGGTAGCACCTGCTTCCTTAACGGCGATAGCGGTCTTGATGGTCTGCTCCTCAGTCTCCACCGAGCAGGGACCTGCGATGACCTGCAATCGGTCGCCGCCCAGCTTTCTTCCGCGGACATCTATCACAGTGTCAAGTGGGTGGAAACGCCTGTTTGCGTTCTTGTAAGGCTCCTGAACACGCTTTACTACCTCAACGATCTCCTTAGCCTGCACCGATTCGATATCCACAGCGGTGGTATCTCCGATAAGTCCGATGATCTTTGAGTGTACGCCCTCCACCAGATTTGACTTTACATTGAACTTGGTCAGCCACTCCATGAGCTCCTCGATCTGCTTTTTGTTGGCGCTGTCCTTTAATACGATTACCATTTTCGATTCCTCCTGTAAAATACTTGAAATTTCTTGAATATATTGTCAGAAAAACTGTATCAAAAAAACCGTGCTTCGTAATACGAAAGCACGGTCTGTGACCTAAAAGGGATATATTGTCAGCCCATACACTGCTGTACACCCGTCCGCATTGCTTTCATACCACGACAAATAAGCTTCTCGCCAAAAAATCGGCTAAAGCTAAAGAAGTATGTAAAGACTGCGAATATGGTAATAAGAGTCATTACGGGTCAACCTTTCGTGTTTTTCTTGTCAGCGTGATGTCACGCTCACTTACAAAATTATATCCATATTATACGCTATTGACCTGAGATTGTCAATAACAGGAAAGATAGATTTACATTTTGTTAACATTATTGCCTGTCATAATAAGCCTTGCCTTTGTCGGGCTTGAAGTACGTCCGCAGATATCCGTCCTTTGAAACTATGACAAACTCATTGGTTTCTTCGATGTAGTAGACATCGTCGCCGTCTTCTTTCTCGGTCTTGTGGAGAGCTGTGGGGTTGTTCACAACGTCCGATGCCGCCTTGCGGTAATCGTCAGCATTTGCAAAGCCCATGTCGATGCCGTGCTTTTCGTAGTGCTGATCACGCTGTTTCTTCGTTCTGAACCAGTACTCGGTGTATTCGCCGTCCTCGCTGACACTATCAGCGCTTACTGCGGCTTCCGTTACAGCAGCAGATGATACTTCCGCTTCCTCACTTTCGGATGAACTATCATCCTGCAAAACGATCTTCTCGGTTTTATCTACAGTTTCGGAGGAACTGCTGTCCTCGATTATCAGATCGTATAGGGATTCATCTTTTGTATCCTTAGCCCTGCCGCAGCCTGTAACCGTGAATACCACAGCAAGAACCGTCAGCAGGCAAAATATCCTGTATCTCATCTTTGCACCTCCCAATACGATTATACACCAACTCAGCAAATAAGTCAACAAAAAACGGCAGAGTCATAAGACTCTGCCGTAATGTTTGCTATTTAATTGACTTTAAGTCGCTTAAATTACTTTCTCTTCTTGGAGATAACTACCAGAGCAGCAGCAGATGCAGCCAGAGCTACAGCAGCGGTGGAAGCAGCACCAGTGTTGGTGTTGGATGTTGTACCGTTAGTAGCCTTGGAAGAAGTGTTAGTAGTAGCCTTGGAAGACTCGCTGGTAGAAGTAGACTCGCTGGAAGAAGTGGAGCTTACAGAGTCAGCAGTAGAAGAAGACTCAGGAGCTACAGCAGACTCAGGAGCAGACTCAGTAGCAGCAGCAACAGTTACAGATGCAGGAGTAGTTGTCCATGCAGCCTGACCATCGCCGTAGTCATAGTTAGCAAGGTTGCCCTTGGTGTCGATTGTGATAACGTCGCCCTCTTCGCCTGCCTTAACAGTCAGAGTACCGATCTTTGTGCCGCTGGGAACAGTAGCATCCTTGAAATCTGTATCAACAGCCATGATCTGATAATCATCGTTGCCGAGAGCCTTGAAGTCTTCGGTTGCAGTCAGAGTGAAATCATAATCATCGAAGCCCAGATCAGCCATTGTAGCATCGTCAAATGTGAAACCAGTGATCTCACCCTTATCAGAAGTGAAGTTGAACTGGATACCGGACAGCTGAATGCTGCTGGTGAGGTATACGTCGAAAGAAGCCTCTTTACCAGCCTCTGCAGTTGCAGGAGCCTTGATCTCCAGAGAAGCAGTAACGTCAGAAGCTACAGCAGTATCAGCTGCAGACTCAGTTGCTGTGTCATTAGCCTCTGCGAATACTGAAGGAGCGAAGCTAGCCATCAGAGCTGCAGATGCGAGCATTGCAAATAACTTTTTGTTCATCATAAAAAATTCCTCCCAAAATTAATAATTTAATTTTTTATTGTTTAATCATACCCATTCAATGTAAACCGCCACACAGAAACAAAGCCTGTCCCGCGGGAACAAAGTATGGCTATATAATTAACTCGGTGTTTTTAATTATAATACAGATATAGATACTATTGTTGAACATTTTGTTAACATTGTATTAACTTTAGTCCATACAAGTCTTTTCAGCAGCTGCTTCAATAGTATTTACAACGGTATTATAAGCCAAACAGAACGTCTCCTGTTCGGATTTGTCCACATTATATCACACTTTGCAGCATATGTCAATAGCAATTTAACAATAATATTTACCTTCTCGGTTTATATTTTTTAGTATAATCACTATAAATTTCTATAAAATTTGGTCAAATCTTTATATTAGATTATTTCAAATAGCAATAATTGACTTTCTGCATAAGATATCTGCTGCACCCGTCGGCTGCCGCATCAATGTATAATACAGGCGTTTATAATAAAAATTCCCTCACCGACTGAGTGAGGGAATTAAGTTGGGGCGGAAGGATTCGAACCTTCGGAGTGACGGAGTCAGAGTCCGTTGCCTTACCGCTTGGCGACGCCCCAGTATGGTTGGGATAGATGGATTCGAACCATCGAATGACGGAGTCAAAGTCCGTTGCCTTACCGCTTGGCTATACCCCAGTTAGTCGATATTCGATCATCTTTACTGTCTTTTCCCTGACAGCTTAATTATTATAGCACACCTTTTCGGAAATTGCAAGTGTTTTCATAAATTGTTTACAATCTAATTTCTTTTTTGTAATACGTATACTATTTTAAAGGGGACATATTTTCTTACGGCTGTTCGCCGATATTTCTGAAAAAAATTTTGAAATATAAGAATATTTAGCTATTTTCGTCTTGACTTCAAGACTTTGATGTGCTATTATAATATCAGATAAAATTTCTGAAAGGACGTGTAGAAGTATGTTTAAGAAATTTATGACTGAATTCAAGGAATTCGCACTCAAGGGCAACGTAATGGATATGGCGATCGGTGTCATCATCGGCGGCGCTTTCAGCACTATCGTGACTTCACTGACTGACAACTTCATCAACCCCCTAATCGGACTTATCACAGGCGGTGCGAAGAAAGATCCTGAAACAGATCAGATTATTGTTGCAGCTGGTAAATGGTCACCAAAGGAAGGTGTTGAGTTTGACTACGGTGCTTTTATTTCCTCGGTGGTTAACTTCCTTATTATTGCCCTCATTCTTTTTCTGCTACTCAAGGCTATTAACAAGGCTATGACTATTGGTAAGAAGAAAGAGAAAGAAGAGGAAGCTGCTGCTGAGCCTTCTGCTGAGGAGAAGCTGCTGACAGAGATCCGCGATCTGCTGACCGCCGGTGCTACTCCCGAAGCTCTTGCAAAGATCGAAGCTGCAAAGGCTGACGCAGCCAAGGAATAATTTCTGTTTTCAAAAGCTGTCCTTCGGGACAGCTTTTTTTGTTGACAAAACGTCAACAACGGAGTATAATCATAGTATCTCATTTAAAAAGGAAGTCTTATACATGAAATTTTTGAAACGCTGCTGGGCTGAGATAGATATGTCCGCAGTGGGATACAATATTACCGAATATACTAAGCTTTTGCCGAAAGATACCGAGCTTATGTGTGTGGTCAAAGCCTCATGCTACGGTCATGGCGATGACCTTATCGTGCCTCTTTTGCAGAAAAAATACGGCGTGAAGTATTTCGCTGTTTCAAATCTTATCGAGGGCATACGCCTGCGTGATATGGGCATTAAGGGCGATATCCTCATTCTCGGCTATACTCCACCCGAATTCGCTCGCGAGCTTGCTTCATACGATATAATACAGGCTTGTACCGAGCTTTCCTACGCTCAGGCACTCAGTGCCAACGCAAGCGAAACTGTGCGGTTGCATGGCGCCGTAGATACAGGTATGACCCGCATAGGCGTCCACGGCACGGCTGAAGAACAGGCAGATGAACTGGCTGAGATCTCAAAACTGCCAAATATCGCCCTTGAAGGCATATTCACCCACTTTTCTTCTGCTGACGGTATCCACGAATCCGATGATGAATACACCCGTATGCAGTCGGAGAGATTCTTCCTCGTGAAAGAGCTTCTTGAAGCTAAGGGCGTAAAGCTGAAACACGCTCATATCAAAAATTCAGCAGGCGGCGCATACGGCTACGGAGAGGGAAGTACTCTGGCGCGACTGGGCATAATCCTCTACGGACTTTATCCCGACCCCGCCAAGCTCCTGCCTTTTGAGCCAAAGCCTGTCATGACCCTGAAAGCTATCGTTTCTCAGGTGAAATGGATAGACGATGGCACAGCAGTCAGCTACGGCAGAACTTTCGTCAGCGATAAGCGCATAAAGCTAGCTACCGTCACCGCAGGATATGCCGACGGGTACCCCAGAGCGCTTTCCAATAAGGGTGAAGTCATTATCCGCGGCAAAAAATGCCGTATCTGTGGCAGAGTATGTATGGACCAGTTCATGTGCGACGTTACGGATATCCCGGATGTCACGGTCGGTGACGAAGTAATACTGATGAATTCCGAGATAAATGCTGATACTATAGCCGCCCTTACAGGCACTATCGGATACGAAGTCACCTGCGATATAACCTCCCGCGTGCCCCGTATCCCTGTTAACGGATAAACCAAAATCCACCGAGAAGAATTGCTCCTCGGTGGATTTTTTATGCGCAAAAAAAGCGCCGCCCATCGGCAGCGCCTTTCACGGGAATGACCCGAAATTAACATTATCAGTTAAATCAGAACTGTTCCTCTTTCATCTTTGCAAAGCACTCGCTGCAGTAAACAGGTCTGTCCTCACGGGGCTTGAAGGGGATAGTAGCCTCGCCGCCGCAAGCTGCACATACAGCTGTGAAGGTCTGTCTTTCAGCTCTGCCTGCCTGCTTTCTAGCATCTCTGCAGGTCTTGCATCTCTGGGGCTCATTGGTGAAGCCTTTCTCAGCATAGAACTCCTGCTCGCCGGCAGTAAAGATGAACTCGTTTCCGCACTCTTTGCAAACTAATGTCTTGTCCTCGTACATTTTCTCTTACCTCGATCTTAAAAATAGTAATTGTCCCGCTGCCGACGGATTCGCACCGTCACGATCGTGTCCGCTCACCGTGAGCAGCGCAGCGTTATCTGAAAAATCCACGCAGTTTTTTTCTGACCCTCTGCATGGTATTATTGACAGATTTCTCGCTTGTATCAAGCTTGTCAGCTATCTGTCTGTAAGAATGTCCCGCCAGAAAAAGCTGCAGCACCTGCCATTCGCGCTCGGAAAGTTCATCGGCTATACGGTCATAGAGACCGTCATGCTCGGCTTTCGCTATCACCGCATTTTCGGGGATATCCTCATCGCTGCCGCTGATATCTTCCTCGATCTCCTCGGTGGATATCCTTTCCTCGCCGCTGTATCTGCTGTCTTTCATAATATATGAAAGCATACTGTGCCTTATGCAGACCCCCGCATACGCCGCAAAACCAGCCCCTCTGTCAGGACGGTAGCTGTTCACCGCACGCAACAGCGACATCATGCCCTCCTGCACCAGGTCTTTGATGATCTGTTCACGACCCGACCTCGGCGCAAGACCCGAAGCGATATGTTCGGCTGTGCCCATATACCTGTATAAAAGCGCACTCAGCGCAGCCTTGTCACTTCCCGAGAGCTTTGCAAGCTCTTCATCGCTAAACTTTTCGTAATCCTTAAACATGACTGCTATACACCTGCGAACCGCCTTATACTGTGGTACATTCCAACGTAAACATATCATAACATTTTCTACACAATAAGTCAAGAGAATGAATTAAATTATTTTTTGTTTTTGAATTTTTTGTAACAACGTACATATTTAGCTCAAAAATATTGGCAATATACACCACAGGAAAAATGACAATTATCAAAAAAAGTCTGCGTTTTCGGCAGACTTTTCGTTTTGCTGTTGGATTTTAGCGGGGCATGCGCTTGCTGTACAAGTGTTGAGAACATATTTTTAATGATAAAATACTTTGATAGTAGATATCTTATCATCTATATTATGCATAACTATCCAGAAATGCTCAGTACGAAAACTAATTAAACCAGACTCTCCTTTATCCGAGAAATCTTCACCCATTATCTCTTTGACATCAGAAAATGGTGTACCTATAGTTACTCCATTGATACTGAATGGGATATCAGGGCAATCTTCCCTAACATTATGTGAGGTTTCGGATTCACAAGCTTCAAAATAAATGGAACTAATCTTGTTGGATTCCTCTTTAGCGACTTGCCCGACATTATAACCGCAGTAGTTGAGTTCATATGTTGCACTGCCTTTTTCTTCTAATTCCTTGTCACTTTCTTCATCAGGCACAATCTCAAACCCATCACCAAGATCATCTTCTGTGCATGGCAGTTCCAGATTTTTGCCGTTGATGTAGATAACATCTTTGATGGTTTCGTCTGTCCACCCGCCCTCGGGTACAGGCACAGGGTCGGGCATGGATACCGTGCTTGCGGTGCTTTGCGTTTCAGCGGCGGAAGAAGCTGTGCTTTCTGCCTTTTCTGCTTTTTCGGGTTTGTCAGTCTTTTCCTAATTTGCGCAAGCTGATGCGCATATCATCATGAGGGCTGTAAGTGCTACAGCTGTATATTTGAATTTCATTTTATTTTCCTTTCTGCTCATTATGCCAAATTTGTACAGCGTAGTTTGTATATATCTTACAAACTGACTTATTATATCATGCCCCGTTATCAATGTCAATCGCTCAGCAGACTATACTATAATAATTTACTTAATATCAATAATCGGATAATTAATTTCAGCAATTTTGGAACAGCTGTTTTTTTGCCTATATATGCCCCTTCCCGCCCATAAGTTTTGGTAAAAAAACTATTGCAAACAGACCGCTGTTGTGATATAATAAAATCTGTATGCGATACGTTAATTATATTAAAAAATATATAAAGGAAAGGAAAATTCTCAGATGTTCAAAAGCAAACTAAGTCCGCCCGAGGGCAAGGGGAGAGAAAAATATCTTCTGCTCTTCATACTAGCCTTTGTGGGCATGATGATAGGCTTCCTGCCTGCGATGATACGCAATCACGGAATATTTATGTATTACGGCGATTTCAACTCGCAGCAGCTGATGTTCTACAAGCACGCACAGCAGATGGTCAAGGAGGGCAATCTCGGCTGGGACTGGGGTACCGACCTCGGTTCGGGATTTGTCAGCACCTATTCGTTCTACCTGCTGGGCTCGCCGTTTTTCTGGCTGACTACCCTGTTCCCCGTGGGCGCGACGGTATATCTTATGCCCTGGCTGCTCGCCATAAAAACAGGCGTTGCAGGTATGTGTGCCTATGCCTATCTCCGCAGATTCATCACCAATAAGAACTGCGCTGTCATCGGCGGACTGCTCTACGCTTTTTCGGGCTTCCAGACGTACAATATATTCTTCAACCACTTCCACGATGCGACTGCATTTTTCCCCTTGCTTCTTCTTGCCTTTGAACTTCTGGTTCAGGAAAACAAAAAGGGCGCATTCGCTATTGCGGTAGCCATCACCGCTACTATCAGCTACTTCTTCTTTGTCAGCGCGGTGGTATTCACAGTTATCTATTTCTTCCTCAGATGCATCGAAAAAGACTTCGATATCACCCTCAAGAAGTTCGTATACCTCGGCGTTGAGGCTGTTATCGGTCTTGCAATGTCCTGCATCATACTTCTGCCCTCGGTTCTGATGGTTATGAACAACTACCGTGTAAACGAGCGCATGGTAGGTCTTGACTACATCCTATATAACGACAAGGCGCGTATCGCCAGAATATTCCAGGCATTTTTCACACTTTCCGATATGCCTGCCCGCGTTAATATCTTTGATGTTGACAGCGCAAGATGGGCATCTCTGGCAGGATATCTGCCCCTGTTCTCCATGTGCGGTGTTATCGCCTATATGCGTACCCGCAAAAAGCGTGACTGGCTGGGCTGGTCTGTGATAGTATTCGTTATTATGGCTTGCGTGCCTATACTCAACTCCGCTTTCATGCTGTTCAATTCATCTTACTATGCAAGATGGTACTATCACCCCATACTGATATTCGCACTGATGACTGCAAAGGTGCTGGAGGAAGACCCCGACCAGCTGAAAAAGGGCTTCCTGCCCACAGCTATCGCAGGTATCGGCTTCCTTGCAGTGGGACTTCTCCCCAAGTACGAGGGCAAGGAGATAGTTTACGGCAAGCTGGCACAGTATCCCGAACTTTACTATATCCAGGTAGGCGTTACCGTTGGTATGATAGTTGCACTCTGTGCGCTGATATACTATATCCCCCGCGGAAAGAGATTCACAACAGTTGCAGTCGGCATGACAGCTGTTGCCTGTGTGGTATGCAATTCCTCCGAAGTATGGTACGGCGTAAAGCAGGGCAACGATAATGCAGATTATATCGCAAGAGCCATAAATGGCGGCAAGAATATCGATACCGCCAAGCTGGATGCTGAATTTGCATACGGCGGTGAGGACAGTGATTTCTACCGTATAGATACTTCCGACAGTGTTGATAACTGGTGTATGTTCTGGGATCTTTCTTCAATGAGATGCTTCCACAGCTGTGTCGATCCCGCTATCATGGATTTCTATGCAGAACTGGATCAGCAGAGAGACGTGGCTACCCGTATGGAACCAGAGTACTACCCCCTCAGATCACTGAATTCCGTAAGATATTACTTCGATGAACTCACCGATAAGCAGAGAAGCGGCGAGACCGAAAACCCCAAGTCCGAGACCGTTCCAAAGCTTCTGGGCTTCAAGTATATCGATACCATGAATGGTTTCAATATCTATGAGAACGAGAACTATATCCCCATGGGCTTTGCCTTTGATTATTATACCGATGATGAAGCCATAAAGGATCAGGATAAGCTTGAAAAGACTATAATGCTCACCAAAGCCCTTGTCCTTGAAGGCAACCAGGCTGCGGTATATTCCGATTATATCAAGCCCTACGAGTTCACTGATGACGAACTCACATACCACAACTATATCAATAACTGCGCTGAAAGAAAAGCGGAGAGCTGCTACTATTTCCGCCACGATACCAACGGCTTCACAGGCAAGATAAAGCTGGAAGAACCCAAGCTGGTATATTTCAGTGTACCCTATGAGAAGGGCTGGTCAGCTAAGGTAAACGGCGAAGATGTCAAGGTTGAGAAAGTTAACTACGGCATGATGGCAGTACTTGTACCCGCAGGCGACAGCGAGATAGTGTTCAGCTATTCCGCAGACGGTCAGAAAAAGGGCATCGCCCTGACAATATTCGGCTTCGTGGCACTTGCAGGATATCTTGTTTACCGCAAGTTCTTCGACAAGGACGATAAGGCTGATAAGGTCGAAAAGAAAACAGCAGAAGCTGAAGCAGAGTGATTTGGGAGGTACGTATGTATCAGAAGGAAAAAGAACTTTCCTCAGAACAGATATTTGACGGCGTTGTTGTCAAGCTTTTCCGTGATGAGATAGAGCTTGAAGACGGCAGCAGGGGAGTGCGGGAGTTCATCAAGCACCCCGGCGGAGTATGTATCGCTGCGGTGGATGAAGATGAACAGCTCTATATGGTGGAGCAGTTCCGCTATCCCTTTGGGAAAGTCCTGACAGAAGTTCCCGCGGGCAAGCTGGAATTCGGAGAAGACCCCGAAGAATGCGGCAGACGCGAGCTCAAAGAAGAAGTCGGCGCCACCGCCGACAGCTTTGAATATCTGGGCTGTATATACCCCACGGTTGCCTATGATACCGAGATAATCTATATGTTCCTCGCCAGAGGTCTCCACTTCGGTGAACAGCACCTGGACGACGGCGAGTTCCTTGATGTGAAAAAAGTACCGCTGAAAGAAGCTTTCCGCATGGTGATGGATAACCGGCTCCCCGATGCCAAAACACAGATGGCAGTCCTGAAAGCTTATATGAAACTCCACGGCAGTGAGGTCTGATAATGAGTAAGAAAACTAAGAAAAAGGCTAAAAACAAAACTCTTCCCCATAACGGTCATATCATAACAGCGGCAGTGTTCCTGATACTTGTCTTCGGTATGACTTCGGCAGGGGTGATCAGCCCCGACAGGAAATTCTCCGAGATGGAGAACCGCTCTCTTCAGCAGGTGCCCGAATTCACCGCCGAAAGGCTGAAAAAAGGGGATTTCACCAAGGATATCGAAAACTATATGTCCGACCAGATATTTCTGAAAGACGAGCTGGTCACTTTGAAGACCTCAGCAGATACCGTACTGGGCAAAAGTTTCCACAACGGCGTGTATCTCGCAGATGACGGCTATTATATACAGGATTATCATGAGGATACCGCAAGGGTGGATATGAATATATCTTCCCTGAATTCCTTTGCCGAAAGCCTTGACAGCGATATCCCCGTGACGTTCCTGCTTGTCCCCAACGCTTCCTGTGTGCTGAAAGATAAGCTGCCCTCGGTGAATAAATGCGAAGACCAGCATGCAACAGCCGAGCATATCCGCGAGACTCTTTCAGAACGCATAACCCTTGCTTACCCCGAGGAAGCACTGAGATCGGAGGGCGGGAACTGTTACTACCGCACCGACCACCACTGGACTTCTCTGGGCGCAGAACTGGGATATTCCGTCCTCAGACAGACTATGGGTTTGCCCGCAGTAAACAGTTTTGAAAAAAACACCCGTGAACTCAAAGATTTCTACGGTACTCTCTACTCGAAAGCGCCGTCTTCCTGGGCAAAAAGCGATACCATCGAACTCGTGACCTACGAGGGCAACGATATCACCGTGAAATACGTTTCACGTGGCGGCGACCACGCTGTTCCCGCAGAATGTAAAGAAGTTGACGGTATACCCGCCAAGCAGGGTCTTTTTGTAAAAGCACCCGAATCCACCAAGGATAAATACGCATCTATAATGGGCGGAAATTTCGCACTCTGCGAGATAGAGACGAGTGCGCCGTCTGATGAAAGAGTGCTCCTGCTGAAGGACAGCTACGCAAATGCTGTTCTGCCCGAACTCTGTAACCAGTTCAGTCATATAAGCATGATCGACCTGAGATACTACCACTTCGAGGAAGAAACTGTATCCGAGTACGTGAAAAGCCATGATATCGACCGTGTGATATGCATTTATAATATCGACTTTGTAAACTCCGACAGCAACTTCGGATATCTGGAATAGAAGCGGCAAATAAGCGTAAACTGCCAAGGAATAGAGCTTTACCTGGATAGCACAAAAGAAGTAATCTATCCATACTAAAACAATTAATACAGACGATACAGCGTATCAACAGCCACATCTTCGGATATGGCTGTTTTTTATAACTGTTATAACCCAAAAGTACTCACCCACCGACTGCTGCTTCCGCTTACGTGTAGCAAGAATAAATAGGCAAAAAAAGACAGCCACATAAGCGGCTGTCAGTGATAGTAAATGCGATGTTAAATTTTACTGTCCTTCGTGGAAGAAAGAAGGAAGAGCATCATAAACGTAATGTCTTACATAGCCCCACCAGTGTGTTTTGCCTGATGCTACAAGGAAGTAGAAATTACCCTTGGAGAAATCAGAAGTATAAACGAACTGGCTCATCTTCTTCATTTCATTGATCTGGGGATTAACGTTAGGATAAGCGATATCGTCAGAACCTGTTGCTGCAAAGATGAAGTACTCGTTCTTCTGCAGACCGGATTTGTCTACTGCATTAGCAATGGATTTAGCCTTGTCGTATGCAGAGTTGCCGTTCCAGTGGTCGCCGCTGAGAGGCATGAAGTAGCCAACGATGTCGAGGCAGTTCTCAAGCACAGCCCATGTGGAAACTGAACCCATAGAGAATCCGCCGTATGCTCTGTGCATTCTTGATGCCTTGAGTGAAGACTGTGAAGTATTTCCGCCTGCATATGTTGAATATTTGCCCTCTACGAAAGGTACTACGCTCTGACGGAATTCGTTGTAGAATTTGCCTGCCTCAGTCTTGTTGAATGTAGGTGTAACAACGATAAGAGGCTCCATTTCGCCGTTCATGATCATGTGGTCGAAGAGATTCTGCATCATTGTATCGTCCTGATAGAACAGAGTATTCTCGTTCTCTCCGCCGCCGTGCATCAGGTAGAAGATGTTGTACTTCTTGTTGCTGTCATAGCCGTAAGGCAGATATACGTTAAGTGAGTTATAACCGTTGATACCGTTGTAGGATTCCTTTACTACCTTACCTGCCTGCGAGCAGCTGTTGAAATAGTAGCTGGGAGCTTCCTTGAACTGCATATTTGATGTGTAGTTATAAGCCGGTGTCTGGGTCTGCGTGTTGTTACCGCCGTTGTTGCCGCCATTGTTACCACCGTTGTTGCTGCCGTTGTTTGTGTAAACAGGTGTGCGGTACTGAATGTTGTTGTAGGATCTGGTGATTACTACTACGTAGCTGTCCAGAGCGCCTGCTGTATCCCACTTGCCGTTTACTCTTGCAGCGATAGCTACTCTGTAGCTCATGTTAGGAGTAAGACCCTTGGGTGTAGTGTAGGAAGTTCCGGAAATGTTGGAATCCTGAACTCTCCACTTGCCTGCCAGATAAACTGCGATGCCGTACTTGTCAGCGCCACTTACAGCGTCCCAGGTGAATCTCATTTGGTTGTACTGGCTGCTGTACTGCATCTTAACATTTGAAGGAACAGTTGCGCTTGTACCGCCTGTACTTGTGCCGGAAGCGGAAGTGCCGGAAGCAACATAGCCCTTGTTTGCGATTATAGCTCTGTCAACATAGATGTCGCAGAGGCTGTCGGGAGCTTCAACATACATCTTTACATTAGATGCGCCCGAAGGAATTGTGAAGTTAGTGTTCTCAAGCTTGGACCACTTGCCTGCTGTGCAGGTGCCCTCAGCTATCTGAGTGTAATTTGTGGTACCGTTCTGATCATACTGCATGGTCAGCTGAACAGTTGTGCTCTCGGTAGGATTTACCATAGCGCTGAAGCTGTAAGCACTGCCGGGCTTGAAAGTAGATGTGTTGAGTTCTACCTCACCGCCGTTCCAGTTATCAGTTCTGCCGCTTACATACAGGGACTTGTTGCCCTCATAAGCCTTGGAAGAAGATGATGTTACACTTGCAGAACCTCTGCTTGACCAGGAATTGGTGCCGTTCTCGAATGTAGCGGAGTACAGTGTACCCTCGATCTCCGGCTCATCCTGCTCATCCGGATAGGGATTGGGGTTAGTGCCTTCATACATCTTCAGGTTAACGTCAGCCTGACCGTCGGACTCCCAACCTTCAACGTTGAAAGCTACTTCGTACAGGTTGCCCATCTTCAGACCCTTGGATTCCCATGCCTTGAAATGCTCAGAAACACTGATGGTACCCTTGGTTCTAAGGTTCTGACGGATGCTGATATACTGTGTGAAATTCTTGTTGCCTTCGATGGTGTAGGAATTTCTTGCACTTGTGTAGATCTTGTATTCACTGCCGTCGATAGTAACGGAACCCTTGTACTGTGCAGAGGAATCCTGTGCAGGAGACCAGTTCTTCCAGTCTTCAATGATGTAGTACTCTACCAGAGGATTCTGAGCCCAGCCGTAGATACAGATTCTGGAGTTACCAGAACTACCTGCGTACCAGCTGCAGTCGTAATCACAGTAGAAATCACCGTAATCTTTGTATGTCTTAGGGTTATTCAGACCCCAGTACAGACCACGGCGAGCAAGGAAGTTACCTCTTGAACCGTTAGGGCCACACTTCCATGATGTGCTGAAACCGCCGTCATTGTCGTGCAGTGTCATAGTAGAAGAGTTAGGGGTATCTGCCTGCCAGATCTCGTGATGGTAATCATTGTACCAGCCGACTTCCTGTGTGTGCGAAGGGCTTGTTGTCAGTACCTTAGCAGCAGATGCAGTAACTGATGATATAATAGGTGAAACCATCAGTATACCGGCAACAAAAGCACTTGTTATGCGCTTTGAAACGGATTTCTTCATAAACCAATTACCTCTCTTTCTAAAAAATCAAAACTATAAATAGATACTTAAATGATACGGCAATATTGACCCTCTCGTTTCAATATTAAATTCCGTATTATTTAATTATATTTTATAATTTTTTAGTTATTGAATCTAATCAAATTTTGCTCATTATCATTCGGGTGATACCAAAAATTGTGATTTTCACCTTCCGTGCACTATTTGTTTACTTTTTAAATTATAATTATCTTAAATCTTTTAATCGTTAATAAGATAAGCATTTAAAGTGCAAAAGCCCTGAATCACGTGGATACATAAAATCAACAGTATAGAAATTTTATATTCGCAAATATGGATAAATCAGACATTAATGCAAATAAAGCTCAGCATTTTCGCGCTAATATTGGTAAGTTTGAAATTGTAACATTATGCACAAAGTTTTAGTTGATTTTTCGTTAAATGTAATTTTCACCGACTTCTTTTTCACTTTCATATAACCATATTTACAAAAGAAAAAAACGCGCTACGAGCTGAATTCGGTTCGGGAGTACAAGATCGGTCATACTAAATATATATTAAAAACGTACTTCGACCTTGAATGTGGTGAGTCACTCGAAGATCTGCTTCGGAGATTGGTTTTCAAAAGAGATTTGCAAAGCGATGTCGTTCTGACGACATAAATAACCGAAGTAACAGCGGGTCATTTCACGCTGATATTGACGTTTTCATCATAGCATGGTATACTATTGGACGAGACCGATCAATGATCGGTCAATATATCCAAAAAGAGGTGCCGATATGAAATTCTTATGCAAATGCGGATACAGTATACATGATACTACAGACTCTCTCTCCTACAAGGGAACTTTGATAGCAGATCAGGATATGAACGAATTCTGGGATATTATCGATAAAGCGGAACAGCCTCACGATAAAAAGACAGATATTTTTTTGGAGCTGGAGAAGCTTATGCAACGGAATGTCTATCAGTGTCATTCGTGCGGAAGGGTATTCATCGAGGATCAGGCGAATAAATACAAGCTTGTGATGTTCACGCCGTGCACAGATGGAACACCCGAGCCGGATGTCAGCAGGAAGTTTTTCAACTCGTCGCACATGGAAAACTGGAAAGGATATCTTCACGCAGACTGGAGAGATGAAAAGCCCGAATGGTGCGAGCATCACGGCGAGATATACCCTATTCTCAATATCAATATCGAAAACACCGAATTTGATGACTACGAAGCCTTTGAAAAGCGCTTTTATGAGCTTTTTGAGCATCTGAAAGGGCTTGACCTCATCACGGATGCGAGCCTCACGATCAACGGCAAAAGGGTGTTTGAATGGAAGCACGGCAAAGAAAAATAGCAGCAAAAGACCGTTGGGAGTTCAGCGGACAGTTTTTTATATTCCGAATGACAGGAAAGCTGATGTACATCAGTTTTCCGCAATCGGCAAAATAAACGATACCCGAAAACGGGTTTATCTCGTTCGTCTTCTGCTGACGTCTGCGATTGTTTCTGATTTCCTGAACCAAATCGAAGTCTTGCTGGCTTATTATCGGCTCATGAGTATTCTCGAAAATCATTCGGTCTTCAACCGAATTTGTCAGTGTTTATGGCACTTGTATGACTTCTGCCTAGTCTTGAAGTTCACTGTTTTACCGAGATACTCCTGTCGTTCCAGTATGCCCACCACCGACTTGAAGTTCCAGCGGTAGGGTTTCTCACAGGTTATCTCACCTGTTAATCTCGGCTCGTTGTAGGGCATTCGGTCGGAGTATCTTCTCATCAGTCAGTATATTTGCTATTTTACTCGGACCATATCCCTCAATGCACAAGCGAAATATCTTCCTGACAACAGGCGTGGTTTCCTCATCAATCAACCTCTGGTCTTTGTCATGTTCTTACTTCTTGTACCCGTAAGGTTCGATCGGAGAAAGCGGCTTGCCTGACATTCCTTTAGCCTTGAATACTGCTTTGATCTTCTTGCTTGTGTCCTTAGCGTAAAAATCGTTGAACACATTTCTGAAGACCGTCATATCATTTTCGGACTTTTGCGTGTCCACACTATCGTTGATGGCTATATAGCGCACATCATGGTCGGGAAATATCATCTCGATGTATTGACCTGTCATGAGATAGTCACGTCCAAGTCTGCTGAGGTCTTTTGTTATGACCGTACCTATCTTTCCGTTTTCCATATCTTTGACCATTCGCTGAAAGTTTGGTCTGTCGAAGTTAGTCCCCGACCAGCCGTCATCGACATAAAACGTGGTGTTGTAAAAATCATTCCTCTTCAAACAGAAGTTTGCGGTCATTCCATGAACGTTCCTTTTGTGTGAATCCATTCTTGTCCACGCGGCGGGTGGTCAGCAGAATATGCACATGAGGATTTCCATCACCCTTGTCATGGATAGCAAAATCACAGCACATTCCTTTGCTAACAAAACATTGCTCGCAAAACTGTCTGACCAGATCGATCTGATCTTCTCTTGACAGTTCTCTTGGCAACGCTGCATTTATGCTCCGAGCGGTTTGGGAATTCTTGCGCTTTTCAGCGGCTTCGGCTGTGTTCCAAAGTTTAGCTCTGTTGCTGTATTCGGGTGGCGCAGATTTCGGAAGCCATATCTCTTTGTGGACGACTTCATGCTTGTTTCGGTAATCGTGGATCTTACCATCACGCTCATTCTTGATTTTCTCGCCTGCGATGTATGCAGCACTTGCTACACAACTGCCCCCACTCGTTCTAGTGACCATCTTAACATTGAAATGATATATTGCGGCTCTCTACCTTCTTTCGGTTTGGATCAACCTCGATATGTACATACGTTCGATTGTATAATAGATTATAGCACAGATGTTCTTGCTTGTCAATAGATATGAGTACATTCAAATGGACAGAAAATATCCCCTATGAAATCGATCATAGGGGATTTTTTTATTATCTTGCAACACCAAGAAGTTGCATAAGCCTTTCTTCACGCAGATATTCGCTATGTCCTTCCAGCCATCTGCGTGAAGTCTCGCTTTCGATGTATTTGAGATATTCTGTCAAAATTACCAGCTTCCTTTAGTCTGTTATCCCTACCACATCGTTATAAAGCACCGTTACACGTTGTTCGGGAATATCCAAATCCGTATGAAAATGCCCGCAGTACCATTTCTTGTAGGTCACTCGTCTTAAAACTTCATTGAGAAAATCTGCTGTCCTGCATGGGGACAGCTTGCTCGAAAACATGGGTATCTGCGCAATTATGCTTTTGGGCAGAGTATGCGTCACAATGAGATCGACTTTATTATCATGTCTTCCGAGATTTTCAAGAGCGGTTTCGATCTCGTCATCGCTTGCTTCTTCTTTGCTCCACCAGCTGAGACCCTCTATCCTCCAGCCTCTATCCGTGCTTGCCGCACCGCCGAATGTGAATATCTTCCTGTCTTCTATGGTGTAGACCTCGCCCCGCATCAGGTGGATAACATTCGGTGCATGAGGATGTACCTGCACCTTTCCGCCAAACATCTCAGTGACCTCCTGTTCGCTCCACCAGTCATGATTATCGTGGTTGCCATCAATGAATAGCACGTTGTAAGGCTTTTCACGCAGATATTTTATCCAATGGCTGTACTCACCGACTTCACCTTTTGATGCTTCATATTCCTCAATATCACTCGGCAGAAACGGCAGACCAAAGTCTCCCGCGATGATAAGTTTATCGTCCGAAGTAAGTCTTGCAGTATCAAGCTTACCCATATCCGCACCGCAGTGGGTGTCTCCTGTCAGATATATCATTTTTTCACCTCAGATCTATCTTTTCCAGCGCATCATACAGCTTCCTGAAAACCAGCTGATTGGGGTAACGCTTGAAATCCGCGAACACCCATATACCGTCATGGTAGAAATGCTGGCGGATAGCCGCCGCACAGCCTGCGCTCCTGCTTTGCCCGTATTCACACTGACAGATGATATCCCTGCCGCTGTTGTATGCTTCAACTACGAACCTCGCCATGTCTTTGGCTTCTGAGAAATAAGTATCGTAATCATAGCCCCTGTCGCCCAGCACATCAAGGTCGAGATCGTCAAGCTCGCTGTAAAAAACAGTGTCGCACACTTTGCTGTAATCAATGTGGGTGTAGCTCTTGTTGATATGCTTTATGGCGGGGTCATAAAAGCTGATGACCGCTGTATTTTCGGGAAATTTTCCCTCTGCAATAAGTGCTTCGGCTTCTTCGCGGGAATATATGGTAACGTGCATATCGAGCCTTGTCTTCCTCGATGCAAGACGGCGAAACCTCGCTTTTGCAGTCGCGCAGGTCTGAGCTACCCAATGACTCTCCGTATCAAGCATTTCGGATATCTCCCAGCTAGTCATACCCAAACCGATATTCAGGTAAAGCATTTCCTGGAATCTGTCGGACAGCGTGCTGATTACCTGTGAAATCCGCTCTGCTGAAAGCGGTTCGGGAGCGTTGATAAATTTGTTGAGTTTTGCCGCGTATTCATTTGAAATTTTCATGCAAAAACTCCTTTCTGTTCGGTCAAAAAACATCGGTGTAACAGCGATAATGCCTGCTGTTGTCGTACTTTACTGTCACATCTCCGATCAGCCTGAACTTAATCTTGATGACCTCAATATACTCCTGCCCGATATGCGGACTCATGTAGATGACCGCTTTTCCCTTGCCCGAAAGCTCCACGCGACCCCGCGGGTAGTAGTCAAATGGCTTACGGCAGCCTTTCGGGCGGACGATATCCCAGAGCAGTTTGTGATTATAGGTGTCCCCGGATTTAGCAGTACCATCGGGATACGAGCCATCAAAGGGGAATGCCACCAGTTCACCATCGATCAGCCAGAATACACCTTTGTACATCAGCCTCAGTTCATCCCCTCAATGCTGACCCCCAGATAATCCGCCAGCTCGCCCCAGCGTTTACACTCCTTAACTTCAAGCATACACATCTTGAACATCAGCGCCATTCTCTCTTTGAAAATGGGGTGAACATTCAGCTCGTTGCAGAGATCAAAAAATCCTTCGCCGCACACAAGTGTGTCTTTCTGCACTACCATAACGGATATGAGGGGCAGACCCATGGCGTGGCAGTGCTTTGAAAGCTCGCCGATATGTGCGCCCACATCGTGCCCGGGAGCGCGGAGCGGTATCCCCGTAAGTCGGGATACCTCGCTGTAAGTGATCCTGTACTGACCTCTCGCGATACATTCAAGCAGTACCTTGCCGCAGTTGATCTGAGCTTTTGTCAAAGGCTTGAGTTCCATAGCATTTCCTCCTGTTTAGTTGAAGTCTTGGTGTCTGTTGTTCTTTGTTGTCATTATTATAGCATACGGCATGAGGAGAAAAACGGATATGTGTGAGAGGGTGTAAAATATCCCCGACGGGTGGGTCGGGGATATTTTATAGTAATCAATTATCTACATACTTTTTAATTACTTCATTGATTTGGGCTGCTCCCATATTGACATATAAATCATAGTTCATTTTTATATTATCCCAATACTCTTTAATAGTGTTACTATATTCTGCCCAAACAAAAAAGTCTAAAATTAAATTAGATATCTTTTGGTTATCATTATTGACATACTTCAAACTACTATCCTTATCCAAAAATGCTCTTATATTATTCTGTAAATCAATATACTCATCATAGTCCATATTACTCCAACCATTAGGTTTACAGTCTATCTTAGCTGTATCTCTGCACCATGAGAGTACATTATTATCTATCGGCGTATGGCAATAAGCAAAATAACGTTCATTAGCATCATCAAAAAGCAGAAAATGTTTAAAAGCAATATTGACAAGCTTTTGGGCTTTTCCATATTTTAATTCAATAGAAGTAGGTTTAAATATATCACAAATATGTTCACAAGTTTCATTATGCCATTCATTAAAGTCATCTTTATCAAGTGGGTCTGAGTGAAAATAATCATTAAATCTTTCTGCTACATCATTTAACATTTTATCTCTTATAGGGCGATTATCTTTATTTCCAATGCCAGGAAGGTTACGAGGTGTCATATCCTTATATGCAGGTCCAGTAACTATATCTCTGATATTCTCCTTAGTAAGTTTCTTATCGTACACAAAAGGAAATAATATACGATAAGTTTTTAAATCTTTCTCAGTCATAATTGAAACCTCC
>NZ_FOKQ01000009.1 GCF_900112155.1 Hominimerdicola alba | reverse complement strand
TTTTTTGAAGAGGGCTTGGGGGTGTGCGCTCTGAAACAGCTTATTTCACCAGTTAATATGTTTTTTTACTCTGATGTTCGGATATGGTTAGAGGGTGCTGCGGTTGCAACAGCCTCTTTTTTATTTTCATCTTACAGAGAATTATAGTTAGTACCTATATATACTTCAAAAACACAATCCGAACCGAAGCTATCGCCGTTTCTTATAACTACATAATAGGCGTTTGTTATGGGTTCAAAATTATTTTTCTTTATATAGTCCTTCAGGGCTGTTTCCGTTCTGGAAATATCCGCGATACTGCCCTCATGCCTTGTCATGACTGCATTTATCAAACGGAAGATAAGCTTTGAACCGTAATTTTCCGAAGGCTTTATCTCACCCTTTACGGGTATGTATATTTCAGCCGACTGTGTTTCATCGGAGATATTGTTATCCTTGAACGTAAATATAAATCTGCCTGTAGCCGAAAGCCCCAGCGCCGAAAGATTATCATGGATGTGCTGTATCACTTTCAGTATATCCGCCTTTTTTATGTTTGCAGAATAGGTTATCAGGTTTTCAGCGTAGATATTTAAATGTGGTATATATTGCAATTGTTTCACCCCGCCTGTATCTATTTGAAATATAAAGAGATATGCCTTTATTACAAATCATCTCATTACATTTCATCTGTAGATATTGTATCACTAAATATAGGATACTGTCTACTGTCACGGAGTGAACGGTATTTTATTTAGAGTGAACGGTATTTATAGTTAACGACATTAGAAAGTTCTCAAACCAGCAATTTCAATGACGTTTAATATAAATCTATTCCGATCTCAGCATCAGATTAAGGTCAAGTGTAAACTGCTTGTCATCCGCAGACAGATCTGCTTCACCGTCATATTTCTGGACAACATGAAGTATATTCGCTACACCGAAACCATGGTGATCCTTATCGCTCTTTGAGGTCGCTATGGTCTTGTTGCTTTTTATTTCCACCGTCTCAAAGATAGGATTGGTGATATTAAAGAAAAAATATCCCTGCTTAAAGTCCGCCTTTACATTTATCTCCTTAGGCTTTTCAGAAGTGTCCTTGCCGCAGGCTTCAATGGCATTGTCTATGGCATTTGCCATTATTATACACAGGTCGACATTGCTTATACCGGTGGTCGGTACCATTCCCGAAAACATTAATTTAGTGTTCACCGTTGCGGCTTTGTCGTTTTTATCATTCATAAGTGCGTCAATGATAATATTACCTGTATTGTACTGCTTTTTCTCAACAGATGAAAGTGATTCTATATCATCGATATACTCTACGGCTTTATCATTTTCTTTTGCATCTATAAGGCTTCTCAGGCAGATTATGTGATTTTTAAAATCATGACGGAAGCTTCTGAATTCGCCGTAAATGGTGTTTATCTTTTCATAGTACTTTATTTCGTTTTCAACCTGTTTTGAAAGCATATCTATCGTTGTCCTTTTTTCAGCCTCGGATATGCTTATCTTTATTATTGAAAATACAAAAACTATCAAGCCTATCATAGATGGCAGTATATATCTTTTATAAAACAGCTCATGATCGGGTTGGTTTTCTCCCATGACAAATATTGCTGCTATAAATAAAAGTAAAAGTATGCTTATGTAAAGCTTTCTTGGTAACGATTTGACGATCTGCCGAAGCATGATCTCGATATTTTTTCTTTTTATATAAATGAATATCAAAGCCAGGATAATTACATCAGCGGAAAATGCCACAAGATTACAAACCTCTAGTTTTTTTATAAATGGAATGCAAAGATTCATATATATCTGCGGCGGCCATTGTGAAAGCAAGTAAATATACAGTACTCTCAGGCTGAATTCCTCGAATAATACGCCGTATGCCACTAAACGTCCAAAGAAATAAATGCATTGTAAAAGCATAGCTAATTCTCGGGAACAGAAATCAGGTTTGGTCATGATTATAGGCACAGGAAGCAATGTGAGTATCAGCAGAAAATAACCAAGATATCTGATCCGTGATGATTTGAAATCACATACTGTTCTTGCAAGCTTAACAAAAATAAGTTGTTCTAAGATATTTACAAGCAGCACTAAATAAGATATTATCGTCATTTTCAGCTCTCCTTTTTGAAATTATACCTCTTGATATAGCCTGTGAAAGCTTTTTTAAACGGAGTGAGCTTCAATCTGCTTATCAATGCTCTTTCCTTATTATCAAAAAGGATATCTGTTGAGGTATGTGAAACGATATGGCGGAATCCCACAAGATATGTCCTGTGACAGCGGAAGAATTTATCCTCGGGAAGCATAGTTTCAACTTCAGATAAGGTCTTCTTATATAGTACAGTACCCTCATTTGTCCTGATATTGCAATATTTATCGGCTGCTTCTATATAAATGATATCATTGATATTCAGTTTTTTATTTTCTTCATCGGTCTTTATGAGAATGAAGTTCGATTCGTCATTTTCTGCAAGATATGAATCAAGTGCAGATGCCAGCTTATCATCATCTATCGGCTTTACTAAAAACCTGTATGCATTAACTTCAAAGGTATCAAATACAATATCAGGAAAGCTGGTCAGGAATATAATGGCAGTCTCGGTATTCTTCTTTCTGATCTGCCTGGCAGTCTCAAGACCATCTATCTCCGCCATCTGATAATCCATAAAAATAATGTCATACTCATTCTGACTGCCGATAAGGTCAAGTCCGTTGGTAAAATCATTGTAGATCATTATAAGATTTCTTTTCTTTGCGTAATTCTCCAGATGTTTTTTCAGCTCGGTGTGTATTACCATCTGGTCATCACAAATCGCGATCTTCATATGGTTCTCCTCTCTTTAAACACATATATTTACATATAAGATCCACACATAGTATAGATCAATGCATTTTACTCCTGATTTTATACCATTTACTCCAAAAATATATCGTAACTGTAAAAAATATATTATAATAAGACCATCGAAACAAAAGAAACAACAAAACTAAAAAACTACAAAAAAGGAGGCTTTAAAATGCAGTATTGGTTTGATTTATGGGGTTGGAATTTCTAATTGATTAAAAAACAGATTAAACTTTAAATTTATAATCCAATTCATTATATCATAAATTAGTTATTATGTCAATTCCATAACTAAAAAAGAGTTTATGATACGGAAAGCAACCGCAGGTATATTTTTTGTGAGCGCTTTTTGCTGTTATTTAAAATGTCTCAGAGCATGGGGCACTTGATGATTTCTCTTTTCTCCGTATTATACAGACAAAAAACCTCCTATGGTTTCTATCAAACCACAGGAGGTCTCTTTATAATTTTACGTTTCCGATGGAGCGTGGAACTTTTACTGTCCTTCGTGGAAGAAGTAAGGCAGTGCATCATAAATGTAATGTCTTACATAACCCCACCAGTGAGTATTGTTGGGAGCTTCAAGGAAGTACAGATTACCCTTTGAGAAGTCACTTGTGTAAGTAAATACATCTGTGTTCTTCTTGAGTTCGTTTATCATGGGTACCATGTTGCCGTATGCGATATCCTTGGTACCTGTTGCTGCAAGAACAAAATACTCATTCTTCTTGAAGCCTGAATTTCTTGCCGCACTCAGTACTTTTCCTGCACCGTCCCAGCAGTGTCCGGACAGAGGCATGAAGTATGCGATGATATCCAGGTTGTTATTGAAGTTTGCCCATGTTGAACCGCCGCCCATTGAGAATCCGCCGTATGCACGGTGATATCTGGAAGCTCTCAGGCTGTCGATGCTGGTATTGCCGTTTGCGTAGGTAGAATACTTGCCTTCAACATAAGGTATGATGCTTCTGCGCATCTCGTCCCATACGCCATCAGCGCTGGGAGCCTTGTTGAAGTTAGGAGTTACAACGATCATGGGCTCGATATCGCCGTTTGCGATCATGTTATCCAGCATAAGGTCGATCTCGATGGAAGTATCGTTGAAGCAGGTGTTCTCATTTTCTCCGCCGCCGTGCATCAGATAGAATACATTGTACTTCTTGGACTTGTCATAGCCGTAAGGCAGATAAACGTTCATCACGTTGTTGCCGTTTATGCCGTTGTAGTATTCCTTTACAACCGTACCGTGATTTGAAGGCTGTCTGAAATAGTAGCCGGGAGCTTCTTTATACTGAAGATATCCGTTGTAATTGTAGGGCTTCTTCTCTGGTTCAGCCACAGGGAATTCTGTTATCTCACCCTTGATAAAGGATTCGAGTGCGCTTACGTCCTTATCATCGACAGCGCCGCTCTGGTCGATATCAGCATTCTTCTTTGCAGTTTCGTTGTCGATACCTCTGCTCATACCTCTCTTGAGTTCGATAAGGTCAAACACTGTGATCCTGCCGTCAAGGTCAATATCACCTCTTCTTACACCTCTTGGGATAACTGCATTAGACTTGGGTCCGTCGATCTTTGTGCCTGCGGGGGCAGCAATGATCTCATCAACATAGAAATCGCAGGTCTCCTCTGTGGTCTCAACTACGAGTACCAGGTCTTCTGCACCTGATGGGATAGTATAATTTGCATTATAAAGCTGAACGAACTCGCCACGGTTTGCTGCCGCCTGAGCGATCTTGTCATAGTTTGCAGTGCCGTTCAGGTTATACTGAAGTGTGAGCTTGAACTCGGTAGGGTCAGAACCCGTAATGTTTGTGAAGCAGGCGCTGAAAGCGTAGCTGTTGCCTGGTACGAAAGTGCTTGAACTGAGCGATTTCTGTCCGCCGTTCCATGCAGCGCTTCTTCCGGAAAGATTCAGCGATCTGGAGCCCATATACTTTGCGGATGTGCTTGTAGCTGCTGTACAGCTGCCTCTTGCAGACCAGTTATCTGTTCCGCTCTCAAAAGTATCATAGAAAATGTAGCTGCTTGTATCAGCCGCTTCAACAGTAAGCGCAGGAGCTGCAGGAACAAGAGCCAGACATGACGCTGCCATCGCTGTTGATGACAGTACTGATAAGAATTTCTTCCCTATCATTTTTGGTTTTGACATTTCAAATTCCTCCAATCTGATTTAGTAATACTTTAGTATAACATCACCTTACAGAAACGATCATTCTGTATCAAACTGATCTTTCTGTTCTGATATAGTGTCGGTCAGCAGCACACCAACTGCCGAGTTCGCGCGTTTATGGCACTTTACACCAATTTTTACCATTAACCGCCGAACTGCGCACATATCATTGTTAAATATTATAACATAAGTGTTGCTTTTTGTCAAGTTTAATTTTTTAATATATTTATAGGTTAAATTTTTTATATACATTAAAAAGCAGATATTTCATTTTATCATAGTCTTAACTTCAATGCAGATAGTTGACATATATCAATAGATATAGTATAATGTATAGGTGATATACACAAATCTATATATAAAGTATTTATATGCCAACCACTTTTATGGTAATACCGATAACGATCGTGGCATATCTGGTCATGATGATCGTGATAGGTGTTATTTTCTCGAAGAAAAACAATAACGTAAGCGATTTCTACCTAGGCGGCAGAAAGCTGGGACCCTTTGTTACTGCGATGAGTGCCGAAGCATCGGATATGAGCAGCTGGCTGCTTATGGGTCTTCCCGGAGTTGCCTACCTCAGCGGATGTGCCGAAGCCGGCTGGACAGCTCGGTATTCCGTGTGGTATCCTTTGCATGGGCAGGCTTTGGCGCAACATTCGGTCCCGTTATGCTGGCAGCACTTTTCTGGAAGCGTTCCAACAAACAGGGTGCTATAGCAGGAATGATAGCAGGCGGCGTAATGGTATTCCTGTGGAAGTTCGTTATAGCTAATCTCGGCGGCATTTTCGCCATTTACGAACTCCTCCCCGCATTCCTGACAGCTGTTATCGCTATAGTTATCGTGTCGCTGGTAACATCAGCCCCCGAAAAGGAGATCACAGAAGAATTTGATTCGGTATCGGCTGAGATACATCAGTGATATGGTGAATATAATATGCTGAAAGATAGCCATAATGGCAAAAATGTCCCCCGCTGAATCAGCGGAGGACATTTTTTATTCTTCCCACCAATCGATGGATATGCACCAGTCGTCATCGAACCATGAAAAATAGGTATTTGTGCGTCTGCTGAAAACACTGGTCTTGTATATATCTCCATTTTTATATAAAGCTGTATAAGCGTCTTCATATGCTTCTTTATTTGCAAAACGCAGATCTATATGACCGTCTTTGCAGGCATACATCAGGGAGTCGATCATATCAAAATCGTAGCTGTCAAGGTAAAGTCCATTCATTTTTTCATATTCGTATGTATCGTGATCACAGACCGGTATAAAAGCATTGTAATCGTTGATAGTTCTGTTTTTTAACATCGTATCATCCGAACACATAAAATAATTGTGGTTCACCATGGCATATTCGCCTTCGATGGGGTCATCCCACGTCAGGTCTAACCAGTAATAGTCATCACCAAACCAAATATAGTTCCATGAATGTTTACTATCCGCAAAACCCCGTATTAACCCGCTGGTGTATCCCATTCTATTCGTAACAAGCTGAAATGCCTTTGAATAACCGTGGCAGGCTGTTTTGCCGTTTATAAGACAGCCATACGCGTAATTTTTATAGGTATCTATCACCTTTTCGTCATATTCGGTGTGTTCGATTATGTAGTCATGTACGAACTTTATTCTCTCATAGTCTGTGGGCATCTTCTTTGCCATGGCGGCTATCTCGTCTGCCTTATTGATAACTTCCTCATGCATAGCATAGACTTTGCTGAGGTCAATGCCGTCATATATATCGAAATCCAGCTTTGCAGTCCAATCCTCAAATGTCTGATATCTGATATTATTTACCCAAAACACGTCGGGATTCATAAGAAACACCTTATTAAATGCATTTTGAAAATCAGCGTCCTCGAAAACACCGTCAAGATAGATCACGTCACGGTATTCCATGCAGGCGTTATACATTTCATTATAAAGTTCATCGGCACTGTAATGGTAGTGCCCGTATTCATCATAGTAGCCCGATTCGCCGCCTGCGACAGGGTATGAACCGTCATCAGGAGAACCTGCTGCGATATCGGGTATACTGGGTATGGGTGCAAGGTCGGGGTAAGCGGGCATCTTTTTCTGTGGTGAAGCATCTTCCTCGGCAGGGTCATCATCATCAGAGATTTTAAAAAGCCTGCCATCACGGTTACTGGTCACAGAAGTCGCTTTCCTTGTTGTTTTGATATCCTCATCATTTTCAGCGAATATTCCGCATGATGTCAGCATAAGCGCAAAAGTCGTAATGACGAGAAGTGATCTTTTCAGCTTCATTTTGTTTCTCCTTTTATCTTATCTGTTTTGATATTGAAATTTCGTTATGTATTATAACATATCATAGGGCATTTTTCAATCAGACGAAGAAACAATTTTCAAGGTCGGGAACTTTGAACTTTATGGAATACGCACTATTCTCACAATACTGTGATACCGTGACCATACCGCTCGGTTCTCCTCCGGCTTTTGCAAGGGCAGATCTCCGCTAAAAAATCAAGCCGCACAAGTCACAACGACCTGCACGGCTGAGTATTTTATCTTATTTCAAAAATGCCAGCACAAACACCGCAGGTGAGTTCCAGTATATGGTTATCTCGTTTAGCGAGTAACTTGCAGGAAGGTCTGCAAAGCATTTCATCGGCGGAGTATCCAATGGAATAGCCGCCTGTGCAAAGGGGTCGTTGAGCCCCTTGTTCGGTCCTCCCGATACCATGCCGGGTATACATTCATCTATGCCGTCAGCAAAGGCGGGGCGCAGATGCAGTTCATTCACACGGAATTCTCCGGCACCCGATACATAGCTGATGCCCAGGGCGTTTTTGCCCATGAGATAATCAAGCTGATTTGCAGCATATTCCTTTGAAGCGTCATCACCGTTCAGCAGATTATTCACCGCGAACACCATGCCGTTCTTCATAACGGTCATATTGCTGCCCCAGTGATAGCCCATGCGGTCAAGCGCCAGACCGTAGCCGCATTTATCCGAAAGCTTTTTAAGCTTCTCGGCATGGTCGGCAAAAGCCTTTTTCAGTTTATCCGCAGTTTCGTCCGAACTTCCCTGCTCTGCCAATATATAAGCCAGCGAGCCCAGTCCGCCAACTTCACCGTAGCCAAATTCTGTCAGCGGGAAATTCTTCGCCATCTGTGCCAGCATCTTGTCTTTATATAATGTATCGCCCGTCAGCGCGTACAGCTCAGCATAAGCCCAGTACCTGTTAGAGTTATCATCACGCTCATAGTATCCGCCCGTATTGCAGCCATCGGGATTTTTAAAGCCGATAAACTCAGGATTTGCTTCCAGCCAGTCAGCAGACTTTTTCGCCGCTTTGCACAGAACTTCCGCAAAGCTTTTGTCGAAGTTTTTGTAGATACCGCTTGCCAGCGCTGTAACAGCCAAAAAGTCAGCCACAGCCATTGATGACACAGGGAATACCACCAGCGGGGCGGTATCCTCCTCGGGCATGATGAAAGGCGCGTGCTGCATGGTGGTGACCTTGTGATAGACCCCGCCGTCCTCACGCTGCATTTTCAACAGCCATTCAAGTTCATAGCGTATCTCGGTGAGGATATCGGGCATACCGCCATCGGGGATATCCAACTTCAGATTGTCAAAAACATCGGGGAAAAGCTTATAAGCATAAAGCAGATGTGCCGCCGCCACTGCCCCCGCAGTAACGTATCTGCCATAATCTCCCGCATCATGCCAGCCGCCCGAAACATCAAGCGAGATACTGCTATCTTCATACAAAGATGCTGCCGAACAATGGCATGGCTTGTGATGGTATGCGCCCGCATATTCTGGTTCAAGTTCGCATCCGCATCGCAGATAATAATAGGCTTTGGATGTATCATATAACAGCTTGTCATAAACATCGCCGCCTATGCGGAAAAGCGCAGAAGTCCTGCCACCCGCGTGTACACGGTAGCTGCCCTCGGCTTTAAGTTCGGAAAAATCAGCAGTACGCACAGTATCCCCCGAATCCTCATCATAGCCGAAATATGCGGTCTTGCCTGAGAATACGGTATCGCCATTCGCGTCACACACCGTAAAATCCTCGGTTTCAAAGGGCATCACAGCTATCTTTCTGCGTTCGGGAGTATATCCCGCCTGATCTACAAATATGCCAAAAGGCGTATATTTTATCTTAGCGGCAGAGCTGTCAAAATATTCCTTATCCATAGCATCTCTCCTTTCAATAAAAGTTACTTTTTTCCATTATATCATCTTATTTGAAAATGTCAATCGAATAAAACATAAAAAAATAGTACAAAGCTATAATTTTACACGAAAGTCCACAGTAACGGAATTAAAATATCACCATTCTGCACCATTTTGCATTATTAATGTGATTCCTCTCGAAAATTTTTCCTATCTATATTGATTTTTTGGATAATATATGATATAATAAAGTATACACAACAAATTATTGGCATATTCTTCCTGTTTATATTTTCTTTAGTAACGCTGTACAAATGTAAGAAGGTGATCTGCTATGAGAAATACCGAAACTACCTCATCAAAACTTACTAAAACACGTCTTTCGGTTTCTATCCGATTACCATTCCTGATCATCACCAGCTTTCTTCTGATAATCATTACAGTCATAGTACTTGTCTACTTCAGGTTTGAAAGACGAACAGTCGAAGAATATACTGCCATGGGAAAAAGCGCCACACAGCTTATGGCGAATACCTTTGATGCGGATAAGATACCTCTGTACCTTGAAAAGAATTTTGAGCTTGAAGAATACAACGATATACGCGAAGACCTCATACGGCTGAAAGAGAACTACCCCGATGTGATGTATATGTATGTATATCACTTCATACCCGAGGGCGGCGAGGTAATATTCGATCTCGACAGCGATTACAGCCTTGATGCCGACCCGCCGGGAACGCTGTACGATCCTGACCCCGCTGTGATGGAGTACATGGACGACCTCTGTGCAGGCAGGGAGATACCCGTACTGACAGGTGATACCGAAGACGGATATATGCTTACCTATATGCGCCCAGTTTTCAACAGCAAAGGCGAGTACTGCTGCCATGTATGCGTGGATTTTTCAATGGAAGATCTTCACAAGCAGGATATACTCTTTGTGCTGGGTCTGTTTATTGCCCTTGTTGTCATCATGATACTCATCGCCATACTTGATATATGGTATATGCGTAAGAATATCACAGGTCCCATAGACCGTATGAAGACTGCTACTGATAAGTTCTCCTACGAAAAAGAATCCGATCATCAGGAAAACATCAAGATCATGGAAAATCTCAATATCCATACCGGCGATGAAATTGAGGTAATATATCAGCTGTTCATAGCATTCATGAAGAACAACCTGAAATATATGCACAATCTCAGCCAGGCCGAAGACGATATCAGGACAAAGGATGCCCAGATAGGTCAGATAAGCGAGGAAGCTTACCGTGATACTCTCACAGGTGTAGGCAGCAAGGCCGCTTACAACAAGAAAGTCAAAGAGATCAACGAGGCTATACTTGACGGTCAGTGTGATTTTGCCATCGTTATGGTGGATATGAACGACCTGAAGAGGATAAACGATGTATACGGTCACAAGGCGGGAGATATGTACATCAAAGGCTGCTGCCACCTGATATGCGAGACTTTCAAGCACTCCCCTGTTTACCGCATTGGCGGCGATGAATTCGTGGCGATACTGCAGGGACAAGACCTTGAAAACAGGCAAAGCCTTGTGGAAGGACTTAAAGCCTCCCTGAACAAATCCTATGAAAATGAAGACCCGGACCCCTGGCTGCGCTATTCTGCCGCTGTCGGCATAGCGGATTACGCCTCTGACGACAACACATTTGAGCTTGTGTTCAAACGCGCCGATCAGGCGATGTACGAGGATAAAAAGAGATTCAAAGAACAGCACGGCAGCTACCGCTGATACAAATAAGAAAAGGCAAAGCACTTCTGTCACCACATTGACAGAAGTGCATTTTTATGCATAAAAAAGAGACTGCCGAAGCAGTCTCTCTTAATTTATATAGAACAGGAAATTTATACCTAATTATATCTTATATAGAATAGAAATGGTTCATGCTGCCGTCGCCCCAGAAACCGAGATAACCGTGGTTGAAATCCTCGGGGTGTTCAAGGTACATATCAACAGCTGCCATAACGCTGGGTGTTACCTGATAGGAATAAGTACCAAGGTAAAGTGTCCACTCAAGACCAGAGAACTGGTAGGGCTGAGTAAGTACGCCCCATATTGTGTTAGGGAATCTGGGGTCGTTAACGCGGTTCATAACTACCTCAACGACCTTAGCCTTTTCGTACTCGCTTATCCAGTTAGCACCGTACTCATGACCAACAACATTGCACAGCCAGATGTATTCTTCATCTGTTACCTGTATCTTTCTGCCGTTGTCCTGCTGCTCCTCTTCCTGAGTTTCCTCAGCGGGTGCAGGCTCTTCAGAAGAAGTCTCTTCAGCGGGCAGTTCCTCATAAACAGGCTCGCTCTCAACGTACTCGGGCTCCTCATATACGGGAGTTTCCTCGTAAACGGGCTCTTCGTAATACTGCTCAGTAACTGTCTCGGGAACTTCCTCAACAACGGGAACTGTAGTAACTGCGGGTGCAGATGCTGCCTTCTTTTCTACCTTCTTCTCTTCAGCAGAGGTCTTGGTAGTTTTCTTGGAAGTCTTCTCGGTCTTCTTTTCAGCCTTCTTAGTGGTAACTGCTGTTGTCACAACAGTGATATCTTCCTCAGCTGTTGTTTCATCAGAAGTAGTCTCTTCATCGGTCACAGTCTCATCGGAGGTAGTCTCGCCGTCGGTGGTATCCTCGTCATCTGTGGTCAGCTCGGAGAATGTCTTAACAGTTACATTTTCATCTGCGCTGCCATTATTGTTTGCCGCCTGATATGTAAATCCTGCGAAAGCTCCTGTGGCTACCATACAAACGATAACAGCTGCGATCTTCAGTTTAGTCATATTATAATCCTTTCTCATTTATCTGTGGTTATTAATCTCTCTCTTTTGTTCACGATGACTATAATAACACATTTCACCAAAGATTACAATAAGGTTACATCGGTTTTCCATTTTGTAAACACTTCAAAGCTATGATTAACCTGAAATTTTGTAGGCTATGCACAACAAAATCGCCGTATTTTCGGATATTTCTTGTACTTGATTATATATTTTAACTATTATTTAAAAGAAAAAATGCCCGAAAAATCAGCATTTTCGACCTTTTACGAGCCGATTTTTTACCATCTTTTCCGCGGTAAAAAGGCGGCATTTTGACACCCCTTTTGTAATAATATACAACCGCACTTCAATGACATTTCAGTAACCCGATAGCCCTCTTAACAAAGCCTGATAAGGCTCTGCCACCATGCAAGGAAGAGAAATTCTCCCGCGTGACTTTACTTTTGTTCTCGGATATGCTATAATATTTATATATATGTCTTTTCAAAGGAATGGCGGTGAGCTTATGGTCAACAAAAAGATATGGTTCAAGACCCCCGCAGAGGACTGGAATGTTGCTCTGCCTGTGGGCAACGGCAGGATAGGCGGTATGTGCTTCGGCAAGCCTGTTTGCGAGACTATACAGCTCAACGAGGACTCAATATGGTCGGGAGGATACCGCAAGCGCGATAACGCCTCCGCTCTCCCGAATCTCGAAAAGGTGAGACAGCTTCTCCGTGAAGACAGGATAGCAGAAGCCGAAAAGATAGTTGACGAAGCTTTCTGCGGCACACCCGAAAGCCAGCGGCACTATATGCCCCTTGGCGACCTCACTATATACCATTATAAAGAGGGCACCTGTGAATACATCAGCCGCTCCCTCGACCTCGAAAATGCTGTCTGCGAGACACGCTATTCCCTAAACGGCACGAATTTCACAAGGCGCGTTATATGCTCAGAACCTGCGCAGGTCATGGCGGTGTGCATCGAAGCCGACAAGCCTGCCTCTGTATCGGTAAAAGTCGGCATAGACGGGCGGGATGACTATTTCGATGACAACACCCCTGTGAACGACACGGATATCCTCTATTACGGCGGAAGTGGTTCTGAGGACGGCATACGTTTTGCCGCTTATGTACGTGTTAAAGGCGATGGCGGCACAGTCCGCAGATGGGGCAACAGTATCGTCACCGAGGATTGCGACCGCGTGACAATACTACTCGGCGCACAGACCAATTTCCGTGTGACCGACTACAAAAAGGCAGCCGAGCTTGATGTTATCACCGCTGCAGAAAAGACATTCGATGAACTTCTGAAAGAACACACCGAGGATTACCGAAGTTTCTTTGACAGAGCTTCAGTGTCCTTTGAAGATACTGCCGACAGCACTCTGCCTACCGATGAAAGGCTTGCCGCTGTAAAGGCAGGCAAGGTGGATAACGGTCTAATTACGCTGTATTTCGATTTCGGCAGATACCTGATGATATCGGGCAGCCGCGAGGGCACGCTCCCACTGAACCTGCAAGGTATATGGAACAAGGATATGTGGCCTGCATGGGGCAGCAAGTTCACGGTGAATATCAACACCGAAATGAATTACTGGTGCGCTGAACCCTGCGGTCTCGGGGAACTTCATATGCCCCTGTTCGACCATATCGAGCGTATGCGGCCCCATGGCAGGGAAACCGCCCGCGAGATGTACGGCTGCGACGGATTCGTCTGCCACCACAACACCGATATCTGGGGCGATACTGCACCACAAGACCGCTGGATACCAGGTACTCAGTGGGTGACAGGAGCCGCATGGCTGTGTACACATATATGGGAGCACTGGCTTTTCACGCGGGATAAGGACTTCCTTGCACAGAAATACGATACCATGAAAGAAGCCGCAAAGTTCTTTGTGGATTTCCTGATAGACGACGGCAGCGGCAGACTTGTCACCGCGCCCTCGGTATCTCCCGAAAACACCTATATCACCGCAAGCGGCGCTAAAGGCTCGGTATGTATAGGTCCATCAATGGACAGCCAGATAATCTGTCAGCTTTTCACCGCAGTTATCGAAGCGGGTAAAATTCTTGATACAGACAAAGATTTCGGTGAAATGCTGTGCAAAATGCGGGATAAACTTCCCAAGCCCGAGATAGGCAAGTACGGGCAGATAATGGAATGGGCGGTAGACTACGATGAAGCCGAGCCGGGGCATAGGCATATCAGCCAGCTTTACGCCCTGTATCCTGCGGATATCATATCCGTAAGACATACCCCCGAACTTGCAAAAGCCGCAAGGGCGACCATCGTGCGCAGGCTTTCCCACGGCGGCGGACACACAGGCTGGTCAAGGGCATGGATAATCAACCACTGGGCCAGACTCCGCGACGGCGAAAAGGTCAAGAAGAATATCGCGGCTCTGCTGGCGAATTCAACTTCGGACAACCTGTTCGATATGCACCCGCCTTTCCAGATAGACGGAAATTTCGGTGCGGCGGCTGGTATTACCGAAGCGCTTCTGCAAAGCCATAACGGCGAGATACAGCTTCTTCCCGCACTCAGCCCCGACTGGAAAAACGGCTGTTTCAGGGGACTTCGCGCAAGGGGCGGATATACGGTGGACTGCGAATGGCAGAACTCCCGTCCCACCAGATGCACCGTGACCCCGATACAGGACGGCAAATGCACCATAGTCCTCCCCGAGGGCTGCAAACCTTTGTCCGTCAGCGCAGACTTTGAATACTGCGATGACTGCATTGTTGTAAGTACAAAGGCGGACAGAAGTTTTGAGATAGTGTTCGGATAAAAATATAAAAGAGGTGAATGACGATGTCGGTGTCGATATATTACGAGGCCAGAAGAGACCACGGGCTGAACGATGAAGAAAAGGCAGAGGTCAGTGCGATAGTTGACAGATACTGCACACAGTATCCCTTTGAGGAAAAGTACGAGGATTTTTGCCTGTATGAAGGAA
The DNA here is from genome assembly GCF_900112155.1 of Hominimerdicola alba. Lineage (GTDB taxonomy): Bacteria > Bacillota > Clostridia > Oscillospirales > Ruminococcaceae > Hominimerdicola > Hominimerdicola alba_D. Next base: position 108,990 of record NZ_FOKQ01000009.1, on the reverse strand, counting down.
ATTTCAGCTCAGAGGATACAGTGCTGCAAGGCTCAACAGCCCTGCCCGCAGGCAGCGACATCGTTTATGATATACTATGTTACTGGCTCGAATGTCTGACAGAGCTGACAAGATATCTTCAGGGCTGCCGATGGCACGTAAACCTTGATGATATGGACCTGACCTGGGATGAGGACAGCGGATGGCTGCCCGATATCTGAATGTAGCAAGAGAGGAAAGTAAACAGTAAAATGAAGATGAGATTTTTATCAGCCGTTATCGCGGCAGTGCTGATGTCAGGCTGCTTAGCGGCGTGCGGCAACGAGATTCAGGATAACAAGGACGTCACCGCGGACCTTGACCTGCTGACGGCGGACGAGGATATCACAGATGAGGAGACCACCGAGGAAGAGGTAGTCACCCCAGTGCCTGAAGAGGAAGAGACCAAAGATGAAGTCAAAAGCTTCAAGGAAGTCAAGATAAAGGCGGCGGAGCTTAAATACAAGAAGTCCGAAAAGACCTATCAGGCGGAAAAAGGCAAACTGAGCGGTACTGCCGCAGAAGCTTCAAAGCGCAAGGGCTATGAGGGCAGCGGCTATGTTTCGGGCATTTCTCAGGAAGGCGACTGGGAGCTTGAATTTGATGTCCCCACAGACCAGTTCTATAATATAGTACTGACAGTGGGCTCCGACGAAGCTGCAAGCGGCGGATTCAGCCTTGACGGCAGCAAGTACAGCGAATTCACCGTTGTAAACGAGGACAACGAGGGCAGATTCGAGAACATCTCCTTCAAGAACGTCAAGCTGAAAAAAGGCAAGCACAAGGTGGCGTTCATACCCGAGACAGGTTTAGTCGATATCGACCAAGTAAAGGTCATCGCCAGCGACGAGATAAGCAAACTGAGCCTAAATGCCACAGGGGCTGTGCTTTCAGATAAGGAAGCCGAGTACAACGCAAAGGCTCTGTACAGACTTATCTGCAATAACTACGGCACAAGAGTGCTCCTCGCCCAGAATGATACCGCAGGCACAAATTACGAAAGCGAACTGATACATAGCGTTACAGGCAAATACCCCGCTATCCGCCTTGGTGACATGATGTACGTCACCAGCACCAAGTACGCCGATCAGTCCGCCGCAGAGATATCAGAAGCCCTCACATGGCACAAGGACGGCGGTCTTGTGGGATATATGTGGAACTGGACTTCCCCTAACAAGCCCGATGACAGCGAAAGCGTATATGCCGAGAATGCAAAATTCGATATAACCAAGGCAGTCACTGACGAAAGCATAGCCCTGCTTGACCCCGATACCCTGGCAGAAATGGCTGAGGAAGGCACTATCTCAGATGAATGTCTCAAAATAATCAACGATATAGATAAGGTATCCGAACAGCTGATAAAACTCCGTGACGACGGCGTGCCAGTGCTGTGGCGACCCTTGCAGGAAGCTTCAAACGGTATGTACTGGTGGGGCAAGGATGCAGATTCCTATATATGGCTCTGGCAGACGATGTACGCCCGCATGACAGGCTACCACGGTCTGCATAATCTGGTATGGGTATGGTCGGCGCAGAACGTCAACTGGTACGTTGGCGGAGATTACTGCGATGTCCTCTCAGCGGACGTATACGGCAGCGATAAGAGCGGTCAGGTGAATGCACTGCTATATCTTCAGAACGTAGCCGGCGGCAAGCCAATAGCTATGAGCGAATGCGATCGTATGCCACTTATACAAAATCTTGCCGATGAACACGCTATGTGGGCGTATATCGGACAATGGGGCGGAAGCTGTATGGTAAACGAGGAAGGCGGACTTTCGGAAGAATTCAACACCGAAAAAGACCTTATCACCATGTATAACAACGATCTCACCATAACCCGTGAAAAACTCCCCGACCTTATGACAATGGCGACGGAGATCAAGAAAGAGGAAGAAAAAGCCGCAAAGAATAAGTCAAAGAAAGCTAAGGAAAAAGAAAAGTCTGAGGACTAAACACGATCTTGCGCAAACTGCCAAGGAGGGGAGCTTTGGATCAAGCCTTTCGCGAAAGGCTTGCGGAGAGCTCGAGAGGCAGAGCCTCTCGGTCAAGGCGCCAAAGCGATGCGGCAACAACGCAATAAATAGCACAACAAACTCACGCCCCAAATAAGGCGCGGCAATAACAACAATATGAGCGTGGACAATCAAACGTCCACGCTCTTTCTATTAGCGTAAATTATTGCCGCGCCCGAAATCAACGGCGATAGCTCGTTGATTTCTCGCCCCGAGGAACGAGGGGCGAAAACTCGCAAACAAGCGAATACCCAAAGTATGCGCTGACATTCCAAACGATGCGACCGTATGCATACGTACAAACTATCCACCCACAGCAATCATCCATCCCAACAATACCCGATGTAAATTAACAACGCCCCGAAGCGACCAGCAATCCACTTCGGGGCTAAAATTATTCAATACTATCCGGACAAAATAAAAAAGCCCGCATATGCGGACTTTTAAAATTCCGGAAATTACTCCTCGGTCTTAGCCTCGATGAACTTAACGATGTCGCCAACAGTCTTGATGTTCTCAACTTCCTCATCGGGGATCTCAAGATCAAAGCTCTCTTCAATATTCATGACCAGATCAACAACGTCCAGAGAGTCAGCACCCAGATCTTCAGTGATAGAAGCGTCTGTTGTTACCTTATCCTCGTCAACGTCGAGCTGCTCAACAATGATCTCACGAATCTTGTCAAATACCATGTTCATTTCCCTCCATTCTATACATTACTGGAATTCTCAGCAAAGCATTCGCCCTGCGTCGTATCAGAATGCGGAAACTCTTCAAAGTCTCCGACAACCCTAAACTTATTATAGCGACTATTTATCATTTCGTCAAGCCCTTTTTGAAATTTTCTTTGTAAATTTTGAAGACTTTCTGAAATAAAAGCCGAAATGTTTTCCGCGGTCTGAGTAGGGTCATTGTGAGCCCCTCCGTCAGCCTCGGGAATGATGTGATCGCACACCTTTAATCTTACTAGATCCTCTGCAGTTATCTTCATGATATCGCAGGCTTCACGCTCGCGGGAAGCGTCTTTCCAGAGGATACTTGCAAAGCCCTTGGGGGATATTACAGAGTACAAAGCGTTCTCCAGCATAGCCAGTTCATCGCATACTGCCAGCGCCAATGCACCGCCCGAACCGCCTTCACCCAGTATTATGGATATAACAGGGGTCTTCAGGGTCATGAACTCCATTATGTTGCGGGCTATAGCCTCGCCCTGACCTCTCTTTTCAGCCTCAACACCGGGGTAAGCACCGGGAGTGTCAACAAGGCATATAACAGGTCTGTGGAATTTTTCAGCCTGACGTGCCAGCCTTAAAGCCTTGCGGTATCCCTCGGGATGGGGCATACCGAAGTTGCACTCCTGATTTTCTTCAAGGTCGCGACCCTTGACCTCGGCTATGACAGTTACAGGTGTGCCCCCGAAAGAAGCTACACCGCCGATTATAGCCCTGTCATCGCCGCACAGCCTGTCGCCGTGCATCTCAAAGAACTCGTCGAATATCATAGGTATGTAATCGAGGGCGGTAGGTCTGCCCTTGTGCCTGATTATATCAAGCCTGCGGCTTGCCGAAAGCTGTTCATTCATTTTCAGCGACCTCCTTTACCTCGGGAGTTTTGTGAAGCTTTATCAGATGAGCGAGAACTCTCCTCATCTTGGTGCGTTCAACTATCATATCAACAAAGCCGTTATCCAGCATGAATTCCGCCGACTGGAAATCATCGGGGAGCTTCTGCTTGATAGTGCCCTCAATGACACGTCTGCCCGCAAAGCCGATAAGCACCTTGGGCTCAGCGATTATGATATCGCCCAGCGAAGCAAAGCTTGCGGTAACACCGCCTGTGGTGGGGTCGGTCATAACGGAGATATACAGCCCGCCTGCCTCATTGTGCCTTGCCACAGCGCCGGATGTCTTAGCCATCTGCATAAGGGATACTATACCCTCCTGCATTCTTGCACCGCCGGAAGCCGTAAAAGCTATTACAGGCAGCTTGTGAGCAGTAGCGTACTCAATGGCGCGGGTTATCCTCTCGCCGACAACACTGCCCATGGAAGCCATCATGTAGTTTGAATCCATAACAATGATGACTATGTCCTCACCGCGTATCTTAGCCCTGCCCGTAAGCACAGCATCGGTAAGCCCTGTCTTTTCGCGGAGCTCCTTCTGCTTGTTGTCATACCCAGGGAAGTTTATCGGGTTTTTCGATATCATCTTTCTGTCAAACTCACGGAAGCTTCCGTCGTCAACAGTTATTTTCAGCCTTTCCTTGGCTGTCAGCCTAGAATGATAATTGCAGTTGGGGCATACCTTGCCGTTCTGATTGAATTCCTCAATAAACGTCACGTTCCTGCATCTGGGACACTTAAAAAGCAGTCCTGTGGGGATATCGGTCTTTTTCCTTGAAGAACTGTCCTCGCCCTTGTCACTGCCGAGACGTTCTCTTACAACTGCGAAAAAGTCCTCAAACTGCATCAGCCTTCACCTCTTTCATCGGCTAAGATGTCTGTGCGGTTAAGAAAACCGTTGTCATAATCGCCCGCGATGAATTCGGGGCGGCGTATAAGTTTCAGCTGGAAATCCACGTTGGTGGAAACACCGTCAACTATGAACTCTGCAAGAGCCCAGTTCATCTTTGCGATAGCTTCTTCTCTGTCCTTGCCGTGGACTATCAGCTTGCCTATCATAGAATCGTAATAAGGCGGTATCTCGTAGCCCACATATGCCGCTGTATCCACTCTCACACCAAATCCGCCGGGGATGAACATGGAGTTTATCTTTCCGGGGGAAGGTCTGAAATCCTTGGTGGGGTCTTCGGCATTTATACGGCACTCGATAGCGTGACCTGTGAGCTTTACGTCCTCCTGCTTGATGGAAAGTCTTTCGCCCGAAGCAATCAGCAGCTGCTGCTTAACAAGGTCGATGCCTGTAACAGCCTCAGTGATGGGGTGCTCCACCTGTATACGGGTATTCATCTCCATAAAGTAGAAATTGCCGTCCTTGTCCACCAGAAATTCGATAGTACCCGCATTTCTGTAACCGCATACTCTAGCCGCGGTAACAGCCGCCTTGCCCATCTTCTCGCGGAGCTCCTGTGTCATGAAAGGCGCAGGTGAGGGCGCTTCTTCCAGCACTTTCTGGTTTCTTCTCTGCATCGAGCAGTCTCTCTCGCCGAGATATATCACATCGCCGTAATCGTCAGCCAGTATCTGTATCTCGATATGCTTGGGGTTCTCGATGAACTTCTCTATGTATACCTCGTCATTTCCGAAGCAGGCAAGAGCTTCCTGCCTTGCGGCTTTCATCTGAGGTTCAAGTTCTTCCTCACTGCGGACTATTCTTATTCCGCGTCCGCCGCCGCCAGCCGATGCTTTTACAAGCACGGGGTAGCCCAAATCGCGTGAAAGGGTCTTTGCAGCATGGATATTTGATATCGCGCCGTCACTGCCCATTATTACGGGAACGTCGTTCTCTTTCATCGTTTCCTTAGCCTGAGCCTTGTCGCCCAGCATCTCGATGGAAGTGGCACGAGGTCCGATGAATACTATGCCGCACTTTTCACACATACGTGCAAATGCCGCATTTTCGGACAAAAATCCGAAGCCGGGGTGTATAGCCTCAGCCCCTGTTATCTCGCAGGCGGAGATTATAGCCCGTACATTAAGATAGCTGTCCTTGCTCTGGGGACCGCCTATACATACAGCCTCGTCAGCCAGCATAGCGTGCAGAGCATTTTTATCCGCGGTAGAATAGACTGCAACAGTCTTTATGCCCAGTTCGCGGGCAGCACGAATAACGCGCACCGCAATCTCGCCGCGGTTGGCAATTAGGATCTTTTTAAACATAGCTTGCTCCTGATCTACTTTATTGCAAAGGTTATCTCACATGAAACAGCCTTCTTGCCACCCACGGTAGCCAGCGCCTTGCCCACGCCGATAGGTCCCTTGACCTTGATTATCTCAACTTCGATCTCCAGCGTATCTCCGGGTACTACCTGCTGACGGAACTTGCAGTCATTGATACCGCCGAAGAATCCGATCTTGCCCTTGTTCTCGGGAAGTGCCAGCAGAGCCACCGCACCCGCCTGAGCGCACATCTCTACCATCAGCACGCCGGGAGTTACAGGGTACTCGGGGAAATGACCCTTGAACCAGAAATCATCTGCCTTTATGTACTTTGTAGCCTTTACCCTCTTGCCGATCTCCAGCTCATTTATCTCATCGATGAGCAGGAAAGGATCGCGGTGAGGGATAATTTCCATTATCTGTTCTTTGTTCATAAGAACTGCCATATCTATTCCTCCGTTGTATTATGTTTTACAGCACTGCTGTCGAAAAGAGTATTCAGATCTATGATCTCCATATTCTGTTTGAAGGGCTGTAGTGTTCTATTGCCGCGGTGCGCCTCATCTTGGAAAACAGACGGTATACTGCCGAGAGAATCGTAAGGCTGTTTTACCACGTCCTTTTTTATCGTGCCGTGAGGCATAGAGAGCTTTCCTTTACTTGCCTTTTTAAGGTCGTCAGTAAAATTTCTTACTTCTTTTTTGTTTCTGATCTCTGCTTCTTTTTCGCGGTCCGATTCAAGGTTTTTGATCAGTCTTTCCAGCAGAAAGACAGCTATGCCCAAATATCCTATATGAAATACATATGGTATCATCCATGCGTACGCTTCGTCAATAAGCATATCGATCAAGGCAAAAAACCACTCATACTCAAAATAATGGTGATCACTGCTGAATAAATTCATCTTAAAGTTTTCGCTTATAGTCCGCGCTGCAAAGCTACCTATCAAGAGACCGCCGATATACGAGCCATATATCTCTTTGGCGTTGTGTTTCTTATAATCCATACGCTTTATGATCGGTGAAAAGATACTGTACATCATAAATCCTGCTATCACGCCGAACAGACAATGTACAAACAGCCCGTTTATAGAAGCGTGCATCTGTATAACAAAACAATATAGTATCAGTTCACCCAACGTATTTGCCAGCGCAGAGAAAAGAAGAAGTATCGCAAATTTTTTCATTCCCTGTCACCACTTACATCAGTTCTTTGCTCATAAGAACTGCCATTCAATTATCCTCCGTTATATGTGTTCCTGTTTTCAGTGTAATAATCGTACATATCTTTCATACTTGCCTTTTTGACCGATATTGCTATCATTCGTCCGAGCTTGAAAAGTGGTGTCACGAAAATAAAACTCAGTGAGCATACTATGATATATATCACATATGGTTCTTCAACAGAAGTATGATCCGTAAGCTCGTATACATAAACAGAGTCAAGAATGTTATAAATTATATAGCTTACGGGGAAAACAAATGCCAGCCATATGCCTATCTCCTTGAAATGCTTGCCCACCGCTCTGTCGTTTCCGCACGTGAAACTATCATAGAGTATCAGATAGCTTACAGGCATCAGCATCAGTGGCACCCCGAGTATATAAATGATCAGCGGCAGATCCCCGGGCAGCTCAGTATCAAGTTTGCCGAATAATATGGGGATCATAGCTCCCACGATATGTACGCTGAAACAGAAAAACATGAAATTGCGCCTTGGGTGAAGTTCATTCTGATGCATAACGTCACCTCCGACTATCACAAAGCCTGTCCCTTTCAGGAAACCTGCATTACTCCAGTATCATCACAGTCTGGCCGAATTCCACAGCATCGCCGTTGTTTACGCAGATCTCTTTTACTACGCCGTCGAATTCGCTGGGCACTTCGCTCATGACCTTCATAGATTCGATAATGAATATCACATCACCCTTCTTTATCCTGTCGCCAACCTTTACGAAAGGCTTGCTGTCCGGTGAAGGTGCAGCATAGAATGTACCAACGATAGGTGCAGTTACCTTTGTACCGCTTACTGCCGCAGCAGGAGCGGGAGCTTCACCGCCCATCGGTGCAGGCGCACCCACAGGAGGCATACCCATGGGGGGCATCATCGGCATGGGGGCAGGTGCAGGGATATTCCTCTTGCCCTTGATCGTTATAGTCTTGTCGCCGTCGGTTATAGTCAGCTCGGAAAGCTCCTTGGCATTTATTATATCAGCGAGTTTTTCAATAGTTTCAAGGTCAAACTGACCGTATATCTTTTCACTCATAGGTGAATTCTCCTCCTGTAATCAATCGCATTTCTTTATGCAGATGGTAGCGTTGTGTCCGCCGAAGCCCAGCGAGTTTGAAAGCGCTGCTTTCACGGTCATCTCGCGGTTGCCCTCTGTAACATAATCAAGGTCGCACTCGGGGTCTGGTGTGGTGTAGCCAACTGTCTTGTGAACGAAGTCGTTCTTTACCGACAGCGCTGTGATTATAGCCTCAACGCCGCCTGCCGCACCCAGCAGATGTCCTATCATGGACTTTGTAGAGTTTATAACAGTCTTTCTTGCAGCATCCTCACCCAGCGCCAGCTTTACTGCCTTGGTCTCGTACTTGTCGTTAAGACCTGTGGAAGTGCCGTGAGCGTTGATGTAAGAAACGTCCTCGGGAGCAAGACCTGCTTCTGTGTATGCCATCTTCATTGCGTGAGCCGCCGCATCACCCTCGGGAGAGGGGCTTGTCATGTGGTAAGCATCGCCCGAAGCGCCGTAGCCAGCTATCTCCGCGATTATATTGGCACCTCTTGCCTTTGCGTGCTCATATTCCTCCAGCACCAGCATACCTGCGCCCTCGCCGAGAACGAAGCCCTGTCTGTTGGCATCAAAAGGTGTTGAAGCCTTATCAAGCTCGGTAGCCTGAGAAAGCGCCTTCATGTTGTTGAAACCGCTCAGTGCGAAACGTGAGATACAAGCCTCGGAACCGCCGCAGATGCAAGCATCCAGATAGCCGTCCTTTATCTTGCGGAAAGCTTCACCGATAGCGTGTGTAGCAGATGCACAGGCTGTGGTGGTGCAGTAGTTGTCACCCTTGAAGCCTGTCTTCATAGCAACAGTACCTGCCGCCATATTGCCTATCATCATAGGTATGAAGAATACCGATACCTTGTCGGGCTTCTCGTTGAACTTTGTTACCTCAGCCTCGGTCATGTTAAGTCCGCCGATGCCTACGCCGATGATAACGCCCACACGGTAAGGATCAATATCCTTCAGGTCGGAACCCGCATTTTCCAGCGCCTGCTTTGAAGCATACAGCGCGAACTGTGTGAATCTGTCCATTCTGCGTGCTTCTTTCTTGTCTATGTAAGCCGATGGGTCAAAATCCTTTACCGCACCAACTATCTTAACGGGAAAATCACTAGCGTCGAACTGGTCTACATAGCTGAGACCTACCTTGTTCGCCTTAATATTCTCCCAGAATTCATCTACATTCTTGCCGAGAGGGTTTACAGTACCCATACCCGTTATAACTACTCTTCTGCTCAATTGAAACACTCCTCGCTATATGTCCTTACATCATTATGCCGCCGCTTATCTCGATGACCTGACCCGTAACATAAGCCGCATCCTTGGAAGCCAGGAAAGATACCACGCCTGCGATATCCTCAACCTCGCCGAAACGCTTCATAGCTATCTGTCCGAGCATAGCATTCTTCTGGTCATCAGTCAGCTTGTCTGTCATAGGTGTCTTTATAAATCCGGGAGCTACCGCATTGCAGGTTATGCCGCGGGAACCAAGCTCCTTGGCAACAGTCTTAGTCATGCCGATGATAGCCGCCTTTGTAGCCGAATAGTTTATCTGTCCGGGATTTCCGTAAACGCCTGCCACGGAAGCCAGATTGATTATCCTGCCCGACTTCTGTCTCATCATCACGTTACCCACGAACTTAGACATATTGAATACGCTCTTCTGGTTTACAGCAACGACCATATCGTACTGCTCCTCGCTCATTCTTGCCATCAGACCATCACGGGTTATACCTGCGTTGTTTACCAGAACATCTATGGTCCCGAATTCAGCCTTGATAGCCTTTACAGTCTCCTCAGCCTGAGCGTAGTTTGATACATCGCATATGAACTTCTGTACCTTAACGCCCTCAGCCGCTATCTTTTCCATTATGTCGTTGTCCTCAAACATAGCCTCGCTGATATCATTGAGAGCTATATCAAATCCGTCCTTTGCAAGTCTCAGCGCGATAGCCGCACCGATACCTCTTGCCGAACCGGTTATAAATGCTGTTGCCATTTTATTTTCCTCCGTTTTTATAGTTTCAAGATCGGGTCATCTTATAGTAAACGACATTAGAAATTGCACTTTGAGAACGAGTAAAAGTACGGTTTATGCTTTTGCGAAGTTCGCAATGTAGCAATTTCAATGTCATATACTATAATACATCAAACTCTGCAAATATCTTATTGCAGTTTTTGCAGTATTTTGCGGGTGCAGGGTATTTATCTCCGGCATCGAGATAACAATATTTGTCTGCACGCGCAGGTATCAGTCTTGATAAAAATTTCTTATTGCGGTGACTCATGATAGTCTTTTTGGAATACCACCGTATTTCCGCAGTTTCCCGAAGCAATAATTTCGTTGGTCCGAAATTCGCGTACTTTTTGTCTGTCGGAACAGATATGCGCCCGCTTATGAGTTTCCCTCCGCACCGCGGACATATCGTAAAAGAACGCTTTTCTATGTATTCTTTATCTGCCATATTATTTGCTCAGTATTTCTTCTGCCTGTGCAAACATTTCCTCGATTATATCCTTTGCAGGCTTGACTTCATTTACCATGCCCGCAATAGCGCCGCACAGGAACGAACCCTCATCCAGATTGCCGTCCTGAACTGCCTTTCTCAGCGCACCGAGGGTTATCTTCTCGAACTCGTCGGGGTCGATACCGCCCTCCATCTCGCGCTTAGCCAGCTGCTTTAAGAACTTGGTCTTTACGTTTCTGCATGGGTGACCCGTAGTACGTCCTGTAACTACGCTGTCAGTGTCCTTTGCCTTGATGACCAGTTCCTTGTAAGTCGGGTGTATCTGACACTCCTCAGCCGCCAGAAAACGTGTGCCGACCTGTACGCCCTCAGCACCCAGCATAAAGCCTGCGCAGATTCCTCTGCCGTCAGCTATGCCGCCTGCCGCGATAACAGGTATCTCAACCGCATCGACTACCTGAGGCACCAGGCACATGGTGGTGTTCTCGCCAATGTGTCCGCCTGATTCGGTACCCTCAGCGATAACTGCGTCCGCACCGCTTCTCTCCATTCTCTTTGCAAGGGCAACGCTGGGTACAACAGGTATTACCTTTATGCCTGCGTTTTTCCAGCCCTCCATGAACTTTCCGGGATTGCCCGCACCTGTTGTAACAAAGGGCACGCCCTCTTCGATGACAAGCTTTGCAAGGTCTTCCGCGTTAGGGCTCATCAGCATGATGTTCACACCGAAGGGCTTGTCGCCGACAGCTTCCTTTGTAAGCCTGATCTGCTCACGCAGATAGTCTATCGGTGCAGAACCGCCCGCGATTATTCCCGCGCCGCCTGCGTTTGTCACAGCACTGGCAAGAGTATGCTCAGCTATCCATGCCATGCCGCCCTGAAGTATGGGGTACTTTACACCGAGAAGCTCGGTTATCCTTGTTTTTGTGGTAGTCATTGTGCTTACCTCTCTTTTTATTTGATTTCGGGTCAGTTCGCGCTGCCCGACTGATATTCAAAAAATTCCTTTGCCTTGTCCCTCACGGCGATTTCGGCATTTTCGTTATTGATAACGCTTTCGAGTACGGAGAGCAGCTCGCTTTTGTCCTTTGCCCCGTTTATGCACCTGTTGAGCATCCAAACCGTATGCAAAGACGGCGCACGCTTTACCGAAGCTATCAGCAGCGGAAGAAATTCGGGATAAAAACGCTCTATAAAATGAACCATAGCCCCCGGCATACCAAAATCATCCAGCGGATGCCGTTCCATGATACCCAGCAGAGCATCTATTGTCTCAAAGCCCGCTCCCTCTGCTTCCATCTCGGATATTATATCTTCCGATTCATACTCAAAATCGTCCGAACCCACAAGGCTCTCAAGTTTTTCAAGCAAAGTATCCATAATATCTTTCCCTGCTTTATAGTAAAGTCTTAACGACCTCGGGGAGCTTTCTTATATCATCAAGCACCGCGGCACAGCTGTCAGCTTTGCCGAAGCCGTAAGCCGCGTGTATAAAGGGGATACCCGCTTCCTTTGCGGCATTTGCGTCACCCTGAGTATCGCCTACATACACACATTCGTCTATGCCCTGTCTTTCCATCACAAGGCGGATATTCCTGCCCTTTGAAAGACCTGTGTTGCCCTCGCATTCGATATCCGCAAAACATTCCGCAAAACCTATCTGCGAAAGGTATACCTCGATATACCCTGACTGACAGTTGCTTACTATGCCAAGGGTATAATCCTTTGCAAGTTCCTTGATTATCTCACATTCATCGGGATAAAGGGTTGGCAGACCATCTGTAAGACTGTTCAGATAATCAAGTTCGTCTTCGGAACACATCTTCAGTATCCGCAATCTTTCGGCTTCCTCCACATCGGGGAATATGAGCGCCGCTATCTCGGGCAGTGTCTTTCCCATGCACTGCGACCGCATGAACTCGGATGTTATCTGTTCGCTTCTGCCTGCCTTTTCGCGTATGCACTTGTTCCATGAACGCACTACCTGCTCGGAAGAATCCCACAGTGTACCGTCAAGGTCAAAGAGTATGCCTTTCTTCATTAAGCCGCTCTCCTTATTTTTTATCCGAATAATGGTTCTCTATCGCCATTTCGTATTTGTCATATACGTGACCTCTGCCATTCAGTATGGCTTCAAGCTCTTTAATACAGAGTTCAGCGCTTTTATCAACAAAACCTCGTACTATATCCATGCTGAAATGTCGAAGCGTACCCTCGATATGCATATCCATATCCGCATACAGATCGTTTATCAGGTTTTCGGGTTCAAAGCCGTAATCCTTGTAAAGCCTTGTTTCCCTGAGCCTTTCGGGTACCACGATATCTTTCTTCAATCCGAAACCCGCTGTTATCTGCGGATTCAGCAGATTGTAGTCATTGTAAAACTCCTCAAACAGACTTTTCTCGCCGCGGCGCGTTATCAGCCCCATATCGATGTAAAATATCTGCCTGAAAATATTGTCCGATATCAGATGAAAGTAGTAACCCAGATAAACTGCATCGTTCAGCACTTCATCAGCATACTTTTCATAAAAAGCCAGGCTGTCGAACCACTTGTACTTTCCATCATCAAATATCGTTATAAAATGGGAATTCCTTTCCTGCTTCACCTTTGCAGGCAAAGCGTCGGGAAGTATGCTCCCTATTATAAGACCGTCTCTGTCTTTGATATCCAGCCTGTCAGCAAGAGTTTTGCCTAAGGCTAAATGCATAAGTCTTGAACCCATCAGTACTCAAATATTATACCTGCGTAGGTCAGACCTCCGCCGAAGCCCACAAAGCATATCTTATCGCCGCGCTTGATGCGTCCCTCGGCTACCGCATCGCAGAAAGCTATCGGTATAGATGCCGAAGATGTGTTGCCATAGCGGTCTATGTATACCACCATCTTGTCCATAGATACACCGAGATTCTTAGCGGCAGTCTCTATTATGCGCACATTTGCCTGATGAGGTACTATCGCGTCAAGCTCTTCCGGAGTGATGCCCGCCTTTTCGCAAGCCTTGGATACTGCCATCGGCAGAGCCTTTGTTGCAAACTTGTATACTTCCTTGCCATCCTGGGTAAAGTAGTGAAGCTTTGTCTCAGGCATACCCATATCGAACTCTTCCTTGTTCTTGCGGAATACGTTCTCGGACTTCATAGCCCTTGATACCAGGAACTTAGCACCGTTACCGTCAGCACCGAGGAAAGAAGACCACAGAGTATCGGGCTTTCTCTCCAGCACGAAAGCCGCAGCGCCGTCACCGAAGAGTATGCAGCTGGACCTGTCGGTATAATCGGTAAACTTTGAAAGTTCCTCAGCCGATACAAGAAGGACTCTGTTCACATCGTCCTCAGCCACAAGATATCTTCTCGCCATATCCAGACCGTAGTCAAAGCCTGTGCAGGCACAGTTGATATCCATTGCCATACAGCCGATAGCACCAAGCTCGCGCTGTATAAGGCAGGCGGTAGAGGGAGTATAATAATCGGGAGTAACAGTACAGCAGATTATAAGATCAATGTCCTCCGCTTTAAGACCTGCGTCCTCCAGAGCCTTTTCTGCCGCTCTTGCGCCTATCCAGTAGGTAGGCTCACCGTTTGTGATGTGGCGTGTCTTTATGCCCGTGCGCTGAGTTATCCACTCATCGCTGGTGTCCACTATCTTAGCGAAATCCTCATTATCTGCTATCATCTCGGGCACATACTTGCCTATGCCCAGTACCTTTACTCCCGTTACCTTTTTCATTTGTGACAATGTAATATCCTCCTTGAAAAAACTATATCTGTCTGTATCATGTATGATCCCGCATCGGCACCACGGACATATTTACCCAAAAGCCCGTAGATACGCCATATGCGGATATCTGTATCTTATTTTACGTTATGTACGTTACGGATAATATCCACTCTTCGCTATGTCTGAAACAACTCATCCCGAAGCATCATTTTGAATATTCCGTTACCGTACTGAAAAAACATACAAAAGCCTTGCAATATCGCTGAAACTGTGTTATAATTATATTTCAGTACTGCCGTGAGGGCATGATGCCCCTATAACGCAGCTTACCTATCAATTATAAACCTTTTTTGCTGCCAATTCAATTAACAAACAATGAACAACTGTGTTGTTTTCTGAAAATTCAAGGAATTTTTCATAGAATCTCGGGGGTTAGTTAATATTTTGTGACCGTTTTTGAAATTTATTTGCAAAAATTATTTCATTTAATCAAAGTCACTTCATACAAGTTAACCTTACGTAAATTATACGCAGTGAACATATACCAAAATGAATGACAGTACATCATACAAACATATAATATACAGGAGGAACATTATGGCAAAGAACGTATTTTTATTCTCGGGACAGGGCTCCCAGTACACAGGCATGGCTAAGGAGCTTTGCGAGAAGTATCCCGCTGCAAAGGCAGTATTCGATAAGGCGAATGAAGTCCTCGGCTACGATATAGCTGATATCGCATTCAACGGTCCCGACGAGGAACTCAACAAGACTATCAATTCCCAGCCCGCAATAATGGCTTGCTCTCTTGCAGCCTTTGAAGCCGCAAAAGCCGAAGGTATCACCTTTGACGGTGTTGCAGGCCACTCTCTGGGTGAGTATGCAGCAATGGTAGCAGCAGGTGTTGTTTCCATCGAGGACGGCTTCAAGCTCATAAAGGCTAGAGCTTCCGCTATGCAGAAAGCAGCCGAGAGCGCAAGCGGCGCAATGTACGCTATAATCGGTCTTGAAGCTGCCGAAGTAGAGAAGATATGCGAGGAGACCGAGGGCTATGTAGTACCCGTAAACTATAACTCCTCGGTACAGACAGTTATCGCTGGCGATACCGCAGCCTGCGAAGCCGCAGCAGCAAAGTTCGCCGAGATGAAGAAAAAAGCCATCAAGCTGAACGTTGCCAGCGCATTCCACTCCAAGCTGATGCAGCCCGCAGCCGATGAATTCATCACCGCCGCTAAGGAGATAACTTTCAAGCCCGCCGAAAAGGAATTCTATTCCAACGTCCTGGGCACCAAGCTCACCGATTTCTCAAATATGCCCGAACTGCTTGCAAAGCACATAGTTTCCCCCGTTAAGTTCACATCTGAGCTTGCTGAGATGGAAAATGCAGGCTACGAGAATTTCATCGAGCTGGGACCCAACAAGGTTCTTACAGGTCTTGTTAAGAAGACACTCAAAGGTAAAAACGCTGTAAATATCGAGAACGAAGCTACTCTTGCCAAGGCACTTGAAAGCCTGAACGGTTAAGATGTTAATTCCCCTCGTTTACGGCGAGGGGATTTTTATACACCAACTAATGACCAACGGTCATAATATTTAAGATAAGATAGGGGAATAATATGGAAAAGTTCAACGCGATAATAAGCGATATAGACGGCTACGTCTGGGGTATACCGCTTATCGTCATGATAATGTTCTGCGGACTTCTGCTGACTGTCCGCATAGGTCTGCTGCAAATACGTAAACTGGGTCTTGCACTGAAATATATGTTCAAGGACGAAGAAAACGGCAGCGGTGAAGTTTCGGGATTTCAGGCGCTGTGTACCGCGCTTTCCGCAACGGTGGGCACAGGAAATATCGTAGGTGTGGCAACAGCCCTGTGCGCAGGCGGTCCGGGTGCGCTGTTATGGATGGAGATAGCCGCATTCCTCGGCATGGCTACAAAGTACGCTGAGGGTCTGCTTGCCATAAAGTACCGCCGCAAGGATAAAAACGGCAGTATGCTTGGCGGACCTTTCTACTACATAGAAAGCGGCATGGGCACAAAATGGAAATGGCTTGCGAAACTCTTCGCCCTGTTCGGTGTCCTCGCAGGACTTATGGGCATAGGCACCATAACCCAGATAAACGGCATAACCTCTGCCGCCAACGGTTTCTTCGATCCCAATAGCAATCATACCGTAAATATCTTCGGCACCGATTACACATATACCACCATCATCGCGGGTATAATAATAACAGTATTCGCCGCCCTGATAATCATCGGCGGCATCAAGAGGATAGCCACCGTTTCCGAAGTCGTAGTTCCCGCAATGATACTGATATACGTGGGCAGCTGCCTGCTGATAATCTTCACTCATCTGTCTGATATCCCCGATGCAGTATCCCAGATAGTCAAGGGCGCATTCGGCTTACGACCCCTTGCAGGAGGACTTTCTGGCTTTGCACTCATGAAAGCTTCCATGCGCAGCGGTGTTTCAAGAGGTATATTCTCCAACGAAGCAGGACTGGGTTCAGCACCTATCGCCGCAGCCGCCGCAAGAACCAGCGAACCCGTCCGTCAGGGACTTGTGACCATGACAGGCACATTCATCGATACTATCCTCGTCTGCACCATGACAGGACTTTCCATCGTTATAGCAGGCAGCCATGAAAAAGATCTTAAAGGCGTAGCCGTAACCACAGATGCTTTCCGCCACGGTCTGCCTTTTCCCGAAAAAGTCTCCTCATTCATGCTGATGTGCTGTCTGGCAGTTTTCGCATTCACAACCATACTCGGCTGGAATTACTATTCCGAGCGCTGTCTTTCCTACCTCACAGGTTCAAAAAAATCCGTAACAGCTATCTATAAATGGGTGTACATAGCTTTCGTTTTCATAGGACCCTACCTCACAGTTGAAGCCGTATGGAATCTGGCAGATATCTTCAACGGACTAATGGCACTCCCGAATATAATAGCCATTGTATTCCTATCAGGCACAGTAAGCAGAGAAACCAAAGACTACTTCAAACGCCTGAAACAAAACCACTCCGCCTGACGTTCTGTCCTACGAACTGCGGGAATTACTGGGGAAAACCTTTCTGAAGAAAGGTTATTCCCCAGACCCCTTTCCAAAGACTTCTATTTCTTTTTGGCAGGGGGCAGCTATTTCTATAAAGTGCAGTTAGTGACCGTACTAGGTGCGCTTTATAAAGATGCCTGCCCCCTGCCAAAAAGAGTTAAAAGTTTTCGGGGAGGAGTTTGAGGAGGACCCTTTTTCAAAAGGGTCTTCCTCAATAAGCCCCGCAGTCCGTAAGATAAAACGACAACCGCCGCGGTCGAAGATTACCCGACAGCGGCGATCACGATATTATGAAAGGATAGAGTAAAGGCGACCAGATCAATAGATTTCTTATTAGTATATTAACATACGTTTAATATTTTCGCATCATCATAAAGTGTAAGAAAAATCACACAAAAACCAGCATATTACTTTGTCAGGTTCTCACAATTTCCGATTTATATTACATACATCGGCTTAAAACAGCGGAATTTTCGCGATTAATCCGCAGTACAGACTTGATCTTGTGACCTTAATTTGATGACTTTCACGAAAAACTGTTCTTATTTTTGTTGAAATATCATCTTGAAAATAATTTCTTAATAATTTATAATTAGTATATAAACAATTGACAATTAATTATACAAATATTACGAAAGGGGTGCAGCTATTTGAGAAAAAGCAAGAGATCAGGCATAAACATCATGCGCTTCGATAATCTGAACGAACACACTGTCTACGCCATTGGCGGGGTATCACTGCTTGTGTCACACATAGCGTACCTGGCTATTTTCTCGATATTGTCCGTAAAGCCGATGATATACTATAATATATTCAGCGTGACTTTTTATATAGGAATGCTCGTACTGCTTTACAAAAGGCCATACCGCAAGCGCCTTGTGCTGGCGACGCTGGTGGAAGTAATGATACATTCCTGCCTGGGCTGTTATACTATGGGCTGGGATATGGGCTTTGGTACTATGCTGCTTTTCCTGATACCGATACCATTTTATCTGCCGCTGAGAAGACTGATGACCCCGTATCTGTTCTCACTGGTGCCATTTGCGCTGTATGTCGCCATAGCCGCGCGGGTGAAGTTCAGAGCCACCTCGGCTGAACTCTACACTTTCAGAGACCCGACGATAAACAATATCGTATACTTTATAAACATCTCCTTTGCAGCGCTGATACTGCTTTATATTTCATCGATATATATGTTCAGCCGTGAACTCATGCAGTTCAAGCTTTCCAACAAAAACGAAAGCCTGAAAAAGCTGGCAACCATCGACCCCCTGACACAGCTTTTCAACCGCCGTGCCATGAACGAGTACCTCAAACTCGTTCAGCATAACTGCGAACGTTCGGGCAAAGGCTATGCAGTCTGTATCGGTGATATCGACGATTTCAAAAAGGTCAACGATAAACACGGTCATTCTGTGGGCGATGATGTCCTGAAGCAGGTCGCTTCTGTCATAGCTCATACCGTTCCCGCCGAAGGCTACGCCGCAAGATGGGGCGGAGAAGAGTTCCTGTTCATTATCCCAAACGCCGACGCTTCATGCGGCGCTGAACTTTCCGAAAAGATTCGGGAAGATATCTACAAAAAGAATTTTAAATCCGATAACGGAAACTTCCGCGTTACAATGACAGTAGGCATCTGCCGCGGCAACCCCGGGGATGATATCGAAAAAATCATATCCCTAGCCGATCAGCGCCTCTACCAGGGCAAACAAACAGGCAAAAACAAAACCGTGGTCTGACCCCGCTAACGTCAGGCTATTCAGAGGAAAATATCATATCGCACGAACTACGGGATTCACTGAGGGAAACCTTTCTGAAGAAAGGTTGTCCCTAAGCATCACGAAGTCATGCTGGACTCCTTTCCAAAAACTTTTAACTCTTTTTGGCAGGGGGCAGACATTCTTATAAAGTATTGCATAGCACGTTCATTTAGCGTATTATATAAGGATAGCTGCCCCCTGCCAAAAAGAAATAGAAGTTTTAGGAAAGGGGGTTTTCCCCCAATAAGCCCCGCAGTCCGTGCGATAATATTTTTCCCTGCACAGCCTGACGTCAGTGTGATGATGAAAAGTATGTGAAAATTAGCACTCTCCTATTGACAGTGCTAAAATTAGTGGTATAATATAGTCAGAACAAAGGAACAGAACAGACCGCCATGGAGGTCTGAACTATCCGTCCCGTTGCTCATGGTATAAACATTCGGCAAAAGGTCATAATATGTTTGTATGATGAAAAGGAGGACTGACCTATGTTACTGCCTAGTATTTTTGGAAATGACGTGTTCGATGATATGATGAGTTTTCCGAGGTTTGACGACTTCGGAGATATTGACCGCAAGCTTTACGGCAAGCACGCCGACAGAGTTATGAAGACTGATGTCCGCGAGCACGATGACAGCTTTGAGGTAGATATTGATCTGCCGGGCTTCACCAAGGATGAGATCGAGATCGGTCTGCGTTCGGGATATTTGTCCGTAAGTGCCGCAAAGGGGCTCGATAAGGACAACAAAGATCCGCAGGGCAAGCTGATAAGGCAGGAGCGCTACGCGGGCGCAATGCAAAGGAGCTACTACGTAGGCAAGGAGCTCACCGAGAATGATATAAAGGCGAAATTCGAGAACGGTGTCCTCAGCCTGTATGTTCCCAAGAAAGAGCCGCAGAAAGCTATCCCCGAGACCAAGCGCATAGCTATCGAATAAATAATTCAGGCACTTCTGTCACGATGACAGGAGTGCCTTTTTGCAGATCAAAACAGCAGTACCCCAAGCGGATACTGCTGTTTGTCTTTAGTATTCAAACTTCTGGAAGCTTACTTCAAAAGTGCCCTTGTCGGTATACATAACGTCAATATCCTCAACATCGAAAATATCATTAAAATAGATGTGGAAAACAATACTGCCGTCACGCATTATCGTAATGCAGATGATAGGCATCGACTCAAGGAAAAGCTCTTTCGACATAGGCATCCTCTGTTTTTCGCTCATCACCAAGCCCGAGTCGTCCGCGAATTTCTCCAGTGCCACCATCTTGACCTGATAGTCGATATCAGCCTTGTGCTCCATGATATACATAAACTTTTCAAGCCCGCGTGTGATATCGTCAACGCCGTCCACATCACATTCTATCGTTATGTCGCAGGGGTCATCGATGTCATCATACCAGTCTACCATTCCCTCGTATTCAAACTTATTGTACTTTATGCCGTTAAAGTACAAAGGTCCCCACGGAGTATCTACATGAGGGTCAACAGGTTTTTCGGGCTTTTCTTTATTGCCGAACAGTTTTCCAAATAATGACATATTTCCTCGCTCCTATCGTTCAGATATCACTTGCAGAAACACTCGATATATCTTTCGATACAGCTGTCTATGGTCTTTACAGCCTCATCCACGTTCTTGACATCATCGATAACGGTATCCTTGTTTTCAAGGGCTTTGTACACGGTGAAGAAATGCTTCATCTCGTCAAAAATGTGGTTGGGAAGTTCGCTGATATCCTTGTATACGTTGTAGGTCGGGTCATTGAAAGGTATGCAGATTATCTTTTCATCAGCCGCACCGTTATCCATCATCATTATCATGCCGATGGGATAGCAGTCCACCAGTGAAAGTGGCTGAAGCGTTTCGGAACACAGCACCAGAACGTCCAGCGGGTCGCCGTCTTCGGCGTAGGTGCGGGGGATAAAACCGTAATTTGCGGGATAGTGGGTAGATGTATACAGTATCCTGTCCATCTTCAGCAGTCCCGTAGCCTTGTCCAGCTCGTACTTTACCTTTGAACCCTTAGGTATCTCCACAACGGCTGTGAATTTGGTCTTTGATATCGCCTTGGGTGATATGTCGTGCCAGATATTCATATCTTTACCTCCCTGTTATTATTTCTATGATCTTACAGGATCTTTCCGCCTTACATCATTGTTCTGCCAGATACATTCCGACTTCTTCCAGTGCTTCGGGTATATCGAATACTGTTTCGCCTTCCAGTTCAACAGCTGAAAGACTTCCCTGCTGTTCATCTGTGAAAGTATTCCACATTGAGCATGGGTCATCTGTCTTCGCTATGCCAAGCTTTTCAAGAAGCTTTTCAGCCTTCGCCTTTTTCGGGGTATACAGCATGAACTCCTGATAGTCCATGAAGTACAGTTCTTCCTCGGTCTTGTTCGACCCGAAGCCGAATCGGCTGAGACCGTCCTGCACCAGAAGTTCGCCGTAGCGTTTCATTATTGCTCTTGCCACGGCTTTTGTGCAGTTATCGAGATAGTAAACATCGTACTCCTCGCTGTCCTCGCGGGGCAGTTCAAGCAGGAAGAATACAGGCTCGTCCGCCACCAGTTCGATGAAGCCCTCGGCAAGCTCTGCCATAAGCTCCGCGCTGATTATACCCGTAAAGCTCCCGTCTTTAAATGTGTATCCGCTTTCAAGATCCTTAGCGGCGGGTGCGCTTACTCCCTGACAAAATTGAAAAGCCATTGGTATCCCTCCTTTTGGGGTTATTGGTATGCGGTCGGATACGGTGGTATGCGGTCGCATCCATCCTCATCCGTTCGCTGATCTAAAACAAACGTTCCACGTGGAACATTTCTGTTTGTGGGGGCAAGGGTCGCCCCTCGTTCCTCGGGTCGAGTCATCGGAGTCGCTAACGCTGTCCGATGACGGGCGCGGCAATATTTTTACGAACTAAGTATGTGCGTGGTCGTTTGATAGCTCACGCTCATGAACTATGATATTGCCGCGCCTATTTGGTCGGTAGTTTGCTGTTCTATTAACAGCATTAATGCCGCGTCGCTTTTGCGCCTTGACCGAGAGGCTCTGCCTCTCGAGCTCTCCGCAAGCCTGCTAGCGCGAGGCTTGACCGCGCGCTTTGCCTATTTGGCAGCACCCGATGGTTTTGCGTTTTCGCTTACTTTCCTCTTGCGGCGATTATCTTCATCATTTCGCCTACGTTATTCATGCCCGATACTTCGCCCATTTTGAACTTCATACCGAACTCGTCCTCAACAGCACCTATCAGTGTGATATGCTCGATGGAATCCCAGTCCTCGATATCGTCTGCTGTGGTATCGGCTGTTATAACTATGCTATCGTCATCAAATACATCTCTGAAAACTTCTGTCAGTCTTTTTCTAAGTTCTTTAGCGTCCATTTATTGTTCCTCCGTATTGACATTTATTGCTGTATTCTTGCTTTCGGTATGTGCTGAAACGTCCATCTTCCAGACGGTATTGCCGTCATTGTCAGCGCTCTGCTTTTCAAAGCCCAGCTCTCCGAAAAGTTCTGCAACCATCTTATTTTTCGCAGTGGGGTAATAGTACCCGAATATCTCAGCTATGCCTTTTGCCTTGCAGGCTTTCACCAGTTCGTCCAGCATAGCGTATTCCATGCCCCTTTTAAGGACACGGCAACTCATGAGCCACAGTTCAAGGTCCAGCTTATTGCCGTTCACCTTGCCTATGACTTCGGACACCACACCGTTATCGCCGTACTTATCCACAAGCTTGCCGTACAGGGTGATATACTCATCGCTGTTCATACGCTCTTCCATTTCGGTGACGGTATACCTGCGGGTGGTCACGTTGAACTGATTGCTCTTGCCCGCAAGCTGGGCAATGCGCTGTACATACATTGGTTTGAATGGTGCTATCTCCGCGAACATTTCAAGGCTCCTGAGATAGTCATCGTAGTCCGCGAACTTTGACTGCTCCTGCTTTCTCTGCATATTAGCCGCGTACATCTCGGTACGCTTCAGGTCATCGGCCGAAAGGCTGACCACCTCGAAGAATCCCGAGCGGTCGATATTGCGGATATAATCAGCCACGTTATCCATATCCGGGGCGGAAAATCCGCTGCCTTGTACGATCGCTCTTTCGGCGGGATTATCGTCTGCAAGCACTATAGCATCAGGCAGGATATCCAGCTCTTTCGCGGTATTTATGAGGTTCTCGCTCTTGGGTTCCCAGTTGGCTTTTATCAGCGTGAAGTCTGCGGGCTTCAATGCGCCCTCGGGGTGTTCAAGTCCTGCAAGAGCATTTTCTTCTTCGTTTTTTGAACAAACTGTCAGAAGCACGCCTATGTCTTTGAGCGACTTGACATATTCCTGCCACTGATAGTAAGCCATAGCTTCAGCAGTTTCCTGCCCTATGGTGAGGTTCTCGGCGCCGTCATCGCCTACGATACCGCCCCAGAGGGTATTATCCAGGTCAAGCGCCAGCACCTTTTTATTTCTTCCGCAAATAGCCTTTATGACCTTTGCGGCTTCAAAGCAGAGGTCGGGTATAAAGCGGATATTAAGGCTGTATTTATAGAGATACCAGTACTGTGGGTCGCTCCAGACATCAAGTCCGCATACTGCCGACAGATAGTTGATATCGTTGAGATAAACTCCGCTTGCGGCGTTTATTTCATCTGCCAGTCTGAGATTAAGCCTTGTAACGTAATTCACAAGACCTCTCTTATCACTGCCGTCGCTGTTGCCCAGCAGGCGGAAGGAAGGCAGTTCAAAATTGTTCTGCACTATGGCACAGCCGAAGTTTGATTTCAGGCTTTCCCACATCTGCTTATAGCCTGATATCTCGTTTTCAAGACCCTCGTTTATCTCAGCTTCGGACATTTTGGGGTTCGGCTTGAATGTGAGGTTGCGAAGTCCTGTATGCAGGAAGACTATCTCGGGCTTGAAAGCCAGAAGTTCTTCCGATGGGAACAGGGCTTCCTGTCTGTACTGGGCATACTCGCACTCGTAGAACTCTGCCTTTATGCCGTAGTTCAGCAGGAAAAGATCCAGCACCGATACTATATCCGAGGTGGTAGACCCGCCCAGAACGGCTATGTGATTTGTCAGCACGGGTGTTGTCTCTTCGGTAAGCCGCCTTTTCAGCGACTTTTTCTTTTTCATTATATACCCGCTGTCAAAGGGGTATTCAAGTTCTTTCATAATCAATCCTCATAGCCGTCGTCGGCATTATCGGTATTATCATCTTTTTCGGAAGTGCTGTCGGCATTTCCGTCATCGGGCTTCGACTCGTTCTCTTCTGGCTTTTCCTCAGGCTGGCTCTCCTCGGGTTCTTCCGACTGGATCTCCAGCGGTACTGCGGAATCCTGCACACGGTTATTGTTTATGGCAGTGATATGCATTTCCGTCGAGCATGAAGTTATAGAGATAGAGAACAGCAGGTCAGTACAGCCTACCGCACGGCAGAACTCTATAGCGTTTTCGTCGAAGTATCTGAAATCACACACGTATATCTTCTCGAAGCTGTGTGTCAGGAAAGGTACCAGTGCGTTACCGAAGCTGTCCTTGAAGATGACCAGTGTTCTGCCGTTATCGGCATCGGTGGTCACCTCGGTTATCTCTTCATCCTGTCCAAGTATTGCGGAGTAGCAGTTTACGCCCTCAGCAAAATCGAAGAACATACTGCCTACTTCACCATTGGTGAAATCAGTATTATAGTATGTCGTTGTATACTCGTTATCAGGCTTGTAGTAGATGAACGTATCGGGATTTGCTTCCAGCTCGCTGTCATAGTTGCTGTAAGCGTACATAGTACCAAGGAAGCCGTCTATCTTGCACTTCTCGTAGGTCTTCAGGTCAGCGTACTTAACGCCTGCCTTTTCAGCAAATACCTTGCCTGCGTAGTAAGCGCCAAGGGGCTGCCAGTGGTGGTCGGTACGTGAATAGATATATTCATCGGTATGAGCGCCTATTGCGTCATAAACATCAACATTGATGATGCCGCTGAGTTCGGAAGCAATATTGTCGATATTATCCTTCTGGTCGGAAACTGTGTCCTTGAAGTTCTTGGGCATATAGTAAGCCGCAGAGGTGGGGATGGTCATGTTATATACGTTGATCTCAGGCATTTCTTCCTTGTACTTGTTGATGGTCTTGGCATAGAGGGCACCTGTCTCGAACATACCGTAGTAGCCTGCAACAGCGCGGACATCCTTGCCCTTGCCGAATACTATGACATCGCCTTCAAGAACGCCGTCGTCAAGTATCTCGGGGAGTTTTACTACCTCTTCCTTTTTGGTGGTAGTCTTCTTGCCGTCCTTATCCTTAGCCTTTGTGGTGGTGATAGCCTTGGGATCGGTATTAGCGGTAACTGTGGTAACAGCTGCGCGCTTTTCTTCATCGAGAGTTTCCTTTTCGGCTGTCTTGTGAGTACCGCTTACCTTAGCACCGCCCAGGACGATACCTTTCATGCGGTCGTAAGCTGCGCCGAACTTTTTCAGTTCTTCTCTGCCTGGGATAGTATCGGTGAAATAATCATCTATCGCCTTGGTATACTTTCCAGAAAAATAATCCTTTATACTGAAAGAGGGGAACTCTGCAAGGTTTCTGTTTTCGGAATTTATAAAGCCGCTCTCCCTTTCCATGAAAAGCAGGGAGAAGAATATAGCAAATACCATGCCCACGCACATGATGCAGTTTATAAAGCGGAATTCCAGCTCATGGTTCTTGGTCTTCTGGCGCTTTGATGCTGACTTCTTCTTGGATTCAGAACTGCGGCGGGCAGATTTCTCGGCGGTATCGCCGGGTCTGTCCTTTTTATTGCTGCGTACCTTGTGTATCATATCCGCAAAATCGTAGAGTTCTTCGCTGTTTGTAGACTTTTCAGCTGTATCCTCTGCGGGTACAGTCTTTTTGCGTACAGGCGCAGTTGCGGACACTTCGGGTGCGGGTGACTTTACTGCAGGTTTTACGTTCTCAGGCTGCTTTGGCTCAGCAGAAGTCTCTGCTGAGGGTCTTGCCGATACCGCGGGCTTTACGGCTGCCGCAGAAAACTTCTCCGTTTCGGGCTTTTCAGCCTTTGCGCCTGCTATGCTGAATTCCGCCGTTTTATCCGTAAATTTTGGACTTTCGGCGGGCTGTATCTTTTCGGTCACTGCGGAAGTTTCAGCCTTTTTAGGTGCTTCGGGCTTTTTCTCGGGAACAGGGTCACGCAGGTCATCGAGGTTCATTTTTGATATGGGCATTTTCAGCGATACTGTGCGCTTGTTGGGAGAATCTGCTGCTTTCAGCCTGCCTGCCCTGTGGGATACCTCACGTACTCTTGCATCGCCGTGAGAGTCTACGTTCATGACCAGCTCCTGCTTGTGGGTAACGCCCATAGCTGCGCCTACTACCTCGCCGAAATCGGGGACGGGTGCGGGCTTGGGGGGCTGGGTCATCACAGGAAGAGGAGCAACGAAATCAGGGGGCAGCTGTCTTTTCACGGGAGCCTGCTGCTGTACTGTAGGTACAGGCTGGGCAGGAGTGCCGTAAACAGGCTGGGTGACAGGTGTCTGCTGTGTCTCTTCGGGTTCGTCTTCTCCGTCTATCCAGACGCTCTTTTTGGGTTTCAGCAGAGGACTGTCCGTCCAGATGCTGTGACTGCGCTTGCGGCGGTCTTCCCTTATCTTATCAACTATCTTGTCATGCTCAGCAGCACCCTCGCTGGCGGGGGTGAAATCCTCGGGCACGAAGCTTTTCAGTTCGCCTACGGGCTTGGTGTTCCTTGCTGTCCTTCTTGATTCGGGGGTGGGGATATCCTTGCCCCCCAGTGTAACATCGTTCAGCGAACGCTCATATGCTTTTGTCAGCGCCTCCAGGTCAAAAGCGGGAGAGTGCTTGTTATTTTTATTATCCATCATTTAGCTCACCTGCTCAGAATCTGAAATAAAGGAACGGATTGTTTGTGTTGTTCAGCAGCAGCAGACTGCTTGCCAGAAGCATCAGCGCATTGCAGATAACGCCTGCTGACTGGAAGATATAGGCACTTCCCGGCTTTTTGAATGCCATTTCACGCAGCTTGGGTATAACGGGCATTGAGAAGAATATGGCTGCGATGAACAGGAAGATATTGCCCATGAAGATATTCGCGGTATAAGCATCGCAAAAAGCGTTGCCGTTAAGTCCTATAAGTCCCTTGAAGAACTTACAGAGCTTGGGCAGGCTTTCGAAATAGAAGATGCCGAAGCCCAGGAAGATTATTGTCTTGGTATAGATATGTGCCACAGGTACGGGCATTTTCTTCATTTTCTTCTTGCCTATCATCATTTCCATCATGATGAACAGACCGTAGTAAAGTCCCCAGAAAACGAAGTTCCAGCTTGCGCCGTGCCACAGACCTGTCAGGAACCATACCAGGAAAAGTCCGCCGTATTTGCGCCTTTTGCCGAATATTGGGATATAAAGCACATAATCGCGGAAGAACGAACTCAGGGAGATGTGCCATCTCTGCCAGAATTCGGAGATAGTCTTGCATATAAAAGGATACTTGAAGTTTTCATCGAAGTGGAATCCGAATATCCTGCCGAGACCGATAGCTATATCGGAATAGCCAGAGAAATCGAAGTAATACCAGAGACCTACCAGTATAGCGCCGTACCATGTGCCAAGCACGGACAGGGAATCTATGGCAGAATACTTATTATCGGCATCGCCGAAAAGCGAGGTAACGACTGTGCTAAGGCTGTTGGCGATGAGCACCTTTTTGCCCAGACCCAGTATTATACGCGAAAAGCCCTCGGATATATCGTTGATGGTGGTCTTTCTGTCCTCAATCTCCTCAGCTATAACGGAGTATCTTACGATAGGACCTGCCACAAGCTGCGGGAAGAGAGATACGTACATCAGGAATTTCAGGAAACTCTTCTGCGGCTTAACCTTGCCCCAGTAGCAGTCTATGGTATAGGATATGGTCTGGAATGTATAGAAAGATATGCCTATAGGCAGTCTTATGTGGGGCACGGGCAGTCCGAGTCCAGTGGCGTTGTTCAGGTTTTCCACAAAGAATCCCGTGTACTTGAAGCCGAACAATAGTCCCAGATTGAATATCAGCGACCATGCCAGTGCAAGCTTAGCCTGCCAGCCCTCGGGGTGCTTTTCGATGACTCGTCCGTTGCAATAGTCCACCAGTGCGGATACACAGAGTATGCTTACCCACACAGGTTCGCCCCATGCGTAGAATATCATTGAAAAAACTATAAGCACGATATTTCTTATGGTTGCGTTGCGTGTGATGAAATAACAAATCAGGCACACAGGCAAGAAGAAATACAGAAAAAACAGATCTGCAAAAACCACGTTATATTACTCCCAATCCAATAAATTTCCAAAATTTTCACTGAAAAACAGCGAAAATTGCCGATTTCGGTCATATACAGTTATTATACCACTTATTTCGCCCTAGGTCAACCTTTTTTTAAACAAAAAGTGAAAAATTTCGGACTTATTTTCTCTTTATATTTGTGCATTGCTTCAAAGGGCGCACTGCACCGCGGAATGGAGATTTTATCGGGAGAATGCTTTCATAAAGTTGTACTTTTGCGCTCCAAAACCCGCTAAACTGTGCCGTGGCACCATATAATAAAGCCGCAATTAGTGACGCAAAATGGCGCTTGAAGCATTTCATAAAAGTATCTTAAATATTTCTTAGTGTGGTGATATTTCTATTGATTTTTAGTTACAATTGTGCTATAATCATAATCAGAGAAGATGATAAATATTTAACAAAATATCCCCATCGGATTGTGTATGTCAGGATCAGGAGGAAAAAACAGTTTATGACAGGTATCTATGACTGCTTTGGATACGGGGCAGGATATGATGTGCCCTTCCGTGAAAGATACAGACTTATCAGAGCGGCAGGCTTTGGCTGTGTAATGCTTTGGTGGAGCGATAAATTCGGGCGCGGAGAGGGTTTTGAGCAGGATGCCTTTCTTGCTGGGCAGGCAGGGCTTATTCTTGAAAATATGCACGCACCTGTTCATGAACAGGATGATCTTTCCGAGGATAATTTATCGGGCGACCATGTACTGCATGATTACCTGAAATGCGTTGAGGATTGTGACAAGTACCATATCCCGACGGTGGTGATACATCTGCCCGATGACAGTCACCCGCTTAACGCTTTGGGGAACAGCAGAATCGACCGTATCATCGACAGGGCGGGAGAACTGGGTGTTCAGATAGCTTTTGAAAATCTCAGAAACATACGCAATCTTGAATCAACGCTGGAACGTGTAACTTTTACGCACGTGGGGTTTTGCTATGACAGCTGTCATCATATAAACTATGCTTCAGGCAAGGACCTGCTCAAAGCTTATGGTGACAGGCTGAAAGCACTGCATCTACACGATAACGGCGGGATACGTGGTCAGCATCAGCTGCCCTTTGACGGAAAAATCGACTTGGCGATGGTCATGGAGAACCTAAGAAACATAGGGTACAAGGGTGCGGTAACTCTTGAACCCATGAACTGGGACTATGGTCATATTGATATCAGGAGTTTTCTGGGACTTGCACACGAAAGGGCGGAGAGACTGGAACAAATGCTGTAAAAATACGGAGCACGATACATATCATAATTCAAAAAACAATAATAGGAGAAGAGAGGATCAAAATGAAGATCAGATGGAATCGCATAAACCGCGGGTTGGTGCTTGGTGCAGTACTGGCGGCGGGTACGGCAGTATATGTTATAGCACAGAACGTGGCTTTCAAAAAGAATATCCCCGAGATATCCGACAAGGCTAACGAGATATGCAAGGGGATAGCTGAGGCTAACGTCGGCGACAACAGAGAAGGCGTACAGCGCAAGCTTACAGCCTGTCTGCAGGATAATTTTATCAGCAGTGACAGCAAGATGACCCTTGAGGAAGCCTACTATGGCTGTGAAAACAAGTCAACTATGTTATTTCAGGTAGAAAACATGGAGCTTGATACAACGGGTAATGACAGGATATATTCAGCGGAGTTTAAAGCCATAAGCACTTCGGTGACAAAATGGGGCGTTGACGGCGCGAATGTTCAGATAGACTTCATGATGACATTTGACTGCGACGGTACACCTGAGACGCTTACTCCCATCGGAGTGTACAGCACAAGCCTGGATGTACGCCATGGCGCTGACAAGGAGATCAGGAAGACTGTAAAGCTCAAAGACTCGATGAATATGTACCTTCTACGCGACGGTGATACATGGAAGGTCTCGACCATATCCTTCAATGATCCCTTTAATGTAGACATAGAATATCCCGATTCGACCGAAGGGGGTGAAGCTGATGGATAAGAAGAATATCGCACTGAGCATAAAGGGGCTCAGCAAGACCATCGGCAAAAAGGAGATACTCCATGATATAAACATGGAGTGCTATGCAGGTGAGGTGTTCGGTTTTCTGGGACCTAACGGCGCGGGCAAGACTACTACCATCAAGACGGTGGTGGGACTTCTTCTGCTGGACGAGGGCGAGATACAGGTCTGCGGGCATGATATTATAAAGGAATTTGAAGACGCCATGAGCAACGTTGGGGGCATAGTTGAGAACCCCGAAATATACAAGTTCATGTCAGGCAGGGACAACCTCAAGCAATATGCACGAATGAGGGGTCTGGATTTTAGCGAGATAGACAAAGCAGTGGAGATGGTAAAGCTTACAAACCGCATAGATGACAAGGTATCGAAGTACTCGCTGGGTATGAGACAGAGACTGGGTGTGGCTCAGGCACTTATGCACAAACCCAAACTTCTGATACTGGACGAACCTACCAACGGTCTTGACCCACAGGGTATAAAGGAGCTTAGAGATATCCTGAAAGACCTTGCCCACACGGACGGGGTATGCGTGGTGGTATCGTCCCATCTGATGAGTGAGATGGAACTCATGTGCGACCGCGTGGGGATAATCGCCAAGGGCAAAATGATAGGCACTTACACAATGGAAGAGATAGCTTCTCTTTCCAACGATAAATACACGGAATACATTATCGAGACAGATGACGCTGTAAAAGCGGCGGAGATACTTGACGGTGGGGAGAACATCAGCGCACAGGAAAAAATGCTTTACCTTAAACTTGAGACCGAGAATGCACAGCAGGATATCGCGAAGGCTATAAAGCTTCTGGCGAAGAATGATATAAACATCTACTCCGTACACCCCAAGGAAAGCAAAAAGCTGGAAGAGGTATTTATCGAGCTTACAGGAGCGGAAGGAGATGGACAGGTTGGGTAAGTTTTTTGAGCTTGTGAAAAACGAGTATATCAAGATATATAAAAAGAAGTCAACAAGGATACTGCTGGTAATATTCCTGGCGGTATGTATATGCTTTGCACCGATGGCAAAGTTTATAAATAATATTGGCATGAAAGAGTTCGGCGCTGCTGAGTTTGATGAAATAGCGTACAGAACAGAAGCTCTACAAGACAGAAAAAGAGAGATCGAGAACAGCCCCGATATGCCCCTGCGTGAAGAAAAGCTGGCACTTATCGAAGCTGTAGATGTTGATTCTGACTGGGAGTTTTCGGCATACTTGAACGGTATGTATGACGATGCAAATAAGCAAGACATACAGACCTATACTCTGCTTTGCAAAACAAACGACTGGAGAGGTTTCTGCAGCTACAACAGCAAGAAAATCGATTGTTCAAACCGCGACAAATGGGTCTACAAATATAAGCTGGAGCATGACATCGGTTACGGCGAGGAATTTGAGGAAAAGAACGCTCTCATATTCAAAATAGCCAATGCTATGGACGGATCAACTGAAGACACAGATTCCCCAGAGGAATCCATAGCGAAATACAGATATCAGCTGGAAAACGAGCTTTATGATGAGACATCAAAAAAAGATGTATCGATTCTGGAAGCAAATTACTCGGAAAAGTTCGGTTTCTGGGACGTAATGATAAAGATACCCTATGTTGAAAGCTTTATCGGCATAATAATGCTGATGATAGCAGGCGGTATCGTGGCAAGTGAATTCAGTCAGGGAACGATAAAATTCCTGCTGATAAGCCCCGCAAAGCGCGGCGAGATACTTATGGCGAAGTATGTCACGGTGATATCCATGGGATTTCTGCTGATGCTGCTGATGTTCCTTGTAAACATACCCATGGTCGGAATGTTATTCGGGTTTGACGGTATATCAGCGCCTTATCTGGCACTGAAAGAGGGCGAGGTAGTGGCACAGAATACTTTCATCTACCTTATCAAGAACTTTATGCTGAAAAGCGTTCAGGTGCTGATAACAACTTCGCTGGCATTTATGATATCCTCACTGATGAGAAGCACTTCACTGGCGATAGTGACAGGATTTATCGTAAATTCCATAGGAACTCCCGTTATTGCTGTGATGTCAGGATACAAAATGGACTGGGGCAGATATCTGATATTTGCCAACACAGACCTGCTTACCATATACAAAGGCGGAGCGTCCTTCCCACAGCAAACGGTGGGATTTGCTATAATCGTTGTGGTAGCTCATCTGGCGGTGTTCCTGCTTACTGCATGGGATGGGTTCACAAGGCGGTCGGTATGATCAAGTTTATATGATATAAAAACACGGGAGATATCCGAAAAGATATCTCCCGTATATTTATTTCGATAAAACAGCAAAGCAATAATTCCTGTCAATAATTATGAATTGTGAATTAATAAGCCTTGCCCCAGAGTACCATTTTCTTTGCAGGCTTGCCGCAGCATACGCATACGTCGCTGATATTATCCTGCTCGAAGGGGATACATCTTGAACCAACGCCTGTCAGTTCCTTTACCTTATCCTCGCACTCTTCTTCGCCACACCACATAGCCTTTACGAAGCCATCGCCTTTCTCTTCGAGAGCCTTGATGATATCATCGGTGGTTTTGCAGGCATAGGTACGTCTCTCGCGGTTTTCAAGAGCCTTCTTGAATATGCCGTCACGTACAGCTTCAAGCTTAGCGTTTACTGTCTCGACCAGCTCGGTGAGAGGTGTGAAGGTCTTCTCTCTGTCGTGTCTGGTAACTATTACGCACTGACCGTTCTCGATATCCTTGGGTCCCAGCTCGATACGAACAGGCACGCCCTTCATCTCGTACTCAGCGAACTTCCATCCGGGGGACTGGTCGGTATCATCCAGCTTTACGCGGATACCAGCTGCTTTCAGCTGCTCGTATACCTCGTTTGCCTTTTCAAGAACGCCTTCCTTGAACTGCTGTATAGGAACGATAACTGCCTGTACAGGTGCAACTGCAGGGGGCAGTACAAGACCGTTGTCATCGCCGTGGGTCATGATGATAGCACCGATAAGACGTGTGGTCACGCCCCATGAAGTCTGGTGGGGGAATGCCAGCTTATTATCTCTGCCTGTGAACTGGATGCCGAAAGCCTTGGCAAAGCCATCACCGAAATAGTGGGAAGTACCTGCCTGAAGAGCCTTACCATCGTGCATGAGTGCTTCGATAGCGTAGGTAGCCTCAGCGCCTGCGAACTTATCGCTGTCGGTCTTTCTGCCCTTTACTACGGGCATAGCAAGCTCTTTCTCGCAGAAATCAGCGTAGCAGTTCAGCATACGCTCTGTCTCTTCGATAGCCTCATCTGCTGTTTCGTGTATGGTATGACCCTCCTGCCACAGGAATTCTCTGGAACGGAGGAAAGGACGGGTGGTCTTTTCCCATCTTACAACGCTTACCCACTGGTTATACAGCTTGGGAAGGTCGCGGTAGCTGTGAACGATATTAGCGTAGTGCTCGCAGAACAGTGTCTCGGAGGTAGGTCTTACGCAGAGTCTGTCTTCAAGCTTCTCGCTTCCGCCGTGAGTTACCCATGCAACTTCGGGAGCGAAGCCCTCAACGTGATCCTTTTCCTTCTGGAGAAGGCTCTCGGGGATAAACATAGGCATACAAACATTCTCGTGACCCAGTTCCTTGAAACGGGTATCGAGCAGACGCTGGATATTTTCCCAGATAGCGTAGCCGTAAGGTCTTATAACCATACAGCCCTTGACGCTTGTATACGCGATGAGCTCTGCCTTAGTGCAGATATCGGTATACCATTTTGCGAAATCCTCGTCCATTGAGGTTATCGCATCGACCATTTTCTTATTCTTTGCCATATTTTTTTCAACTCCTAATTATATGTACGGCGAAATCACTCCGCCCCTGTTTTACTTTTTTATGATTCGAGGATAAGATCAACAGCTGATAACAAGCGCTTTTCATTAGTCTTTATTGCTTGCTTCTCCCTGTTTATCCTCGGCTTTCTTTTTCTTGCCGAAATTGAAAGCGTAGATATCCTGGTTGTATATCTTATAATTGGGGTCGAAGTCCTCTTCCTTTGAAGCTTCAAAGGCGCTGTGGACTTCGTAGTTTTCCTGGGGAGAATGTCCCGTGGCAGAATCCTCCACCCTTTCGGGAGCGGCAAGACCCTTGCGTTCGATCTTGTCTGCCAGCTGAGGATTTTTCTTCTGTATCCATTTCGCCATTCTCGGCGTTACCAGACAAGCCAGCACTATCAGCACCATTATGATGCCGCATTTCAATGCCAGCGAACCCAGCAGGTTCAGTAATTCGTGATTCATTTACATTCCTCTGTTTCATCGGGGTAATCCCAGAATTTTCCTTTATGGAAATTCGGGTTGCCCAAAGGCTTTGCTGTCAGTCTGAACATAACACAGCCGTCGGGACAGACTATGGTCTTGGTATACTTGCTGTCACCGCCGAGATTTTCAAGGTCGCCGCCGCTGCGGACAGCTTCCATCAGCGGATACAGCATCATCATTGTTTTGGAGCATATGCCCTGACCGTCCTTGTTTACGGGACAGCCGTAGGTGCAGGTGTAGGTATCGCCGGGTTCTTCGCCGTTGCGGCAGTATCTCTCGGTACTGTTTCCGTGGAGAAATCCTGTTACCTCAACTGTGAACTCATATTCTTCGTCATACCATTTTTTCATGGTGTTCCTCCGTCAGAATTTGCATTTATCGGGGCATTTTTCTTTAAGCAAGGCTTCAAGCTCGGCGGGAGTGCCTTTTGTAAAGCAGTCATCATATAATAACATCGAATTTTTCAGTTTGATATTGAATAGACCTTTTTTGTGCGTCACCCGCTTGATCATGCTATACGGGACCTCTGTATGATTATTGACATTATCATAAGAATAGTCATTAATGATCTTTTCGTCATCAAATATAAGTGTGCTTTTGTAATTTGGTAAGCGCTTTTGTACTCTTCGTAGCCTTAAAGGCGGCAAAACCAAAATAATCAATATAAGTGGAACCACACAAGAAGCAAACAAATTTACAGTGATAATCCAAAATGTAGATTTCGTAAACAGCGTCGTCAGACTGCCATTTTTGATATGGTTAGACACCACCGTGAAGTAGTTAAAATCTTTTGCACCGGACACTGAATATATCACCCCGCCAATAAAGATCACCAATACAAGCAACCAACCCAGCGGGTCATTTTTCATATCATACCACAGTGACCTCGAATCTAATTTCAATTCAACTTCTATCATGCTGTCCTCCTAGAACCTGAAATACAAAAACGGGTTGAAGGAGTTGCCTGCCAGATATGCCACCGATACTATGAACAGCAGGGTACATTCTGCGGGGACGATGACCGTTTCGTACATTGAGGGCTTATGCTTTGCCATGAATCCGCCTGCTTTTTTGATAAGCGGGGTGGAGCATACAATCGCCAGCATGAACAGAACTATGTTCTGTGTGAGCCAGAAAGCTGTCTGTCCGTTCCAGAGGGGAAGTCCGCCGAAGCCGAACATATTTTTCAGATTCTGCAAGAGCGCCGAGGTATCTTCGTAGGCGAAAATTCCCCAGCCAATAACTATCAGCAGAAGTGCATAGATATGCTGGATTATCTTTGGTGATTTTTTCAGGAGTTTCAGCAGGAAGTTTTTCTCCAGCAGGAGTATCACGCCGAAGTAAACGCCCCACATCATGAAATTCCAGTTAGCGCCGTGCCAGAAGCCTGTCAGGAACCACACCACCATGATATTTACGCACTGTCTTGCCTTGCCCTTGCGGTTTCCGCCCAGGGGGATATAGACATAATCCCTGAACCAGCTTGACAGTGAGATATGCCATCTGCGCCAGAATTCGGTGATGGAATCGGATATGTAGGGGTAGTTGAAGTTTTCAAGGAAATCAAACCCGAACATCTTGCCGAGACCTATCGCCATATCGGAATAGCCCGAGAAATCGAAGTATATCTGGAAGGTATATGCGATTATGCCTATCCAGCTTGCGGCTATGCTGAGTTCGCTCTGGGGGGAGTTGGATATGCTGTCAAAAAGTTCACCCACCGCATTGGCGATGATGACTTTCTTGCCCAGACCGATACAGAAGCGCTTTACGCCCTCTGCAAACTTTTCGATGCTCTCATCCCTGTGGACCAGCTGTTCGGCGACATCTATGTATCTTACGATAGGTCCTGCGATAAGCTGGGGGAACAGTGCCACGTAAGTGCCAAGATGGAGTATATTCTTCTGGCACTTTACGTTGCCTTTATATACGTCGATAACATAGGACAAAGTCTGGAAGCTGTAGAAGCTTATGCCTATTGGCAGTGCCAGACCTGTGGGCTTTAACTGTGTGCCTGCAGCGGAGTTTATGGTGTTGATAAAGAAATCCGTATACTTGAAAAACAGCAGCAGTCCCAGATTCCAGACCACCGCTGTCATCATCGCAGCAAAAGGACCTTTGCTGTCCTTTTTATTCTCGGGCAGGCGGGTCTTATCCGCAAGTATGCCCGTGATGTATGCGACTGTTATGGACAGACACATCAGAAATATATATATTGGTTCGCCCCATGCGTAGAACACAAGACTGAACAGGAACAGCACTGCGTTCTGGGCTGTTCTTGCGTGCTTTCTGAACAGTACGGGCATCAGGAAATACATCAGCAGTACTGCGGGCAGGAAGCCAAAAAGGAAGGTCGTACTTGAAAAAAGCATTAACCGATTATCTCCTTAGCCTTTGCACTGTCGCCTGATACGCTGAAGAACACGTAATCGCCCTTTACAACAAGCACAGCGTCATCCAGCTTTGGAGCCTGCTCGGGCTTATAATCGGTGAAAGTAGACTTCTGGTTAGCAAGTCTTATGGTAAGGCTTCCCTCGATGGATTCAGCCATATCCTTGTTTGCTTCAAAGCAGGCGATCTCCTCGGGGGTAGCGCCTGTGGAGCTTACATATACCTTTGCGGTCTTGTAAGCATCGGGTGAAACGCCCAGTATCTTATTGATCTTGTCAGCATCAAATTCAACGAGGCTGTCCTCGTAGGAAATATCGCTCTTCAGCTTATCCGCAATCGCTGCAACGTCCATGGTCTCAACAGCGGTCTTGGCGGAGTTATCGCCGCCCTTATCGTCGTCCTTTTTGCCGCAGGAAGCGCAGGCGCAGGTAACTGTCATAGCTGCAAGAATGATACATAATGTTTTTTTGATATTCATTTTACTCACCTTATCCTTTTAATCTTTATTGTCATACCGTCAGGTATTGTCTATTATGAAATTCTGCCAGTAGAGGCAATAGTCGGCTGTCATGTGTATGCCGTCGGGAGAAGCTTCCTCGGGGAGGTAGCCGTTTTCGTCCGCAACAGCAGCTGAGCAGTCAAGATAATGCAGACCCAGTTCGCCTGCCACCTTTTCTATCGAAGCGGTGAAAGTGCGGGCGTTCTCGTTATTAACAGCGTCGCCGTCCTGATCCTGGGATTCTGCCAGAGGAAGTATGCCTATGAGATATATCTCGGCATTGGGCTGATAGCTCTGGATAGTTTTTACCATCTCGGTATAGTGCTCCTCAAATGTATCCACATAAGGCCAGCCCATCTCGTTGGTTCCGAAGCTTATGAATACTCTGCCGAACTGACGGGAACTGAGTGCCTGCTGGAGAGTACCCACTGAACCGTCGCCCTGTGCTATCTCGGTGGAGGTCAGCACGGTGTCGATATTAAGTCCCACTGCGCACAGGAAAGTTGCCTGGGGCTTATCGGTACTGTTCATCATACCGACTGTACGGCTGTCACCGATAAACACTGCATCGCCAAGATTATCGGCTGTATCCTTGGGTACAGCGTAGGGATGTTCACCCTCTGTAAAATCAGGTGCGTAGGAACTTGTTTCCTCTGTCACGGAGCTTTCAGGCTCTGCTTCGGAAGATTCAGTATCCTCCTGTTTCGCTTCATGCGAGGTTATTTCAATTTTAGGCGCAGTTTTTTCAGCCTTGGTGTCAACTGCGGGTTTATGTGCATCTTTAACGGCGGCAAACACCGACCAGCACACAGTAAACAGCATACACCCCAGACACAAGGCAGTGATCATATTCTGCTGCGCTTTTACGCGCCTTTTTCTGATAACCGAATTACTTTCCATCTTTCATTTCCTCTGAACACAACTAGATAAGTATATCATACCATATTTCCAAGATATTTGCAAGTACATTCTATTAATTTATCATAGGAGTATTCTGCTTTTTAGACATACAAAAGGCAGACATATAATTATTATGCCTGCCTTTGCCCTTGTTAATCTAACATTTCATGCAGCTTGCCGGCAAGCTTGGATACGGGCAGTCCAACAACGTTGAAGAAATCGCCCTCTATCTTATCCACGAGAAGCGTTCCCTCGCCCTGTATGCCGTAAGCGCCAGCCTTATCCATCGGTTCGCCCGTATTGATATAATCCTCTATCTCCTCATCGGTAAGATCTTTGAACCAGACCTTTGTTGTTTCGGTAAAGGTATCGGTATGACCTTTATAGCTGATGGATACTCCTGTATCCACGGTATGCATCCTTCCTGACAGAAGCTTCAGCATACGCGCTGCATCCGCTTTGTCCTTGGGTTTTCCGAGTATCTCGCCGTCGGCGGTGGTAACTACCGTATCACAGCCGATAACGACTGCTTTCTGGTAAACGTCGGCAATGCACTTGCACTTCTGGAATGACAGAAAACCGGGAACGTCGCCTGCACTCAGTGCCTCGGGGACTGCTTCTCCGCAGTCGGCGGGGATCACCCTGAATGACGGACATATAAGCTGCATAAGCTCTTTTCTTCTCGGTGATGCTGATGCGAGTATCACATCATATTCCATCAGCAGATTTTTGATAGTCAAACTTAGTACCCTCCATTTTGCTCATACGACCAGCCTGTGCTGTTATCGTAGTAGCTTCCGTTATCATAACCGCCGTTATCGTAGGTGGTATCAGATGTATAGGTCGTATCCGAAGACCACTGATCATCGGAAGCGGAATAATCCGACCACTGCGATGTGGTATCGCTGTAACCGTAATCGGTCTGCGGTGCGGTATAACCTGTATTGTCATCAGCTGCGGTATTTGTAGTTGAAGTTGAGGTATCGCTGCTGCTTTCCTCAGGCGGTTCCTCCGAGCCTTCTGCGGGCTTGGAAAGTTCAAGCTTTGCATCGACGTAATAGTGGGTCAGTATCTGGTCGTATGTCCAGCCGTTTTCAGCGTAGTAATGTGCGCCCCACTGTGACATACCTACGCCGTGTCCCCAGCCGCAGGAGGTGAATGTGAATTCGCCGTCCTTGTACTTTATGGTGATGGCGTTGGATTTAAGACCCATCATATTACAGAGCTGGTTGCCTGTGAGCTTGCAGTTATCTCTGCCGTCAATGGTGACGGTATCGATATAAACAACGCTGTATGCTCTGTCGATAGTGAACCACTTGGTCTGGTCATCAGAGAGGGTGATGCCGAAGCGTCCCTCAAGCATGGACTTGACCTGTGATTTGGTATATGTTTTTTCGATGCCCCAGTTTACATCCTGGCTGTCGAATTCGCTTTCAACGCATTTAAGGTAGGGATAATCCATACTCCAGATATCGCCTGCGGTAGTGGTATAACCCGCACTTGATGCTGAATATACCGCATTGATTATCTCGCCGTCATAGTGCATAGCCTGACCTTCAACGGATTCAACTATGCTCTCAAGCTTGGAGGAATAGCCGTATCTAAGACCTATGGTAGGTGTCAGACCGTGCTCCTGATTGAATCTCAGGTGAGAATATGCAGCGACTATCTGCGCTTTGATCGCATCGTCGTCCCATGTATCACCTATCTCGTTATTGACCATCAGGCAGAGAAGTTCATGACCGTTCATAACAACGGTAGAGCCTGAGTTTTCATCATGCACCCTGAAATACTCGCCTGCCACGCTTCTTGTAGCGGTAAGCTTCTGGGGAGCTGCCTTTTCGGGATAATAGATAAGAGTATCCTGCTCGGGGAAAGGCACTGTGAAATCGTCGGGGTCGGTGATAGCGGGGCTGTTGACCTTGAATCCCTTGCACTTTGTTTCAGCAGCGGACATATCATAATCGCTTATGGCTGCTTTTTTATACTTGGGGAAAGTCATCTTTTTCACAGTAGGCTCGGCTTCAGCCTTTTTAGGTTCCTGCTTTGGCTCAGCCACCGGAGCTGTCTTTTTCTCCACGGCAGGCTTAGGGGCAGGCTTTTCTGCTTTCTGTGTTACGGCAGATCTTACGGTCTCTTTTGCTTCTACCCTTTTGGCGGGGTTGAAAGCGCTGTCAGTCAGCATCAGCAGTCCGCAGCCGCCGGTGACGGCAACGCCTGTTACAAGCATCCTGATATGTGCCGCAATCTGTCTTCTGACAGATGCCTTGCTGTTATTTTCGTCTTTAGTCTTGCTCATCACAAAATTACCTCAAACGTTTAAGATTCAGTGTTTAGGGCAAAAAGCCCACACTGTATAGTTTACCAAATAAAGAGAAAAAGTCAAGACAAAACTTATGTCTGCCCTGACTTTTCGTATGTCTTACCAAATGCTGCACAAAAACTGTTCAGAGCCGTTATGCACTTTACCAGTTCTTGAAATACCTCTGACCATCCACTTCGAGGCAGAACTGCAGGGTCTCAAACCATGCTGAGATAGCACCGCCGCAATATCTTGGAGCGTAGTAGTAAGTTGCGCCGTTGGTGTTATCTTCACCCTGGAGCGCCCTTAACGCGCAGTCTCTTGTGTTCTGCGTGGGTACTGTAGTTCCGTTGTAGTAGCCGTAGATAGCATCAAACTGTTCGGGAGCTGTGAGCACTGCCGAGATAGAGTCCGGGAACTGGCTCGATTTTACCCTGTTGATGATAACATTAGCAACTGCGATCTTGCTCGCTTCGGAACAATTGCCTACTTCGCCCTGAAGTACGTAGCACAGCATCTCGAATTCATCATTGGTATAGCTGATGACGCTGTTTGTGCTGTCCTTGTCTTCAAGCTTGATAACGGTCTTGTCCTCTTTTTCTTCGGACTCATCGTCCTTCTTTTCCTCGGTCTTTTTGCTGTCGGGGGTCTTACCTGTAAAGTACTCAGCCATCGCATAGCCCTTTATCTCGCCATGTCTTACCGAATACCACACACCGTCATCGGTGCATCCGTCAACAACGACCCTTGTGTCTGTGTCGAGTACTTCAAGTGCTTCCGCGCTTTTGCTGGGTTCTGCCCTGAGATTTACGGGCGACTCAACATAAAGGAAGGTCTTGGAAATACTTTTGACCTTGTTTTTGGTTTTCTGTTCGGTCTCAGCCTTGACCGTCTCTTTGCTTGTCTTTTTCTCCTTAGCTGAAGTTGTCGTCTCAGTTGCGGAGGAGCTTGTCTTTTTGCCTGCTTCCGTTACCGAAGTGGTCTCGGGAGCTGAAACTTCTCCGAACTCATACTCGTTGATACTCGCCTTTCTCCATGTGACGGTATCCAGTGCGGTATACGCACCCTCATCTCTCGCTGTGTCGGTGGTGTTTACATTCGCAGCCTTTGTTTCTCTGCCGATCTCTGCTTCTGCTCCTGCATTTCTGCCAAGCAGTCCGCATACGCTAATTGTACCTACAGTGAGTACGCACAGTGCGCTGCTTCCAAGCAAAGTTCCGACCTTTCTCACGGACGGCTTCGCGGAATTCCGTTTAGCAGCCCTTGATCTTTTCTGCTTCATTTCTATCACATTACCTTTCCGGGAGCCCCTTGCGAGACTTCCTGTCCGCAGCCGTGAGAGATGCTGCGGAGCTTTATATTTTATACACCGGCGAATCCGATGTAATAAGCATAAAGCAAGTGATGACCTACGTCATCAGTATTCCCAGCCTTTATAGACTGTTTTGTTCCCGTAGATATCTTTCCATATCTTCGGAAAGTAGATATCTTTGTCCGCTCTTTCCTTATAGGAAGCTGTTATAGCGTCGATATCATCATCGGGTGTAAGCTTCTTTGCAACTATTACCCATCTTACGCCTTCTTCAACCAGCTTTGAGCAGGTGGAGAGGGTTATATACTTATCGTCTTCGGTACACTTTATATCGCTTGAGTACCATGACCTCCTTGTGATCTCATTATACCATTCATCGAACCTGTACTGTTCGTCGTTGAAATCTCTGTAGCCTATGTATTCCCAGAGATCGCCGTTATCGTCTTTTGCGTCTGTATTTATCATAAAGCAGCTGACGACAGCGTATTTGCACTTGCTCTCGTATATCGAATTGAACTCGATTATCGCGTGCTTCTTCAGGAAGTCTGCGCCCTGTTCGTATTCGGACAGGTGAGTGAAGCTTGTGCCCAGCCAGCCCATATGGTGGCCGAATATCGTGATATTATCCGACTGGCGCTCCTCACTGATGATACTCCATGTGTCAGCAAAAATACTGCCCGACTCATAGTAGTTACCATCAAGATCTTTGTAAAGATACTCGTCATTGTTCTCGCCCTGAAGAACAGGGAAGCTCATATACTGGTCTCCATCGGAGTCCTTGAATCCGGGTATCTTTATCCAGCCCACAACATCATCATTGCGGTCTAATAGTTTTTTATCCTTGACCCACTTCTGTATCTCACGCTTTTTGTAAGATTCATCGGAGTCTGCGATATCTATATCATCGCTGCCTGTATTTGCCTCATAATCCACATTTTCATCGAACTTGGGCTCATACTGTTCAACGAGACCGTGCATACGTGATCTCTCTCCGTTTGTGGCATCGAGATAGCTTTTCAGCTGACCGAGCGATACACAGAAGAGTCCCACCGAAGCTATGAAAACTATCTTGCGGACTACTTCGCTGCTTTTGTCGCCCTTCCAGGGGATAAAGTATCTTATCAGGCCACCGGAATTATTTGATCCTTCGTTATCGTTAATATTTGCTGATCCTCTTGCCATTGCCATTTATCATTACTCCTCGACTTTCAGGGTCATACCCTTTGTCAAGTCTTTTTTGCTGATATGTTGTTAGTTGTTGTTTAGTATTCCCAGCCCTGGTAGACCCTTTTGCTTCCGTAATGGTCGCGCCAGCTCTTGGGGAAATATATCTCCTTTTCGGGTCTGTTCTTATAGGAACTTACGATATGATCGATATTGTCCTCTGCAGTCAGTTTCTTCGCGATTATAACCCATCTGAATTCTTTCAGCAGCTTGGAACAGGTCGACAGAGTTATATACTTATCGTCAGCGGTACACTTGATATCATTGGAATACCATGATCTCTTGCTTACCTGATCGTACCAGTCTTCAAATTTATTGTCATCATCATTGAAGTCTCGGCAGCCCACATATTCCCATACATCACCGCCGTCGTCCTTTGGCTCGGTATTTATCGCGAAGCAGCTTATTATCGCATACTTGCGTCCGCTTTCGTATATGGAATTGAACTCGATTATCGGGTACTTTTTCAGGAAGTCCACACCCTGTTCGTATTCCGACAGATGTGTGAAGCTTGTGCCTACATAACCCATATGGTGACCAAACACCGTAATGTTATCGGTCTGACCGTTCTCATCCATCACGCTGGCGGCATCGATAAATATGCTGCCCGATTCGTAATACTCCTTATCAAGGTTTTTGTCGAGATAGTAGTCGTTATCTTCGCCCCTCAAAACAGGGAAGTTTATATACTCCTCACCGCTGTAATCGGTGAATCCCGGTATCTTTATCCAGCCGATAACGTCCTTATTGCGTTTCAGCAGGGGCTTTGCCCAGTCCTGAAGCTTCAGCTTCTGTGCAGCTGCCTCAGGGTTCGATGCATCGTAATCATCGCCGCCGTTATTGGCATCGTAGTTGACATTATCATCGAACTTGGGTTCGTATTCAACTACAACTTTCTGTATATAGGACTTCTGTTCCTCGCGGCTGGCGCCCAGATAATCACTCAGTTCGTTCAGCGACATCGAGAACAGCACTATCGACGCACAAAACGCCACCTTGCGGACTATCTCGTTAGCCTTATCACCTTTCCAGGGGATAAAGTATTTTACAAACCGCAGAAAGAAATTTGATTCATCTCTCTCTCGCAGATTTGCCGTCTCATTAAACATTGCCATCGTTATGATCTCCTTGACTTATCTGTATGCCGCAAAGCTCGCATATCATCTGCATAGTTTTCAGCACAGTTAACCTTCTTATTGATCCTCTGTCAAGTTTTTCATACTCTTCATATAACTTCAGCACCCGCGACAATTCCTTGTCCTTGTACCTCACCGAAACGTATACCGTTCCGACAGG
Source organism: Hominimerdicola alba (assembly GCF_900112155.1). GTDB lineage: Bacteria > Bacillota > Clostridia > Oscillospirales > Ruminococcaceae > Hominimerdicola > Hominimerdicola alba_D. The sequence goes on along the minus strand of NZ_FOKQ01000009.1, from coordinate 64,329 downwards.
TTTTTCTTTGGTGCCGCCCGAGGGCCCGGCAAGACCCGTTATGCCCACCGCGCAGTCAGTACCGAAAAGCTCCATGGCACCTCTGCTCATCTCACTTGCAACCTCGGAAGAATAGACTGTAAATCCACCCAGCGTTTCTTTCTTAACGCCCAGAACTTTCATCTTTATATCCTCGGTATAGGTGCAGACGCCGCCTTTGAACATTGCAGACGCCCCCGACACTGCGGTGATACATTCAGCCACCATTCCGCCTGTACAGCTTTCGGCTGTTGACATAGTGACCGAATTCTTTATCATATATTTTACTACACCCGCTGTAACAATGTCAATAGTTTCTGTTACCACTTTGTAGTCTTCCGCAAAATTCATCAACATCCTCCCGCCTTTTACTGACACATCACACAAAAAATCAGCCTCATTTTTGAACTTCATGTAAATTTAGTGAACATATCTTACTAAAAAATCAGGGGTTTTTCGACCGTTTTTGTTACGCTTCTGTTACACACTTACGACATAAGTGTTTGATTTTTCGGACATTTAACACATTAAAAACTTCGGAAAATCGGGATATGACCATACTTTATCACCAATTTTTCACAATAGAAAAGTACCGAAATTTGTACGTAAAAATTAAAATTCGGAAACATTGTAACCGTTGTGTAACCAAATTTACCAATTGTAACATCGTACAAATTGAGATATTTTCTGTACAGTTACCGACATCCGTCGTATACAAAAATATGAAACAAAACAGTGTCAGTCATCCGCATCTGACCCTTATCTGTTTTTGATAAGGGTAATGCTGGTGTTCTCGACTGCTTTCTGTATATAAGGCTCAAAATCGAAGCTTGCCTGCGCCTTTTCAACCTCAGCAAGAGAAGGTCTTGTCTTAGGGTGCTTGGGTGTAAATACAGTACAGCAGTCCTCGTATGGAAGGATGGAAGTCTCGAAAGTACCTATCTTGCGTGCGATCTCAACTATCTCAGATTTATCCATACCTATGCAGGGTCTGAACACAGGCATACGGCAGGCCGCATCGGTGCAGACCATAGCGTACATTGTCTGGCTTGCCACCTGACCAAGGCTCTCGCCTGTTACCAGCGCCTGGATATCGCCGTCATTCTCGCAGATGCGCTGTGCGATCTCCATCATCAGTCGGCGCATGAGAATGGTGAAAAGCTCCTCGGGGCAGTTGTCTCTCAGCAGTTCCTGGATTTCGGTGAAAGGTACACAGAAGAACTTGACGTCACCGCAGTAAGCTGTCATGAGCTTCGCAAGGGTCTCGACTTTCATTCTCGCTCTGTCAGAGGTGTAGGGCGGAGCTTCAAAGTGAATAGCTTCCACAACCGCGCCGCGGCGAGCCATCATGTAGCCCGCAACAGGTGAATCGATACCGCCTGAGAGCAGGAGCATTGCACGTCCGCTGGAACCTACGGGGATTCCGCCCGCACCATCAACGGGATCAGAATGAACATAGGCATAATCCTCGCGGACTTCCACCGTTACTGTAACCTCGGGGTCGTGAACATCGACTTCGAGGTGCGGGAACTTATCAAGTATAGCGCCGCCCAGCTCGGAGCATATCTCAGGGGACTTGTAGGGGAACTTTTTATCGGCACGTCTTGCGTTTACCTTGAAAGTTCTTGCGCCTTCCAGCACTTCAGACAGATATTCGGGAGCCTTTTCGCATATCGCTTTGAGGTCTTTTTCGATAGCGCCGCTTCTGCAAAGCTTGACTATGCCGAATACCTTGGAAAGTCTGGTCTCGAACTCGTCAACATCGGGGTTCTCTCCCAGAGGTTCAACGTACAGAGTTGACTGCGATTTAGTTACTCTGAACTCACCTGCGCTAGCCAGTCTGCGCTTTATCGTTTTGACCATCATGCTCTCAAAAGTGCTTTTGTTAAGACCCTTGAGGGCTATCTCGCCATACTTGCAAAGAATTATTTCCTTCATTATAACTGCTCCTCCGTTGATTTTTTGTCGGTAACTGTCGGCTGAGTACAATAATTTATCGACCTGTTCCGACATTCTCTTTATATATTAATATGGTATAAAACGTCCGTTCACTTTACTTCAGCCTTGCCAGTTCGTTTTGGGCGGCTGAGATACCCTCCATCAGACCGCGGAGGTCTTCCTCGGTGGTATCGGGTGAAAAGCTGATGCGCAGAGTGGTATCCATAACTTGTACAGGTATTCTGAACTCGGCGAGAACTCCGCTTTTTTTGCCCTTCGAGCAAGCCGAACCACTGGAAACGAATATCCCGCGCTTTTCCAGATAGTGCAGAAGCACCTCGGATTTAAGACCATCCACCGTTATGCTTGTAACGTAGGGTGATTTTTCTCCGCGGAAATTCACACCTATTCCGCCGTTCTTTTCGCAGAGCTCAAACAGCAGAGCTTCCAGTTTTTTTGCGGATTCAAGCCTTTCGGCGATGTTTTGGGAGTAGTGTTTTACCGCTTCACCAAAACCGCATATCAGCGGAACGGATTCCGTACCCGAGCGCATATTTTTCTCCTGACCGCCGCCCATCAGCAGCGATGGAAGGTGCAGACCCTTGCGGATAAACAGTGCACCTGTGCCTTTTGGACCGCAAATTTTGTGGGCACTCAGAGAAATAAGATCAGCACCGAGAGTTTTGGTCTTTATCGGCAGTTTCATATATCCCTGAACGCAGTCGCAGTGGGTGATGACCTTTGGGAAACGCCTGTGTATCGCGTTGAAAGCCTTGCTCACGGGGAGTATCGCGCCTGTTTCGTTGTTGACCAGCATCATACTTACAAGGAATGTATCCTCGTTGACTGCATCGGCAACGGCTTCGGCGGAGATCACTCCGTTTTCATCGGGAGATATGCGTATTACCTCGCATCCAAGGCGTTCCAGCTCATCTATTGGGCGCGCGGTGGCAGGGTGTTCTATGGTTGTGGTAACGACCCTGTGCTTGCGCTTACCTTGTGATTTATATGCACCAAAAATTGCGGTGTTGCTGCTCTCGGTAGCCCCGGATGTGAAGAAAATCTCTTCGGCAAGGCAGCCAAGACTTTCGGCAATCGCTGTCCTGGCATCTGTCACCAGAAGTTCGGCATCAAGTCCGCAGCGGTGCAGAGACGACGGGTTCCCGAAAACCTCCAGACCTTTCATTACCCCTGCTTTTGCGGCTTCGCAGGGCTTTGTGGTAGCGGCATTATCTAGATATATCAAAGCGCTCAGTCCTTTCTGATTTGATAGCATAAATTATATTATAACATATCCGATCACAAATTTCAACCTGATAGTGTGAACAGATCGTCTTTGGTACGTACCCGAAACGTTCACTTTCGTGTGATTTTCGCTTTAAAAACTATTGACAGCTTATCATACAAATGTTATAATGATATTGGTTGGGCGCCTATATGGCGAAATAAATAGATCTTGGGGTGTATATAATGGAAAACAAGGAACTTTTGGAGCGCGCCATCGAAGCTGCGCAGAATTCCTACTGCACGTATTCGGGTTTCTCGGTAGGTGCGGCGCTCCTCACTGAGGACGGCAGGATATTTACAGGCTGCAACGTGGAAAACAGCTCCTTTTCACTGACTATCTGTGCTGAGCGCACAGCGATATTCAAGGCAGTGTCCGAGGGCTGCAGGAAATTCAAAGCAATAGCCATCGTCGGCGGTGCGGAGGGCAATTACAGCCACCCATGCTGTCCATGCGGTGCTTGCCTGCAGGTGATGAGCGAATTCTGTGACGATGATTTTTCGATCATTCTTACAAACGGCGAATTCACGCTGGGCGAATTTCTGCCTATGCGCTTTGAACTTAACTGAATCGGTATAAGATATCTACAGGGCTTTGCCGCGCGCGAAGTCCTGTTTCTTTTTTGTTAAAAACGGACGGAAAGCAGTATTTTATCATAGGAGAAAATGTTTTTATTTATGTTTTGGTTTTATCTTCCGCTTAACGAATAGTGAATATCGGGCAGAGAATGATGAACAATATAAATATTGGCACGTCGGGATATTACGAAATTACGCAACGCAAAGGCACTTCTGTCAGATGTATGACAAAAGTGCCTGAATGTTTATTATTTATCCCGCGGGAGTACCCTTTGAATTAGTACATTCCGCCCATTCCGCCTGCGCTTGCTGCGGCTGCTGCCATAGCTGCGTCAGCTGCGGGATCCTTCTTGTCAGCTACAAGGCTCTCGGTAGTCAGTACCATTGCTGCTACGGAAGCTGCGTTCTGGAGTGCGCTTCTTGTAACCTTGGTAGGATCAACGATACCTGCGGGTATCATATCAACATACTCAGCGGAGTATGCGTTGTAGCCATAGCCTACCTTGCCAGAACGAACAATGTTATCGATGATAACGCTTCCCTCTTCGCCTGCGTTTGCAGCGATCTGTCTCAGAGGCTCCTCAAGTGCCTTGTATACGATCTGAGCGCCAGTCTTCTCGTCGCCTTCAAGGCCATCAACAAGCTCCTTTACCTTAGGCATAGCGTTGATGAGTGCTGTGCCGCCGCCTGCTACGATACCCTCTTCAACAGCTGCCTTTGTAGCTGCCAGAGCGTCTTCGATACGCATCTTCTTTTCCTTCATCTCGACCTCGGTAGCAGCACCTACCTTGATAACTGCAACACCGCCGGAGAGCTTAGCCAGTCTTTCCTGGAGCTTTTCTCTGTCGAAATCGGAAGTTGTGGTCTCGATCTGACCCTTGATCTGCTGGATGCGAGCCTTGATAGCTTCGCTTTCGCCAGCGCCGCCAACGATGATTGTGTTCTCCTTCTGAACAACGATCTGTCTAGCAGAACCCAGCTGTTCAAGAGTAGCTTCGCTCAGCTCCATACCAAGCTCGGTGGAGATAACTTCGCCGCCTGTCAGGATAGCGATATCCTGGAGCATTTCCTTTCTTCTGTCGCCAAAACCGGGAGCCTTGACGGCAACACAAGTGAAGATTCCTCTCAGCTTGTTGAGTATCAGGGAGCTCAGAGCCTCGCCCTCAACGTCCTCAGCGATGATGAGGAGCTTTTTGCCCATCTTTACGATCTGCTCCAGCAGGGGGAGTATATCCTGCATATTGCCGATCTTCTTATCGGTGATAAGAACCAGAGCGTCATCGAGAACTGCTTCCATCTTATCGGTATCTGTTACCATGTAGGGGCTGAGGTAGCCTCTGTCGAACTGCATACCCTCAACTACTTCGCTGTAAGTCTCAGCGGTCTTGGACTCTTCAAGAGTGATAACGCCGTCAGCAGTTACCTTCTCCATAGCCTCAGCGATCAGCTGACCGATGGTATCATCCGCAGCGGAAACTGCGCCGACTCTTGCGATATCCTTGCTGCCCTCGATCTTCTTGGAATTAGCAACGATAGCCTCAACAGCGGTCTCAACAGCCTTAGCCATACCCTTCTTCAGGATCATGGGGTTAGCACCTGCAGCGATGTTCTTCATGCCCTCGCGAACCAGTGCCTGTGCCAGCAGAGTAGCTGTGGTAGTACCGTCGCCTGCTGCGTCATTGGTCTTTGTAGCAACTTCCTTTACCAGCTGAGCACCCATGTTCTGGAAAGCGTCTTCCAGCTCGATCTCCTTAGCGATGGTAACGCCGTCGTTAGTGATGAGGGGAGCGCCGTACTTCTTATCGAGAACTACGTTTCTGCCCTTAGGTCCCAGTGTTATCTTAACGGTATCAGCCAGCTGGTCGATACCTGCCTGCAGTGCTTTTCTGGCTTCTTCGCCGTATATGATCTGCTTTGCCATTGTAAATTACCTCCGATTTTTCAATTCATAATTCATGATTCATAATTCATAATTTTGGCGGTAGACTAATGCTTCCTGTTAGCTATGAAGAATGATGTGAACTATGGTAATTATAATATTTATCTATGCCTGATGTACCTATGCAGTTATTCAACTACTGCAAGTACGTCTTCCATTTTAAGAATGGTATATTCCTGTCCGTCTACCTTGACATCTGTGCCGCTGTACTTGCTTACCAGTACCTTGTCACCGACCTTGACATTCATTTCTACGTCCTTCTTGCCGGGGCCAACTGCTACTACCTCAGCTACCTGGGGCTTTTCCTTAGCGGAGCCTGCGAGAATGATACCGCTTGCTGTGGTCTCCTCAGCTTCGGTCATCTTTATAACGACTCTGTCCATAAGGGGTTTGATATTCATTTTAATTTCCTCCTCGTATATGTGAAATTATGTGTTGCAAAATGTTGTTTTAGCACTCTTGATATCCGAGTGCTAAGTATATTGTACCACGATTTTTATAAATTGCAATACGTCTATCTGATTTTTGTAGATTTGCACAAATAGGTGTTTGCAAACACCATGAAAATTGTGTTAGTATGTGTCTGTTATTTTATGAAGTTTTATGTTATAATTACTATAATTAGTAATGTGATAAAAATCATCTGTTGTTGACTTTGTGATTATTCTTTGAATATTTTTAAACTCGCTCTATTGAATTTATAGAATGTTCACAAAAAATTAGCTTCAAGTTCACAAAAGTTGATTGTAAATTTGTTATACTGTAATTACTAATTATTATTTAAATTATATTGTTGTCCCTTTAAAGGACGGCATAAAATTAATAGCTTGCAGTCCGGGTAAGTGGCTGAGGCGACGAAAGGAAGATGAATATGTCACTGGGAAGAGTCTTGGTAGTTGATGATGATAAGAATATCTGTGAGCTGCTGCGTCTTTATCTGGAAAAGGACGGATATGGCGTTATCCTGGCTCACGACGGTGAGGAAGCAGTCGTAAAATTCAATGCGCTGAAGCCCGATATCATTCTGCTTGATATCATGCTGCCCGGCATCGACGGCTGGCAGGTATGTCGTGAGATCAGAAAGAAGTCAAACGTTCCGATCATCATGATAACAGCTAAGGTAGAGACCTTTGATAAGGTACTGGGTCTTGAGCTCGGTGCTGACGATTATATCGTCAAGCCCTTTGATACCAAAGAGGTTATCGCGAGAATCAAGGCAGTTTACAGAAGAGTTGGTCAGTCCTCTGCAGAGAGCGAGATCAAGGAAGTCAAGTATGACAAGCTTTCTGTAAATATGACAAGATATGAGCTGAGAGTAAACGGTCAGGTAATGGATACTCCCCCGAAGGAGCTGGAACTACTGTTCCATCTGGCATCAAACCCCAACAGAGTTTATACCAGAGATCAGCTTCTTGACGAAGTATGGGGCTTTGAGTACTATGGTGACTCGAGAACTATCGACGTTCATGTAAAGAGACTTCGTGAAAAGCTTGAGGGCGTTTCCGACAAGTGGGCACTGAAAACTGTTTGGGGCGTAGGCTACAAGTTTGAAGTTTCCGAAAACAACAATGAATAACGGCAAAAGTATATTTACAAGGTACTTTGCGATTTGCTCAGCAGTAATACTGATAAGCTTTTGTTGCTTAGGAACAGTATTACTGCTTGTTTCTTCAAGGTACTTCTTAGATGAAAAAAAGAGCCTTATGCTGAAAGATGCCAGGGCTCTTGCTTCATATACACAGGAAAAAATGCTTGAGCAGCCTGACAGATGGCGCGAAGATGTGGCAGCAGAGATGAAGACCTATGCCATAGGCAGCAACTCCGATTATCTGCTGTGCAGCGACGATGGCTATGTGGTGGTGGCTACAGGCGGTGACGAGGTCGAAAGTATCGACCCAAATCTGCTGACAAAATTCAACGGCACCACGACATACTCCTATGAAGACCTTAACGGCGTGCTGGATGAAGTCTGCCATATAACGGGCGATTCCTTCTCAGCCAACGGTCCGAAGTATTATGTGCTGGCATTCTCTCCGAAATCGGAGCAGGACAACTACACCAAGAACATCATGGAGATATTCATGGTAAGTGCCATTGCCGTACTGCTGGTTGTAATGTTCCTGGTATATTTCGCTACGCTGAAGCTGACAGAGCCTATCACCGAAGTTGCGGAGATAGCTAAAAAGCTGGGTAACGGCGATTTCTCGGTGACGCTGCCGGAGTATACCACCAAGGAGTTCAATGAGCTTTCCATCGCTTTCAATGAGATGGCTGCCAACCTGAAAAGCTACGACACCATGCGCAACAGCTTTCTGGCAAACGTTTCTCACGAGCTTAGAACACCTATGACTTCCATAGGCGGCTTCGTGGACGGCATACTTGACGGTACTATCCCGAAAGCACAGCATAATTACTATATGAGGATAATATCCTCTGAGGTAGGAAGACTTACCCGTCTTGTAAAGAGTATGCTGAACCTTGCCAAAATAGAAGCAGGCGAGCTTGAACCCAACAAGACTTCTTTCCCTGTGACCGAGCCGATACTCGATACACTGCTGACCTTTGAGCCTAAGATAGATGAGAAAAACATCGATATCCGCGGGCTTGATGTGCAGAGGATAAATATGTATGCCGATATCGACCTTATACATCAGGTAATGTACAACCTTATCGAAAATGCCATAAAGTTTGTGGATAAGGGCGGCTATATCGAATTTTCCTTTGAGGACGGAGAGGATACGACTTCCGTTTCCATAAGAAACAGCGGTGAGGGTCTGGCCGAGGACGAGCTGCCACTGGTTTTCGACAGATTCTATAAGACTGATAAATCCCGAGGCATACACGCTCAGGGTCTGGGGCTGGGACTTAATATCGCACGCTCCATAGTCGAGATACACGGCGGAAAAATAATGGTAAAGAGCCTTAAGGGTGAGTACACCGAATTCACCTTTACCATACCAAAAGCCGAGAAAAACGAGGAATGATGAACGTCAGAGGACTGCTGTTCGCGGCAGTCCCCTTTTTACAGTTATATGAGAGGTGATACCCTGATGGATTTTGAGAAAGACCTCACCGAGAACACCCAAGGTGAGACCGCCGAAGAGGACATTACCGATGCTGCTGAAAAGCTGGCAAAGAACGCATCGGACAGCTGGGATTACAGCAGAAAATACTTCACGATGCCCAAAGGTGCGGTGGAAAATGATGAGATAGTTGACGGCGATTTCTGGAAAGGCATCACCCTGCCTGATGTTGATGAAAAGCCCCGCGGCAAAAACGTTGCAAGGCGCATCATTCTGAACACTCTGTTCGCTGTGGTATTTCTCGGCACAGGTTTTCTCATCGCCTGCGTAAGCGCAAGGGGAAAGGGCGTGGTATCTAACCTCGTCACCGGCGGCAAACATATGACTTTCAATATGAAACTTGCCGACCGACCCGAAGCCGCTGATGAACTGAAAGATGAATCGGGCAAATATACTGCACAGGGCATAGCAGAAGTCTGCGGTCCCTCTGTCGTATCCCTGGATATATTCACCGAGCAGAGCACCATAATGCCCTCAGGTAAAGGCAGCGGTATAATCATCAGCACCGACGGATACATAGTATCCAATGCCCACGTTATCGACAAAGCAAAAAACGGCATCAAAGCCGTGCTGAGCGACGGCAGGGAGTATGCGGCTGAAGTAATAGGCTCAGACCCGAGAACTGATATCGCCGTGATAAAGATACCTGCCACCGATCTTCAGCCTGCGGAATTCGGAAATTCCGATCAGGTAAAGCTTGGCGAAGACGTTGTGTGCATAGGCACCCCCGCGGGTTACAGACATTCGATAACCAAAGGCGTGGTATCGGGCACCGACAGAAGAGTTATCCCCGAAAATTCCACACTGGGCGTAAGCTGCCTGCAGGTCGATGCGGCTATCAACCCCGGAAACTCGGGCGGCGCAATGTTCAATATGTGGGGACAGGTCATAGGTATAACCTCATCGAAGCTCGCTTCCATCGACTACGAGGGCATAGGCTTCGCCATAACCACCAACGAGGCTAAATCTGTGATAGAAGACCTTATGGAAACAGGCACTGTAAAGGGCAAAGCACGTATGGGTATCGTGTTTGTGCAGATAACCGAAGCAACAGCCGAGCTGACGAATTCAACTCCCGGTCTCTGCGTGCAGAGCATAGCTCCCGAATGTGATGTTGCCAACACCGACCTTCAGCTGGGCGACCTTATCACCCACATCAACGGCACAAGTGTGAACGATATCGAAGATGTTCCTGCTTATGTAAGAAAGATGGAGCCGGGTGACGAAGTGACCTGCCATGTCATCAGAAAGACCGACGACAATGAGAAAGAGTTTGATATAACGTTCAAGCTGATGGACGACAGGAACACACTGGTAGAGGATACGGAAGAATAAAAACACTTCGCGGCAACAAACCATCGCACCAAACAAACTAAGCCGCGAATCAAAGCGCGCGGTTTATGCGACTGCGTCGGCATATGCCTCGCGCTAGCAGGCTTGCGGGAGTTTGAGGGCAGAGCCCTCAACTCAAGGCACCATGCTATAGTGCATAGCAAACTATAAAAGAACAGCTAACTCCCGACTAAATAGGGCGCGGCAATATCAAAATCATGAGCGTGGACAAATCTTGTGTTCACGCTCAAACTTTGTCCGTAAATTATTGCCGCGCCTGAAATCAACGGCGTTAGCTCGTTGATTTCTCGACCCGAGGGACGAGGGGCGAAAACCGGCTCACTATCTACTGAAGCAATTTATCGGCTATACCAACAAAGCCCGATTTTGTTGGTGGGGTGATATCTTTTTTCTGACAGATATCCGATTTAAACACTACAGAGTGCGGGTTGCTTATACATACGCACTGCGGCGGACAGCTAATTTGCTTTCACTAAAGCCTCAGTCAAGGTATTGACTTTTTCGGACGTTTAGTGTATAATATAATAGTCTATTTATATCAATAAAAGAAGGTTTCTTTACTGTACAATAAAAAGGTGGCTAGATAAATGGGATTACTTGACAAATTGTTCGGCAACTACTCCAAAAAGGAGCTTGCCAAGATCGAACCTATCAAAAATAAGGTGCTGGAGCTTGAGGAAAAGTATGCGGCTATGTCCGATACCGAACTGGGCGAACAGACCGCTGTTCTGAGAAAACAGGTCGAGGATGCTTCTGACCTGGACAAAGTTCTGCCTGACGCTCTCGCTGTATGCCGTGAAGCTGCATGGAGAGTACTGGGCAAAAAGCCCTATCCCGTTCAGATAATCGGTGCTATCGTTCTCCATCAGGGACGTATCGCCGAGATGAAAACAGGTGAAGGTAAAACTCTGGTCGCTTGTCTTGCAGCGTACTCCAACTCGCTGTCGGGCAAGGGCGTACACGTTGTAACCGTTAACGACTATCTGGCTAAATTCCAGTCGGAGGAAATGGGTAAGGTATTCAATTTCCTGAATACTTCCATCGGCTGTGTACTGTCAGGTATGGATAAGTCTGCAAAGAGAGTGGCTTACAACTGCGATATCACATACGGTACCAACTCCGAGCTGGGCTTCGATTACCTGCGTGACAACATGGTTATATACAAGAAGGATAAGGTGCAGAGAGAGCACGCTTTCGCTATCGTGGACGAGGTTGACTCCATACTGATAGACGAAGCAAGAACTCCTCTTATCATATCCGGTCAGGGCGATAAGTCCACCGAGCTTTACAATCTGGCTGACAGATTCGCAAAGACCCTGAAGCCCGTTACCGTTATCGAAATGGATGACAAGATAGATAACGACCAGCTGGACGGCGATTACATCATCGACGAGAAGGCTAAGACTGCCACCATCACCAAGAGCGGTGTTAAGAAGGCTGAGAAGGTATTCAATGTTGAAAACCTTATGGATGCCGAGAATATGACTCTGGCACACCACATCAATCAGGCGCTGAAAGCTAACGGCGTTATGAAAGAGGGCGTTGACTACATCGTTCGTGACGGCGAGGTACTTATCGTTGACGAGTTCACAGGCCGTGTTATGGACGGCAGACGTTTCAACGACGGTCTGCACCAGGCTATCGAGGCTAAGGAAGGCGTTGAAGTCAAGAGAGAATCCAAGACTATCGCTACCATCACATATCAGAACTATTTCAGACTTTACAATAAGCTGTCGGGTATGACAGGTACAGCTCTTACCGAAGAGGACGAGTTCAGAGAGATCTACAAGCTGGACGTTATCGAGATACCCACCAACAAGCCCGTAATAAGAAAAGACCACCCCGATGTTGTATACAAGACCGAGGCAGGCAAGTTCGACGCTGTTATCGACCAGATCGTTGAGTGTCACGAAAAAGGACAGCCTGTACTGGTCGGTACTGTATCCATCGAGAAGTCCGAGCATCTTTCCAAGCTGCTGAAGAAGAAGGGCGTTCCTCATAACGTACTGAACGCTAAGTATCACGACAAGGAAGCTATGATCGTTGCTCAGGCAGGTAAGTTCGGTGCAGTTACCATCGCCACCAACATGGCTGGTCGTGGTACAGATATCACTCTGGGCGGTAACGCTGAGTATCTTTCCCTTGCAGCACTCCAGAAAGAGGGCTATACCGAGGAGCAGGCTGTTGAAGCAGCAAGCTACTCCAACACAAACGATGAGGAGATCCTCACCGCAAGAAAGAAGTACAGAGAGCTTTACAAGAAGTTCGATGACGAGGTAAAGGAAAAGGCTGAGAAGGTAAGAGAGGCTGGCGGTCTCTATATCATCGGTACAGAAAGACACGAGTCCAGACGTATCGACAACCAGCTGAGAGGACGTTCCGGACGTCAGGGCGACCCCGGCGAGAGCACATTCTTCCTCTCCCTTGAAGATGACCTGATGAGAATTTTCGGCGGCGACCGTATCACAGGCATGATGGATACCCTCAACGTTGACGAGCATACTCCTATACAGTCGAAGATGCTTTCCAGCGTTATCGAGTCTTCACAGAAGAAGATCGAGGGCAGAAACTTCAATATCAGAAAGAACGTCCTCAACTACGACGACGTTATGAATACCCAGCGTGAGATCATCTACAGCCAGAGACAGCAGGTACTGGACGGCGAAGATCTGCATGATTCCATCGAGAAGATGATACATGACTTCGTTGACGACTCCGTCAATATGTATGTTCAGGGCGATATCGCTGATGACTGGAACCTTGTTGGTCTGAAGGAAAGACTCAACGGTCTGTTCACCACCGAGGACGACTTCAACTATACACCTGAGGAACTGGACGAAGTATCCCGCGAGGATATCGTAAATACTCTCCAGGAGAGAGCTCAGAAGCTCTACGATGAGAGAGAGGAAGAACTGGGCGAAGAACTTCTCCACGAGATCGAGAGAGTTTGTCTGCTGAAGGTAGTTGATACCAAGTGGATGGATCATATCGACGATATGGAAGAGCTCAAGAGAGGTATCAGCCTGAGAAGCTACGGTCAGAAGAACCCTGTTGTTGAGTACCGTATGGAAGGTATGGATATGTTCGATGCAATGATCGAATCCATCCGTGAGGATACTGTCAGAATGCTGTTCACCATCAAGGTAAGACAGCAGATAGCTCCCCAGAGACAGGAAGTTCTCAGACCTATGGAGCATCACAATATGACTATCCGCAACAAGAACAAAGTCGGCAGGAACGATCCCTGTCCCTGCGGAAGCGGCAAGAAGTACAAGGACTGCTGCGGAGCTAACGACTGATAAATAAGAATAATGATGAACAGGACGGCTGATGACCGTCCTGTTTTCGGATAACAATGAATATTGACGGAGCGTGAATAATATATGTCAACAGCATTCAAAGGGGCGGATATACTTCTGCCCAAGGATACGGATATGAATAAATGGGCAGTAGTTGCCTGCGACCAGTATACATCTGAGCCCGAGTACTGGGACAGAGTTGAAAAGTATGTAGGCGATAACAAAAGCGCCTATAATCTGATCCTGCCCGAGGTCTATCTCGAACAGCCCGGCGTTGATTACAGGATAGACAAGATACACCGCACCATGAAGGAGTATCTTGAAAAGGGCGTATTTGAAGAGTACAAAGATGCTATGATATATATTGAGCGCACTCAGTCCGACGGCAGAGTAAGGGCAGGTATCATCGGCGGTATCGACCTTGAACAGTACGAGTACTACAAAGGCTCGGAATCTCAGGTTAGAGCGACTGAGGCTACTGTCATCGAGCGTATCCCTCCCCGCATAAAGATACGCAAGGGCGCTCCCGTGGAGCTCCCCCACATCATGATACTCATCGACGACGCAAAAAAGCGCATCATCGAGCCCCTCGCCGATAAGAAGGACGAATTCAGAAAGCTCTACGATTTCGACCTGATGGAAGGCGGCGGACACATCACAGGCTGGCTTCTCGACAAGGAGACTGAGGAGATAGTTGTGAGCCATCTGGAGCAGTTCTCAAAGCAGGAAGCATTTGAACGCCGCTACGGCATCACAGGCAGACAGCCCCTCACCTACGCTATGGGTGACGGCAACCACTCCCTTGCCACAGCAAAGGAATTCTACGAGACCCTCAAACGCGCAGAACCCTCTGCCGATCTTTCCAACCACCCCGCAAGATACGCGCTGGTTGAGCTGGTAAATCTCCACTCACCTGCCCTTGAATTTGAAGCTATCCACCGTATAGTTACCGAGGTCAGCGAAGATGACCTGGTAAAGGCACTGACAGAAAAGCTGGAACTCTCCGATGAGGAAAGCGAGCAGAGCTTCATCATTGTACAGAACGGCGAGGAGAAAAAGGTATTCGTACATGCGCCAAGCTCAAAGCTGACAGTTGGTTCGTTGCAGAATTTCCTTGACAACTACACCAAAGAATTCGGCGGAAAGACCGACTATATCCACGGCGCAGAGGTAGTAAGGGAGCTCTCCAAAAAGAAGAACTCCATCGGTTTCCTCCTCCCCGATATGGGCAAGGATGAGCTTTTCCCCACCGTCATCGAGGACGGCGCACTCCCCAGAAAGACATTCTCCATGGGACATGCCGCAGACAAGCGCTTCTATGTTGAAGCCCGCAGGATAATCAAGTAAGTAAAAAAACAACAGGCAGTCCGTTTTGGAACTGCCTGTTTTCATGTTATAAAGGCTTGTTAGAGAACGAGATATACAATTATCCGAGCAGTATACCATACAGTACATAAAAAGTCAATCATCATCCAGACTTATATCTTCTGCCAATTGACTTTTTCAAATATTTTTAGTATAATAAAAAAAGTGTGTTAATATAAGATGATACTGAAATTGGGGGTGAGGTCATGGAGAATGGTACGGATAAAAAAAGGACAGCCATTGCTGTTGCAGCAGGTGCGGCGGTGCTTGGGCTTATTGCAGCTGCCGTATTTATTCTGACCCCGAAAACTCTGGTCATAAGCGAGATTTGCGCCGAAAATGACGGCAGTTACGAGGAAGCTTCTCTGCGGGACAGTGAGGGCAAACTTTGCGACTGGGTGGAGATATACAACCCTAACGTCAAAGCGATAGACCTGAAAGATTACACCCTCTGCCGCGATGGCAAATCCGACCAAGCCATTAGCGGAGGTACCGTACCCGCCCGCGGCTATGCGCTGGTATACTGCACCAAAAACGGCTTCGATGACCCCGATGTCATCACGGCGGATATCAAGATACCAAAGGACGAGGAGTGTACCATATCGCTGAAAAGCGGCGGTATCCCCGTTGACAGCATAACCGCCAAGCCTGCCCCCAAGGGCTATACGGTCTGTTCGGACAAGAAAGGGTCATACATCACCACGCCCACCCCATGCGCTGAAAACTCCAAAGTCAGGTGTGCTTCGCAGGTGAAACTTTCGCGGGAGAGCGGATTCTATCCCGATGCTTTCTCCCTTGAAATGACCGCAACAGATTCTGCAGGGATATACTACACTACCGACGGTACCGACCCCAGAACTTCGGACACAGCTGAGATATATACCGAACCCATCGATATCAAAGACAGGGCGGGGGACAAAAATGTGCTTGCCGCTATGGACCCCATGAAGATACAGCTGGAATACCGTACAGGCAAGGTGGAAGCCCCGAAAGATGAGGACGTTGACAAGGGCACGGTGATACGCGCCTGTGCTAAATCTTCTGACGGCGAATGGGGCTTGGTCAGCACGGCATCTTACTTTGTAGGACTCTCCCCCGCCGACCACAGCAATATGCCTGTCATATCCATGGTGACAGATCCCGACTCCCTATATGACCACGAAACAGGCATATATGTCCGCGGAAAGGTGTACGAGGACTACTACCCCACCGACCCCGACCACCTCTATAACGGCTCTATCCCTGCGAATTACAACCAGAAAGGCAGAGATTGGGAGCGTCAGTGCACCTTGCAGTTCTTTGAGAGCGACGGAAGCCTTGTATTTACACAGGATTCAGGTGTGCGCATACAGGGCGGCTGGTCAAGGGCTGATTATCAGAAATCCTTCAGATTCTACGCCCGCTCCGAATACGGCAACAACCGCTTCGATTACCGCTTTTGGCAGGGGCTGGATACTGCCGAGGGTCAGGACGATGACAGCTTCTCCACCTTTGTGCTGAGAAACGGCGGCAATGATTCAAACTATCTGAAATTCAAAGACCTGATGATACAGGATATGGCAGATGATGATTCCTTTGCCACCCAGACAGGCAGACCATGCGTCCTTTTCATCGACGGCGAATACTGGGGACTTTACGTTCTCCAGGAGGATTACTCTCCGGAGTATTTTGCCCGCCACTACGGCGTAAAAAAGAATTCCGTAGCCATATACAAGAACAACGAACTGGACGAGGGACTTGCCGAAGATGAGACCAGCTTCAACGATATGCTGAACTTCGTACTGGGCAAAGATATGAGCGATGAGGATAACTACCGCCATGCCTGCGAGCTTCTTGATATGGATGGATTTATCAACTACTGCGCCGTTGAGATGTATATATTCAACGACGACTGGCCGCAGAACAACTACGGCTGCTGGCGCTCAACGGACGGCAATGAATACGGCGACGGAAAATGGCGGTTCTTCATGTTCGATACTGAATCCTGCGCCTGCCACTACAATATGACAGGTGCTGAAAAGAATCTTTTTGAATATCTGGAGGAGAAGAAGCACAAACCCATTGCCAAGATGATACTCCACCTGCTGAAGAATGAAGAATTCCGCACAAAGCTGATAACAAGGCTGATGGATATGGGCAACTGCACATTCACGCCTGAGCGCCTGGAAAGCTTCATAAACACCTACAGCGATGCTTATCTTTCCGAAATGCCCGCATACTATCTCCGATTTCCTACCAACCGCACGGTAGAGCGTTCATCTATGCCGATGATATCCCGTATGACAAAATTCTTTTCAAACAGGCAGGAAAAGCTTATCGAATACCTGAGCGCTGAATATGACCTGGGCGATGCCAGAACAATAACCGTGGCCTCCGAAAGCGCCAACATTACTCTTAACGGCTGTGATATCGAAAAAAGCTGCGATTGCAGGTACTTCGACAACTCACAGATCACTCTGACCGCTGACCGTAAAGTCACATGGGAGATCACACAAAAGGGCAAAAAGACCGAAGAGATCACCGACCAGACTCTGACCATCAATGTTACCGATGATATCACGATAAAAGCAAGATCTTAATTGGATTCACACCATTCTAAATGACCTTTTGACGAACAAAATCAATAGTTGGCAGTATTCTTCCCCCGCCTACGACGAGGGAAGAATATATCTTAATGACATACAAAAAAGACTCTGTACCACGTGGGTGCAGAGTCTTTTAGTATACTTATCACATTCTGTATCCGCAGTTTGAGCAGAACAGCTCGTCATCGCCTACAAGCTCGCCGCACTTGGGACAAAGCTTTACTGAGGGGCGCTTAGGCCTCATATCAGAGGTATCAACCGATGCTGCGGGAGCTTCGGGCTGGTAGAAAGTCTCAGTATTTACAGGAGCCTCATTGTAGGTAGCAGGCTTTGTCTCACCTGTAAGACCCTGTACAGCCTGAGTATTTTCACCAAATCCGAAAGCGCTTTCCTGTTCATTGTTTTCGGGTTCAGCCACGGTGTTGTTTACAGGGGCGGGCTGAGCTTTTTCTTTCTTGCCGCCGCGTGGAACTTCTGCTGCGAAATCCTCACCGCCTACACGGGCAACGACTATGATACCCGAAAGTAGAAGCAGCAGACCTGCAACAATTGGCAAGCCTATCTTTCCGAGAGAAACAGCGCCTGCGAACTTATCGCTGTCGTAATTGGTCTTGAAATACTTATCAAAGAAATCCGTACCCAGCAGACGGTAAAGATTAACAGCAGGAGAAATGCACAGTGCAAGGCTCATGAATATATTCACCCAGCCGAACTCTCTGCCCATGCGCTTTGCCTTAGCCGCGCTGAATGCCCAGAACATCATCACCAGTGCGAAGACAGCCATGGCGATGTTCGCACTGCCGTCATAAACAAAGTCGATCGGATCAGGGGTCATATCATAGATCTGCCTTGAAAAGAACTGAGTATACAGCAGTCCCGCAAGGATATCGCCCGCTGCGGCACAAAGTGCGAACAGTGCAGCTATACAGGTCATAAAGCAGACCCCGCCGCCACTGTTGGTCAGTTTTTTCTTGTAGTTGTTTTTAGCCATCGTTACCATCACCTTCATCGGAATTATTGATCATATTATTATCATAACCTATTTGCGCCGTTTTGTCAACAGTATTTTCTGTCTTAGCGTCGTCAGAAATGTCATTATCGGCTATCTCTATCATCATAGGTTCGGGAACTTCCGCACCGCTGTATTTCGGTTCGGGCAGAGATACCTCCTCGGGTTCTTTATTAGCCGAATGTTCAAACAGCTTACGCAGATACTTTCCGTTCTTGATATCCGCCAGCGCCACCACCGCAAGGAGTATCACACCAAATATGGATATAACCAGCGATAGCCGCCAGTAGTTTGGCGAGAACTTCATTTTCACCGTATTTTCGCCCTCTTCAAGGGGTATCGCGATAAGACTGTCGTCCACCGCTTTCTGTGGCTTCACGGATTTTCCGTTTACCTCTATGGTCCAGCCCTCTTCGTATGGGATAGTCGTGAACAGCAGCTGACCGTCCTTTTCTGCGTTGACTTTGCCTGTAAGCTCAGTATCCGCAAACTCGGTGACTTCAAACACACTGTCCTGCATTTTCTCTACTGCCTTTGCAAAGCCGTCATAGTCGAAGCTGTAGAACAGCTTGTCCCGCCAGTAAGCTTCATTATCATCGTTGGCGATGGTTATGCGGATACGTATCTCCTGGTCTTCCAGGAACCTGCCTATCTTCATGATGGAGTAATTGTCCCCCACGAAGAACTGACCTACATATTCCATGTTGTATTCGTCATCAACATAGTCGTCTTCGGGCTGATACCAGATATTGCAGCTGCGCTCGTACTTTGTGGGCAGGTACATATACAGGTCGCTGTCCCTATCCATGCGCACCACGTAATCAACGTGACATTCCTTGTTGCGCTCATCCAGCGGATAGTACTTTATATGCCCGTCAGTAGTGTTTACGGTCTGTACGTTCTCAATGTCGCTGTTGATTATATCCACAGGCTTGAAGAAGTCGTACTCCTCGCCTGCCAGCGCATTGAACAAAATGTTCTGATTCTCAAAGGGGTCATCGTCACCCAATTCAACTTCGGAAAGGTCGCCCTTTGCAGCCACACCGAGACCAAGGGTATTCGGGTTCTTATAGAACTTGAAAGTCGTCGGGACAGTTTTCTTTTCGCCGTCCACCACTTTTTCATGATCTATGCTTATCTCGGTCTTGATCTTGTACTCAGGCGGCACTTTGTACCTGCTGCTGACGTACATATCATTACCCTTTTTGTCCATTATATACTTAATATCAAATATAGCATCGGTCATGGGGGTAGCACCGTCATATTTGGTGTAATGTCCGCCGTAGGCAAAGCCCAGTCTGTGCAGCATCAGCAGTGCAGGAGCGTTCATGGTCGAACTTGAATGTGAAAGGCTCTTGTAGCCTGTGCCTATGGCATCGTTAACGGTACGGTGGAAAGTAGCCTCCATACGGTAGAAAGGCTCTGGGTCATATTTCTCGATCATGTCCACAGCCTGCTTCAGGTCTGACATATAGGGCTCGTAGGAGCTGTATTTCGAGTATGAAACGTCGATATCTATCTTCTTGATAGTATCGATATTCACAGCAAAAAGCTCAGCTGTCAGCACAAGAGTCAGGGAGAATGCCACCCCGCGGGAACCAGGATATTTCCGTATAAGATACAGCAGAACAAAATAAA
Source organism: Hominimerdicola alba (assembly GCF_900112155.1). Classification (GTDB taxonomy): domain Bacteria; phylum Bacillota; class Clostridia; order Oscillospirales; family Ruminococcaceae; genus Hominimerdicola; species Hominimerdicola alba_D. The sequence goes on along the minus strand of NZ_FOKQ01000009.1, from coordinate 44,239 downwards.
CAGTAAGTGCTATCATGCTGACCCATATGCCCTGTATCACGTTGTATGGATCGCCATTGGGATTCTTGCGGGTGACAAACAGCTTGAAGTGGGAGTAGTTCTCTCTTTCGCACCAGAAAAGGAAGACCATCAGCCCGAAGAAAACTCCGCCGATATTCTTTGCGGTCACGCCGTCAAGATTCTCAAATGCCTTGAATGCCATGCACACCAGCATGAATGAGAATATGAAAGAATACCTGTAAGGCAGCCAGTTAGGCACCTGAAAACCGTGCATAGCCATATCCCAGGGCTTTATATACATCAGCACCGTGAGTATCACCGTGAGTACGGCATCGGCGGTCTTTTCCTTTACGTTTATCTTCTCGTTCATGAAATACAGTGGCACCAGCAGAAGTACCGCTGTTCCGCAATATATCATAGGCATACCCTCGGGATATACCGTATCATAGGTCATGGGGAAAAGCTTGGTGATGAAGGTGAGAAAATCAAACTGTGTCGCCAGTGAGAAATCAGGGTCTGTGAACTCGAATTTTCCCAGCTTCAGCGAGTTGTACACAGGGATCAGCACCCAAGCCGAACACATCAGCGCCACAACTGTTCCCGCGCCGAAAGCCAGACACCTCAGTATGAACTTCTTAGGCAGTGCCCTTTCGGGGTCCGAAAGGCATACATAGCAGAAATAGAAAAACGTGAATATACCCACCATATAGCCGATATAGAAATGCGCTATGAACATCAGCGCCAGCGGTATAATGTAGGGCAGAAGCCTGCCCTCATACACCAGCCTGCGCACACCGTGGCATATCAGCGGCAGATAGATAAGACCGTCCAGCCACATGGGGTCCATAAGCTGTACCACCATAAATGCCATCAGTGCGTACATCAGTGGGAATATCACCAGCGAGACTGTCTTGGGCTGGTGCTTTGCTGTCTTTTTCAGGAAAAAACAGCAGGTCACCGCCGAGGAGCCCACCTTTGCCAGCTGCATTATCAGTATCGCCGTCAGCATCATGTGCCGCGGGAGCAGGGCTATTATTATCATAAACGGGCTCGCCAGATAGTAGGCAAATATGCCGAACATCTCACCGCTCAAATTTCGTGACCAGTTGTATATCCAACTCTCCCGCCCCCAGAATGCTTCACGGTAATGCTCATAATAATAGACGTACTGTCCGTTAAGGTCAAGCACCAGCACGGAGCTGTCGCCTATTGGGTGTATCCTGAAAAAGGCATAGGAGCCGTACATTATGGCGGCAGAAAGGAAAAACACTGCCAGATAAAGCCTTCTGTCGATGCAGAAGCCGCCTATGCCCTCCACAAATCTTCTCAAAAAGCTGCCCCTCTTGTCATCAGGGGGGCTCAACTTCTTTATTTTATCCATTCTTATCTTTATCCTCTCTGAGGCTGACTATATCCCTTATTATATATCTAGGTCTCTGCTTTATCTCCTCGTATATCTTGGCGATGTAATAACCTATCACACCAAGGCTGAACATTATTATGCTTGAAGTAAGCAGCTGAAGGATTATGACCGTCGGGAAGCCTGCCTCGGAATTCCCGAAAAATTTGTTGTACAGCGTGTTAACGCCAAGTATCAGCGATACAACGAAAGTTATAACGCCGAATATGGTAACTAACTGCAAAGGTGCAGATGTGAAAGATGTTATGTTGTTCACCGCGAATTTTATCAGCTGGCTGGTTTTCCATTTTGACTGCCCTATCTCGCGGTCGGCCACTTCAAACAGCACTCTTTCGGTGCGGAAGCCCACCCAGCCCGACATTGCCCTGAAAAACGTCAGTCTTTCGGGCATACGGTTCAAAGCATCGATAACGCACCTGTCCATCAGCTTGAAATCGGAAGCATCCTGCATATCAAGTCTGCTGGTACTGCTTATCAGCCTGTAAAACAGCAGTGAGAAGCCCTTGTACATCAGGCTTTCTCTGCCCCTGTCCTTTTTGCGCCCCTCAACGATATCCACGCCGCCCTTTTCCCATATGCGGTACATCTCAACAATGGTATCCACAGGGAACTGCATATCGCAGTCGAATATAACGGCGCAGTCGCCCTTTGCAGTTTCAAGCGCCGCAAAAATAGCGCTCTCCTTGCCGAAATTGCGCGAAAAATTCACGGCGGTGATATGGCTGTCAGCCTTTGCGAGAGCTGTCATTTTCTCCCATGTCTTATCAGCCGAACCGTCGTTGACGAATACTATCTCATAATCTATATTATTTTTATCCATGGTACTGCCCACAGCGGCGGCAGTGCGTTCAACATTGCCTTCTTCGTTGTAGGCAGGTATCAGTACAGATATCAAATCATTCACTCCCGATTATCAGTCTTCCTCGGTAACTTCCAGATATTCTCCGTTTTTTCTAATAATGCCCTGTCTTACGGAATATGCCCTTACAGCAAAGACTATGACCATGATGTATGCGGTCAGCTTGCTCATAACAGCCAGCAGTCCCGCCGCATCCTGTATCACCTGAATGCCCGCAAGACGGTTTAGTATATCGCTCACAAGCCCCACTACAATACAAAGCGCGGTCTTGTTCCCGATATCTTTAAGGCGCAGTATATCCGTGCGGTTGTCAGTCAGAAGAAGCTTTCTGCTTTTTACAATACTGCCGTCCTTATCATCTGCCGCCATTAGCAGATCGTTAGCATCAAAAAACGCCACCGCACCGAACACCATTCTCAGCGCCAGAGCGGTAACAACCAACCCCAGCACGCAAGCAGTGATATTCCCCGCAAATCCTCTGCCTTTGACGATGAATTCAAACAAAGCCGCCAAGCCCGCGCTTAATGCCGCCGCAGCCACTCCGAAAACAGCATTTCTTTCCAACAGCAAAGCAGCCGCTTCACGCTGTGCCTGAAACGGTGAGCTTTTATCTTCCATAGTGCTGCGCACATTTTTACAAAGCGCGATACCCCCAAGCCCGCTAATGCGGACAGGGGGTCGCTCTTCATCTTTTCTTTTTAATGCGTCGTACTGTCTGACGCACAGTTCTCCAAGCTCTCTCGTTCCCGCCATACACAGGGCGAAACCGATAGCTTTCAGCACATATCCCGCTGTCCAGTCAAGGGGCAGCTGAATTAGAAGTGCTGTCATTCCCAAAAAGATCAGGTACATTCACTCAGCTCTTTTTCTTGAAAGTGGATTTTATCAGCAGAGCCGCGCCTGCAAATATCATTCCGAACATCAGAACGTATACATAAAGGGTATTGCCGTATTTCGCATGGAAATTCAGCGAAGACAGCAGAGATATAACTATCACCAGCAGTCCCAGTGCCGCAACGGAATAACCGATAAAACGCTTCTTGCCGTCAAGGAAAAATATCAGACCTATGCCCACCAGCAGAGGTATCAGCATAACGCCGCCCGAGATGTGCATACCGAACAGGCTGTACATTCCACCGAAGCCGCCTATTCCCGATGTAACGGTAAAGGAGTTCAGCAGCCAGTAAAGACCGCCGCCCAGCAGCAGGAATCCCATAAAGAACTGCAAAGTCTCATTGCCCGCAGAACCGTTCCTGTTAGTGTCCTCAAAGTAATCCATAGAAGGTTTTTTCTTACCGTTCATTATTGCCTCAACTTCCTTAGCTTCTTTTCTATTTCTCTTGGCAAAAGCTCTTGCGCTTTTTTCCGCTCTTTTCATTTCCTTGTCAAAAAACGAAGTCTTTCCGAACATAAATCACACCTCCGTTTTAATGATCCATTATATCTGGGATATTCTCTCTTCCCATGCTTTAATTATAAGCTATTTTCCCCGAAATGTCAATACTTCCGCGATTGCACTTATGTTAATATCGGTTGCGTTTTTGAGAGAATGATGCTGACATCAAAAACACGCGGACAGCTTTTTACTGCCCGCGTAACGTTTACTTTTGTTCTATAGTTTTTTTGTCTGTTATCTCTTGACTATCTTGTAGGTATCTCCGCCGCAATAGCTCCCTTTTACCAGCCCATTTCAATAAGCCACGAATTCAGTGCCTTTTCACGCTCATGCACAGAAGCTTTCTTGTCGGGGGAAAACTCGCCCTTGATGTTTCCGTCAACTATGTACAGCACACGGCTGCATTTAGCGGCTACCTTTGCATCGTGGGTCACCAGCATTACTGTCGTGCCCTCGCTGTTGAGCTTTGTCAGCTCCTCCATAACCTCTTCGGAAGATGTGCGGTTCAGAGCACCTGTTGGCTCATCGGCGAATATCATCTTCGGTGAGTTTATCATGCTTCGACAAATGCAGGCTCTTTGCAGCTGACCGCCCGATACCTCGTTGATATCGTTGTCCGCGGTATCGATTATGCCCAGCTTGCGCATGAGGTCCTGACCGCGCTTGATGGTCTCTTTCCTGCTTTCGTGAGTCCTCTTTGATTTCACGGCGGGGAGTATGATGTTATCCAGCACCGAGAGGTTCTTCATCATATACATCTGCTGAAAGATGAATCCCATGTCGTCCAGACGCATCTCGGCAAGCTCACCCTCGCTGAGCCCCGCCATGTCCTTTCCACAGAACTTCACCGAACCTGCGGTCATCTTATCCATGCCCGATACGGTGTACAGCAGTGTGGATTTTCCCGAACCGGACGGACCCATCACTGCTACCATCTCGCCCTCGTTTACCGTAAGGTCAAGCCCGTTCAGTACGGTGGTCTTTCTCTTGTTTACTTCGTAGCTTTTGCAGAGGTCTTTGACTTCAAGTATCTTATTCATATTCGTTTCTCCTTTCCGTGTCTACGGTCTGTTGTCCTTTTCTGTAACAGAGTATAGCATGAAAATTCTTAAATAGTCCTTAAATAAATTCAGCCATAACCACCGTCAAACTATGCTATTTCGGGAAATACTCCGTAGAAACGCGGATATGTTATGTCGTTCAGGGAAATTAGTCGTTAATTGTATGGTCAATATAACGATAATGTTAATCGTAATTAACCGTATCATAAACATAAGATACAAAAAATATTTGTGATTTAACAGCAAATGACAATTTTTGACTTGTATAAAAATGGGAGAAGTGTTAAAATGAAACTGACAAAATTCGCACATTCAGACTGCCGAAAAGCGGCTTGATACCGATGCTTACTGTTCTACACTCTATCTATATACCTTAATATATTTCATATCAGGCATCATATATCACTGCTTGCACGTGACGGCAGCTGCAAACAGTGCGGGAAAGAGAGGTAATACCCGAATGAGAAACAATTTCAAGTTAAGGTTCATGGCGGGACTTGCGGCTGTGATGTGCCTTGCGGGTGTGCTGGGCGGATGCGGTTCGTCGGGCGGGGACAGTTCCTCGAAGAAAGCTTCTGACAGCTCAAAGTCCGACAGCGGGCAGTCACAGGACGGTAAGGTATTCACCGAGAATACCACAGGAAATTATGACGGCTACAGCTATGAACTCTGGAAAGACAACGGCGATACCGAAATGACCATCACCGAGGGCGGCACGTTCTCCTGCAAGTGGTCGAACATCAACAACGCCCTGTTCCGCAGAGGACAGAAATTCGACTGCACCAAGACCTACAAGGATCTGGGAAACATCACTATCAAATACGGTGTTGATTATCAGCCCGACGGAAACTCCTATATGTGCGTTTACGGCTGGACAAGAGACCCTCTGGTGGAGTATTATATCGTCGAAACATGGGGTTCCTGGAGACCGCCCGGAGCACCCGAGGCACTGGGCACTGTCACCGTTGACGGTGCGACATACGATGTCTACAAGACCACCAGATACGAACAGCCCTCCATTGACGGCACAAAGACCTTCGATCAGTACTGGAGCGTAAGGCAGGTAAAACCCGAAGCTGACGGCACAAAGATCGAGGGTACCATATCCGTATCCAAACACTTTGATGCCTGGGAACAGCTGGGTCTGGAGCTTGGCAATATGTACGAAGTTGCACTGAATATCGAAGGCTATCAGTCTCAGGGTCAGGCGACTATCTATCAGAACGAGCTGACCATAGACAGCAACTACTCCGCTGACCCCGCACCCGAAGTTACCAAAAACGAGGACGGAAACGGCGGTGCACCCGAAGCACCCGCAGGCGGTGCAGGCTTCTTCACCAGTGATTTTGAATCCGATGAGGGCGGCTGGATGCAGAGAGGTTCTTCCACCGTTGCACAGACCACCGATGAAGCCTCCGAAGGAAGCGGTTCACTGTTTGTAAGCGGCAGAACAGATAACTGGAACGGCGCGGCTATCATGCTTGACAGTGAGGTATACAAGAAGGGCGGCACATACACCTTCAAGACTGATGCTATGCAGAAAAGCGGCGAGGATGCTACTCTGAAATTCACCATGCAGTACACAGGCAGTGACGGCGACCACTACGACCAGATAGCCCAGCAGACCGCCCCCAGCGGAGAATGGGTGACTTTGCAGGGCGATTATACCATCCCCGATGATGCAACAAACCTTGTTCTTTACGTTGAATCTCCCGACAGCCTGACAGATTTCTATATCGACAATGCTTCGGGAATAGGTGACGGCAGTGAGCCCGCCGCATCAACATCAGATAAAAAGGACGATGCCGAATACACATTCAGCGACCCCGTTGCCATCACCAATACAGCGGATATATCATGGATAGACAAGGACAAGCCCATGGTGGCTATATCCTTTGATGACGGCGCCAGCGCCACCAAGAAGACCGACCCCGCCTACCGTATAATCGATACTATGTCGGATAACGGCTTCCACGCTACATTCTTCTATGTGGGCAACTGGATAAAGACCGAGGAACAGGTGAAGTACGCCCACGAAAAGGGCATGGAGATAGCAAACCACACCACGACCCACCCCTACCTCTCCAAGCTGAAACCTCAGGAGATACGCGACGAATACGAAAAGTGCCGTGAAAAGCTGAAAGGCATAATAGGCGAAGAACCCTCAGCTGTACTGAGACTTCCTTACCTCGACGGCGGCGGAGATACCACCAAAACTCTCAACGATGTGGCGCTCATCTCCTGCGCAGTGGATACCAAGGACTGGAACAACGCAACTGCCGATAGTATAGTTTCTACAATAAGGAAAGCCAAGGAGAACGGTTCTCTTGACGGCGCCATAGTTCTCTGCCACGAGAATTACGAAGCCACCGCAGAAGCTATGGAAACAGTAGTCCCCTGGCTGAAAGAAGAGGGCTGGCAGGTAGTCACCGTATCCGAGCTTTTTGCCGCCAACGGCAAGGAACTCATGGGCGGAAAGGTCTACACCAAGCTTTCGTGATAAAAATTCAGGCACTTCTGTCAGGATATGACAGAAGTGCCTTTATCTCGTATACCCGCAAATATATAAAAACAAACCCCCGTGAATGAACACGGGGGTAATGTAAGCAAAAAGATGAAATTACTTCAGCTCTACAGTTGCGCCAGCAGCTTCCAGCTTAGCCTTGATGTCCTCAGCCTCAGCCTTAGGAGCAGCCTCCTTAACAGCCTTAGGAGCTTCCTCAACCAGAGCCTTAGCCTCCTTCAGGCCCAGACCTGTGATCTCCTTAACAGCCTTGATAACTGCCATCTTGTTGTCGCCGAAAGCAGCGAGGATAACGTCGAACTCAGTCTTCTCAGCCTCAGCTGCTGCGCCGCCTGCTGCGGGGCCTGCTGCTGCTACAACTGCAGTTACACCGAACTCCTCCTGGATAGCGTCAACGAGCTCTTTCAGCTCAAGAACAGACATAGTCTTGATTTCTTCTACAAAATTCATAATCTTCTCAGAAGCCATGATTAAAATCTCCTTTATAAAATATTTTAGATATGCGGAACTTTAAGCTGTCCGCGTTAGCTTTAAGCTGCACAGATTATGCAGCGTCGCCGCCTTCCTTGTCGGCAAGAGCCTGAAGGGTTGCAGCCAGCTTCTGCATCGGACCCTGGAGGGAGCCGACCAGCATAGCGAGCAGAGTATCTCTGGAAGGTATCTTGGACAGAGCGGTAACGCCAGCCTCGTCGTATACCTCAGTACCGATATAACCTGCTTTCAGCTTGAACTTCTCGTTCTTGGTGTCCTCGACGAACTTACCGAGGATTCTTGCGGGAGCAGTCTGATCGTCGTTGGAAATTGCGATAGCAGTAGTACCCTCGAGTACGTTTGTGATATCGTCCAGACCTGCGTTCTTGAATGCAAATCTCAGCATTGTGTTCTTCTCAACGAAGTACTTGACGCCAGCCTCTCTCATTTCCTTTCTGAGCTTTGTATCCTCCTCAACGGTGATACCCTCGTAGCTTACCAGAACGCCTGCTGCGGAGTTCTTGATCAGCTCGGTCAGCTCATTGACCTTTTCCTGCTTAGCAAGTAAAGTCTTCTCACTTGGCATGTTTTAAATTCACCTCTTTGCAGTTTTCTCGCAAAGCGTAATCTAAAAGAAAAAATCCCCTTTATCCAAAGACAAAGAGAATACATAGTCATTATTGACGATGCTTTCTTTTCCTCGGTCGGTCTTACCTTTGTGCCGACTGTCTTTAGAATACGAATGCTTATATATTATAGCAGACCCCCGACATTTCGTCAAGAGGGTCTGAGAACTATTTATGTAAACTTTTTGTAAACTATGCGTGTTTTACGATTTTCGCAGTTTAACGGCAGTATTATTAATGATGAAGTTGCAGCCCACATCATAGTCCGTAACGTGACCGCCCGTCCGGCGTCAGGACTCATGCCGATACCGCCGCCCTGAATTTCAGCGATATCTTATCCGTTATCAGCGCGATGAACTCGCTGTTGGTGGGCTTGCCCTTGCCGGTGTTTATGGTGTAACCAAAAAAGCTGTTCAAGGTGTCGATATCACCCCTGTCCCATGCTATCTCTATTGCATGGCGTATCGCCCTCTCCACCCGCGATGCAGTGGTCGCAAATTTCTTCGCAACCGACGGATACAACAGCTTCGTCACGCTTTCCAGCATTTCTTTGTCATTCACCGAGCATATTATAGCCTCCCGCAGATAGTGATAACCCTTGATATGTGCAGGCACTCCTATCTGGTGGATTATATCCGTGACGATTATCTCCAGATTTGCAGGGCTCTGCCTTGCGGCACTTATCCTGTGCTCCGAGGATATATCGGTATCGATATCCAGCATAGCCTTGATACGCTCCCCCAGCACTTTCACATCAAAGGGCTTCAGCATAAAGTAGGATGCTCCCGCATTCATCACCTGATTTTCGATGAAGCTGTTCTCGTAAGCGCTGGTAACTATGTAAAGGGGCTTTTTATCAAGCTTTTCAGATCTTCGTATAAGCTCGATGGCATCTATCCCCGGCATCACCGCATCAACGATGACAACATCGGGCAGTTCATTCTTCACCGCATCGAATATCACCATGCCGTCTTTCTGGCGGGTTATCACAAAGAATCCCGAATTTCTCAGGTTTGCGGCACAAAACACACCGTACTGCGCAGAATCGTCACCTATAAGTATCTTGATCTTGTTGTTCATAAAATAATACCTCCGTAGCTGAAAAAGTATGCTTTGACGTTCCCGGGCAGTCAATTTTCGTTTGCATAAATATCTTAACACAAGTAAACTTAAAATGCAATAGCTTTTTATTAAAATCGTCAAGAATTTTCCGATAGAATTAGACAGTATGCACTAAAATTCACATCAAAATATTGCTATTCTGAATATTTTCGAGCCTTTCGGCACAGAAAAACACACCTCGCATCACTTCGTCAGATAACGCGCCGCAACGGCAGAAAAAAGCCACCGACCGCATCAAAACGACCCCATCTCCCGAATTTCGTTCAGTCAGGCACATTGCAAACACAGCACAATGGTTTATGTCACAGAATCCTGCATCGTGTGAAGACCTGCCCCACAGCGCAAGGGCTTTACTTTTATATCGGAATATGATATAATTAATCGGTCATAAAAATCTGAAAGGTATGATAAAATGGAGAACACACAAAAGAAAGATATCTTCGACCGCATAATGGGCTGGGGCTTCCTCAAGACCTTTGAACCATTTTATAAAAAGAACAAGGAAGTTCTTCTTTACCTGTTCTTCGGCGTGATGACAACGGTCGTCAGCTTCATCACTGCGGGCATAGCCAAATTCCTGCTTGAAAAAATGGGTGCAGGTGAAAGCGCCGTCGTCAATGTCAGCACGGTTTTTTCATGGATATGCTCCGTAACCTTTGCGTATATCACCAACAGGATATGGGTGTTCGCCTCCACTGCCCACAGCAGAGCGGATGTCATAAAAGAGGGCACATCGTTCTACGGCGGCAGACTGTTCACAATGTTTGTCGAGATGCTGATAATGAATATCGGTGTAAAGCTTATCGGTGCAAACTATTGGGTGACAAAGATAATCGCAAATATTATAATCATCATACTCAACTACATCATCAGCAAACTGTTCGTTTTCAAAAAGAATAAATAGCTTTACACACAGCCCGTGAACAAATTTCGCAGGCTGTGTTATTTTTTTATCTCCATTCTGCGTTATGTGAGAAAACAGTGTCAAAAAGTCGAGTTTATGGTAAAAAGCCTTGATTTTAACACGGTGATATGCTATAATATGGTAGCGTAATTATAGTTAAAATTGAAAAACATAATAATAAGATAAAAGGAGAACAATATATGACCAAAAAGATAATAGCATCTCTGCTTGCACTGACAATGTGCGCTAGTCTCGCGGGCTGCGGAAATAAAAGCGATAAAAAGGACAGCAGTACCTCTAAAGCGAGCGCGAACACCTCAGCAGCCGATACCGATGCTGCCGATGAGGAGAATACTGCCGACAGCAAAGCAGACGAGGGCAGTACGACTGTCCCCGTAGAACTGAACAAGGATAATATTATAATCAGCGGCATTTCAGGCGATTGCGAAGAGACCCCCACCAGCGATGAGCTTCTCGCTTTCGCTGAGCTGACTGTCAAACAATACAATGCCATACAGTCGAATGACAAAGAAAATATCAAGCAGACCCTTGCTTTTGACAAGATCATTGACCCGTTCTGCGAACTTGCTCAGAACTCCGATATAGATGTAACCGGTCTGTATCTCGGTGATGTTGATGACGATGATATGTCATTAAAAGAAAAAGAGATGATAACCTGGGGTATGATGCTTTCCATGTGTTCCGATCTTGATGAAGCAGATACCGATAAGGCAGATGAATACGATGCCTTGGGAGACGATCTTAACAAGAGACTGAACTTTGTCAATGACAACCTGGATATCGATGAATTCTCCGGTCTTTTCTGGAACAGCGGAGAAAACTTTGATCCCATGGGCGAACTGAACGGTGATACCATAATAGTTTTCGAGCTTAACGGATTTGAGCGCGACGGCGATGATATGTTCACTAACTTTGATATGGTAATACTCAACGGAAATGATATGTTCAGGCTCTTTAATGTAAATGCATGGTATATGGATAATACTTCGGGCATAATGATAAACCACGCAGAACGCAGTGATAACAGATACGCCGACATGACAATTGACGAGATAAAACAGATGGTCGAGGAAAAAGGTGCTCAAAATTAAGCAAAACAGCTGTGGGTGAGTATTGCGCAGACCCTGAAACACGCGGCGAAGCTTTCAAGAAAAAGCTTGAAAGCTGACCATTCATAAGGAGTATATAATTTATGGCAAAGAAAATACTGGCAGCAATGCTTGCGCTGACGATGTGCGCAAGTCTCGCAGGCTGCAAAAATGATAACGAGAAAAACGCCAAAGAGGAAGCGAACACCTCAGCAGTCGATACATATACTACCAATGATGAGACTGCCGGCAGAAAACCCAATAAGAACGATACGCCTTTCTCCGGCGAGCTGAACAAGGATAATATTTTCATCAATGACGTTTATGTCAATAGTACAGACACACCTACTAATGACGAGCTTCTCACTTTCGCTATGCTGGCTGTTGAACAGTACAGCGCTGCTCAGGCGAATGACAGCGAGAAATATACGCAAATGTTCTCTTTCGACAAGGTGGTCGAACCCTTCACTGAAATGATCGCCAAAAGGCATATCAATCCCGAAAAGGATAAGATGTCTGTTAAAGATATGGCAATGTACCGTTGGGGCTATATGCTTTATTTCTGGTCTGATGCTGATCCCTCATATAATGATGAAGGGGAAGAAGAATATAAAAAGAAATCGTATCAAGCCCTTGACACTTTCAATATCGATAACACCCCCATCTGGCAAGACAGGGAAACCTTATTCTCCATGGGCGAACTGAACGATGATACCGTAGCATATATCGATCTTCAGCAATTCGTGCTCGAAGGAGAAGATATGTACATCAACTTCGATATGACAGTACTAAACGGAAATGATATGTTCAAGTTAGGAAGTATCGAAGCGTGGTATATAGACGGTTCATCAGGCGTAATGATATTTTCCGCAGAACACGGCGACAACGAATACGCAGGTATGACCGTTGACGAAATAAAACAGAAGATCATGGAAAATAAGGCTCTGAATGAAGTAAGAGAAGCCGCTTACTTTGTGTACATTATCATGGCTGAGTACTGCGCAGACCTGAATGAAGCGGGCGAAAATATCAAGAAAAAGCTTGAAAGTGATTTCCCAATGTGTTCATCAAGCGAAGGTCTTGACATTGCAGGCGATGAACCTAAGGCTAAGGGCGATAAATATGTGTATGACCAAATGCACGAATACGGCTACCCCGACGGCATAGTATTGATCTCAGGCTATGACAAGGGCTTGGATTTTATCGAAAAGGCAGGATATACTTCGGCAGACGGAGTTTCGGGAGATTATCCCGTAGAAGAATAGCTGATAGCTAACCACTGATAAGGAGGAAATGTTTTATGGCAAAGAAAATAATGGCGGCAATGCTGGCACTGGTGATGTGCGCAGGTCTGGCTGCCTGCGGCGACAAAAAGGAAGATAAGGACAGCTCTTCAAAGGCTTCCGATTCTGCTAAGGCTGATGATCAGACCACTTCTGACAAGCAGACAACTTCCGATGAGACCACCACCGATGAGGGCAAGACTGATAACAGCACAACTGACGATGATAAGTCAAAGGACGGCGATGATGATTCATCTGCGGCTGAGGTACTGGTGAATGACGATACTACTTTCCAGACATCTGACGTTACCTTAAAGCTGATAAACAATAATATCATCTATATAGATGAGAACAACCTGGAGACCAGACCCACCGATGAAGAGGTACAGGCTACCCTCGATGCAATCTTAAAGCAGTATAAAGCCGCTGAGGATAAGGATACACAGGCTTTCCTCGACACCTTCAATTTCGGTATCCTCAATGAGCCTGTAGCTGAGCTGTGCGATCTTCTGTTTGAGTATGACAACGATCATTCCAACGAAGAATTCCAGCAGAAGCTCACAGACACAAACCAGAATACAAAGTATGCAGTTGTCGATGATATCATCGGTATGCTTGAACAGCTGGGCGATGCCGATGTGAACGATCAGCTCAACGATGCTATGGAAGCTAAGGACAGCGCAAAGCTCAGAGAGCTCATCACCAAGCTGACCGACAGCGTTAAACCCGATGCGGAAGCTGTAAAAACAAACCTCAATGATGCAACTATCTTCAACAGCGAGGAAGATATACAGAAGATGGACATCGGTGATGATGTTACCTACGGTTTCTTCCTGGAATACTGCGGCAAATATGAAGATCAGCTGTATATGCGCCTGACATTCTCGGTACTTTCAGGCGAAAAGGAGTATGACCTGGGCGGCGTTGAGACCTGGAGCGTAGGCGACGATATCGGCGTATACATCACAAGCGAAGCTTACGAACTTGATATGGAAGACGATATGAAGGGCATGGATACAAAGCAGATATTCGAAGCCCTGAAAGTTCAGATGACAGCACCAATAACAGAGTGATAATAAACGGGTGAAGAATATGAAAAGACAGGATTATCTCAGCTGGGACGAGTACTTCATGGGCATAGCGCATCTTTCTGCCAGAAGAAGCAAAGACCCCAGCACACAGGTGGGTGCCTGTATAGTATCAGAAGAAAATAAGATACTGTCGGTGGGCTATAACGGTATGCCGACAGGTTGCAGCGATGATGATATGCCATGGGACAGGGAGGGCGACTTCCTTGACACGAAGTACCCCTTTGTGTGCCATGCAGAGCTGAACGCCATACTCAACCGTTCGACGGGGAGCCTTAAAAATGCGAAGATATATGTATCTTTGTTCCCTTGTAACGAATGTGCAAAAGCGATAATCCAGAGCGGTATAACAGAAGTAGTATACGGCGATGACAAGTATGCCGACACTGACGGAGTGAGGGCATCGAAGAAGATGTTCAACATGGCAGGAGTAAAACTGCGTAAGTATGAGAACACGAATAGGGTCATCAAAATAGAGCTGTAAAGAACTATAAGGCGCGGCAGCAAACTTGCGCATATAACAATCTATGCCGCGAATCAAAGCGCGCGGTTTATGCGACTGCGTCGGCATATGCCTCGCGCTAGCAGGCTTGCGGGAGTTTGAGGGCAGAGCCCTCAACTCAAGGCACAAAAGCGACGCGACAAGAGTGCTGTAAATAGAACAACAAACTTCCAACCAAAAGGCGCGGCAATATCGAAATCATGAGCGTGAGCAAAACTAATGCACACGCACAAACTATACGCGTAAAATATTGCCGCGCCCGAAATCAACGGCGTCAGCTCGTTGATTTCTCGACCCGAGGAACGAGGGGCGACCTTGCCAACGCATGAACGAACAAACAAAATGTTCCACGTGGAACATTTGTTCAAAATTAGCGGACGTATGCGACCGCAACCGACCGCATCCCACCGCAAAAACAATAATCCCAAAAGGAGCAAGACCAATGGAAAGAAAATACGCTATACTCGGCGAAAGCCTGAAACATACAATGTCACCGCCGATACATAAAAGGCTGTTTGAACTCAAAAACAGAGAGTTCACCTATGAGATAATCGAACTGCCGACCGAGGAGCTGGCTCCCCATGCGGAGTACCTGAAAAGTCTGGCAGGATTCAATATCACCATACCCCATAAGATTGGCATAATCTCCCACTGCGATAAGCTGGCGGATTCTGCTAAGAGATATAATTCGGTGAACTGCGTTGATAACAAAAACGGCACTCACACAGGCTATAATACCGACTGCGACGGTTTCCTTGCAACTATAAACGCTATGGGTGCTGACCTGGGCGGCAAGGTGCTGCTGATAGGCTGCGGCGGTGTCGGCAGAATGATGGCTATCGAAGCCGCTCTTGCAGGGGCTGACCTCGTCATAGCTGTACTCGAAAGCGATATTCCTCTGGCTGAACAGGCTAAAAAGGAAATAACTGCCATGAAGTCAGATGCTAAGGTATCTATCGTGAAAAACACCGATATAGATACCTCTGTAAGCTATGACCTGCTGATGAATGCCTGCCCTGTGGGTATGTATCCGAAGATAAACGGCTGTCCCGTCAGCGATGATGTGATAGACGCAAGCAAGGCTGTTTTCGATGTTATCTACAACCCCCGCGAAACCGTGCTCATCAAAAAGGCAAGGGCACAGGGCAAAAAAGCCGCCGGAGGTATGGCTATGCTGGTATGGCAGGCAGTTAAAGCCCATGAGATATGGGACAATGATATCTATTCCGACGAAGAGGTGCAGAGCATCATAACCGAGATGGAACTTCAGGTGGAAAAGGATTTCCCGACAGCATAATAATTTTCTGTCCCGATGTTCCTATGGGTACATCGGGACTATTTTTTACCCGCTAAAATTTTTCTAAAAATGATAACGTTTACAATAGTAAACAATTTGTTATCCCCTTGAAATCGGCATTTTTATGTTGTATAATTAGGGCAAAAGATATTTAATATATTGCTATATGTGTATCTTTAACAAAATATGGTTATGGTTTTTAGGGAAAATGAAGGAGCGGATATCATGCTGATAAACGAGGTAAAAAAAGAACTGGAAGAGCATATCATACCATTCTGGAACAAACTGCGCGATGACGAGAACGGCGGTTTCTACGGATACCTCAGCTATGGGCTGGAACTGGATAAAAAGGCGGATAAGGGTGTTATACTGCAATCAAGGATACTTTGGTTCTATTCTAACGCATATATGACCCTCGGCGGTGATGAACTTCTCTGCAATGCCAAGCACGCTTATGAGTTCATCAAGAACAACTGCATCGATTACGAATTCGGCGGTATCTACTGGATGATGGACTATTCGGGCAAGCCCGCTGATACCATGAAGCATACCTATAATATCGCCTTTGCTATATACGCACTTTCAAGCTATTACAGGGCAAGCGGCGATAAGGAAGCCCTGGCGCTGGCTTACAGGCTTTTCGAGGATATCGAGAAAAATACCCTTGATGAGTACGGCTACCGCGAAGCTTTTGACAGGGAATGGAACCTCGTGGATAACGAAGCACTCAGCGAAAACGGACTTAAAGCCGACAAGACCATGAATGCAATACTCCACCTTATTGAAGCCTATACCGAGCTTTACAAGGCTGACGGCAATGAGAAGGTGGCGCAAAGGCTGAGATTTCAGCTGGAGCAGATGAGGGATATAGTTTATACCCCCGAGACCAATGCGCTGAAAGTTTTCTTTGATACCAAGTTTAATCTGGTGGGAGATATCCATTCCTACGGACATGATATCGAAGCCACTTGGCTTATGGACAGAGCCTGCGATGTTCTCGGGGACGAAGAGCTCAGAAAAGAGTTCGCCGAGATGGGGCTTAAAATATCGCATAATATACAGGATATCGCTCTTGAGGACGGCGCACTCAACAACGAGCGCGACAAGAACGAAATAAACAAGACCCGCGTGTGGTGGGTTCAGGCTGAGGCTGTTGTGGGCTTTATAAATGCCTATCAGCACAGCGGTGTTAAAAAGTTCCTTGACTCCGCAAAGAGCATCTGGGAGAATATCAAGAAATACATCATCGACCCCAGAAAGGGCGGCGAATGGTATGCCGAGGTCACCTTTGACCATGTGCCCCGTGACTGTAAGGAAACAGTGGGACCATGGAAGTGCCCCTACCACAACGGCAGAATGTGCATGGAGGTGATAGCCCGCGGCTTGGATTTCTGACATATTATCTCTGAAAGGAGGGCATATGTACAAAGCTGTAAAGCTTATACACCGCATACTTATCTTTGCTTGCATAGCCATTACAGCAGGCAGTCTGGTGTACTACCTGACAAAATGGGGCAGTCTGCCCGATGAACCGGGGATACATTTCGGTTCCGATCGGAATTTTGATGTGTATGCATCTAAGGTATACGGCTTTTATCCCCACCTGATAAGCGGTATAACCATAGGGATAGCGGCTTTTTCGGGGTGGCTCATCGGCAGAAAAAGCACAGGGCTGAATATCACCGAAAAGGGCGAGAAACTGTTCAAGGCTGAGATAATGCTCACGATAGATGTCATAGCTTTGCTGATAACGCTGACCTTCCTTGAATGGACAATGGCGGTTTCTCATCAGAGGGCGCTGGGCAATATCACTCTCGTGCTTATAGGCGCGGCGTTCATAGTGGGCGGTATCGGGATGATCGCTGAGATCATCACCGTTATGGCAAACAAGGACAAGAAAGCTCTCAAAAAGAATTCGGACGCTTTTCACCGTTCGTGCAGAACAGCTTCATGGCTGCTGACGGCGCTGTATCTTCCTCTGCTGGCTTTCTGCTGGGAAAGGCTGCCAAGTGATGACGTTATAGACCAGTATCACGGGCTTGCGTATTTTGCCAACTTTGACGCATATCTGGCAAAATGGCTGTTGCTTGTGCCGTCGGCGGTTGTGATAATTATACTGGCGGTGCTGGAAGTCATAGGTAGCAAGGCGAAAAAGCTCGGTAATGAAGCCTTGGTGAGATTCACCGACAGGCTGAAGCTGATAAACGGTGTGTTCTTTTTCTGGTGGGATCTCGCGCTTATTTGTGAAGCTCCGCTGGGTATCATATCGGCGGGGATATACGCGGCGCTGTGCGTGGTGTGCGCAGTGCTTTATCTCAGGAAAAGGAACAGGTCTGACAAGGGGTAAATATTGCATACAGAAAGGCAAGTAAAGTTAAAATGTACAAGTACGAAACACATCTACACACGGCTGAAACTTCTGCCTGCGCATCGGCAACAGGTGCAGAACAGGCAAGGCGCTACAAGGCAGAGGGCTATGACGGCATATTCGTCACCGACCACTTTTTCAATTCAAACACCACAGTTCCCAGAGATATATCATGGGATGAGAAAGTTATGCTTTACTGCAAGGGCTATGAAAATGCCAGGGCAGAGGGCGACAAGATAGGGCTGAAAGTATTTTTCGGGATAGAGTATACCTATCAGGGGGCTGATATACTGGTGTATGGTCTTAACAAGCAGTGGCTGTTTGCTCACCCCAACTGCGACAGGGATTTTTATCAGTTTTACTACGATGCAAAAGCCGAGGGCGCACTGCTGATACACGCTCATCCTTTCCGCGAGGCGGACTATCTGCGGGAGATAAAGCTTCTGCCAAAGTGGGTGGACGGTGTGGAAGTCTACAACAGCGGCAACGGCAAAGAAGTGTACAACGAGCGTGCCGAGTGGTATGCAAAGCAGTTCGGTTTCCGCACTACGGCGGGTTCGGATAATCATCATCTGTCGGTAAGGAGCGAGCGTCTTGCAGGAGTGGTCAGCGAGGTTGAGTTTGATAGACCCGAGGACTATGCGGCGGCATTTTTCGCAGACAAGATACGACCGCTGTATCCCGCCGAAAGGCTGTGAGCCGAAATGAGGATAAGACCTTACGAACCGGATAGAGATTTTACGAAAATATCCCACTGGGTAAATGACGAGAGGACCCATGCTTTGTGGTGCGCGGGGCGTTTTCCCTATCCTTTGGAGAGTGACAGCTTTCATGCTGTGCTTTCCGATATGAGAAGAAATTCGGGGGACAAGCCTTTTACCGCCGTGGACGAAAACGGCAGGGCAGTGGGATTTTTCTGCTGTTGGATTGACCGTGAAAACAGTAATGCCATGCTGAAATTCGTGGTTGTAGACAGTTCGGCAAGGGGCAGGGGATACGGCAGAGAGATGATAACTCTCGCTGCGAGGTATGCCTTTGATGCTGAAAAGGTCGATACCGTAACGCTGAACGTTTTCAGCGTGAATGAACCTGCACGGAAGTGTTACAGCAGTGCGGGATTCAAGGAGATATCCGTGACGGACAACGCATTCAGCTTCGGCGGAGAAAGCTGGGGCAGATGCTTTATGAGAATGGAAAACAAGTTGAAGGAGGATATTCTATGAAACTTAAAAAGATAGCAGCCCTGCTGACTGCGGCAGTTATGAGCGTGGGTGTGATGGCTTCATGCAATGGCAGCGACAAGGAAGAAGACAAGTCAAAAGCAGACAGCAAGACACAGTCCGCGACAGAAACAAGCGAAGCTGAGGGCGGCGATGGCGGCTCTGAGATACCCGTTTCGGAGACCCATACCAACGACCCCATGACAGTGACCCCTGCCAAGGACTTGGTGGCCAAGATGACCAACGGCTGGAATCTGGGCAATACCATGGACGCAACAAGCGAGGGTCTTGAAGCTGAGACAAGCTGGCTTCCCACAAAGACAGTAACCAACCAGTTCATGATAGATATGCTTCCCGAAGCAGGCTTCAACGTACTGCGTGTACCTGTGACCTGGGGCACTCATCTTATTGACGACAAATATACCATCGACCCTGCGTGGATGGACAGAGTTCAGGAAATAGTCAACTACGGAATAGATGACGGTATGTACGTTATACTCAACACACATCACGAGGAGTGGTATATGCCCAAGGCAAGCGAAAAAGACGGCGATATCGAGGAAATAAAGGCGATATGGGCGCAGATAGCAGAACGTTTCAAGGGCTATGACGAGCACCTTATCTTCGAGGGCCTGAATGAACCCAGACTCCGCGGCGAGGGCGCTGAGTGGACAGGCACTTCGGAAGCGAGAGAGATAATCAACGAGTACGAAAAGGCATTCGTTGAAACAGTAAGAGCATCAGGCGGAAACAACGCTGACAGATGCCTGATGATAACAGGCTATGCGGCTTCTTCGGGATACAATAACCTTTCGGCTATAGAACTTCCCGAGGACAGCGACAAGCTGATAATCTCGGTACACGCATACCTGCCTTACTCTTTCGCACTTGATACCAAGGGTACTGACAAGTACGACCCCGAGGATAATGCTATCCCCACATTTTTCGATACCCTCAACGAACTTTTCATCAGCAACGGCATACCTGTTATCGTAGGCGAATTCGGTTCGATGAACAAGGATAACATCGATGACCGTGTAAAATGCCTTGACGATTATCTCGGTAATGCGGCTAAGTACGATATCCCATGTGTATGGTGGGATAACTATGCACGCATCGGCAACGGCGAGAACTTCGGACTTCTCAACAGGCAGGAGTACGACTGGTACTTCCCCAAGCTGATGGACGTATTCAAGACCTACGCCGAAAGCGACCCTTCATCGGCGGCAGCATAACAGCGTAAACAAGCGGGAGGTCACAGCCTTTTACCCAAAGGGGTGCTGTGACCACCGCTTTTTCGGCTTTAAATCCTTGTACAATATGCCCAATCAAAGAGGGAATACGACCACTTGATTGTACGATTCAGAGAAACACTATTTAACCTATTGACATACTAGGATTAATATGATATACTTTGAACACAGAAACGGGAAAGACCCGAGTTTCGGATTAACTATATATAAGTGAAAGGAAGATATATAATGGCAAATATCTACAAAAACATTGGTGAACTTGTTGGCAAAACTCCTCTGCTGGAGGCAGACAGATTTTCAAAGGCAGTTGGCGCAGAGGGAAAGATCCTCGCTAAGCTGGAATACTTCAACCCCGCAGGAAGCGTTAAGGACAGAGTTGCACTGAACCTCATCGAGGACGCAGAGAAGAACGGCACCCTGAAAGAGGGTTCTACCATCATCGAGCCTACATCGGGCAACACAGGTATCGGTCTGGCAGCAGTAGGCGTATCAAAGGGCTACAAGGTTATACTGACAATGCCTGAGACCATGAGCGTTGAGAGAAGAAACCTGCTGAAGGCTTACGGTGCTGAGATCGTACTCACCGAGGGTTCAAAGGGCATGACAGGTGCTATCAAGAAGGCTGAGGAACTCAACAAGGAGATCGATAACTCCGTTATACTGGGTCAGTTCGTAAATCCTGCTAACCCCGCTGTACATCTGGCTACCACAGGTCCTGAGATCTGGGATGACACCGACGGAAAGGTGGATATCTTCATCGCAGGCGTTGGCACAGGCGGAACTGTTACAGGCGTTGGTCAGTATCTGAAATCACAGAACCCCAATGTTAAGGTAGTTGCAGTTGAACCTGCTTCTTCCCCCGTACTTTCTCAGGGCAAGTCAGGCGCACACAAGATACAGGGTATCGGTGCCGGCTTCGTTCCCGATGTACTTGATACAAAGGTATATGATGAAGTATTCGCAGTTGAGAACAACGACGCTTTCGCAGCAGGCAACCGCTTCGCTAAGACCGAGGGTATCCTGGTAGGTATCTCTTCGGGTGCAGCACTTTTCGCAGCTGCTGAGCTTTCAAAGCGTCCCGAGAACAAGGGCAAGACCATTGTTGCACTTCTTCCCGATACAGGTGAGAGATATCTTTCTACCGCACTGTTTGACTAATATATAATACGTACCCCCATAGATCAAAGAGGACAGATGTACAAAATATGCATCTGTCCTCTGTTTGTTTTTACTAAATTTCTGCCGTATCCGATACATCGGGGAACTTGTCTTCGTCATCGGGACGTATGACAAGGTCTGGGGTTATCACGAAACAGGGATTTCCATCAAGCAGGAATGTACCGCTGATAAATCTGGGATTGACCACATCGTTCACATCCGGGGGCGGCTGGATATCCTCCTGCCCTTTCTCCACAAATCCTGTGATATTATCGCACAGCAGACCAAGGCTTTTCTTGCTGTCGCAGATGATTATACATTCGCGGTCTGTTTTCATATGTTTCGGGTAGCCGAACCTTTTTCTTAGGTCGATGACCGTGATGGTAACGCCCTCGTTGACGATAGTGCCCTCAACATAATCAGGCAGGTCGGGAACTTTGCTTGCAGACTGCGCAGGCACTATCAGCCGCACATCAGCGAACCCCATAGCAAAGGTCTTGTCATCAACGGTAAAAATCAGATATTTATTAAAACTCTCCTCCAAAGCTGCCACCTCCAAAAGTGCGCTATTGCTTGTATTATGCGTCGTTTAATGTAAGTCTGCCTATTATGTGAGCCGCTATCTCATCAAGGGGCAGGCTGATATTTGCCGCACCGTTCTCTGCCGCGACTTTCGGCATACCGTACACCACCGCCGTCTTTTCGGATTCAGCGATATTGTAAGCCCCCAGCTTGCGCATATCAAGCATACCCTTAGCGCCGTCACTGCCCATGCCTGTAAGTATGACGCCTATGGCATTCTTTTTAGCAGCATAAGCCGCCGAATCAAACAGAACGTCCACCGAGGGACAGTGACCATTGACCTTTACGCCCTCTTCACTGGTGACAAAATAACCCTTTTTATCACGGAATATCCTGAGGTGCTTTCCGCCCGCCGCGATTATCACCATGCCGCGTTTAAGGTATGTTCCAGATACAGCCTCGCTGACTTTCAGCGGAAGTGCCGAGTTGAGCTGGGCTGCATAAAGCTTGGTATATCCCACAGGCATATGCAGAACACACACCACAGGCGGGCAGTCCGCAGGCAGACCTTTCAGCACCACTGGCAGAGCATTCGTGCTGCCTGTTGAGCCGCCTATGACTATTATATTATCGCTGTCGCTTATCTTCTGGGGATAAAACCGCGGCTTGATAATGCTTATACTGCTTATTATGCTCGTGCTGACACGCTGGAGAAGCTTTTCATCAGCCGCTTCACCGCTTTGGTGAAGTATTATATCTATTGCCCCCGCTGAGATCAGTGATGACTGAGGGCTTTTGTTTGCGGTAACAACGATTATGGGTATCGAATATCTCGGACAGAGTTCCTTTATGTAAGCGGCGGCATCAAACTGCTCGCCTGCATCTATATCCAGCACGATGACAGTGGGTCTACGGTGGGTTATCATCATCTTTGCTTTACTGAGCGGGAAAGCAGCTATCACAGTACCCCCCGGCAGAAGTTCTTTCAATCCGCCTGCAAGCAGCTCAGAAATATTATGGTTATCAGATATCAAATAAACTATCATATGCTGCTCACCTCCGTTTTCTTACGGTAGACAGCAGGCTTCTCCCTGACGTAGGGCATATCAAAGGGCGCAGATTCAGCGTGCCCTATATAAAGATATCCGCCCTCTTCCGTGGCGTTGTAGAAACGTCTGCACAGATCGGATTTCGTTTCATCATCAAAATATATCATAACGTTTCGGCATACGATAAGATCAAAGCTTTTTTTGAAATTTATCTCTTCCATAAGATTATGATATTTGAATACAACGTTTTTGCGTATACGTTCCTTGACCTGATAAAGACTGTGGGATTTCTTGTCAAAGAACTTTTCGCGCCATTCCTCGGGAAGATTTTCAAGGGACTTTTCGGTGTATACACCCTTTGCAGCCTGCCTAAGTGCGTTGAATGAAATGTCTGTCGCCAGTATCTTCAAGTCCCATTTCGAGCGGTTGAAGCCGAAATACTCATCAAGGCACATAGCCAGATTATAGGGCTCATTGCCGTAGGAACAGCCCGCTGACCATATCCTGAGATCGTGGTCATGCACGGCTTTTTCAGCCTGTGGCAGGAAGACCTCGCGGAAGTGATCGAAATGTTCGGATTCACGCATGAAATAGGTGTGATTGGTAGTCAGCTTGTTTATAAGGTTAGCTACTTCTCTGCCCGATGCGTCATCGAACACTGCATCAAGGTACTCGCTGAAACTGCTGAAACCGCAGTCGGCAATATAGTTCGCAAGCCGCGACTGCACAAGGAACTGCTTGCCTTCAAGGTCGATGCCGTAGCCTTTTTTGACAAAATGTACAAGTTTATTGAAATCAAGTTCATTGATGCCTGTATCGACATTTGATATCACAGCCGCGACCCCCTTTCAGCATGAAAACAATTATGCTTTGTACAGTTGATTATACCATATTTTTATGCATTTTTCAAGTGGTTTTGTATTTTTCGTACAATAATTATTATAACGTCATATTGATTTTGCCATTCTGAGGGCTCGAAAGTACCTGCATTCTATGAAAAATTAGATAATTTTTGAAAGTTTTTATATATAACGCACAATGCAAATTCCGAAAGCTCCGCTGTGATTGTGCAGTTCAATAAAGTGTATGCAAGATTATATAATGTCATTGACAAGTTATTAAAACAGTGCTATAATGATATCAGTTTCAAGAGTACATGAAAGGAGTGAGCCGATGAATAAAAGCGTGTACAGTCTGGTGCTGGCGGACGAAGTGGTGGAAGCCATCGACCGCATGGCGTATTCCATGAATACCAGCCGATCAAACCTGATAAACCAGATACTCGCCGAGAGGGTGAGCCTTATGACCCCCGAGATGCGTATGCGGCAGATATTCAGCGAGATAGAACAGCTGATGGACCCGCGTTTCCTGTTCATCGATCAGCCCTCCGACAGCATGATAGCCATAAAAAGCCCCGTGAGGTACAAGTACAAGCCCACCCTGAGGTACAGTCTTGAACTTAGCCGAGATATGCAGGGCAAGGTGGGGCGGCTGAAAGTATCGTTCCGTACCAAAAGCGAACAGCTCACCGCCGCCGCAAACGGCTTCTTCGAGCTTTGGCTGAAACTTGAAAACAAGTATCTGCGGAAAGTTTTTCCCGATGGCGTACCCGCACAGACGGAAAACGGCAGGTATACCAGAGACCTCTACTCCCCCATAGCCGAGCATCTTTCCGATAAGGAGATAGCAGGGGCGGTGGCAGGATATATCCGTCTTATGGACAGCTGTATACAGACCTATTTTGACGGTCTGACCGAGGGGCGTGACCGTTCCGACGAGATAGGCGCGG
Organism: Hominimerdicola alba; assembly: GCF_900112155.1. Lineage (GTDB taxonomy): Bacteria > Bacillota > Clostridia > Oscillospirales > Ruminococcaceae > Hominimerdicola > Hominimerdicola alba_D. The sequence goes on along the minus strand of NZ_FOKQ01000009.1, from coordinate 19,218 downwards.
CTTATGCGGCTTATGTGCGGACGGTCACGGCGGTGATATAGGGCGGTGACCGCATGAGCAGAACAAAAAACATCATAAGGAACACTCTTGCTGTTGTAGGGGCTGTAACACTTATACTGCTTATATGTGGGATAGTGTATATATTTGCAAATACCACAAAGGCAGAGCGGAAATTCGGGGTGACTATACCCAAAGAATCGACACATGAGGTGATGGGCTTCGTATATGATGTGCGAAGCGACTTTATAATAAATATTCCCGAGGATTATATCAACGAACTCAGCAAAAGCAGACCCACCTACGAGGAAGTTGTAAAAAAGCTCGGCGAGCCCAGCGGACAATATGGTTTTGGGATATGCAGGGCGTACTGGCGCATAGGTGAAAGAAAATATGCGGAATATGTTTTCATGGGCGATGCGCCGTTTCTTGAGATTCACGAATACTGACAAGACCGCAGGAGAAAGATAACGTTTGTGGTGATACGATAAATCGGGATTTATCGGAGTGTATATATGAAAACGAAATCAGATAGCTATATTTGTAAAGACTATGACGGAAATATCTTTATATCATTTGAGCAACTTGATGAAATTGTACTGTCTAAAGATCCATTATTAACACATTGTCTTGCTGTTGTAAAAATAGGAGATGATTACCTTTTGGGCTGGAATAAATGGAGAAACAGATATGAGATATTCGGAGGTTGTATCGAAAAAGGAGAAACTGCAAGAGATTGTATTATCAGAGAGTGCAATGAAGAATTAGGACTTGTTTCTTTTGATGTTATATATCTTGGTGCGATGAAATTTTTAATGAAACCGGATTATTTCTCACCGAATGAACGAATAGAGCTTGGTGGTTTATATGGAATCAGATTATATGACATAAATATTGATAATATCTATGAAATTATAAAAGATAAAGAAGAAATCACTAAACTTGCACTATACAGTCAGGTGAGAAATAAAGAGCCAATTGCGTTGATTGATGAAAAACTGTTGGAGTATTTTGTATAAATGCTAATTTACCGCAGGGACATTTTTGAAAAATGGAGTTAAATAATACTTTGATATATAAAGGAGGACACAATAATGAATATGCAGAAATTTACCGAGAAATCGGTGCAGGCTGTACAGGATGCGCAGAATATCGCGGCAAGGCAGTCAAATCAGGCGATAGGACAGGAACATCTGCTGAGTGCGCTGTGCCTTGATGATAACGGTCTTATCCCCCAGCTGCTGACACAGATGAGCACGGATATCAACGCTTTCCGCGGCGCACTGGACAGGGCTGTTGATAAGATACCGAAAGTCACTGTGGGCGGACGCGCTCAGGGTCAGGTGTATATTTCAAACGAACTTGACCGCGCACTTGCCGAGGCAGAAGCTCAGGCAAAGCAGATGGGTGATGAGTTCGTATCTGTTGAGCATATCTTCATGGGAATAATGGAGTGTGCAAACAGCGAAATCGCAGAGATACTGCGTACCTTTGGCATAAACAAGACAGGCTTCCTTGCAGCACTCAAGCAGGTGAGAGGAAGCGCAAAGGTCACAAGCCAGAACCCCGAGGAAACTTATGACGTTCTGAAAAAGTACGGTCAGGAGCTGGTAGGTCTTGCAAGACAGAACAAGCTTGACCCAGTTATCGGCAGAGATTCCGAAATAAGAAACGTTATCCGCATACTCTCCCGTAAGACCAAGAACAACCCTGTGCTTATAGGCGAACCCGGCGTAGGTAAGACAGCCGTTGCCGAGGGTCTTGCACAGCGTATCGTCAGCGGTGACGTGCCCGACAGCCTGAAAGACAGACAGATATTCTCACTGGATATGGGCTCACTTATCGCAGGCGCAAAGTTCCGCGGCGAGTTTGAAGAAAGATTCAAAGCCGTTGTAAGCGAGATAAAGAAATCCGAGGGCAGGATAATACTGTTCATCGATGAACTGCATACCATCGTGGGCGCAGGCAAATCCGACGGCGCTATGGACGCAGGCAACCTGCTGAAGCCTATGCTGGCAAGAGGTGAACTGCACTGCATCGGCGCTACCACCCTAAATGAGTACAGACAGTACATCGAAAAGGATAAAGCCCTTGAAAGACGTTTCCAGCCCGTTATGGTAGACGAGCCCAGTGTTGAGGATACCATATCCATTCTCCGCGGCATCAAGGAGAGATATGAGGTATTCCACGGCGTTAAGATACAGGATCAGGCACTGATAACAGCCGCTGTGCTTTCTGACAGATACCTCACCGACAGATTCCTGCCTGATAAGGCTATCGACCTTGTGGACGAAGCCTGCGCACTTATCCGTACCGAGATGGACTCCATGCCCACCGAGCTTGATGACCTGAGAAGAAAGATACTCCAGCACGAGATAGAAGAAACTGTCCTCAAAAAGGAAAGCGACAAACTTGCCGAGGAGCACCTTGCAGAAGTTCAGAAAGAACTGGCAGACATGAGAGCACAATACGACGAGATGCGTGCTAAATGGGAAAACGAAAAGAATGCTATATCCAAGGTTCAGAAGATACGTGAGGAGATAGATGCTGTAAACGGCGAGATAAAACAGGCAGAGCGAGACTATGACCTCTCGAAACTGGCAGAGCTGAAATACGGCAAGCTGGAAAATCTGCAAAAGGAACTGGCAGAGGAAGAAAAGAAAGCAGAGCAGTCTTCAAAGAGCAATACCCTGCTGAGAGATAAAGTCACCGATGACGAGATAGCAAGGATAATCTGCCGCTGGACAGGCATACCCGTTGCAAAGCTGATGGAGGGCGAGCGCGACAAGCTGTTAAGACTTGAAAGCATTCTCCACGAAAGAGTTATCGGTCAGAATGAGGCTGTACAGAAGGTCAGCGAAGCTATACTCCGTTCAAGGGCAGGCATCGCAAATCCCAATCAGCCCATCGGTTCGTTCCTCTTCCTGGGACCTACGGGTGTCGGTAAGACCGAGCTTGCAAAGACCCTTGCTCAGGCACTTTTCGATGACGAGAACAATATCGTCCGTATCGATATGTCGGAGTATATGGAGAAATTCAGCGTATCCCGCCTGATCGGAGCGCCTCCCGGATACGTGGGCTACGAAGAGGGCGGTCAGCTTACCGAGGCGGTAAGAAGAAAGCCTTACTCAGTTGTACTGCTTGACGAAGTCGAAAAAGCTCACCCCGATGTGTTCAATATACTGCTTCAGGTGCTGGATGACGGCAGAGTTACCGACTCTCAGGGCAGGACAATAGATTTCAAGAACACCGTTATCATACTGACTTCAAACCTGGGCTCACCTTTTATACTCGAAGGCATCGATGATGAAACAGGCGATATCAGCGATGACGCAAGAGAAAAGGTCAACGAGATGCTAAGATCCCATTTCCGCCCCGAATTCCTCAACCGTCTTGACGAGATAGTAATGTATAAACCTCTGCTGAAGAGCGAGATATACAACATCTGCGGACTTATGCTGAAGAGCCTTGAAAAGAGACTTGCAGATAAGCGCCTGAAAATGGAGCTTACGGAATCCGCTAAAGCAGCAATAGTCGATCAGGGCTATAATATGGCATTCGGCGCAAGACCTCTGAGAAGATTTATCCAGAGCCACGTAGAAACTCTGCTGGCAAAAGCAATAATCAGGGACGACCCCGCTGCTGACAGCCTGATGAAAGTAGATTATGACGGCAACGATTTCTCTGTTGAGACTATCGCACCGGCAACAGCTGAATGATAATAATATGCAAAGGACAGCTTTTTGGGGCTGTCCTTGCTTTTTGCGGAGAATGCCGAATAGGGGAGCTTTTGGTCAAGCCTTTCGCGAAAGGCTTGCGGGGAGCCACAGTCAGCAAAGCTGACTGTTAAGGGCAGAGCCTCTCGGTCAAGGCACAAAAGCGATGCGGCAACAAAGCTATAAATAGAAAAGCAAACTCACGACCAAAAAGGCGCGGCACGCGGTCGACGCAGTCACCGCTAACAAAATTTCAGAGCGTATGCAAAACCAATGCATACGCTCAAACTATGTCCGTAAATTATTGTCGCGCCTGAAATCAACGGCGTTAGCTCGTTGATTTCTCGACCCGAGGGACGAGGGGCGAAAATTCCCCACGCATACTATCTGTGTAGATCCGATGATCCGAAGAACGAGGGGCGACCCCCATCAAACTACCATCCAAACAAAATACAAACCTGCTCCAACAAATCCCGAATACAAACAAATTGCCCCATAGCACATTAAATGCTTTGGGGCAAAACTTGTAAATATGTAATTGGGGAAATTATCATTCTTTACAAAGGGGTCAATGTTATAGTGTACAAAGTACTTTACTGATCACTCGTAACGGAGTGCATCAATAGGATTGAGGTTTGCAGCCTTGATGCTGGGTATAAGTCCGAAGACGATACCGACTACCATCGAGAATGCAACAGATACGACTATCGCAGGTGTGGATATGGATACAGGCACTTCCGCAATGTTCGCTATCACCTTTGATAAGCCTATGCCTATCAGTACGCCCAGTATACCGCCTATGGTGGTAAGTACCGAAGCTTCTGTAAGGAACTGCGCGAGTATACGCTTCTTTCTTGCGCCAAGAGCCTTTTTAAGACCTATCTCACGGGTACGCTCCGTAACGGATACCAGCATTATGTTCATAACACCGATACCGCCTACCAGCAGGGATATGCCCGCTATCCAGATAAGCATCTGGTTAGTTGATTTTGAAAGGTCCTGAAGCTTCTTAGCCTGCTCCAGCAGACTTTCGCTCTTGTATTCAAGGTTATTCGCAATGCCCTCAGCTGACTGCTGCTCGGAACCCCCGGACTGCTTACGGATATTCTCATTGAGTATATCAGCTGTCTTCTTGCCAGCGCCTGTCATACTGTCAGTATCCTTTGCGCGTACAACACAGTTCTGAGGCTCGTCATAGCGGAAAATTATGCTCCAGTCATTGGTGGGTATGAATATCAGTCCGCTGGAAGAACTGTTGTAGGTGAAATAGTCTTCAACACTGTTGATAACAGGCTCAAAACCTGTACGCTTGCAGGCAACGCCTATTATCCTGAAAGGCTCACCGTTGATATCAAGTATCTTGCCGATGGGGTTCTCACCCTCAAAGAGACCTCTCTGCATATTTGTGTCGATTATAGCTACCTTGGAGAAATCCGTGTACTGCTTCTCAGTGAAGCCCATACCCTCGGCTATCTCATAGCCCATTGTGGAAAAATAATCGCTGTCGATACCGTTGACTATGGCAGATTCTATCTTCTGGTTGAGATAGAACATATTCTCAACATAATCTCTTGAGCGGTAAAGTGTGCAGCTCTCTACCTCTTTAAGGTCAAGTATCCTCTTCTTGCTGTCCTCGGATACCACCCTGATATTATCAGGTACACCTGACCAGGTGAAATCCGCTTCAGCGTCACCCTGCATCAGCGTTATCTTTACAGTATTGTTTCCCGCGCCGATAAGGTTGTTCTTTATCTGTTCGTTCGTACCCTCGATGGTGGATACTATGGCGATTATAGCCGCAATACCGATGATGATACCCAGCATAGTCAGGAACGAACGTATCTTGTGGCTCAGTATTCCCTGAAGGGAGAGCCTAACATTTTCTATCATAGCTTACCTCCTCAGAAGAAATCCATGTTATCGGGCATAAGTATCTCGGTGCTCTCACGGGTCTTTGTGCCCTCCTTGACCTCTTTGCCGTAAGGGAAGCATATCTTGTCCTTGTAGCTGAGACCGCCCTTGATCTCTATAAAATAGCCGTACATTATCTGTCCGACCTTTACGTACTGCTTTTTCAGCTTACCGTTCTCGTCGGCTTTCATTATGTAATAATCGCCGCCCTCCTGCCTTACATAGTGTATCGGCAGGTATACCGAGTTTGAAGAATCCGTATTGTCAGATTCCATTTTATCCGCAGTCAGCTCTACCCAGTCATCGTAAGAGAAATTGTCTTCGCCCTCGATCAGCTTTGCGTGTATCTGGTATGAAGAATTGTTAGGATTCTCGCCCCAGTTATATGAACTATAACTTACAGGCTCGTCGTCTATCTTGGTTATCTCAGCCACACCTGTACCGTCAGAGTTCCACGAAGTTATTGTAAAGGTATCGCCTATGCTGTATTTCGGAAGATTCAGCTCGCTTACCTCGCATACTACCTCGGTGCCGCCCTCGCCCTGAATAACTGCAAATGCGCGGTCATCGGCATTGGGCTCCTCGTAGATATCTTCATCTTCTTCCTCTTCGCTTTCAGCTTCCTCATCGCCCGAAGCTTTGCCTATCTTCTTCACGACACCGTCCAGTTCGGCATAAAGCTTGCCGTCGACCTTGCGCTTCTTGGCTGCCTGAAGTTCAAAGTTCGCCTTTTTGAGATCAAGCTCCAACTGCTTTATGGATTCCTCTTTTTCAGCTATCATCTTCTTAATCTCATCGCGGGAGTATACATAATCTGTGCCCTCGGGATCGATATAAAACTCATCGGGTTCGTAGCTGTCATAGTAATCATCAGGCTCTTCCTCGGGGATCTCGGGCATGGAGCTGTCATCCTCGGGTACTGATGAATCGTCCTTCTTCTGAGTTGTAGGATGAGTAAAGCTCAGCTTGCCGTAGTGCTTTACATCGGTATCTATCGAAGCACTGCCGTCCTCGTCGATGGTTATGCCGTCGGATACCTTCCAGCTTCCAAGCTCCTCGGGAGTAGTACCCTCAACAGGAACAATTATCCACTTGAAAAGATAGTTGTAGCTCTCGTCGTATACGCATATCTCAGCACACTTCTTCTCGCTTGCCATCCTTATCATGAACTCCTTGGAGACCTCAGCCTCCTGAGTGCAGTTGATGATGTAAGGCATCTCCACAGTGCCCACACCCTCAGCAGGTGTGAATGCAGGCTTGACTACATCGGTAACAAGCTGTTCGGGAGGTCCGTCGGGTACATCGGGGTCGATGTCATCGGGAATGCTGTTGTCAGGTATACTGTCATCGGGGATATCATCGGGAAAGTCGGGATAATCGGGCTCAACAGGCTGAGGAGCATCCTCGGAAGGCTTGTAGTACCTTATCTTTTCAAGCTCCTTCTTTGCCATCTTGATATCCTGCTCTACTATCTTTACAGCGTTTTCCTTCTGGGCAAGTTCAAGCTCTACAACGGTCATATCGTATTCAAGTATGGCGTCGCCCTTTTTAACGTTCTGGCCTTCTTCAACATATACCTTCTTTACCAGCTTCTCAGTGTCGATATACACCCTCTGGGTATTGGAAGACTGTATACGTCCGTCCATTCCGCCGTAGTAGTAAGAGAAATAATCGCTGTCCTGCATCATAAGGCTTACAGGCACAACATCAACGACCACCTTTTCCTGCTTGCTGTTTTTGTACTTTTTCATGCCGAAATATCCGCCGCCGCCCAGTACTGCCACACAGAGAAGAAATATTATCAGTTTTTTCATTCGCTCTCCTCCTCCTTCTTGGCACGGCTGTTGAATGCGCCGCTGTGCAGTTCGCCGTCACGTATGTACATCACACGCTTGGCATGGTCTGCTATCTCGGGTTCGTGGGTTATCATTACTATAGTCACGCCGTCCTTGTTCAGCTCTTCAAAAAGCTCCATTACGTCATCGCCCGACTTCGTATCCAGCGCACCTGTAGGTTCGTCCGCCAGCAGCAGCTTGGGCTTGTTTACTATCGCCCTTGCTATGGCAACTCTCTGCTTCTGTCCGCCTGAAAGCTGTGTGGGATTGAAGTTCATTCTGTCCTCAAGCCCTACCTTGCGAAGTGCTTCCTTAGCCAGCTCGCGGCGCTTTTTTCTGGAAAGTCCCGCGTACAGCAGAGGCAGTTCAACGTTTTCCAGTGCCGACTGTCTCGGCAGCAGATTGAAGTTCTGGAAAACAAAGCCTATCTTGGTATTGCGTATATCCGAAAGCTGCTTGTCGCTGCATTTCATTATATCCGAACCATCGAATATGAAGCTGCCCTTTGTCTGCTTGTCAAGGCAGCCGATAATGTTCATCAGGGTGGATTTGCCAGAACCCGAAGGTCCCATTATCGCAACATACTCGCCGTCGTCAACGCTCAGCGATATGTCTTTCAGTACGGGGACGGGTTCTTTGCCCTGCATATAATCCTTGAAGATATTGTTCAGTTCAAATACCATGTTGTCCGCCTTTCTCAGCTGTAATGCTTTTTAAGGAACTCGTCCTTTTCATCGGTGGACATAGCATTGAACTCGGCTTCAGATATACCGTAAAGGTCTTCAAAAGTAACATCGGGCTCTTCGCTGTCAACAGCTTCTGCTGTTGCATCCGAAGCCTTGCCCTTGCCGTTATCAACGTCAACAGCAGCTTCGCCGGAATAATCGAAGGTGTAATTGCCCTCATCATCCATGCTGCCTCGTATGAAGTTGCCCTCGCTGTCAACCTCTGCAACACCGCCGTCAGGTGAAGTTATGATAGCAGAACCGTCAGCAGCACCCTCAATAATATTGCCGTTCTCATCGGTCATGGTAAAGCTTCCGTCGTCATTCATAACGAAGTCATCAGGCATACCGCCCATGTCGCCCTCGTCCATCATGCCTTCGTCCATCATACCCTCATCCATCATGTCGCCGTCCATCATTTCTCCGTCTTCACCGCCAAGCTCGTTCTCGGGGATATCCTTGTCGGAGGAATTGGTAGTAGTAGCAAGACCTTCCTTGATGTAGTCAGCAGGATAAGCTATGTAGTCATCGGTGGAAAGACCTTCAAGTATCTCGCAGTCGCCGTACTCGGTATCTTCCTTGCCTATCTTTATGTATCTCTTCTCGATAACATCCTTGTCAGACTTCTTAGCCCATACATAGGACTTGTTGCCGTCTTTCAGGATAAAGTTGGAATAAAGCCAGATGCCTGTCTTCTCAACATCGCTGCCTCTGTCAGTGTCGATGAGGATATGCTGTCCCAGCTTGAAGCCCTCCAGTGATTCGGGCTCAACATAGAAAGCATATTTTGAAGATGTAGTCTGTTCATCACTTTCGCCGTAGCCGTACATATCGTCGTTGTTTTCCTGAGGTGTTGTGTCTATCTCTGATACTACGCCGTTAACGCTGGTGTCATCTGTCCTGCTGCGGAGTATGACCTCAGCATCCTTGTAGATGGCATCGCTGTTCTGCTCGTTGAATACGCCCTTTACACGGAAATCGCCCTCAGCCGTGAGCTTCATTATAACGTCCTCGGCTGTATCGTAACGGCTGTATCTGTAATCATCTTCTCCGCCGCCTGATGAGGGGTCTTTCAGATCCTTTACAGTACCGTCTATGGGTGCTATTACATAGGCATTCTTCTTGGAGTTCTCCAGCTTGGTTATCTCCACGTTCTTTGCCTTTATATCGTATTCTGTTCTGGCGTTCTCGCTCTGCAGCTGGAGTATCTGGTTAGTGTAGGATACTACCTGATCCTCACTGGCATTCTTCTTTTCTTCCTCATACTGCTTTATCTGCTGATTGTTGGTCTCTATCTCGTTCTGAGATCTCTCAACTTCCAGCTTTGCAGTATCGATCTCGATCTGTATCGCCTCGGTATCATAGGTAAGCAGCTTATCGCCCTTCTTTACGGCATCGCCCTCAGCCACAAGTATATCCTTGATGGTCTTGGTGCTGTCGTATTGAACGTCCACCGATTTCTGTGCAACTACCACGCCGGGGAAACTGTTTGCAAACAGATCCGAACCCGTGACAGTGTTCACATTCGATACCTTTTGTACGTACACTTTGTCGCTGCTGTTAGCCGCGGAACTGCCGTAATTCTTATACAGCTTCCACCCGCCGAAGCCTACTCCGCCGATTATCAGCAGAGTCACAACAGCTTTTCCGACAGAACTTGCTTTTGACATATCCATATCCTCCTGTTGATGAATCTGTAAGACAAAAAAAGTCTGCATAAGCATACTGCCCACTTAACGGTGCGTGCAGATTATCAGCTATATACAGACGTACAATATACTATTTGTCATCTGTTGTCTTTTTTGTCTACAATGGTTTTTATGTTTTTCTATCTGCATTTTATTATAGTACAAAAAAAAACTCCTGTCAATGAAAGTAAGGTGAAATTAAGAAAATCTTTCGATAATTAACAGGTTATATAAATAATCAAGTTAACTTACTTTAAACTTCATTGATATTAACTCATATCCACCAAAAATCCCCATATCCCATAATATATCGGCTATTCCACCCAAGGAATAAGCCACCTGTAAATTTTGTTAGAACATTACATAAAAAATTACAACATCTTTTAATTTATTGAATATATTATTTATAAAAATATTGACAAAAGTAAGATGGTGTGGTATACTTTTGTTATATACACTTTGACCTGCGTCATTGCTGTACGGGTATTACTTTTATAATACGAGTTTCAGAGGGTGAAGAATAATGACCGAGCTAGAAAAGATGGAGTTGGCGGAATGCTACATAAACAGATATTTCGAGATCGCTGACGGTGTTGAAATCAGCAAGGAGAACAAGGAATATCTGAAAATATATATAAGAGATGTTTCAGAGGCAGAAAGAGAATTTGATTTTAACGGAAAGCGCAATAAATCAATGTTATATGTTCTCGGCGGTGCGCTGGTATTTGCACTGCTGCTGCTGATAGCCTTCCATTCGGGACTTTATTTTATAGTTCCCGTACTCGGCTTCCTTACAATAGCTGTTTCGGGCTATATGATAATCAATAAGTACTACACCCAGAGACTTGTTGAAGTCAAGGATCACCAGAAGGAAGTAAATGAGGGTATCACCGAACAGATCGAGATACTTCAGGGAAGAATAAAGCAGCTTGAAAAGCAGCGCGACGATTATCTTACCGCCCTGAGAAAGAAGATCGATTTCATGGAGCTTGATATGGACTACATGAACAATATCGGTCAGATCAAGGAATTCATGGTAAACGGCGAAGCTGAGACCTGTGAAGAAGCTGTTCAGATATTTGAATCCAATCTGCTTATGCAGCAGATGTCAGGCATCATGTCCGCAAGTGTACATGACAAGACCATGGATATCGAAAAGAACAAGGAACGCTTCGGCGATCCTACCAAGGATTTCGGAAAGAAAACCGCCAAAAAAAGTCTGTTCGGCAAAAAATAATAACGATTACATTGACACTTCCGACAGAGACCGTCGGAGGTGTTTTTCTATAACCAAGGAGGATAATTATGTATACAGTCGGAGATATTTACACATTCATCGAGGAGATCGCACCTTTCCGTTTGCAGGAAAGCTACGATAACAGCGGGCTCTGCATCGGCAATAAGGGCAGGAGCGCGGGTAAGATACTTCTGTCACTGGACTGCACCATAGATGTTGCAAAAGAAGCCGCAGAAGTTGGCGCTGACCTTATCGTGACCCACCACCCCGTGATTTTCCGCGGTATAAAAAGGCTGGACCCCGACAGCGTGGTTGGTGTGCTTGCAAGGAACGATATCAGTGTTATCTCAGCCCACACAAATTTCGACAGCGCCGTGATGAACGATATCCTCTGCAAAAAGCTGGGTCTTGACCCTGTCGACTGCATCGCCGAGGAAAACTGCGCAAAAATGGGCTGTATCTGCGAACATGATGGCATCACAGCCGAAGCACTTGCAGATATCTGCAAAGAAAAGCTGGGCTGTCCCGTGGTGAGATTTGATAAAGCAAATGACGGTCTGCTGAAAAGGATAGCGGTATGTTCGGGCAGCGGCGGAAGCTTTCTGGGAGAAGTCCTCGCCAAGGGCTGTGATGGATATATCACGGGAGATGTCAAGCACGATATCTTCGTTGATGCCTACAACGCAGGTCTTGTGGTGTTCGATGCAGGTCATTTCTACACCGAGGATATTTTCTGCGAACATATGCAGAAAATGCTCAAAGAAAGATTCCCCGATGCGGAAGTCAGCATAGCCAAAAACTCCCGCGATGTGGTAGCATGGCACTGAGTTTTTTTCCTCAGTGCTGACAACAGGCAATATCATTAGCAGGCGGTATCCTTTCCCCCGCCTGCGGCGGGGGAAAGGATACATTCCAATAAATGTTCATCATTTGGTTTGGTAAACAGATATAACGGAGGATATGAAAATGGAATTCAAGGTACCGGAAGAAAAAAAACTCATCACCCCCACCGACAAGCTGACCTACATGGGCAGGATAGACCACAGTCAGCCAGATGCGCCAGTATTCATCTGGGCAGGCTCAAATGTCCGCATGAGATTCCGCGGCACAAACGTGGGTGCAGTGATATTCAACAGGCGATTTTTCAACAAAATGTCTGTCGGCTATGTTATCGACGGCAAGGTGTGCAGTGCCGATTTCGGCGAAGAAAGCGATTGGGAGAAAGAATATTATATCCCCCTTGCCAAGGATCTTGAAGACACCGACCACGAGATAATTCTTTTCAAGCGTCAGGACGCATCTCACTATTTCAAGTTTTTGGGCTTTGTCATCGATGGCGAAATTCTTGAAGCCCCTGTACTTCCTGCCAGAAAGATAGAAGTTTTCGGCGATTCCGTATCAGCGGGCGCAGTAGTTGAAGCCCGTGATTTTGAGGGAAAGAGTGATCCCGACGGACACGAAGGCATCTACGACAATGCGTGGTACAGCTATGCCGCCATAACAGCCAGAAATCTCGGCGCACAGCTGAACTGCACCGCACAGGGCGGTATATCCGTATTTGACAACACAGGCTGGTTCCACTGCCCTGATTTCATCGGCATGGAGACCGCCTACGACAAGCTTTGCTATTATCCCGAGGGTGAAAAAGGCTACACTCCATGGGATTTCAGCCGCTACGTCCCCAACGTGGTATTTTTCGCCGTAGGTCAGAACGATCATCACAACGAAGCTGACGGCGACCCCGATATAACGGACGAAGCTTTCCGCACCCGCTGGAAAGAGGGCTACAAGGGCATAATCAAAGATCTCCGCGCCAAATATCCCAACGCATATTTTGTACTTCTCCTGACAGTACTCTGTCACGACCCCGAATGGGACAAAGCCGTTTCCGAGATAGCAGCTGAGCTTTCAGACAGCAGGATAAAGCATTTCATGTTCACAAGGACAGGCAAAGCGACTCCGGGTCATCCCAGGATATCCGAGCAATACGAAATGGCAGAAGAGCTTACTGCTTATCTTTCGGGCCTTGGTGAAGATATCTGGAAGTAGGTTTTAGTTGGATTTTTAGTCGAGGAAGTGCGGTATCAGGTCGCCCCTCGTTCCTCGGGTCGAGAAATCAACTAACAGCAACTGCGTCGGCTGTGGCTATCGCAGTCCGATGACGAGCGCGGCAATATTTTTACGCAGATAGTTTGAGCGTATGCATTAGATTTGCATACGCTCGTATTTTTGTAGCGGTGACTGCGTCGCTTTTATGCCTTGACTGTGTGCTCATCCGCAGGCTTTTCGCGAAAAGCTAATCAAGAGCTCTCTTACTTGGCATTTACGCGAATGTCCTTGGCGAAAGCCACAAATATATCGTTGCTAGATAGTGCAGATATAACAGTGCTTCTGAAACAAGTACTTAATATCTATGTAATATAATGTAAAGAAATAATAGGGTAATACTTGAAAATAAACTGTTAATATGCTATAATAAAGAAAATCAATAATTGGGGGTGGAGAACAGATATGATCCTTGAATATCTCCAGAGCAGCTATATGACGCTGATGCTGCTGACGGGACTGTTCATCATACTCGTTGTCAACCGCAAGACGAAGATAGAGGGGACGCAAACTGCGGGGGCTATGCTTTTGCTGGTGCTTTTTCTGACGGTATGCGACTTTCTGGAGCCCTGGTGTGTTGAGTACGAAAAGCCCCTGTGGATACTCTACCTTAAAGCTACGCTGGAATACTGGATACACCCTTTGCTGGTGATAATGGAGCTTCATCTGGTGGCGCCCATAAAGCGGAAGTGGCTACACGCCCTGGTGCTGGTGCCCTATACTGTTGATTTTATAGCGGTATTCATAAATATGTTCCACCATGGGATAATATGTACCTATAACGAGAATTACGGATTTGAAGCGGGAAGCCTGCATTTTCTGCCTGCGGTCACGGTGATATTCTATATCGCTATGCTGGGACTGTATTCCATAGGAATAATGGCTAAGGGCGATCTTTCAAAATCTGTCATAGTGATATTCATGGTCATCTCCACAAGTATCACGGTATATCTGGAGTATTCGGGTAAGATAGTTGGGCACGTCAACGAAGTTGCGGCTTTTGATATAATCATATACTATTACTATCTTTCGGCGATATACCATGGCGAAGTCCAGCAGAACCTTAATGACTCAAAGCTAGAGCTCATGCACCGAAACAACGAACTTCTGATGGCGCAGATACAGCCGCATTTTATAAATAATTCGCTGATGGCGATACAGGCGAGGTGCATAGATTATCCCGAGATATACGAGAGCCTGAAAAACTTCTCGCGGTATCTGAGATCACATTTTGACCAGATAGGCAACCCGAAGCCTATAACATTTGAGCAGGAGCTTAAAAACATCAAGGCATATCTTGCTTTGGAAAAGATGAATTTCGGGGACAGGCTGGAAGTTGAATATGACATAGAGTCGGAAGATTTTCTTTTACCGTCCCTGACGGTGGAGCCCCTGGTGGAGAACGCAGTGCGCCATGCTATCGCGGCCAGGGAATTCGGCGGTATGGTAAGGATAATACAGCGTGACGAGGAATACGGTGTTATAATAGAAGTTCATGATATCGGCAAGGGAGAGCTAAACCTTACCGACAAGCAGAAAAAGCGCCGCGGCATCGGTGTGAAGAACGTCCGCGCAAGGCTGGCGGTGGACGGCAAGGGTATGCTTGAACTGATACCCGAAGAAAACGGCATATGTGCCCGTGTGACCCTCATCGATGTGGAGTATGAAGAAGGGAGCGAAAATATATGACTACTATATTTGCTGATGACAGCGGTGCTGCTCTGGTAATGATGGATCTTTTTCTGAAAAAGATAGACCCCGAGGGCACCCATCTTTCCGCAGGGTCGGTGACGGACGCTATGGCTCTGCTGGAGGAAAATGAGGCAGATGTACTGTTCCTTGATATAGAAATGCCTGGTATCAACGGTATAGTCGGGGCGCACTATCTTGAAGCTTCATACCCCAAGCTGAATATAATATTCGTGACGGGGCATCCCGAATACGCGCTGGATGCGCTGAAAGTATACCCCAGCGGGTTCATCGAGAAACCCTTTGATGAGGACGATGTCCGCGAAGCTCTCAGGCACCTCAGATATCCCATAGAACAGGCTGTTAAGAAGCCTTTGAAGATATCCTGCGGGGAGAGATTCACGGTAATGCTGAATGACAGCGAGTTCGCATTTGAGCATAAACTGACCATGGAACTGTTTGCGTATCTGGTATACAAGAACGGTGAGGTGTCCTCAAATGCCGAGCTTATTGATGTTCTGTACGAGGGGGATTTCGACAAGGAAGAAGAACTGAGGGCGCTGTTCAAGGATATGCGTGGCTGTTTTGAAAACGCAGGTGTCAACAATATAATCGTGAAGCGCCACGGCTGTACAACACTGAATAGTGCTTTATACGATATCGAGGGCGAGCTTTCCGATATTGCGGTGCAGTATGACTGGAGTGCGGAGATACTTTCGCGGAATGAATAGATAAATGGATATTTTGGATCTTACAGCTGCTTCGGCAGCTGTATTTTTTTGCCAAAAATGGGAAGTCGGGAGCAATTTTTGGGTAGACTTTGGCGGTACAGCATGATAAAATCATAGTAACGCAAATCAACAGGAAGTAAAGAATAAACTCGGAGGTACATGATGGAAAACAGGAAATACCGCAACGCTTTTTCAGAGATAGGCAAGACAGATGCTGAGATATCGGCAAGGCTTAACAGTATCGTACAGGAATTTTTCTACGGTGAGGACAGCTTTTATCACGAGAACGGCGATACAGGTTACTTTGAGGATACCGGAAATCACGATGCCAGAACAGAGGGAATGTCCTACGGCATGATGATGGCTGTTCAGCTGGATAAAAAGGATATATTCGATAAGATATGGAAATGGTCGAAGAAGTATATGTACCTGACAGAGGGTGAGAACGAGGGCTATTTCAGGTGGTCCTGCGGTGTGGACGGCAAAAGTTTTGCTGAGGGTCCTGCGCCCGATGGTGAGGAATTCTACGCAATGGCGCTGTTTTTCGCTTCCCACAGATGGGGCGACGGCGAGGGGATATTCAACTATTCTCACGAGGCAAAAGAGATACTCCGTGCCTGCGTACACAAGGGCGAAAACGGCAGGGCAGGTGCGCCCATGTGGAACAGGGATAACAAGCTGATACTATTTATTCCCGGTTCTGATTTTTCTGACGCTTCCTATCATCTGCCCCATTTTTACGAGCTTTTTGCAAAGTGGGCTTACGAGGAAGACAGAGATTTCTTTGCACAGGCGGCTGAGGCAAGCCGCGATTATATTGCGAAGTCCTGCCACCCTGTTACAGGCATGAACCCCGAGTACGGCGAGTTTGACGGTTCTCCCATGTCGCGCCCCCTGCCGTGGGCTAAGGAAAGACATGACTGGTTCTACAGCGATGCTTACCGAACTGCCGCTAATATCGGGCTTGACAGGTCTTGGGGCGGAAGAGATGAACGTCTGGTGGACGCGGTTAAGCGTTTACAGTACACTCTCGGCGTAACTAACAAGAAGTCG
The DNA here is from genome assembly GCF_900112155.1 of Hominimerdicola alba. GTDB lineage: Bacteria > Bacillota > Clostridia > Oscillospirales > Ruminococcaceae > Hominimerdicola > Hominimerdicola alba_D. The sequence goes on along the minus strand of NZ_FOKQ01000009.1, from coordinate 2,530 downwards.
CCTTTTATGACTTATGAGGTGGATGGTACTCCCCTTAATGAACCCGCAAGACACCCTGTAGGTCTGCTTGCGACAACTGCACAGGCATCTCTGGCGATCGATGCGCCACTTTCAAAGGATTCGCAGGACGATGCAGTCCGCCTTGCCGCTGACTGGGTAGAAAGATTCTGGAACGAACCCCTCCGCAAAGGCGACAGGCGCTATTACGATAACTGTTTGTATCTCTTCGCTTTCCTCGCACTCAGCGGTAATTATAAGATATGGTAAAAATTTGAGGACGGTGTTTATGCCGTCCTCGTTTTTTATAGTATACAAAAACAGCGGACAGAATGTGTATCTGTCCGCCATTGGAATTATTCAACGGTAACGCTCTTTGCAAGGTTTCTGGGCTTATCTACGTCCAGACCCTTAGCAACTGAGATATAGTATCCGAGAAGCTGGAGGGGGACAACTGCAAGGCTTGCCGCGAAGAGGGGGTCGGTCTTGGGGACGTAGGCTGTGAAATCAGCTGTATCCTCAACGCTGTAATTTCCGTAGGAAGTCAGACCCATGATATAGGCACCTCTGGACTTGCATTCCACCATGTTTGAAACGGTCTTTTCAAACAGCGCCTGCTGAGAGAGCACGCTGATAACGAGAGTGCCGTTTTCGATAAGGCTGATAGGACCGTGCTTGAGCTCGCCTGCTGCGTAAGCCTCCGAATGGATATAGCTTATCTCCTTCATTTTCAGCGAACCTTCAAGGCTTACTGCGTAGTCGATACCTCTGCCGATGAAGAAAGCATCGCGGATATTTGCAAACTTGGAAGCGAACCACTGGATCCTTTCCTTATCTTCAAGTATCTTAGCCACCTTATCGGGGATAGTCTGTATCTCTTCAAGAAGTTCAGCAAGTCTTTCATCGGATATCTCACCGCGTACTTTAGCAAACTTCATAGCTAGCAGATATGTTGCGATAAGCTGAGTGCTGTATGCCTTGGTTGTGGCAACGGATATCTCGGGACCTGCCAGGGTATAGAACACGCTGTCAGCTTCACGCGCGATGTTCGAGCCAACAACATTAACGATACCCAGTGTCTTGATGCCGTTTTCCTTAGCCAGAGTAAGTGCGGCACGGCTGTCGGCAGTTTCGCCCGACTGGCTTATTATAATAACAAGGCTGTTCTTGTTGAAAGGAGTCTTTCTGTATCTGAACTCGCTGGCGAGCTCAACTCTCACGGGGATAGAGGTAAGTTCCTCGATGACATACTGAGCTGCAACACCTACATGGTAAGCGGAGCCGCAGGCAACAATGTATATCTGGCTGAGCGCCTGCACTTCCTCATCGGTAAGACCGAATTCGGAAAGCACGATATCGCCGTCCTTAACAACGGAGTTTATGGTATCCTTAATAACCTTGGGCTGCTCGTGTATCTCCTTGAGCATGAAGTGCTCATAGCCGCCTTTTTCAGCTGCTTCGGCATTCCACTTTATCTCGGTGATCTCCTTGGTGATCTCCTCGCGCTCGATATTGAAGAAAGTAACATTACCCTTTTCTAGCTTTGCGATCTCGTGGTTGCCGATATAGTATACGTTTCTTGTATATTTCAGTATAGCGGGAACGTCAGAAGCCACATAGGTCTCGCCGTTAGCGATACCGATTATCATGGGGCTGTCCTTACGTGCGGTATAAATCTCCTGAGGATAATCCTTGAACATAACGCAGAGAGCATAGCTTCCGCGGATACGTATCATTGCTCTTGCGATGGAATCAACAGGACCCTCGCCGTACTTGCGGTAGTAATAGTCGATAAGCTTTACAGCAACTTCGGTATCGGTAGCAGACTTGAATGTATAGCCCGCCTTTACCAGCTTGTCGCGGAGTTCCTGATAATTCTCGATGATGCCGTTATGCACAGCGATGACATTTTCATCATCGGTAGCATGAGGGTGGGCATTAAGTGCGGAGGGTTCGCCGTGGGTAGCCCATCTGGTATGACCTATACCGCAGCAGCCTTTAACTGCCTTGCCGCCATCTGTCATATTAACAAGGACTTCCAGCTTGCCTTTTTCCTTAATTATCTCGGTATCGCTATCGCCGTCGCGTACAGCTATACCTGCCGAATCGTAGCCTCTGTATTCAAGCTTGGAAAGTCCGTCAAGCAGCACGGGAGCAGCCTGATGGTCTCCTGTAAAACCAACTATACCACACATTATATATTACCTCCTCAAAATATCTTGTAAAATCTCGTAAATACTCGCGAAATCTCAGTATTTCATAAAGTTATGTTCAAGAAATGAACCAAGTTATGGATGATCCAAAGCATTGAATGCCGGATTTAACGTTATCAGGGTATAGCAAACAAAACGTCTTGAGAGATCTGTTTTGACAGCCTTGATGCGACCCATATCCGTTACGGCAGCAAACCTCCTCTGTCCAACGGGATCATTCGTCACGTGAAGTCCCAACTTCCTTCGTTCTGCCTATCCATAACAGGGCGTCGGCGCAGCTCCATTGCGAGGTCATGCCCCTTGGTAATAATTCCTGCCGA
>NZ_FOKQ01000089.1 GCF_900112155.1 Hominimerdicola alba | reverse complement strand
CCGTGAAAACATCTCGTTTTGCAGCGGTCACGGCATACGTATTTCAGGCAAAAAACTCGGAAGACCGAAGAATTACGCCGACAGCAAGGCTGAAAAGAAGGCAGCATATAAAGATAATACCGACAGGATCGAAGTGGAGCGTAAGTTCAGTCTCGCAAAGCGCAAATTCGGTCTTGGTCTGCTGCTCACAAAAAGAGAAGACACAACAAGAGCATCGATAGTTCTCAGCGTTATCGCAATGAACATCGACCGCCTGGCGGCGATGCTTTTGCGCTTCTGGAAAATAGTGATAAATATTCGCTTCTCATATCGCCAGCCGGTATGCCATGGATTTTAGAGGCTTGTTGAGGAGAGACTATATAGACATATTTCTAATAGCAGACATCTTACCGAAACAAATGATCATATATGGCTGAGTGCAACATTTGGCATGACTGTGCTTATTTACATTATCATTATGTTCGTTGCGGCAATATTAATGCACAAAAAACAGATCAGATACTACAAACTGTTTTACTGGTTACTGCCAACAATTGTATTACTGCTTCCTGTCATCAAACTGATTAACGATTCGGTAATAAGGTGGGAATAGTAAAAATTATGCTTTTTCCATGACAATGGTCGTATTATATTGTTATTACGGTTAAACAAATTGATGCATAACACCCCCGAGTCCTCTTTTTTGAATAGGGCTTGGGGGTGTGCGCACTGAAACAGCTTATTTCACCAGTTAATATGTTTTTTTACTCTGATGTTCGGATATGGTTAGAGGGTGCTGCGGTTGCAACAGCCTCTTTCGTTATTCTCATTCAAGAAGTTCTAATAATTCCTTGAAATCGTCAAGATGATTATTTAAAATTTGCTCAATGTCCAAGCATTCGATAAATCCTTCGCTTTTTCCGCCTTTAGTATAGACCTTCTGACCGCATCTGAAAATATCTGCTTATTTTTCTGCGCCGCTTGAATTATTTTTAAATTTAGGAATATTATCTATCTTTAAATAGGTAATAATCCCTTTGCTATCTTCTAAGAACCAGTCTTCTATGGAATAGACTGCTTTAATAAAATGTGGAATTCCACCTTTATTAATAATAGTCTGTTTTGTGTCGTTTTCATTTATAGGTGGATTTTTTCTGAAGCGTGCAGGTTTTTGAGCTGAATCCAATACGTCGGTGTCAATACACATAAAGGCATGGAATATAAATTTGGTATTAGGCGCTTTTTGTTCACTCTTTTTAAGTTTATGATTTTTGATAGGTTTGTTATCTTTGAGAAACTTAGTTACCGCAAAATCAAATTGTCTGGCTGCAATAGTCTTATAGTTACCTATTCCCTTGATATTGATTGGATGAAGGAATTTAAAACTGTCAGAATTCTGATGATTTTTTAAAAGTAACTCTCGAACTTTATTGTAAAAGCTAACCTCGGTGTCGCCTTCGACCAGAAGAATTATAACATGAATCTCTTTTTTTAGCCATATTTATTCCTCGCCATCATCCTCAGACACTATCTGCGAGTCCGATAAATAGCAGCTAAGCATTTCAGCAGCATTTTCAAATGACAGACCATTGAATAAATAATCTCCGATGCTGCTGCCTTCATTGTAAGCATCACTAATAAGCTTTTTAGGTTTATTAATATACCTAAAATCTACCTGCCCTGTTTCTGTAGGAAGACCCAGCACAATGTCTCTCGGATCGATAAATTGAATGATATATCGTGAATGGCTTGTAAAAACGAGCTTACAGTCACCGGAGAGAAGATCCAGAATACTGATATAATTTTGAAGCAGTTTAGGATGAATTGAGTTTTCAGGTTCTTCTAAGGCAAGCACAGACAAATTGTTGATCTTAGCATTCACCGCTGTTGTAAGCGTTAAAAAAACTCTTTTGGTACCATCTGAAAGATAGTTAAAGTCTATCGGGCGAATTAAAGATGAGTCAGATACACTTAATGTATAAACATTATTATTAAATAGTATCTCAGAATCAATTTGCGACGGATCATTCATACTATGGCTTATAGGATGTTCCTGACAAGTAACTTCCTTTATATTAGGAAACAGTTGCTTAAACCCATCTATCAACATACCGTATTCATCAGGATGATTTTCTTTCATTTCCCAGATCATTCTAGGTACATTTATCTGACTATTCCCTCTATAATTGATAGGGTCAAAACCGTAAGATTCATTCGCATTAAGATGATCTTCGATCAGAAATTTCAAATTATTGAGTTCAGTCAATATGTTCAAATATGCATCATCATTATCAATGATATTGACAAGAAAGTTTATAGCTAATGAATTATCCTTGATTATAATTGGACGCTTGTTTCTGCTTTTCAACGAGGACCTGAAAGTATAAACGTCACTACCCGCCAATTTAACAATAAATGCACCGCCGGAGATGTTTTTAGAAGATATTTTTAGCGATTCAAAATTTATAAAGCCGGGAGTTGTTTTTGTACGCCATTTAAATGAATACGTGTATTCAACATTGTAGATTTTTTCATCGAGATCGATCATATCGGCATTAACGGAGAATGTGAAATCTCGTCCTGAATTGGCCGATAAAAAAGGGAATGCAGGCAGATATTCAAATATGTCTTTTTTGATCTCATTACTGCCCTTTATAAAATCGATTCCAAATCTGATAGCGTTTATTAAATTGGATTTTCCGTAATTGTTAAGTGCTATAATTGCAGTAATGTCATTTAAATTCAGTGTAACATTGGATAAATTCCTGTAACCGTCAATATAAAAGCTTTTTATTATTGTTTTCATTTTTTTACCTCTAAAAGATTGCCGAATCAAACGATTATAGTCTATTATATTCATATTATATCACTTCTTTCCTAAAAATGCAAGGTTTTCTTTCAAAAAAATTTAAAAATCAAAGTATTTCTTGCAGAAATGCTTATTAAGTGCACGAAAATGTTGCACTAATTATATCTCGTTACCAGAAAGATATGTGTCGGATCTTATTCTTGAGAAACGTTTTATTTGATTTAAGTATTCTTATACCAGCATATAAAGTTAATTGTCTAATATATATTGTGGTAATTTGTTAGATTAACAATAATTAAGTATATAATCCTAAATCGTATATTAATATATTGACATTCCATATTGAACATGATATACTAACTTTCGCACGTTAAAAATTTTAAGTAATTCGTCATGCAATTTTGGCATGATAGTTTATTCAGGAGGGTTAAAATGAAGCAAAAAAGGTCTGAAAAGCTGAAACGAATAGTTTCAGGACTGTTATCATTGTCAATGATAACAAGTGTATCAGCAGTTTTACCTGCAAACGCTGATGCTGTAAGTAAGCAGGAGGCATATCCGTATGCGGTGTTTGCAGCCGATGAACTTGGCGGTATAACACTTAATGTGGATGGCCTGACAGTCAACGGAAATGCTTGTACAAACGGTGTATATTCGACAACTGCTAAATATGCCAACATTAATGGCACTATCTCGGAGAATGAAGCTCTTGTCGTTGATGAGGTAGTAACTGATGATGAAACTACCACCGATGCACAGGACAGTACTAAGCCTTTTGATGTCAGCAGGGATATGATCTATATCCACAACAAGCTAATGACAATCTGGTTCAATAATAGCCGTAATTTTGATAACGACTATACGCTGTCTGAGATGAACATCAACCTCAATTCACCGGTGTATGTTACAGGCAAGATGTCGTATAATGGCAATGTTGCGCTGAATACTGCAATCGGTGCAGTTTCCGATGTTACTCTCAGCGGCGGAAATCTCAACGGCAACAATGCTGTTATCTATTCCAAATTCGGTGATATAAATATCGATGAAAGTCAGGC
>NZ_FOKQ01000102.1 GCF_900112155.1 Hominimerdicola alba | reverse complement strand
GTTCTCTTATCCCTAAGTTTCCTGCGCTCTTTCGCTCTTTCGTGCTCTCTCGTTGACAGCTTAATTATTATAGCACCATTTTTCGCGTTTGTCAAGTAAAAGTAATCCAGTATTATCCTCATAATTGTATGCATAATTACCATATGCATAAATCAAAACTTTAAGTTAATAATAAGCATATAATTTATCTATCGGAGGTTCATCATGAAGTCTGATGCAAAATATATTTGTAGATCTCTAGCTGTCATAGTATCTTTATTATTGATATCTGCGCTGCTCGGAAAGATTATTCCACGTAAACAAGAAACCGTATCTTCACTTGGCTCTTACGGCAATGAAGTTCGTGCCATTCAGGAAAAACTAAAAGAACGCGGATTGTTCAACTCTAATGTCACTGGTTATTATGGAGAGATAACGAGAAACGCTGTTCTGGCTTTTCAAAGACAGCAAGGCATATCTCAGACAGGTACAGCAGGCCCCATTACACTTAAAGCACTTGGAATATCCATAGGGGCTATCCCTGCTGCTACCGAGGCTAATATCAACCTTCTTGCGAGAATTATCTCAGCTGAAGCACGCGGCGAACCCTACGCAGGACAGGTAGCTGTTGGCGCTGTTATACTCAACCGAATCGAGCATCCATCTTTTCCCGATACTCTTTCCGGCGTAATCTATCAGGACGGAGCTTTTACAGCCATTGTTGACGGACAATTCAATCAGCCTGTTTCAGCATCCGCCTACAACGCAGCCCGCGATGCACTGAACGGCTGGGACCCTACAGGTGGTTGTATATACTACTATAACCCGAACAAGACTTCTAACAAGTTTATATGGTCACGGCAGGTCGTCACTGTTATAGGCGCACATAGGTTTTGTATATGATATTTTAATAGCCTAAATTAATAATAAACGACTCTTCCCTTTTCAAAATTTCCCTTATAAAAGTTTAGCCCCGAAGTGATTGAACCGAACCACTTTGTGCGTACAGCACAAAAAAGCCCCTATGGATAATTAAATCAAGCAACGAACTGGCTTCGCAATTCAAGCGGAGTCAGTT
>NZ_FOKQ01000076.1 GCF_900112155.1 Hominimerdicola alba | reverse complement strand
AAAAGCCTGCGAATCCTTCTGCGTCATTTGTGAACACATAGGCCTTCTTTGAATACTCCATCCCTCTCCAGTCAAATGCTTTGGCATAGTGCTTTTCGCTGCCTACATCGATCCCGACAATTATTTTTTCTTCTCCTACTTGCAAAATCTTTTCATTTTGTGTATAATACATATAGAGGACACCTTTCTGTAGTTTGTATTACTAACTTTCGCATCGTCAGTATTTACATTCTACACTGAGGTGTTCTTTTTTGCAACCCCTTGATTTGTTTGGTTACAGGAAGCTCTATTTGCTGGACAGGATATTTCCTCAGAACTGACCGTTAGTGCTACTTATTATTTTACAAGACGTGCATCGCGTTCAAAATGGTATCTGAAAAGAGTCTTGATGCTGTTTGTAAAGTGTATGGTAGTAAGCTTTGTTGCTTGTTTTATCAATTATCTGATGACAATGAAAATATCCGAAAATGTACAGATAACACCGATACTATGTGAATATTCGATATTTTGCCTTTACTGCTTCATATTAACATTAGCGGCAAATATAGCAGCGATTTTTACAGGAAGTATAATATCCGTAGTTATTTCTTCTGTTTTTCATATTATGTCTATACTTTTGTTGAAATCAAGTACTATATTTGGAAGATATAATTTGCTCGGCAATTGTGTTATAACGTTATCTTCTACAGCAAATGAATTTGTTATTAAACTTTCGATTGAACTTTCCGTTGCCGTGATAATAACAGTGGTAGGATTATTGATTATAAAAAACAAGGAGCTTGGGCTTGTTAATGCAGAACAGATAATATGATCAGGGAGGAAAAAATGAATACTCTTGAAATAAATAACTATACAAAGATAATAAAAGGTGCAGTTATACTGGATAATATCGACTTGAAATTTCAAAGCGGAAAGATCTATGGTTTTGTAGGTTATAACGGTTCGGGTAAAACCATGCTTTTCCGTGCGTTATGCGGACTTATCAAGCCCACAAACGGCTGCGTAAAATATAATTCACAGATACTTGGAAAAGATATTTCCGTTATCCCTAAGCTCGGAGTCGTTATTGAAAATATTGGGCTGTATCCCGAATTTACAGGTCTGAAGAATTTACAGCTTCTCGCAGGAATAAATAAAACTATTTCCGATGAGGAAATAAAGGCATCGATAAGAAAAGTAGGGCTTGACCCGGAGGACAAAAGAACTGTTCGTAAATATTCACTGGGTATGCGTCAGCGTATCGTGCTTGCACAAGCAATAATGGAATCCCCCGATGTGCTTATTCTTGATGAACCGACAAATGCACTTGATGAGGACGGGGTAAATGATATACATAGGATAATAAAAGAAGAAAAAGACCGAGGCTGTATCGTACTTATAGCAAGTCACAACAGATCGGATATAAACGGTATTTGTGATGAGATCTATATTATGGACAAAGGAAAATGCAGATTCTTGAAGGAGGACACAAATGCGTAGATTTGTAGTTTTACAGATAGTTATTATAGTTATTGCCTTTGTCTGCGGAATAATGGCGCATTCAAAAGCCGACATAAGTAAGATAACTTCTGCCGACCATATCAGCGAGATACAAAAGCTGAAAATAAACTCCATAGAATGTGCAGACAACAACACCAAAGGCTGCTTTGAAGCATTTAACGGCAACAGAAAGCTTTTTGATGAAAGCTATGAATATGCAGTATTTATATGTAAAGCACAGGATAAATACACATTTTCAAATGAGGCTGCAGAACAGTATGTTACCGTGGAAAAAAACATAGTCGGAAGCTATCCTAAAACAGGAAGCAGTATAAAACTTGTGAGCGGTGGTGGAATAAAGTATGAAACATCGTCGCAAATGAGAATGAGAAAAAGTAGTGGTCAGGAAAATCACGATATAAATGAAAGACTGTTTAAGTTTGATCTTGATGGAGCAAACGTGATGCTGCCCGATCACAGGTATCTGGTCGTCTGCATGACAAAGCAGATGGGCCTATCAAGGCATTACGGTACATTTCCAAATCAGATATGCTGGCTTGATCTTGAAAGCACAGAAAGCACTCCTCTTGAAAATGCTTTTGATAAGAATATATATATAAAACACTGTGATAATGAGTTTTTCTGTATCAAACAAGAAAATTTAGATAATCTTTATAAAAACAAAAAGGCTATACTGGATAAATACGGTATTTCATAATGATGTATAGTATTGGAAAACTTATTCAATGTTTATAGCATATCATTTCATTCCAGTTATTTACTTCGTGTGAAGCGATAGTATGATATGAACTTAAGCGTAAACTCTCAGTGTCGAATGGAGTTGAGATACATAATGTCTGAGTCAAACACAAAAGCAAGAATTCTTTTTCTCGAACACTATCTGACTGAGCATACGGATGAACAGCATATGGTTACAGCTGAAGAACTCATGAAGATTTGTGAGGATAATGGCTACAAGGCTAATCGCAATACTTTACGAGATGATATAGCCGTCCTTCAAGAACAGAGCGTGGACGTTATTATCGATCATGTTGGCAAATTTAAGGCTTTTTACATAGGAATGCGCCTGTTCGAATCAGCTGAAATCAAAACACTGATCGATGCAGTCTCAAGCTCTCGCTTTATTACAGCGGAAAAGAGTGAGGCACTCATAGAAAAACTTTCGCAGCTTGCTTGTAAGCACGACAGACAATCTCTGATAAACAGCTCTGTATCATCGGACAGGATCAAGACAGAAAGTACTGGGATATTCCTGACAATAGATACGGTAAACACAGCTATAAATGAAAGGAAAAAGATCAGCTTTCAGTATGTGGACTATCTCCCAACAAAAGAAGAAATACTTCGGCATGAGGGAAAGAAGTACGTCGTATCACCTCAAGCTCTGCTTTGGAATGATGACAGGTACTATGTACCATCGTATTCTGAAGAAAAGAAAGGTATAATCCCATTTAGAATAGACAGAATGAGGAATGTTGGTATTATCGACGAGCAGGCATTTAAAGATCACGAGTTCGTGCCATCCGAGTACAGCCGCAAAGTTTTAAAAATGTATGACGGTGATATCCCTGAGAAAAAGGTAGTTATCGAAGCGGATAATAAGTATTTGATCAACGTTATCGACCGTTTCGGTGAAGACGTTGAAACCAAACAGCTTAATGAGGATAGATTTTCTGCACAGATTTTCGTTAAGCCAAGCTCAACATTTTTTGCATGGGTGTTTCAATTCAGAGGCGAAGTAATAATAACAGCACCTATTGACGTGAAGGAAAACTATATTAAAATGCTGACCAATGCCGTCGAGTCGCAAAAATAAAGTAACAAGTAAAAAACGATGATAAATGAGCTGCGCCGACGCCCAGTTATGGATAGGCAGAACGAAGGAAGTTGGGACTTCGCTGATCGAATGATCCCGTTGGAAATAGGAGGTTCGCTGCCGTAACGGATAAGGGGCGCATCAAGGCTGATGAATTGGAACTTTGCCGTATCATAGGAAACGCTCTTGATAACGCAATAGATGGCTGTCAAAGGGCTGATGTTCCACATAAGCATATTTGGATAAGCCTAACGGAAGAACGAGAGAAGCTATTTATTGTCATTACAAACACATCAGATAAGGTAGATATATCTGCTTTAACATCAACAAAGAAAGAACAAGGGCTTAACGGCATAGGGATAAAAAGTATCAAATCCTCTGTTGACAGATTGGGAGGGTTGGTAAGTTTCGATTATGAGGACGGCATTTTTAAGCTGAACATTATGGTTCGCAATTGTTTGCTGATTTAATCATCTGACTTTCGGTACAAGAAAGCGACATTTCAGTACACTTTGCGACACTTTTGTGTAAAACCTATTGAAAAAATCGCCAGCGTGTGCTATGATTTTTGCAGGAAGTGATTCAGAACATAACGGAAGAATCCAAAGAGGTAATCTATGCATATGGAATGGAGCTGCTGATCTCCCATACGCTGCCTGCGGTTGTTGTATTCATAGCCGTATTTATGGGGTTGAGAAAGTTTGTGGGTGGGTATCATGCTAACAGTCATCTGAGCTGTATGTTCACGCTTGTCATGGTGATGCTGGCTTTCTCTTACGGCATTTGCAATGTAAGTGTACAGATTGCTCAGATATTCAGCATTAGCTTCATAGCGACAGCTTTGCCTGTCATTTTCTGTATTGCTCCCGTTCCGCATCCGAATAAACCGATGTCAGAGGAAAAGGGCATCAAGCTGAGGAAACGAAGTATTATACTTGCCGTTGCATTTTCCGCTGCTGTGATCGCACTGCTTGTACTCCAATATCGAAAAATAAGCCTTTATGTATCAAGCGGAATACTGCTATCAGCACCCGGAGCCTGACTTATCTGAGCTGTTTGAAAGGAGGGATATGTAATGAAAAAGCTGATGAGCATCGCAAAGAAGGCTTCTACGGCACTGGCGGCTCTTGCGCTGGTGGTAGCTACCACATCTGTTCCAAGCGCTTGCTATCATTGGTTTGCACAGCATATCGAGCCGGAGAAACTGAGGAATCTCGTAAACAACAAGTGATTTCAATATCATATAACAGGAGGGAGAAAAAGATGAAAATTTATAAGAAATGTAAACTTGCTATTGCAGGCATACTCTGTTTTGCTACAGGAGCATCTACACTGTCGGCATTTCCAGCTTTCTCAACAATTTGTAACGCTGAGGAAGTGCAAGAAGGTACTTATTCTGAAATTCAAGAGTCAATGTACGATAAGGGAACAGCACTGGCTATGACAAAGGATACTGTATACTCAAAAACACTTTCTGCTGGTTCACTCCATACATTTACATTTACGCCATCTTATTCAGGACTTTTTACTGTAGAAACTTTCGGAACTACTGATACATACGGCACTGTTTCTGGAAATCAAGGTACTATATTCCCTTCAGCACAAGACGATGACTCAGGCGAAGGTACCAACTTTGCTATTGGTTTTTTTCAACAAGCAGGTAAAACAACAACCATTACTGTAAGGCATTATAATAGCACATCTGGAACGGGTAATTATACTATACAAGTTAGAGATCAGCGAGCACAGATTTATACTTTTAATTATGGCTCTGGTGATATTGATACTACTCCCGATTCATCCACTCCGTATAGTTGGCTAAGAAGTATGGGGTATGCTGTTGGTGTTCATGAAAACAAACCTGCCTCGCATCTTAATGCTACAATCGCTTCAACATTTAAAAGAATTAATAGTGAAGTGGTATTTTTTTCGGGTCACGGAGGTTATGGTGGAGGTTCCATTCTATTTATGAATAGCTCTGGCGGATACGATTGGATGTACGATACTTCATCGTATTTTACCAGTATGTCAAATACAAAAGTTGCTGTTTGGTCGGCCTGCAACTCTTCTTTAGATCCTGATGGGACAGGTTCAAGAGTATCTATTGCACAAAAGTCCATAAATCTTGGTGCTCAATCAGCCATTGGTTGGAATACAATAACAGATATACCCGCTGCAAAAAAATGGACTGATCAATTTTTCCTTGAATTAGGCAATACCATGACAGTATCTGCTGCCGCAGCCTCAGCTGGAAGCGTATTTCTTTGGCCATGGGAAGGTAGCTACTCTGGTTGGCAAGTATTAGGAAACGGAAATACACTGGTATCATATCCGAATGTGAATCCTAAATCTGCCGGTTTATCATCGGTTCCAGAGGGAATGGTTTGCACTAACAAGGAAGATTTTGACAGTTTTATCTCTTCGTTTGATTATTTTACAGTTGATTTAAAGGGATTAGGAAAGAGGTATTATAAGACTATAAATGGATGTTTAACAAATGACTTTATTGATGTTCTTAATGACGGTTCATATAGAAAAACTGTAAATAGTATTTCTAAAGATGAAGTAATCAAGGCTTCTTCAATGAGCTTATCCGAACCTAAAGTAAACATAAGAGATAACATAATGTCATCAGATATTCTTTTTAATAAAAGAGTGTCAACAAAGGAATATACTGTTTATATGAAGCGCAATAATTTGGTTGAGCCAATAAAACTAATATATTCAGATTATGAGAGTTCTGATGGCATTGTATATCAAGATGTGATCTGCATTAATCTCAATACAAACAAATACATTGACTATGAAGATATCTGTACAGTCAATTAATTCAGTTCTTTGTCACAAAGCTTTTTCTTTTAAACTTTGAGGTGATTTTCATGACACGTAAAAAAATAATAATTGTATTAGTAATTACTCTGATTGCTTGTTTTATACCAATCCCAACAGGTACATATAAAGACGGAGGAACAAAAACATATACAGCATTAGCATACAAAATTATAAAATGGAATGTTTTAATCTCACCAGAAAATACATATAAGAGTATCGATATATATTGGTTTCCTGATAATTTCAAATCGATTTATGAGATTTATAACGAACATAATTTCAATAATTCAAGTGCTGATATAAGCCCTGCTAATGAAGACCCCATTCTTGACTATAACAACGAAAGTGAGAGCTATAGTAAATCACCGACTGAGCAAGTAACGCTAAACGTTGAAATAAAAAATAATACTATTAGCATCACATCAATTCCCAAATTCTGCTCAATCAAAGTTACCAATACATCAAATATTGAATATAAAGGTGGGCATCATTACTCTATTGAAAAGAATGATAATGGTAAATGGATTGTAGTTAATAATCCGCCAACTGATGATGAAGGTATTGTAATAAAGCCTTCAGAAACAATCACTTTGGATTATATTCAACTAAATCCAGAACAGTATTCCTATTCTGTTGGAGAGTATAGGGTGAATTTCGCATCTGGATTTTACGGATATTTTAATATCGAGAACTAATACTATTCAAAGTGTAATTGTAAGCAACAAGTATTATGGTCATTCACTTCGTATAGACTACCTCAAATATGTTTATGCTTGAGGTAGTCTATTACCCAAAAGGAGCTTCCTGTAACCAAACAAATCAAGGGGTTGCAAAAAAGAACACCTCAGTGTAGAATGTAAATACTGACGATGCGAAAGTTAGTAATACAAACTACAGAAAGGTGTCCTCTATATGTATTATACACAAAATGAAAAGATTTTGCAAGTAGGAGAAGAAAAAATAATTGTCGGGATCGATGTAGGCAGCGAAAAGCACTATGCCAGAGCATTTGACTGGAGAGGGATGGAGTATTCAAAGAAGGCCTATGTGTTCACAAATGACGCAGAAGGATTCGCAGGCTTTTTTGAATGGATCACCGGGATCATGGAAAAGAGCGGAAAAGAAACCGTTATGCCGGCTATGG
>NZ_FOKQ01000023.1 GCF_900112155.1 Hominimerdicola alba | reverse complement strand
TCAATACACTTCACAACCGTATTTTAACCTAACTAAAAGATACCACATTACGCCGTCAATGTCAAGACGTGGGAACCCATATGACAATGCTTTAGCAGAAAATTTCTTTTCTATACTCAAAACCGAATGCATTTACAGGACGAAGATAAAGACATTTGATGAAGCACGGCAGCTCATTGATGATTACATCTACTTTTACAATCACCAGCGTATTCAACTCAAAACAAAACTGACTCCGCTTGAATTGCGAAGCCAGTTCGTTGCTTGATTTAATTATCCATAGGGGCTTTTTTGTGCTGTACGCACAAAGTGGTTCGGTTCACTAAATGCGCAGGAGCTTTTTATATTATAGAAATATATCCGTAAGAAACAAAAAGAGCGGTCAGATGACCGCTCTTTTTAGTCAATTGAATTAGTCCATCTTAGCGCCGCAGCCTGTGCAGAAAGCGTTGCCTGCGGGAACCTTTGCACCACACTGTGTGCAGAATCTTTCAGCGCCTGCAGGAGCAGCAGCTGCTGCTGTGGGCTGAGGAATAGCCTGAGCAGGCTGACCGAACTGAGGCTGTGCAACATTCTGAGCAGGAGCGCCAGCGGGCTTCAGAGACTTCAGAGCATTGGGGTTCTCATTCAGTGCGTTAAGCAGTTCAAGAACCTTGCAGCCGATGTAGATAACAGCTACTATCCAGAACAGAACCTGTAAGAAAGTGATGAAACCTGTGCCGCTCGACTTGGTTGCAGCAGATGCAGCACCCTTATCGCCCAATAAAGCCAGATTAACTAAATCAGATGCTGTCAGAGCGTTCTTGCTTGCCTTGTAAGCCTGGAAACCACTGTTACCAGCAATTGTAAGGAAAAGTGCAAACAGTACGTTTACAGCAGGTCCGACTACCTTATAAAGTCCATTCATAAATCCTTTGATCGAGTTCATTGTCTTTACCTCCAAAGATAAAATTTTAATAATATTATTATACTAATTTTTACAATGTTTGTCAATACTAAAAATTGTGATTTTTAAAATTTTTGTTTTTATTTGTCAGATGTCATAAGAGATAGAAACATTAACTCGATTTCTCTGCCTTCTTCAACAATTATTTCATGGTCATATGTTCGATATATCAGCCCCAAATATACGAACTGACAGAATAAAAGTGTATCCTCTTCTGACAAACACCATTTAATTCCTCTCAATCAATTTTTACTTTTCTGATGATAACAGGCAGCCAGTCAACAGGCTCGCCCCTGCCCTGAATCGATTCCGCCATTTGCTTGGTTTCATCATAAGAATTATCGATAAGACCATAGCTGTTGAATCTTACTCCGCTTATATACTTTTGCAGACTGTTGCACAGGAATGAATGAAAGCCGTAAAAGTCCCATCCTAAGATATCACAGCCTATCGTTTCATCTGTATTAACCGCGCCGATAACACTATCCAAAATAAAACCATCGTCAAGATATTCCCGAAATTCCTTTTCGGCACAAACAGATATCAGGATATATTTTTCACTGTCAAAATATTCTTTATAGAAATGCAAGGCGTCTTCGCGGCTCAAAAATCTGCCGTCGCTAAAAAAGCGATTTTCACCCATAAGTTCAGTTATCTCAGCGCTCATTTTTATGTAGGTCTCTATGTCAGGAAATTGCTTGATATAAGTTTTATCATCCCCGTGAGGTTTCCATCCATGACACAAAGCGTACTGTGGTTCATGGGTACAAAGACAATCACTTGCAGAAATAAACCCGCCCGAACCTATTTCGAGATACTCGGGACGATCGATGTGTTCACAAATATAGTACCCTATCGTGAGAAAATCGGTATTTTCAAGCATACGGTTCACCTCCAAATCAAATTTATTCTATAAGCAAGATTATAGCATATATCACCTGTGCCGTCAACCATCGAACAGTTTAGAGTACAAAAGAAAACGGCTGTCCAGAGTGTTTCTGGACAGCCATAATTTTATTAACTTCTTTAAAACTGACGAATCAATCCGACAAAAATTTTACATACTATCCTCTTTGCTGATGCCGAAGATCATTTTCAGCAGCCCCGAAAGCAGGCGGGGACTTTTCACTACTACGACTTTCATAAGTATTACCTCCCTGTAGCTTGGTAATACATACTATTCAGCAAGAGGGGTTTTGGTTACAGTCTTGACTGTATCACGAGCAGTCTGCCCTCAGTAAACGAGATTTTCGCAGCTGGGGGAATGATCTCATTTGAAACACCCAGCGTGACCGAATCGGTAAGGGTGCAGTCCTGTACAGAATACTTTGCACCGCTAATCGCAAGCCCCTTGACTTCTCGGGAATAGGCAAACAGTGAAAGCGAGAAACCCTCTTTATAAGGGACAGAAAACTCACCAGGCATATGGAATGATATGATGTCATCATCACCCACAATAGTTCCATTCGCTCCGTTTTCGGCTATCAGCGCAAGGCAAGCAATATTGCCTATCATGTGGTCAATCCTGCCGCCGCAGGCACCATAGATAACTATTCTCTTAGCGCCCATTTCCAATGCCCTATTGACTGCAAGCATCAGATCGGTATCGTCTTTTTCGGGTGGAAAGCACATAACCTTGTCACCAGACGGAGTGTAATTCAGAGAATCAAAATCCCCAAGAACAATATCAGCTTCTACACCAAGAGACTCTGCCAAGGCATATCCCTTGTCAGCGCAGATGATAAACGCATTTTCAAGAATAGCTTTGTCAACAGTTTCAGATTTTACCGGATCGCCGCCCGCAAAAATAACACAGGTGTCAGTCATTTTTATACTCCCATTCCTTTAGATGTTTGGCGTCCTCATACATTTGCAGATAGCTGTCGAACCGTGACTGAGGTATCTTCCCTGCTTTAACAGCTTCGATGACTGCACAGCCCTTTTCCTTAGTGTGACTGCAATCGGGGAAACGGCATTTATCGGTGTATTCGCCGAACTCGATAAAGCAGTCAGCAAGCTTATCCTTAAAAATGATATCGTACCTGTTAGTATCAAAAGAGGAAAATCCAGGGGTATCTGCAATATAACCTCCTCCCTCCAGCTTATACAGCTGAACATGGCGGGTAGTATGTCTTCCTCTGCCAAGTTTTTTGCTGATCTCGCCCGTAGCAAGCCCAAGCTCAGGATACATATTATTCAGCAGCGAGGACTTTCCAACGCCGGTATTGCCTGTAAAGGCAGAAAGCTTGCCTTGCAGAGCAGCCCTGACTTCGGCACTTCCCTCGCCTGTTACATTGTCACATTCAAAAACATCAATGCCAACACTCCGGTATACAGCTGCAAGTTCCTCTCCGGAACGCTTATCCACTTTGGTAAATACCACCACGGGCTTTATCTTTTTAAATTCTGCAATAGCGATGAATTTATCCAGCAGAAGCGTATTAGGCTTTGGCTCGACGGTAGATGATACGAACACCAGCAGGTCGAGATTTGCAAGAGGCGGTCTTATCAGTTCGGAACGTCTGGGTAGTATTTCCTCGATAACACAGCCGTCTTTATCCTCAGAGATAATAACATTATCGCCGCACATCGGGGATATTTTCTTTTTTCTGAATATCCCGCGGGCTTTACATTCAAATATGCCGTCGGAGGCATCTACAGTGTAGAGACCTCCGATTGCTTTCGTTATAATACCTGTCATATAAACTTAGTAGGTGGTTTCGCCATTGTCAGGCACGTCAGCCTGTGAGCTGTCATCAGTAGGCTGAGGTACAGGAGCCTCGGTCTGAGGAGGCTCGGTCACATCAGGCTGTGAAGAACTTTCCTCAGGCTTTGAGCTTTCCTCCTTAACACTAGGAGTAATATCCAGCAGGCCGTCCTTATTCAGCGAACCGCTAAGTTCAGCAGTCTTCTTTTCGTAGTTTACATTGAATACTGCGTAGTTTACAGACTTACCTGTTTCCTCATTTCTGATGGATACTGTGATTGTCTCGGTCTTCTTACCGGAAATATCCATAGTTATCGCACCGCCTGCAACAGTCTCGCCGTTGGAAATGGACTGTGTATAACGTACATTTCCGTTTACGAAGCCCTGAAGCGAGTATGCACCATGCAGACCATCGGGCATCGGGATGCTGATCGTCAGATTAACGGGATCTGTCTCACCTGTGGATACGTAGATCGTAACCTCAGTGTCTCTCTCAACTCTTTTGTCGGGTTCAACGGACTGGTCGATTACCTTACCCTTATCGCCGTCATGAGGCATATCATCAACATTTGCTTTCAGCTTGTTTTCCTTAAGGATAGTGATAGCCTTCTCCTTGGTCAGACCAACAACGTTAGGTACCTTAACCATAGTATCCAGAGGACCCTTGCTGACATAAAGTGTAACTGCACCACCAGAAGCATGTTCAGTACCTGCAGCAGGTTCAGTACCAATTGCTATTTTCTCAGGAACAGTATCATCGTACTTACTTCTCAGAACGACTGTGAAGCCTGCAGCTATCAACTCGCTCTCTGCAACTTCGGATTCATTACCTGAAACATCAGGTACAACTATCATCTGCTTGCCACGGCTTACCTTAAGTGTGATGGTGTAACCTTCCTTAACGGTCTTACCTGCGGTCTGGCTCTGCCAGAAGATTGTACCCTCTTCGAAATCGGTATTGTACTCATCCTGAACTTCGATCTTGAGTTTATCGTCCCAGTCCTGCTTAACCTGAACTATGTTCTCACCAACAAAGTTAGGAAGCATAACTGTACTTGTGTGAATTCCTGTACCGTTACCGTTCTTTGAAAATGTCTTGATAACAGTATATCCGATTATGATACCTGCAACGATAACAACTGCCACAGTAACTGCCAGAAGTATCGGCACTACATATGAGCGCTTCTTCTCGGGCTCATAGTAATCGTCGTCATCGTCATCATAATCGTCGTCATCATATTCATCATCATAATCATCTTCATAATCATCATAATTATCATCGATGACAGGCTTTCTGTTCTGATTATTCACAGGATAGAAACCTACGTTGTCAACAACAGGTGCAGAACCTGCCTTGTAGCCGAACACTACTGACTGGTTGAGCTTGAAGGTATCTATATCCCTTATCATCTCAGCTGCCGACTGATAACGCTGAGCGGGCTGCTTTTCCATAGCGTGATAAACGATCTCTTCTAACGCCTCAGGAATGGAGGGCATTATCTCTCTGGGAGGAACAGCCATCTCCTGCATATGTTTAAGAGCAACATTCACAGCAGTATCACCGTCAAAAGGTTTTCTGCCGGTAAGCATCTCATAAAGCATAACGCCCACGGAATAGATATCCGATCTTTCATCGGTCATATCACCCTGCGCCTGCTCGGGAGATATATAGTGTACAGAGCCTATTGCCTTATCCGAAAGGGTCTTGCCGTCAATCCTGGAAAATCTTGCAATGCCGAAATCCATGACCTTTATTGTGCCGTCGGTAAACAGCATGATATTCTGCGGCTTGATATCCCTGTGAACGATGCCCTTGTCATGGGCGTGCTGCAAAGCTCTCAGTATCTGTGTGATAAAATGCAGTGCATCTTTCCATTTCAATACACCCTGTTGTTCGATAAACTCTTTCAGTGTGATACCGTCGATGTATTCCATTACGATGAACTGTATCTCATCAGTGAAGCCCACATCGTATATCTTAACGATATTCGGGTGAGACAGCACTGCGATAGCCTTGCTCTCATTCCTGAACCTCCTCAGGAACTCCTCGTCGCCCGAAAACTCGGGTTTAAGGATCTTTACAGCCACAGGACGGTCTTCCATTACGTCCTGTGCCTTATAGACATCAGCCATTCCGCCTACGCCTATAAGCTCGGTAATTTCATATCTGCCATCCAGCTTCTTACCGATATTAGAATCCATTTTATTCAACTCCTAAATATTATTTTATTGTCTCAATCAGTTGGCTACAATTGCAGCGGTTATATTATCTTTGCCGCCGCATTCGTTCGAATGGTCAATGAGCTTTGTTACTGCCTCATCGAGATTGTTCCCGAAAACAGTGCAGTATATAAGTTCATCGCTGCAATATCCCGACAAACCGTCAGAACACAGCACAACAGCAAAATTCCCCTCTTCATAGCGCTCAAAATAATCGACCTCGACATCGGGTTCAACGCCCACTGCCCTGGTGATCACATTTCTCATGGGATGGTTCTTGGCATCCTCTTCGGTTATCTGACCGCTTTGTCTCAGCACTTCCACATAAGTATGATCAGTGGTGATCTGTTCGATGCCGTCATTAGTCAGCAGATAACCGCGGCTGTCACCCACATTGACAACAAAGATATTCTTGTCAATGATCAAAGCAGCCACGCAGGTAGTACCCATCCCATTTTTATCTATATCCTCTATGCTTTTTTCATACACGCAGGTGTTAGCGTAATGAACGGCATTGAGCAAAAGATTCCTGATAGAATTAAAGTTCATATCGGGTCTGAAGTTCTCTTTGACCCTTTCGATAAAACTGTCAACAGCAAGCTGACTTGCCACTGCACCCGAAGCTGCACCGCCCATACCGTCACAAACAGCAGCGATGCACATATTATCGCCAAGAACCTCGACTCTTACTCTATCCTGATTCTCTTCTCTCTTTTGACCTATATCCGTACCAAATGCCAGAAACATACAGCTCACCGCCTTTCATCATATTTCATATTCCCGCCTCAGCTGACCGCAGGCAGCGTCAATATCAGAACCAAGAGTCCTGCGCACAGTCGCGTTAAGACCGAGAGCTTCAAGCCGCTTACGGAAACGTTCAGCCGCCTTTCTGTCAGACCTGTAATCGCGTTCCTTGATCTTATTAACGGGAATGATATTCACATGGCACACAAAGTTTTTAAGCAGCGCGGCGAGTTCTTCAGCATCGGACTGCTTATCATTGTGGCCGTCAATAAGCGCATATTCAAAAGATATCCTTCTGCCTGTGACCTTGAAATAATATCTGCAGGCAGTCAGAAGTTCGTTTATATCATACTTATTGTTAACGGGCATTATTTCACTTCTGCTTTTATTGTTTGAAGCATGGAGGGAGATCGACAGCGTTATACCAAGTTTCATCTCGGCAAGTTCGTATATCCTCGGCACTATCCCGCAGGTAGAAACCGAAACGTGTCTAAGCGACATATTCGTACCCTGCTCACAGGAGAGCACCTTAAGGAAATTCACGACATTATCGAAATTATCCATCGGCTCGCCGATACCCATGAGTACTGCACCCGTTATCTTCCTGCCGCTATCCCTTGCCGCTTCATATATCTGAAGCAGTATCTCCGAGGACGAGAGATCTCTCTTGTACCCCGCAATAGTCGAAGCGCAGAACCTGCACCCCATCTTACAGCCTACCTGTGTAGAAACGCAGACAGTATTGCCGTAGTTATACTCCATGATAACAGTCTCAACATGGTTGCCGTCAGGAAGCCTATAAAGATATTTTACAGTATTATCGGTATTACTTTCAAGTCTTTTTACGATAAATAGTGATTTTAAACAAAATATTTTTTCTAGCTTTTCTCTCAATTGTACAGATAGATTAGTCATTTTAACAAAACTATCCACCCTTTTGACGTGAAGCCATTCAAATATCTGTTTTGCGCGGAATTTCTTTTCTCCCGCAAGAAGGATCTGCTCTTCGAGTTCATCAGGAAGCAGACCTAAAATATCTATCTTTCCATTTTCGTCGTAAGCGACCATACATTCACCTCCGACGCCTTAATTTAGCGATGAAAAATCCATCAGAACCATACATATCGGGAGTGATGGTCTGCATAAATGCATCACAATCCTCGGCAGGTTCGAAATTTTGATGTGAAGCAAGGAACTGCTTCACGACTTCATCATTTTCAGCTCTTGATACCGTGCAGGTGGAATAAACCAGAAATCCATTCTCCTTTACGTATTTTGAAGCTGTGTCAAGTATCTCTGCTTGAATGATAGGAAGTCTTTCAAATTCGGAAGGATCTTTGTACTTGATCTCTGGCTTTCGCCTTATAACACCAAGACCTGAACAGGGAGCATCAACAAGCACTCTGTCAGCCATTGGCAGATCGGGATTGAATACCTTTGCATTATTGACCTCGGCAGTAACACACGAAAGACCAAGTCTTTCAGCGCCCGAACGGATAAGCTTTACTCTGTTTGGGTGGAGATCGAAAGCAAGTACTCTGCCCTCATTATTCATCATCTCAGCGATGGTGAAAGTCTTACCGCCCGGTGCGGAACACAGATCAAGAATAGTATCCCCGGGTTGAGGATCAAGAGTTTTACAGCAAAGCTGACTTGCAAGATCCTGAACATGAAATCTTCCCTGTTTATAAGCCTCAGTCTTTTCGATTGCTCCTGCATTAGCTACATTCACAGCATATTCAAGCATTTTGGAACGCTCAAAAGTGATGTCATCTGCAAGCAGCATATCCAGAGTTTCATCGATGTAACCTGACAAGTTATTTAGCCTTACGGTAGTAGGAGCCTGCCCAAGCGAGGTTTCCAGAAGTGACAAGCACTTACCCTTGCCATATTCAGTCATCCATTTTCCCACCAGCCATCTCGGGCAGGAATACTCCAGAGATAGTCTATCGATCTCGTTATCGGTCTTAGGCAGAGCCTTTTCGCGTCTGATGAATTCTCTAAGCAGACCGTTTGTAAAGCCCGCAGATGCAGGATTTCTGCACTTTTTAGCCAGTTCAACAGATTCATCCACAGCTGCGTTATCAGGAACTGAATCCATGTATTTCAGCTGATAAAGTCCACAGCGAAGGATATTCCTGAGTGTGAAATTCAGCTTATTCTTAGGATTCTTTGAAAGATCTGCAATGATGGCATCAAGTGTCAGACGTCTTTCAAGTACACCGTAAAACAATGCAGCTATGAATTTTTTGTCCCGCTTATCAAAATCGCTTCTGCTTAATGATTCGTCCAGCAGGATATTGGAGTATGAATTGTTCTCATCAAGCTTTGTAAGGAGCCTGACTGTATACCACCTAGTATTTCCCAAATTATATATCCTCCAACCGACAAGTTATATCACTTGTCATATTCCAAGTACAGTTCCTTCGGCTATAGGCTTACCTCTGAGGTAATCAGCTGTTGCCATTCTCTTTGAGCCTTCTGCCTGTATCTCGGTAAATCTAATCAAACCTTCGCCGCAAGCAATCGTCAAGTCTTTAGCCTTTACAACGGTTCCTGCGGGTTTATCGGAATTTCCCTCTACTATCTCGGAATGATAAACTTTAAGTCTTTTACCGCTTATAAGGGTAGTCGCACAAGGCCAGTCAGAAAGTCCGCAGATCTGCTTGTGGACTTCTCTTGCAGTCTTAGTGAAATCAATGGGAGAAAGCTCCTTAGTCAGCATAGGCGCATATGTAGCTTCTTCCTCATTCTGAGGAACAGGTGTAATCTCTCCCTTTTCAAGCTTTTCAAGAGTCTCAACTATCAGATCGGCACCCATATCTGCCAGCCTGTCAAAAAGCTCGGCTGCAGTTTCGTTTTCGCCGATCTCGGTCTCGCATTTCAACAGCATATCGCCTGTATCAAGACCCTCGCCCATCAGCATCGTTGTTATGCCCGTAGTCTTTTCATCATTCAGCACCGCCCACTGTATCGGACCAGCACCGCGGTATTTCGGCAGAAGCGATCCGTGAACGTTAACACAGCCGAACTTCGGTATATCAAGCACCGATTTCGGCAGTATCTTTCCGTATGCCGCAACAACTATACATTCGGGTGCAAGGTCTTCCAGTATCTTGATAAATTCCTCGCCGCCGTTTTTAAGGCTGTTAGGCTGATACACTGGGATATTTTTTTCAACCGCAAACTCCTTGACCGGGGGAGCAACTAGCTTCATACCTCTGCCCTTGGGCTTGTCGGGCTGACAGAAAACCGCCTGCACCTCGTGACCCGCTTCATACAGCGCTTTCATAGAAGGCACTGCAAAATCAGGCGTACCCATGAAAACTATTTTCATTTCTCATCTACCTCAACAAATTCTTCAACAACTTCGGTAAACAGGTGACCGTCAAGATGTGCGGTCTCATGGCATACAGCCTGAGCAAAAAGCTCGCTGACTTCCATTTCATACCATTCGCCGTTCCTATCCTGTGCCTTGAATTTAACGCTCATAGGTCTGGTAACATAGCCCCACTCACCGGGACAGGACAGACAGCCCTCAAGTACTCTCTGTGTTTCCTCGGACTTCCAGATTATCTCGGGGTTTATCAGCTCATAAACATTGCCGTCGCCAACATCGATTATGCAGAAGCGTCTGAGGATAGCGACCTGCGGTGCAGCAAGACCGACACCGTTCGCCTTAGCGAGGGTCTCCTTCATATCGTCCAGCCATGTCCACAGCTTTTCATCGAATTTCTCTACAGGTCGGCAGACCTTATGCAGAGTTTCATCGCTTTTGTTCAGTATATTCCTGACAGCCATTTCACACTTTCCTTTCTAAAGGCCGATATCACCGTTGATATCGGCATAAATGCGGACTTCTCTGAAGTCCTTGTTATCGTTGAAGTCTTTCAGCACAGCTGCTATCATCTGCCTGAAACACCTGGTATTTTTAGATTTAAGTATCAGCCTGTACCTGAACCTGCCATTTATAACTTCAAGGGTACAGGGTGCAGGGCCAATCGCACGCAACGGAAAATCCACCTTATTTACCTTGAGATATTGACCTATGAACGCAGCCACATGATCAGCTGCGGCTATCGCTCTGCTTTCCATAACAGCAGAAAATCCTATAACACAGATATCACAGCATGGCGGATAGATCAGCGATTGTCTCAGGGCTATCTCTTCGGCATAAAACTCATCATAATTCTGCTCCGCCGCAAGATTAAGTACATAATGATCGGGCACAAAAGTCTGAATATAAGCAGACCCCGGCTTGCTGCCTCGCCCGCTTCTTCCAGCCACCTGAGTAAGCAGTGAGAATGTCCTCTCATAGCTTCTGAAATCCCCCGTAAACAGAGCTTTATCAAGGGATATAACACCCACCAGCGTAACGTTCGGGAAGTTAAGACCCTTAGCTATCATCTGCGTACCAAGCATGATATCATACTCGTGGTTCTCAAATGCCTTGAATTTTTCCTCATAGGCGTATCGCGATGATGTTGTATCCGCATCCATACGCAGAATCCTTGCATCAGGATATATCCTGGCAAGTTCGTCCTCCACCCTCTGAGTACCCACTCCGCTTGACTTCAGCTTATCTGAACCGCAGGAAGGACATACCGCAAGATTATCCATAGTGTAACCGCAGTAATGGCACATAAACCTGTCATTCTTTTTGTGGTAAGTCAGTGGAATATTGCACTTGGGGCACACTACAGGCTGTCGACAGCTTGCACAGCTGACGTAAGTAGTGAAACCTCGTCTGTTCAGGAGAAGTATCGCCTGTTCGTCCCTTTGCAGAGTTTCTGTCAGCTTATCAGCTAGCTTTCGGCTTACAAGGCTGTCGTTGCCCTCAGCTGATTCTGTCTGCATATCGATTATCTCGACCTTTGGGAGTGCAGCATCGCTGTACCTGTGGGCAAGGGTGAAAAGATGGAATCTTCCCTTTTGCGCGTGATAAAAAGTTTCCAGCGATGGTGTCGCCGAAGCCATCAACAGAAGCGCACCGTTATGTCCACAACGCTGAATAGCCACATCTCTGGCATGATAACGAGGATTGGAGTCCGATTTATAGGACTGCTCACCCTCTTCGTCCATTATTATAACACCGATATTATCGGCAGGAGCGAAAACTGCGCTCCTTGTACCGATGATTATCCTTGCTTCACCGCGCTTTATGCGCTTGAATTCGTCCATGCGCTGTCCCAGCGACAGTGACGAATGTAACAGTGCGATATTCTCACCGAAAAGAACCTTGAACCTTGCAAGCATCTGAGGAGTAAGGGAGATCTCGGGAACGAGCATTATCGCCGTTTTTCCCATTTTTACAACACTATCGATCACCCTTATGAAAACAGAAGTCTTGCCGCTGCCGGTAACACCGTAAAGCAGTGCACCTGCGGGCTTTCCTGCACGTATAAGGGACATTATGCCGTTATACGCCATCATTTGTTCATCATTAAGGATAATATCCTCGGGGCTTTCTCTGTCACCCAGTTCACCAACTGCATTGCGCATGACTTCCTGCTCATAGATCCGCAGGACTTCCTTATCGCAAAGCCTTTTGATGATGGTAGCTGTACAGCCCGTCATATAGCAAAGCTCTTTTACCGATGCCGAGCCGCTTTCTTCAAGAAGCTCCACAACTTTTTTCTGCTTAGGGGTGAGGTCGGCATCTTCATAACCATCGTTGAGAACAGCCATTTTAACGCTATCATCACCGACTTTCCTCTTGAAGCTCGGAACTTCCTCTACATAGCCCTTGTCTATCAGACTATCCAAAGGCTTTTTACGCTGAGGATTGGCTTTCAAGTCAAAATACTTGTCGATTTCAGCAGCATCGTCACAGCTTTCAAGGAAACCGACAATTTCGGCTTCCTCTGCACTAAGGCTCTCTGTGTCGATATAAGTATTCACAAGTGCGAAATGCATATCGACCTTGTACGAGAACCCAGTAGGTACAGCACTTTTGAAAGCGTCATAATAGGTGCAGAAAGTATTCTCTTTCAGCCAGAAAATGATCTTCATCATCTCATCGGTAACAAGGCTCTCCTTATCTATGACCGAGATAACAGGCTTCAGCTTATGTCTGTTATCATCGTTATGACCAAGTCTTGTAACAAGACCTATCACCCTGTTATTGCCGCGGCCGAAGGATACCAGCACCCTCATTCCCGCTTTGAGTACCTGTCTGTATCTTTCGGGAACGAAATAACTGTATTCGCTGTCAAAGCTGTAAGCCGCATGGTTCATCGCCACATACGCAACAGTCTCCCTTTCTCCCATTTCAACAGACCTCCGCTATCAGTTTTTCAGTGATGCGTCCTCGATTATCTTGTATTCAGCAGCCGCGAGTTCATCAACTGCGGTCTTTACAGGCTTCTCTTCAAGAATTTTCTCGTTCTTGCTAGCCTCATCTGTGATCTCTCTTGCACGTTTTGCAACAGCTATCACCAGTGAATAATAGCTCTCATTGTTTTTAAGTATCTGACATACTGCCGGTCTAAGCATTTTCAAGCACCTCTCGTATCATATTTTTAATCTCTTCATTTTTGGGACTGAACCTTACAGCGGGTTCTTTCTCGCCCCTTATACCATCAATGACAGCCTTGAAATCTTCAAGTGCAGCTTCTAGGTCGTCATTCATTATCACATAATCATATTTGTCGGACTTCTCTATCTCGCCCGCTGCCTGTGCAACGCGCTTTTCGATAGTTTCTTCATCCTCTGTCGCCCTCTTGTGAAGTCTTCTTCTGAGTTCACTTATAGACGGCGGCAGGATAAACAGCGAAGAAACCTCAGGTCTTATGGCCTTTACCTTAAAAGCACCCTGAGTTTCTATCTCAAGGATAACGTCCTTGCCTGCTGCAAGATTTTCCTCAACAGGCTTTCTGGGTGTTCCGTAATAGGTCTGATTATATTTTGCATATTCAAGAAAATTATCCTCAGCTATCATCTTCTCAAACTCTTCAGTGGTGATGTAATGATAACTCTCTCCCGGTACTTCTCCGGGTCTGGGACCTCTCGTTGTACAGGAAACGGAGTAGAAAACTTCGTTTTTCTTGAAAGCCTTCTCCATTATCGTACCCTTGCCGCAGCCCGAGGGAGCTGAAACTATTATCAGCTTGGGTTCTCTTTTTTCCATCTTATCCATCTTCTTCAACCTCCTCTTCGGCAGCCCTGCCGCATACTGTTTCGGGGGATACTGC
The DNA here is from genome assembly GCF_900112155.1 of Hominimerdicola alba. Taxonomy (GTDB): domain Bacteria; phylum Bacillota; class Clostridia; order Oscillospirales; family Ruminococcaceae; genus Hominimerdicola; species Hominimerdicola alba_D. Next base: position 50,645 of record NZ_FOKQ01000023.1, on the reverse strand, counting down.
CGACAGCACCACATGGTCGCTGTCCATAATTACGACAGCACGTGTTTTTCTGCCGTAGGTCGCATCTATCAGGGTGCCCTTGTCGCGTGATTCCTGTATCAGCCTTTTTATCGGCGCGGAATCAGGCGCTACGATTGCAATTACCCTTGATGCTGAGACCATATTCCCATAACCTATGTTTATCAGCTGCATGAGATCACCAACTTATTCGATATTCTGTATCTGCTCCCTGATCTTTTCGATCTCGGCTTTGAGATCGACGACTTTCTTTGTGATAGTCAGATCGTTTGCCTTAGAACCGATGGTGTTGACTTCCCTGTTGACTTCCTGAACAAGGAAATCCAGCTTTCTGCCCACAGGTTCATCGGAAGCGATCAGATCCCTGAACTGGGAGATATGGCTCCTCAGTCTTACAGTCTCCTCATCGATGGCTACCTTGTCAGCGAATATAGCGACCTCTGTGAGTATTCTCTGCTCATCGATATTGTCAGCACCTGTGCCTTTGAGGGTATCCTTGATCTTCTCATAAAGCCTTTCGCTGTAGCTCTGTGCTACCGATGGCTGATGCTCTTCGATTTCGCCCACTGTCTTTTCGATATAATCAAGACGGGAGCTTACATCTTCATACATCTTTTTGCCCTCGGTCTCGCGCATCTCAACAAATCTGTCAAGAGCTGTCTGAGCCACACCCTTTACCTGTGCCCAGATAACTTCCTCATCCTCGGTCTTTTTGACCACGGTGAAAATATCGGGCAGCTTCATGATGTTAGCAAGAGTAAGGTCATCGCTGAGGTTGAGTTCATCAGCTGCACCTCTCAGTGCATCGAGATACCCCTTAGCCACTGACTTGTTCAGTTCGATCTCAGCATCTGTGCCTTCCTGATTGTAAATAGACACAGAGACCTCCACTTTACCCCTGGATATACCGCTTTTCAGAAAAGCCTTGAGCTTTTCGTCAAGATATCCGTAAGCGCGGGGAGTTCTGGAGGTAAACTCATAGTATCTGTGATTTACCGAACGAATCTCAACAATGATCTCTCTGCCCTCGGCAACAATATGTTCTCTGCCGAAGCCTGTCATACTTTTTACCATTATCAGCTTTCCTTTCCGTAAACGTGAATTATTTCAAAGCTTAATATCAAATTATATTATATCATTTTCCGCCCAAATAAGCAAGGTTTTTTAACAATATTTTATGATTATTTTTACATCAGATTCACATTTTAGGGAGTGCTTCGGAAAGAGAGCTGCCGATAGCTATATTCGGGTAGCGCATAAAGGTCACCTTATCGGTGGGACCTGTTGTCACGGCGGCAAAATCAACACCTGCATTCACTGCTGTTTCGGCATCGATATAACTGTCACCGACATAGAGGACTTCGTCTTTCGTCACCCCAAGAAGCTCCATGGCTTTCATGATACCCTGAGGGTCGGGCTTGGGGGCAGATACATCTTCCAGACCAACTATAACATCATATGGATGAACACCAAGCTGAACTTCAAAAGATTCGACTATCCTGTAACGCATCTTGGTGGAGACAATTGCAGTCTTGATATCGTTAGCGCGAAGTTTTTCAAGTATCGGTAAAGTATCCTCGTAGAAATATGTATGTGCCGACATAACATCATTTGCCTTTTCCACATAGACTTTTCTCATTTCATCACGCTTAGGATTCATAGGCGTATCGGTAAGGATATCGAAAGCGTCCTGCAAAGTAAGCCCGATGGTATTGTATATCGCTCTGTCATCCGGAACTTCATAGCCAAAATATTTCAGCGTATGCCTGAAACATTCGAGTATGCCCTTAGAAGAATCTGCCAGGGTAAGGTCAAAGTCGAAAATGTAAGCCTTATAATCTTTCATCTCAGCACCTCTTTCAGATTAACTGCCGTATAATCCGCTTTCTGAAAACGGACATAACAACACTTATCATATCATAACACATATCGATAAAAAATACATCATCACTTGTGAAAAAATTTGCAAAAAGTCTTTTCAAGAGTATAAAAATGTGATATAATAGAAACAGTAAATTGTAGATTTTTCACAACGGAGGTTTAACTATGACAAATCCAGAAGAAAACAAGGCAAGATTTGTTGAGATATACAACGCAAACATCACAAGAAAGGGCGCAGATAAGCTGCTGACCTATCTTCTAAGCGAGAACAGCGACTTTTTCACTGCACCTGCATCGACCAGATATCACAGCGCCTATGAAGGCGGTCTCTGCGAACACAGCCTGAATGTTTACGACTGCCTGAAAAATTATCTTGAAAGGACAAGAGTCAAAGACGTTTACGGCATGGACTTTCCTGAGGAAAGCATTGCGATAGTGGCACTGCTGCACGATATCTGCAAAGTCAACCTTTACAGGGTCAGCACCCGCAACAAGAAAAACGATGTTACAGGTCAGTGGGAGAAAGTTCCCTACTATGAGTATCACGACACGCTGCCCTACGGCCACGGTGAAAAATCCGTATATATCGTCAGCAGTTACATGAGACTTACCCGCGAGGAAGCAATGGCGATACGCTGGCACATGGGCTTTTCCGGCGAAGAAAACGTAAACACCATCGGTCAGGCGCTGGGGATGTACCCTCTTGCAGTGGCAACACATATCGCTGATATGGAAGCGACTTTCTACATAGAGGGCGAGGAAAACAACTGATGTGTATCTTCATCGATGCGGACGGCTGTCCCGTAGTGAAGCTGACACTGGATATCGCTAAAAGGCACGAAATCCCCGTAACGATAGTTTGCGATACCGCTCATGAATTTTCAGGGCGTGGTGCAGAAGTAATAACCGTCAGCAAAGGTGCTGACAGCGCAGACTTCGCACTTGTGAACTTCATGGCAAAGAACGATATCGCCGTTACGCAGGATTACGGTCTTGCTGCCATGTGCCTTGCGAAGAGGGCGTATGCTATAAATCAGAACGGACTTGTCTATGACAGCGATAATATCGACTCTCTGCTGATGTCAAGACATATCGCCAAAAAACTTAAACGAAGCGGAAAACATCTGAAAGGTCCCGCAAAGCGAAGTGCTGACAATGACAAGGATTTCGCGGCAGCACTTGAAAAGCTTATCGCAGACGTAAACGGAAAGGACGCATAGGCAAATGTTCATAGGTGATGTAAAATATCCCTGCAATTTCGGATTTATGGTAGAGTATATCCCCGAATGGAGCGACAGCAGTTTCAAGAACGGTCTGATGTTTATGATGATGAACGACGAACTTTATCCCAAAAATGTCAGGACCACTACTTTCAATTCGGAACTTCCCGATGTACTATCCGAAAACTCGGCTATGAGAAATCCTGTTGTCAATAAAAAGCTTTATCACACGGAAAGTGAAAAGCTTTTTGAAATAATGGCAGACAAAACTTATGGAAAAGAACGTGATGCTTGGTATGACGGTACGTTTCAGATACCCTTTCACGAGATAAACGATGACAGATGGAGCGTTTTTATAATATCGGACGGCGATAATATCAAGCTTATGTCGGGAGAATGGAAAGACGAACAGTTAATTTATCATGACGAACTTGAGATACCATCGAAAAAATATTTTGATACGATAAAAGCACTTGAAGATTTTTATAATACTCTATGCTAAGGAAACGGAGGTCATGAAAATGAACATCAAGAAAATACTGAAAGAACTTACACTTGAAGAGAAAGCAAGTCTTTGCTCGGGAGCTGATTTCTGGCACACAAAGGCTGTGGAAAGGCTTGCGATACCGCAGATAATGGTCTCGGACGGTCCTCATGGACTGAGAAAAAATGCTGAAAATTCAGCCAACCCGCAGGAAGCCATAAAAGCAGTATGCTTCCCCACAGCAAGCGCTCTTGCTTGTTCATTTGACAGAAATCTGATGACAGCTATGGGCAAGGCACTTGGCGAAGAGTGTCAGGCTGAAAAAGTTTCAGTTATACTTGGTCCCGGCTGCAACATCAAGCGTTCACCGCTGTGCGGCAGAAATTTCGAGTATTTTTCCGAAGACCCGTATCTCGCTTCCGAAATGGCGGCGGCGCAGATAAAAGGTGTTCAGAGTAAAGGCGTGGGTACATCACTGAAACATTTCGCAGCGAACAATCAGGAGACCCGCAGAATGACCGTAAACGAGAGGATAGACGAAAGAACTCTCCGTGAGATATACCTTGCCGCTTTTGAGGGCGCTGTCAAGCAGGCTTCGCCATGGACGGTCATGTGTTCATACAACAGGATAAACGGATATCATTCCTCGCAGAACAAGTGGCTTCTGACAGATGTGCTTAGAAACGATTGGGGCTATGATGGTCTGGTTATGAGCGACTGGGGCGCTGTTGATGACAGAGTTGAGGGCATCAAAGCAGGTCTTGACCTTGAAATGCCTGCAAGCTTTGGCAAAAACGACAAGCTGATTGTTGATGCAGTAAACAGCGGAAAACTCAGCATGAAAGCTTTGGACAAATGTGTTGAACGTGTTCTGAAACTGGTAGATAAAGCCGAAGAAAGCCGCACTCCATGTGAATGGGACATGGAATCACATCACGAACTTGCTGCAAAGATAGCGGAACAGTGCGCGGTCCTTCTCAAAAACGAAGATGATATTCTTCCCCTCAACCAAGAAGACAAGATATGCTTCATCGGCGAGTTTGCCGACAAGCCAAGGTATCAGGGCGGAGGAAGTTCGCACATAAATTCTTTCAAGGTGACATCCGCGCTTGAAGCCGCAAAGGAATTCTGCAAGGTAGAATACGCCCAGGGTTATATCACCACGGAGGATAAGACCGACGCGAAACTACTTGAGCAGGCTGTGGAATGTGCAAAGTACAACGACAAGGTTGTCATCTTTGCGGGGCTGCCCGAAAGCTTTGAATCAGAAGGCTTTGACAGGTCGCACATGAGAATGCCTGAGTGTCAGCTAGAACTGATAAGAGAAGTCAGCAAGGTAAACAAAAATATCATTGTTGTGCTGCACAACGGTTCTCCTGTTGAACTGCCTTTCTTCGATGACATTAAAGGTTTGCTGGAAGTGTATCTTGGCGGGCAGGCCATCGGCAAAGCCACCTGCGACCTGCTTTTCGGTGAGGCAGTACCAAGCGGCAAGCTGGCTGAAAGCTGGTGCATGAAGCTGGAAGATAATCCCTCATACCTGAATTTCCCCGGTGTGGGTGATGAGATAAATTACCGCGAGGGAATATTCGTTGGATACAGATACTATGACAAGAAGAATATGTCCGTTCGCTTCCCCTTTGGTTACGGACTTTCATACACACAATTCGAGTACAGCGATCTTGTTATCTCAGAAAACGAGATCAGTGATGATCAGACCCTGACTGTCAGCTGTAATGTCACTAACACAGGCACCAGAGCGGGCATGGAAGTTGTTCAGCTTTATGTGGGCGACAAGGAATCTTCGGTAGCAAGACCTGTAAAAGAACTCAAAGGCTTTGAAAAAGTCAGCCTGAGACCAGGCGAGACAAAGAAAGTATTTTTCAGCCTTGACAAGAGAGCTTTCGCTTATTATGAGACCGCGATCAATGACTGGTTCGTTGAGTACGGAGAATTCGAGATAATGATAGGTTCTTCATCAAGGGATATCAGGCTTTCGGGCTCGGTATACGTCAACAGCGAAGCCAAGCTGCCTGTTCAGTTCACATTCAACAGCACGGTGGGCGATGTTCTTTCCTGCAGCGAAGGACGCGAGGTATTCGGCGGATTTATAGAAAAGATCTGCCGCAGTATGTTCGATACTGCTGTAAGCGGTATCGGAATGGACATGGCTATGGCGATGATAAGAGAAGCACCTCTGAGAGAAATAATCACAAACGACAGCAGACCCGAGATAAATAGAGTTTGGCTTAAGGATATGCTTGACAAGCTGAATGCAATGCTGGAGGAGTAAACAATGAATAACGATCTGCGGGAAAAGGCAAAGAAATACGGTATCTATGCAGTGCTGGCGGCAGCACTGCTGATATTTGCTGCTGTTTCCGCAGTTATCGATAAAAAAGACAGCAAGAGAGTTATCATTTACAGCACCTCGGAAACCGAAAACATTATCGCAGAAAATGACAGCAGCAAGGCAAAATCCGAGAAGAGCAAAAAAAGTCACCACGAAAAAGACTTCCAAAGTGACGGAAGCAAAAACCGCAAAGCAGACTACTTCCAAGACTTCAAAAACGACCAAGGTCAGCACTTCAAAAACAAGAAAAGAAACCACTGAAAAAAGAGCAGATATAAACTTCCCTATCGATATCAACCTTGTGACATTCGATGAACTGATGGCGATAAACGGCATAGGCGAAAGCACAGCTTATGCGATACTTGATCTGAGAGACAGGCTCGGTTTGATAACCTACATGGAACAGCTGCTTGAGATCTCGGGTATCGGCGGCAACAAGCTGTCGATGCTTTCTGAGTATCTTTATGTTGACGATGCAGACAATTCACCGCCGCCCGAAACAGTTACCGAAGTACACACAACAGTCCCACCTGAAACTCACCCACCTGAGACGAATGATAGCGAATCTACGGTAGATACCACATCTTCCGTCGAATCAGCACCTGACGATGAGCTCAAGCCGGTAAACATCAACGAAGCAGATAAAGAAGAACTGATGGAATGTCTGCTGATAAATGAAGATCTTGCAGATGGCATAATTGAAATACGCCAACAGCTGGGCGGAAAATACGAAAACGCTCTCCAGCTTTTGTATGTAAATGGCATCAGCAAGGATATGCTCTCGGAGATCAAAGAATTTATTTTACTTGAATAAACACTAATCCCGCGGATACAGCTTATCCGCGGGATTTTTTATGTAACAAAAAACGTTCCCGATAAACGGGAACGCGGGTATTCATATTAGCCCCAGTAGGTTCTCCAGATGGAGAAATAACCCCACGGGATCTTGAAAGAGTAAGCTATCTTGCTGCTGTTGGTGTAATAGCTTCTATTGCACCAGTAGTAAACACTGTAATCGTTCTTTATTCCCTTGTAGGAAGTGGTTCCATAAACAGCGCCCCAGACAGCTACCTTGCACTTGTCAGCTACGTTGCTGTACTTGCATCCATCTCTTGTAAGACCATAGTCGGACATAAATCCGCCGCTCTGGTAGATGATGGACTGGATATTGCTGTAATTCTTGTAGAAAGGAGTCCACAGGGGGTCATTACAGTACTTAGCCGAAACGAAACGGTTAACGACGCAGTCGGAAACATAAACGATGGGCTTATCCCACATACTGTCGTTTATTCTGCCTACCTCGTGGTAAACTATACGGCACATAGCCTCCCAGCCTGCCTTGTCGTAATTCATACGAGCTGTGCGGATGGTCTGTACAGGCGAGAAAGAGGAATAAGTGTTGCCGGAATATATCGCCCTTACTTTGAATTTATACTCAGTGGCGCGGGAGAGTTTTTTAACAGATACAACGTTATTGGTGGTAGTGCAGTATCTTGTCCAGCTCTTGTAGTTTCCACCCTTGATATATACCTGATATCTGTTTGCACCCTTGGTCTTGCCCCAATGGAGAGTTATGGTATCTATCTGCTTGTTGTATGGATGAGTATAGGAAGACTCGTAAGTCTTTTCAGCTGCAAACTTCGGAACTGCCGCCTTAGATGATGTCAAAGCCGAAGCCTTGAAACCTGACATATCCGTCATAACGAACACGATAGCAAGCGTCATCACAATAACTGCTATTTTCTTCAAATTCACCATGAACTTATTTCTGTTAATAATACTCATTTCCAAATCTGACACGGCTTACCGCGGTATTATCTTTATCCCGTCGGAAAACCTGCCGTTTCACACCCTTTCGTTATTTTAGTCCAGCTTACGCGAGTAAATCGATCGTTTGTTGTCCCAAAGAAAACCCATAAAATAAAGCTGTCTGAAATATCTGATTTTCTGTAACGATTTGTAATCGCAAACACCGCATTTTACACCAAAGATTACGATTCGATTACAAACAATGCACCTAGTGTAACACATCGTCTGAAATTTGTCAAGCGCTCGACAAAAAATACCATGATTTTGCACAAACATCTCAAAAAGAATTGTGATTGATTTAGGAGAATTTGCATAGTATATTACAGCAAATCAAGATTTTGTATAACAGACTGATAAAGACATCAACAGATAGTGACCGAAAAAAAGTCACAAGAGAAAGAGGTGCAAATAAATGACTAAATACTTCCCCGAGGGCAGGATGTTCAACTCACCGGAAAACAAGTTTTATCTTCAAAGTGCTGAAAACATGGCTGAGGCAATGACACGTGGACTGATACTGGAGGGACACGCTGTAATGTGTACAACAGAACACGATCTTGTGGTGGAACTTCCATTCGGAAAAGGCATTATTCCCCGTACAGAAGGCGCTCTCGGAATTGCCGATGGAACTACGAGAGATATCGCCTTGCTTTCAAGGGTAAACAAGACCGTTTGCTTTAAAGTGATCGACATTGTGACAGATGAAAACGGCGTAACCGCTGTCCTATCCCGACGTGCAGCGCAGGAAGAATGTCTGGAAAATTACATATCAAAACTTCAATGCGGCGACGTTATCCCTGCAAAGATCACACATCTTGAACCCTTTGGGGCTTTTGTGGACATAGGCTGTGGGATACCATCGCTGATACCCATAGACGCTATATCCGTATCACGTATATCTCACCCTAATGACAGATTTTTCAACGGACAGGATATCTATGCGGCAGTAAAGAATATCTCAGGAGACAGGATATGCCTGACCCACAAGGAACTCCTTGGTACGTGGCAGCAGAACGCTCAGATGTTTTCAGCGGGTGAGACAGTAGGGGGAGTTATACGCTCGGTAGAGGATTACGGCATTTTCATCGAGCTTGCGCCAAACCTTGCAGGGCTTGCAGAACCCAAGGATGGTGTCACCGCAGGACAGGCAGCGAGTGTATATATAAAAGCCTTGATACCCGAAAAAATGAAAGTCAAACTGATAATAGTAGATGTTTTTGAAAACCTATGTTTTCCAAGCAAAATCAATTATTTTATCAATTCTGGACATCTTAAAAAATGGGAATATTCAACTAAGGAAAGTGGCAGAAAATTAGTTTCGGTTTTCTGAACACCAAAAGAAATGCGGAGAAATAATTTTTTCTCCGCATTAGTAATGTCAGTAATTTTCCTTGATATACTCGATAAGAGCCATTTCGGCTTTAGCTTCACCGGGATTGAGATAATCCTTGCTCATAACATCTGCCAAGTTGTATTCCTTGTCAGCGTTGATCTTATCCTTCTTATATATATAATAGTATACGTACATAAGACGGTGTCTGCCTATCATTGTATTACAGGTAACGTCGATGTATTTTTTCAGATCATCGGCATACAGTTCATCTATCTCCTTGGGAGAAGCACCGGTCAGTATCAGACAGCAAAGCAGGTCACAGGAACTCTCAAGCCTTATGAGATTTACCGTCTTTTCATTATCTAAAATAGCCTTAAATCGGGATTTTGCCGATTCAAAGTCTCTTCGTTCCATATCTCTTGTAGCGTTAACAGCTTCGATACCGGAAGCGATGATAGATCCATTGGGGTCGCCGCCCTCGAACAGGCTGTCGGGCATTGAGTCAAGTGTTTCGCCTTGATATTGCCTGCCGTTAATTATAAGGGTATTCAGGGTCAATCGGCGAACCGTGAGAGAACGAATCTGTTCCATGATATGAGAACCATCGTTTGGAAGCCCTACCGCTTTCAGAGGGATAAGATTTAAAACTCCCACAAAAAACGAGATCGCTGTTGCCGCTTTAAAAATTGTATAAAGTATTATACTTGTCGTGTTCAGAAATATTAAACTGTAAAGTCCTGCAGTGAATAAATTAAATAGTCCTCCACCTGCGTGATACCAAAAGTATGGTATGTCCTCATCTTTTTCTACCACATCGTGTGTAAGCAGACATTGTCCTGCTGTTCCCGGGATTGAATATTTTCTTACAACAAACTTTCCGTTCTGCCTTAAAATGGTAAAACTCCCGATCCTGAAAGATACAAATTTGTAGCCTGTCAGCAGACCCATCACAAGATGACCGCTCTCATGGATAATTATACTGATAAAATACCATACGATGAGAGCCGCTACAAATAACAGCATATAGCGTCCACCAAGCTTTTTGCCGCCGCCCGATGACATGATAAAACCCGCAGCCGCACCAATCAGCGCGCCTATTACCATCATGAGCAGATTATTCTTTTTATTCTTTTTCGATTTCATTATTTCTCCTTGATCTTCTGCCAGTAAAGCTTTGCAGCCTGTTCTGCCTTGTTTTCACCATAATTATAGTACACACGGTCTTTAAGTGCATCGGGGAGATACTGCTGTTTCACCCAGTGCTCGGGGTAATTGTGTGGGTAGAGATAATGCTGTCCTTTCACCTTTGCTTCTGCGCCGTCAAAATGCTTGTTTTGCAAATGACGTGGGAAATCCAGCGGACCGCTGTTTTTGACATCTTCAAGCGCTGTATTGATAGCCATGTAAGCGCTGTTTGATTTTGGCGCGGTCGCAAGCATTATTACTGCCTCTGCAAGAGGTATACGCGCCTCTGGCAAACCAAGCTGAAGTGCTGAATCAACGCATGATTTGGTAATCACCGCTGCCATGGGGTATGCAAGACCAACGTCCTCACTGGCAATAACAAGAAGTCTACGGCAGAGAGATATGATATCTCCTGCTTCGATGAGTCTTGCAGCATAATGTATTGCGGCATTCTCGTCAGAACCGCGTATAGATTTTTGCAGTGCCGAAAGGATATCGTAATGCTCGTCGCCTTCCCTGTCGTAACGCATATTGCTGCGCTGGGTAAGTTCGCGGACAGTATCCATCTTCACATGAAGTTCGCCCTTTGAGCCGTTTTCAGCTGAAAGCACGCAAAGCTCCACTGTGTTGATGGACTTTCTCACATCACCGCCGCAACCCCTGGCGATATGCTCTATAACACCATCTTCAAGAACGACTTCAGTGCCCATATCCTGCGCCATAAGATCAAAAGCCCGTTTTATGGCAGGACTTATCTGCTCAGGAGTAACAGGTTTGAACTCGAATACTGTCGATCGGCTGATTATAGCGTTATATACATAAAAATATGGATTTTCCGTAGTCGAAGATATCAGCGTTATCTTGCCGTTCTCAATGTATTCAAGCAGTGACTGTTGCTGCTTTTTATTCAGATACTGTATCTCGTCGAGATACAGCAGGATTCCGTTAATACCGCCGATCATCTCGGTCTCAGCGATTATCTGCTTGATATCAGCCACAGATGCAGATGTACCGTTGAGCTTATACATGGTCATGTTGGCATTTTCAGCGATAAACCGAGCTATCGTTGTCTTGCCTACACCCGAAGGTCCGTAGAATATCAGATTGGGTATAGTACCGCTCTCGATTATTCGTCTCAGCGGCTTGCCCTCCCCCATAAGATGGGACTGACCAACTATTTCATCAAGCGTTTTGGGTCTTATTCTTTCCGCCAGTGGTATACTCATTATTCATTCTCCTAATCAAAAACGTTCTGTATATCAGGCAGTTTCAGCTCATAGGCGCGGCTGTTTATCTTTTTCAGCAGATAATTCCTCGCCACCATTACCGCAGGCTGATACTTGGTATTTTCCACGCCGATATTCACGTGGTATATAATAAACTGACCCGAGGCTATCTTCATCACGATATGGTTCTGACCCTCAAATGTGCCGCGAAGTATGGAATTAGACTTGACAAAATGCCACAATTCGTTATAGGTCAGATCGGTGACCTCGTCTTCAAGAAACTGCTTTATCAGCTCTTCCATTTTAAGACCTCCCCGCCTTATTATGAAAATATGCGGTCATGCCATTTTTAGACAATACCGCCGAAACATATTATAACACATTTTTTTACAAAATTCAACACATAACATCAAACCGACCCCGCAAGTTACGAAGTCGGTTTGATGTATTAATTTTGTGCTTATAACTCTATACTATTATAATAGTATACTTCACAATGTTCTTCTGTCGATATCCTTTTTCTGCTTGATGATACCCGAACGGTACGCTTTCAACAGTTCGCGGAGATCATTTATCTTGGCAAGGAGTTCCTCGCCCCTGTCGGTATCGCATATGTTCGCGCGATGATCAAAACGCTCTACAAGATGAAGAGTAGGAGTGTGTTCACTCTCCCCTGCTATAAAGGGTTTGTGCTCGGCGAGGTTGAGGCTGTGGCTGTCACATATAAGTGTGTAGCCCGCGATGCCTGTGGCTTTCTGATAAGCCTTTGAGATACCGCCATCAATTACAAAAAGCTTTCCGCCAGCCTTAACTGGACTTTCACCGTTCTTGATCTTAACAGGCACATGACCGTTGATGATATGTCCCCTTTCGGGGTCAAGACCGAACATTTCAAGTATCCTCATGCATACTTCCGCGTTCTCGGAGAACTGATAATAAGGGTTATAATTTTCGGTATGAAGTGACTTGTCATCTATAAAATATCTTTCAAAGAATGCCATCTTGTCCTTTCCGTAAAGGGGAGAACGAGGTCCGCACCACAGATACCATAACAAGTCGGCGGAGTTTTCCTTTTCTTCACCGCTACGGAGAAAATATGCTTTATTAGCAACTTCGTCCAGCTTATCCAGAAGTGCCTTTCCCGAATGATCTTCGCCCTCTATCTTTACAGAGAGAAGTTCGCCATTTTCATCAAGAGGTATACAGCCATGGAAAAGCAGATTGCCATTTATGGTCTTGTACATTGAACCATTGTTATAGAGAAAACGCATATGGTCGGCAAGCTTTTCGCTGTGCATAAAGGAATTCGCGAGCACGGTCATAAGCTCGTTTTCTTCGTCAGTCAACGCAAGAGGATCAGCCTTATCCACTGTGGGAAAATTCTTATCGAGAAGCTCATAGGTCTTTCCGTTAAGCTTGAAAGTGCCATTTTCCGGGTCAATATTGCTGAATAATTCACGGTCATCCATTTCCCATTCGGGATGACGCTTAATCAGCTGACTTTCAAGCTTCAGCTGTATAACAGTTATTGCCTTATGCATTTTTGCAACAAGATTTGTATCAACAGGGTCATAGATATTATCATCGAGAGTATGCGGCATAAAGATGGTGCAGGGGTCGTCCTTGTAGACTTCGCCTGCAAAAACCGCAAGGGCACGGAGATTCAGACCGTAGCCATCTTCAAGGATATCAAAGTTGTTATACCTCATGGAAATACGGATAACATTGGCTATCAGCGCTCTGTTGCCCGAAGCCGCACCCATCCATGAAATATCGTGATTGCCCCACTGTATATCAACATCGTGCATCTTCATCAGTTCATCAACGATGATATCTGCGCGTGGTCCTCTGTCGAAGATATCGCCGATAATGTGCAGACTGTCTATCGCAAGGGACTGTATCACCTTGCAGAGTTCCTTGATAAAATGGTCAGCTATGCCTGTATCGAGAATTGTGGTGATTATCTCATCGTAATAATAATCCTTTACGATATCGTCGGTAACATTGAGAAGTTCATCAAGAATATAGACCATGTCCTGGGGGATACTGTTCCTTACGCGGGAACGTGTATACTTTGCGGAAACAGCTTCAAGAACGATTATAAGGCGATAGATAGTAAGACTGCGCCATTCATCGGTGAGAAGCCCTGCTTTTCTGAGACGCTTCTGCTCTTTGTCGGGATAGTAGATAAGGGCGGCAAGTGCTTCCCTTTCGGCTGAAGAAACTGTCTTTCCGAGAGTAAGATCAATTTTTATCTTAATCATACCCGAGGCACTTTTCAGCATATGCAAAAAAGCTTCGTACTCACCGTGCATATCGCTGAAAAAGTATTCAGTGCCCTTGGGCAGACTTCGTATCGCCGAAAGATTAACTATCTCACTTGCGGCACTGTCTATATTCGGAAACTCCTTGGACAGGAGCTGTAAGTATTTTTTGTCCATTTATGTCACACTTTCTTATGCATTTTTTATGGGATATCAGCTGAGATCATAGCTCTTATAACCTGCATCGCTGATGATAGACTGAAGTTTTACAAACTCACGCTCATTGACTGTTTTGCTCAGCAGACCCGTTCTGTCAAAGACGACCTTTGTGTGCCTGTCCGAGGTATAAAACTCAAAATATGGCGGTTTTGCGCAGATATCTCGCTCAGCTACACAGCTGTCCTCCCCGCACTCAGAGTAAACGATCCTTTCACCAGAAGAAAAAGTTATACCGTCGTCATCGAAACTGACGATATCTGTATAGCTTCTTATGCGTTCTTTCATAGTATCGACCTCCCTATAATTATACCACCGTCAAGGAATAAATTCAACCGTTGACCAGCTTATTTTAGCAGAAGAAAAAAGAGTTCTTTATACAATAAAACTGCGGCAGAAAATAATCTGCCGCAGTAAAGATCATTACATGAATTTCTTACCTGCGTTCCATGCGCCGCCGACATTATCGCCGATGAGTCTGTATGTTTTGGCAGAGGAATCATACATTATCGGCTGAAGCTTGGTAAGATCAACTTTACCTACCGTCAGCACGGAATCATCTGCCACCATGCCGACTATCTTCGCGGTAACTCTGGTCTCACCATACTCCTGCATAATGTCAACGACTTCACATTCGATAGCTACAGGAAGCTGGTCGATGATGGGTGCATTGACCTTTTTTGAAGGTGTAACGGTAAATCCAGCCTTTTTCAGCTTTTCGGGCTCTTTATTGAAAGATACTATACCCACATAATCACATTCAGCAGTGTATTTCTTGGTGGCATAGCTTACCGTGAAAGCACGGTTGCGCTTGATATTTTCAGTGCTTGGGTGATTGCCGAGACTAATAGATATCATATCTCTGCCCACCTGACCGACCCAAGCCGCATTCATGGCATTTGGAATGCCCTCGGGACTATAGGTAGCGATAATAAAAACAGGCAGCGGAGTAACAAAACTCTTTTCAACATCAACTTTCATAATATACAGCTCCTTCTAATATAGTATATGAAAATTATCATTATTGACATTATACTAAATTCAGACTCATTTGTCAAGGTCAATTGTTATAATAAACCAAATCAAAATCAAGCTTTGGAATCAAATCGATATGTAAAGATAGATAAAAATCTTATCAAAATAATATAACCAATACAATTAAAGTATTGACATAAATGTTATAAATGTGGTATGATAAAAAAGGAAAATATGTTATCCTAACATTAACAAAATGATTAGGGTAAAACTAAATAACATTAGGACGGAGGGCTTATATGAAAATATTTGAAGGATACCAGAAGGGCGTAGACCTGGGAGGCTGGCTCTCACAGGGCAGCTATGACAGAGAACATCTTGATACATTCATCACAAAAAAAGATATTGAAAAGATAGCAAGCTGGGGCTGCGACCATGTGAGACTTCCGATAGATTACAATATATTTGAGACCGATGAAGGCGAACTCAAGAATGACGGTTTTGAGTACCTTGACAAGGCTCTGGAATGGTGCAAGGAATACAAACTGAATGTACTGATAGACGTTCACAAGGTTTACGGTTATTCTTTCTATTCCGGCGATGGTCAGGAGGGCTTTTTCGATAACGAAGACCTGCAGGAGAGATTCTACAAGTGGTGGGAAAGACTTTCCAAGCGCTACGGCAAGCTTTCTGACAGAGTTGCTTTTGAACTTCTGAACGAAGTAAATGACAAAGAGCTGAGCCCCAAATGGAACAAGATAGCAGAAAAAGCTATCAAGGTCATCCGCAAGGATTCGCCCGATGTAAAGATAGTTCTGGGCAGCTACTGGAACAATTCCATCGATGCGCTGGCAGATCTGGATAAGCCTTATGACGATAATATCATATATAATTTCCACTGCTATGATCCGTTCATGTTCACCCATCAGGGTGCTTACTGGGTAGATGAGATGCCTCAGGATTTCCGCATCGGCTACCCCGGTGATATCAAGGATTATCGTGAATCCGCAAAAGCTACAGGTCTCACAAGGATACAGGATTATCTGGACGTTCCCGACAGCGGTTTCGACCCCAGCTACTTTGAAAAACGTTTCGCATACGGTATAAGTGTCTGCAAAGAAAGAGACGTTGCAATGTACTGCGGCGAATACGGTGTTATTGACAGAGCTGATCCAAAGGAAATACTTAAATGGTACAAAGAGATCAACGCAGCATTCAAAAAGTACGGCATCGGCAGAGCCGCATGGAACTACAAAGAAAAGGACTTCGGTCTTTCTGATGAAAGAATGTCAGGCGTTATCGACGAACTTATAAATTACCTCTGATAAATCATAAATTTCCTCCCCTTTCACCCGCAAAGTACCCCGACTTTGCGGGGATTTTTTTATACTAAAAAGTTTTTAGCAGTATTGATTTCTGAAGCAGGCTATGGTATAATAACAGAGTATGAGATAATTTTAAGAACAGGAGGAGATGAAAATGCCCGATATTTGTCTTGCAGGAACAGGCGGAATGCTTCCGCTGAAAAACAGGTTTCTGACAGGGTGTTTTATTGAATACAGCGGCAAAGCCATACTTATTGACTGCGGCGAGGGTATGCAGGTGGCGCTTGCAGCAGCTGATATAAAGATAAGCCGTATTGAGATGATACTTATTACCCACAATCACGCAGACCATGTGACAGGTCTTCCTGGACTGCTGCTTTCCATGGGAAACTGTTCCAGGGAAGAACCTCTGGACATATATTTACCCGAGAGTGCCGAGCGTGTTATACGAAATCTGATATCTGTATGCGGCAGACTTCCCTTTGATCTGAGACTTCATTTTCTTTCCGAAAAATCACCATCAAGCTTTATCGCAGACAAAATAGACCAAATGCTGACTATATCCGTTTTGCCCCTCAGGCACAGCGTAAAATGTCTGGGATACAGCCTGCTGCTGGAAAAGAAACCTGTTTTCCAGCCCGAGAAAGCACAGGAGCTGGGAATACCTGTAAAAATGTGGAGAGTTCTCCACTCGGGCGAGACTGTGACACTCGATGACGGAAGAATTATCCAGCCTGAAGACGTTACCGGAGAAAAACGACAACCTGTAAAGGTAACTTACGTGACAGATACTCTTCCTATAAAGGAGATAATCCCATTTGCCGAGGGCTCCGATTTATTCATCTGTGAGGGTATGTATGGTGATGCAGATAAAAAGCAGAGCATGAACGAAAAAGGTCATATGCTTATGCAAGACGCCTGCCGTCTTGCGGCAGAAGCAAATGTCAAGGAATTATGGTTGACGCATTACAGTCCTGCCGAAAAGCACCCGGAGAACTTTGAAAAAGAGCTG
Organism: Hominimerdicola alba; assembly: GCF_900112155.1. Lineage (GTDB taxonomy): Bacteria > Bacillota > Clostridia > Oscillospirales > Ruminococcaceae > Hominimerdicola > Hominimerdicola alba_D. Next base: position 33,344 of record NZ_FOKQ01000023.1, on the reverse strand, counting down.
AAAAAGCTGTTCCCGAATGTGCTGATATCCAAGGACGGAGAGAAAAGGACATTATGATTGAATATGCGGCAGAATATCTGCTGAAAATCACCAAAAGAAACAGTGATATGATGGGGTCGCAATGTGCAGACTATTGCCTGTCGTTGATCGAAAAGATCGTCAGTAAAAAATACACAGCTAATGACCTTTACAGCTTTGTCACTGAGGAAGATGGTATTTACACATTAGCGGAAAGTGCAACCAATAAAGATGAAGAAGATTTCCGGCAGGCTTTTCTTTCGGTATCCATGTGTATAATACGTGCGAAATATCGGGACGAAGGACAAAAATATCTCCCCGAAGATATAGAATCAATTCAAGCAGAAAAGATTGACGGATTTTTCGCATATCTAAAAAATGAAGAACCCGAACCTAAGGATTGTTATACCATTTTTTGCGATACGGTATGCTTATAACGTATAACGGTATTGCAGGATTGATATAATACAAATTCAAAGATGTACTGTTTCAAAAGTTTCACAAAATAAACTTTTTATCTTAAAAACTGAGTTTTAGCGACTATTTACTGCATAATAAGCATATGTTTAACAGTCTTAAATTTTGCATATAAATCTGAATATACTTGCAAAATGCAAATAACATGGTCTTGATTTTATATGGTAAATTGTCATAATGTTAAATTTTTGTCTTATGTTTTCAAAATGCTTGACAAAGGCTGAAAATATGGTATAATAGAAATAATGAGTGCCACAATATATTGTTGTTAGTACAACAGTTTTCGTGCTCAATTATCCAGTTAATTATTTTAAGGAGGAAAATAAAATGGCAAATCTTGATCTTACAAAGTATGGCATCACCGGTTCAGTTGAGATCATCCGCAACCCTTCCTATGAAGAGCTCTTCAAGGAGGAGACCAAGGAAGGTCTTGAAGGTTTCGAGGTTGGACAGGAGACCGAACTGGGCGCTGTAAACGTTATGACAGGTATCTACACCGGTCGTTCACCTAAGGATAAGTTCATCGTTATGGACGAGAACTCCAAGGACACCGTTTGGTGGACAACTGACGAGTACAAGAACGACAACCACGCTGCTTCTCAGGAGACTTGGGACGCTGTTAAGAAGATCGCTGTTGAAGAGCTCTGCAACAAGAAGCTGTTCGTAGTTGATGCTTTCTGCGGTGCTAACAAGGACACAAGAATGGCTGTTCGTTTCATCGTTGAGGTGGCATGGCAGGCACACTTTATCGAGAATATGTTCATCAAGCCCACAGCTGAAGAGCTTGAGAACTTTGAGCCTGATTTCGTTGTATACAACGCTTCCAAGGCTAAGGTTGAGAACTACAAGGAGCTGGGTCTGAACTCTGAGACAGCTGTTGTATTCAACATCACAAGCCGTGAGCAGGTTATCATCAACACATGGTACGGCGGAGAGATGAAGAAGGGTATGTTCTCCATGATGAACTACTATCTGCCTCTCAAGGGCATCGCTTCCATGCACTGCTCCGCTAACTGCGATATGGACGGCAAGCACACTGCTATATTCTTCGGTCTTTCCGGTACTGGTAAGACAACTCTGTCTACCGATCCTAAGAGAAGACTCATCGGCGACGACGAGCACGGTTGGGACGACAACGGCGTATTCAACTTTGAGGGCGGCTGCTATGCTAAGGTTATCGGCCTTGATAAGGAGTCTGAGCCTGACATCTACAACGCTATCAAGAGAGATGCTCTGCTAGAGAACGTAACTGTTGATGCTAACGGCAAGATCGACTTCGACGACAAGTCTGTAACTGAGAACACTCGTGTTTCTTATCCTATCGATCACATCAACAACATCGCTTCTAAGGTTAACGGCGTTTCTGCAGGTCCTGCTGCTGAAAACGTGATCTTCCTCTCCGCTGATGCTTTCGGCGTACTGCCTCCTGTTTCTATCCTGACTGCTGAGCAGACCAAGTACTACTTCCTGTCCGGATTCACTGCAAAGCTGGCTGGTACTGAGCGTGGCATCACTGAGCCTACTCCTACATTCTCCGCTTGCTTCGGTCAGGCATTCCTCGAGCTGCATCCTACAAAGTATGCTGAAGAGCTCGTTAAGAAGATGGAAAAGAGCGGTGCTAAGGCATACCTGGTTAACACAGGCTGGAACGGCACAGGCAAGAGAATCTCCATCAAGGATACCCGTGGTATCATCGACGCTATTCTGAACGGCGATGTTCTGAAGGCTCCTACCAAGAAGATCCCCTTCTTTGATTTTGAAGTTCCTACCGAGCTGCCCGGCGTTGACTCTGGTATCCTGGATCCCAGAGATACATACGCAAATGCTTCTGAGTGGGAAGAGAAGGCAAAGGATCTGGCTAACAGATTCATCAAGAACTTCTCCAAGTACGAGGGCAACGAGGCTGGTAAGGCTCTGGTTGCTGCTGGTCCTAAGCTCTAATATCTATTTAGACTATAATTTAAAGCTCCGCATATCCTGCGGAGCTTTAATTGTATAAAGAGGGTGACAGATATTCTTGAATTACATGGTTGGCTCACGATACATGAATGCTACGGAAATGAAGACGACATGTCCGAAAGCATACTTAATGCAGTGAACGATAATATCCCAAAGATCCTCAACAACCATGACTGTGGTATTACGCATCGTTACGTAAATGGCGGGAGTTTTCTTGATGTGCTTCATTGCAGCAATCACCGTACGCCCGAAGCTGATGAGATCATAAGTGTATTCACTGAGATATCAAAAGCTGCAGACGGAAGCTATGGCGTGATCTATCTCCGCGACGACGAGGACAAAAATAATTGTAATGAATTTCAGGTATTTGTATTCAAGCATGGTACTTGCTCCAAAGTAAGTGATAATAAGCTGTCGCCATGTATACCTCAGATAGAAGCTGACATACGCAATACCGATAAGTAGAAGCATATAAAGGATGTGACGGTATGACTGACAAACATGAACTTCTGCCTGAAAAAGACAAATTCCCCTTTGGAATAATATCCACGCTGATACTTCTTGCGATAATTATTATTGTAGGAGTAATATTGTGCATACAACACGGAAGTCCGGTCTCTGATCTTTTCAGTATCAAGGTGCTTAACCCGTCATTATACTTGTTAGCGCTTATAGTACTTTATATCATCTTTGATACTGTCAAATATATTATCCGCTGTATCAAAAAGAATATTGTGCTTTCAAAAGGCGAGATTAAAGATGGCGAGATCGTCAGCACTTCGGAGGTACCATTCAAAAGTATTAGAGGAAAAAGTATTATGGGCTATAAATATATCTACGGTGTAAAACTCGGTGACGGAAGTATCATTTATACCGAATGTTACGAAAATGATATTGTCAGGAAATATCGGTTCAGGACTTGCAAAGTACATGAATTCAAAGGCAGATTCAGATTTGATGATTTCAAAAGTTAAGGAAAAAAATACATATAAGGAGGAACACGAATGATATTCATATGCTACCCCAGATGTACCACCTGCAAAAAGGCGCAGAAGTGGCTTGATGATAACGGCTTGAAGTACGAGCTTCGCGATATCAAGGAGAACAACCCGACTTATGATGAACTGAAAAACTGGCATTCTAAAAGCGGTCTGCCACTGAAAAAGTTTTTCAATACCAGTGGACTGCTGTACAAATCCATGGAGCTCAAAGACAAGCTCCCAACAATGAGTGAGGACGAACAGCTCAAACTGCTGGCAACGGACGGTATGCTTGTCAAAAGACCTATCCTCGTCAGCGATAACACCGTGTTTGTGGGTTTTAAAGAAGCCGATTGGGAAAAGCTGAAATAATGAAAAACGTACCAATGAGTGGACCGCTTCATTGGTACGTTTTATTTTATTCTGTTACAAGTTTCTTGATCTTATCAACTGCGGATTTTACCAGATTTTCCTTGTTCTTGTAGAAATGCTGGTAATCCTTGGAATTCGTCCAGTCACCGCCCCATTGCCAGCCTTTGCTCGCAAAGACTTTAAAAGCAAGATCATGATGGTTTATCTTATGGGGGAAATCGGCTCCCCTGTCAACGAACTTAGCTGAATTTGCAGGGCTGATCTTTTCACCTACGATATAGGGATTGTACAGGGGGTTTATATCAATCGCTCTGCCAAGGGCATGAAGCGAAAGCTCCTGAGTGCCTGCAACGTTCCTGAAATTGAAAGCAGATGAATTATTATCAGCCATAGAACGCTCGTCATCGCCGTCATATTCATCACAAAGACGAATCTTCTCGATCTCGTATTCGGCTTCAAACAGCATCTCAAATATCTCAAGGACCTCTTTAGCCAGAGACTTATGCACTATCATCTCACCGTCGGCTATATTGTGAGAAAAATCAAGATACCTGATATTCAGGTACGAAAGATCATCCATATGTATCTCACTGTTTTCCTTGTAGGTCACGCCCTTGATGCGTTCCTTTACATCATCGGGAACAGGGCAGGCAGAAAAGCCCTCACGAAGCATGATAACTTCATTTTTCATCTTACTTCCTCCAAACCACATGACATGATATCAAACACCATATCGATATCAGCATAGGATATTTTATCAGATATATCCCCTTTTGTCAATACTTTTTTTCATTAAAATTTTAATAAACTAAGACAAAATGGTACTTCTGCATTGATGATGCAGAAGTACCGGAAGTATTTTCGTGAATTTCCTCAATCTGACAGAATCAGACATTGACCGCCTGTTTTACATTTGAAGAAGACAGCTTGGGTTTTACAGGTGCAGAGGTCGGATGGAAAGTCGTAACAACTTCACAGACCTTTTCGTAAACACCATACTCGTCCTCGGTGTAGGCAACGTCCATAAGTTCCTTGATATCTCTTATGAACTTATCATACTTAAAGGGTATTGGTTGTCCAATATGGATCTTCTGGTTCTTGGTACGTTTAAGACCTTCCTCTGACATCAGCTTTTCTTCATAAAGCTTCTCACCGGGACGAAGACCTGTATAGACGATCTTGATATCAACATCAGGCTTATGACCTGAGAGTTTGATAAGGTTACGTGCCAGAGTATCGATTTTTATAGGCTCGCCCATATCGAGCACATATATCTCTGAGCCGTTGCCCAGGATACTTGCCTGCAGTACCAGCGATACAGCCTCGGGAATACTCATAAAGAAACGGTTGATGTTCTTGTCAACTACAGTAACAGGACCACCTTCTGCTATCTGCTTTTTGAACAGCGGGATTACTGAGCCGTTGCTTCCCAGCACGTTTCCGAAACGTACAGCGCAGAACTGAGTATGTGGTGTAAAATTTTCAAGAGCTTCATCAGCCTCCCAGTCCTCCCCTGTCATATGTGCGTGAAGTCTTGGCAGTTCGCTGCATCTGCCGTTTTTGACCATATAGTCAAAGGTCTGGATAATCATTTCACACAGACGCTTGCTGGCTCTCATGATATTTGTAGGGTTAACAGCCTTATCGGTGGATATGAGAACAAATCTCTGACATCCGCTGCGCATTGCTGCATAGGCGGTCTTATAGGTGCCGATAGCGTTGTTCTTTATAGCCTCACAGGGGCTGTCCTCCATAAGGGGAACGTGCTTGTGTGCAGCTGCGTGGTAAACTATATCAACGTGATACTTTTCAAAAACTTCATTTATACGCTTATTATCGCGGACAGAACCTATAAGTACAACAAGGTTGAGATCGGGCATATTGCGTCGAAGTTCCATCTGTATCTCATAGGCGTTATTCTCATAAACATCGAAGATTATAAGCTGTTTAGGATTGTGCTTTGCTACCTGACGGCAAAGCTCACTGCCTATGGATCCGCCGCCGCCTGTAACCAGAACGACCTTGCCCTGAATACTGTCATAGACCTCGGACATATCCATCTCAATGGGTTTTCTGCCCAGCAGATCTTCTATAGCAACGTCTTTCATCTTAGCAACGGAAACATCGCCTGTAACAAGCTGATATATACCGGGAAGGTTTTTCAGCTCACAGCCTGTTTCCTTGCAGATATTCAGCACCTCACGTCTGTCTTCGGGTGAAGCACTTGGAATAGCAACGTAGATGGCATTTACATTATACTTCTGCACCGATAGAAGTATGTCATCACGTCCGCCGACTATCTTAACACCGTCTATGTATCTATCCCATTTATTTGGGTTATCGTCGATGATACAAACGACTTTTTCACGCAGTGTAGTGGACTGCTCGATATCTCTCATTATCATCTGACCTGCGTTACCCGCACCGATCAGCATGACACGCTTGCATCTTCTGTCGTTGTCCTTTCCATGATCTGAGACACGTTCACGTTCAAGAAGAATAAACCTGTAGCAGAACCTTATACCGATGATGAAACAGAACTGCAGCATGGGACCGACGATATAGTAAGATATGGGCATACGTCTGAATATAACAGTTATCAGTACCGTATGGATCAGCGCAAGTTCAGCAGAAGCAAAGGTCACACGCTTTAATTCGGAATAACTGGCGAATCTCCATATACTTCTATAAAGCTTATTATAACCATGAACCAGGAAAACTGCAACCACATATATGGGCATAAAATACATATACGCATTAAGATAATCCCGCGGTATCTTCGTAAAACTCAGGTCATATCTCAGCCAAAGACCGGCAAAATAACTGCCTGTACTTACGATGATATCGTACAAAAACAGGTATATTGAAATAATCTGCCAATGCTCAAACCTCTTTTTTGATCTGAGCTTTACCTTTTTTACTATTTCGGACTCGTCTGCCATAATAAAGCTCCCCCCTATTTTCTCCATTTTAACATATTATAACATATTAAACCAATATATGTCAAGTATTTGTATATAAAATAAAAGTTCATATAACTTCCAAGAATTGGTCATAACGGCATAAAAGGACACCGACATGAAAAATGTCGATGTCCGTGATGTCGATTTATCTTATTTAGCTATCTCAGCCTTGATTGCAGAGAGAAGTTCATCATAAGTCTCGAATGCAGGAAGCTGAGGATAATCAGCCTTGATCTGATCGGTACTTCTGAACAGGTAGCCTGCACGGCTGTTCAGTATCATACCGAGATCGTTGTAGCTGTCACCACTTGCTATAGTCTCAAAACCACAGGACTGAAGTGCTTTAACAGTAGTGAGCTTGGACTTCTCACAACGCATCTTGTAGCCTGTGATCTCGCCGTTGTCAGCAACTACCAGTTCATTACAGAAAATGGTAGGCATACCAAGCTTCTTCATAAGGGGCTTTGCGAACTGTGTAAAAGTATCGCTGAGGATAAGTACCTGGCAGCAGTCTCTCAGTTCATCAAGGAACTCCTTAGCGCCGGGCATAGGATCGATCTTTGCAATAGTATCCTGGATCTCCTTCAGACCAAGTCCGTGCTCTTTCAGTATTGCAAGACGATACTGCATCAGCTTATCGTAATCGGGTTCATCTCTGGTGGTCTTCTTCAGCTCGGGGATACCGCTTGCTTCTGCAAAAGCTATCCAAATTTCGGGAACCAGAACACCCTCAAGGTCAAGACAAGTAACTATCATTTTAAATTCCTCCATAATATCTTAAATTTCCGAATCTAATTATACAACATATTTATTAAAATGTAAAGAGGATTTTTGCATTTTTTGATTACCAATCATGCAAAAATATACTCTATCTCCAAATACACATAGTATTTTAGCGGGTATTAGATTTTTGTTATAACTAACTGCAAAAATTGTTTTTGTAAAAAAGTATAATTTTGGTCAAAAGATGAAAAACTGTTAAATTTCTGAAAAACCCCTTGTAAAAGAACAGATTATAAGTTATAATGTTAATTGGAATAAGGCGGACAAATTTCGCTATATAATATGGAGGTATGTAAGATAATGGGCAGTGCTGACAAGATCTTATTTGACAACGATTCCAGAGTGGCTCCTCTGGGACTTATCCCTATGGAGGGCGCAAAGGAACTGGGAGAAAAAGTCAACGCTTATCTGGTAAAGTGGGCTAATGAGGACAATTTCTTTAAGGAGACATTCCTCGTTGATGCTGAGTGTCCCAGATTTTCATCCGGTGACGGCAAGGGTCTTATCAAACAGACCGTAAGAGGTAATGACCTTTTCATTCTCTGTGATATGGGTAATTACAGCGTAAAGTACAATTACTTCGGCCACGAGAATTATATGTCGCCTGACGACCACTATCAGGATCTCAAGCGTATCATTCAGGCTGCAAGCGGCAAGGCTCATCGTATAAATGTAATCATGCCTTCCCTTTACGGCGGCAGACAGCATCGCAGAAACTATCGTGAATCTCTTGACTGTGCTGTTGCACTGCAGGAACTCCAGGCTATGGGCGTATCAAACGTGCTGACTTTTGATGCACACGACCCAAGAGTTCAGAACGCAGTTCCTCTGATGGGCTTTGACAACATTATCCCCTCCTATCAGGTTCTGAAATCCATGTTCAGAAGTCTGGACGATTTCAAGCCCGACAAGGCTCATTTCATGATCGTATCTCCCGATGAGGGCGCTATCAACAGAAATATGTACTATGCTTCCGTACTGGGCGTTGACATGGGTATGTTCTACAAGAGACGTGACTACTCCACTGTTGTAAACGGCAGAAACCCCATCGTAGCGCACGAGTACATGGGCAACGATGTTAAGGGCAAGGACGTATTCATTGCCGACGATATCATTTCATCCGGCGAATCCATGCTGGAAGTTGCTGCTGAACTGAAGAAGCGCAACGCAAGCAAGATCTACTGCTATGCTACCTACGCTATATTCACAAACGGTCTTGCAAGCTTTGACAAGGCTTATGATGAAGGCGTTATCGACGGCGTATTCGGCACAAACCTGACTTACAGAACTCCCGAACTGCTGGAAAGAAAGTGGTTCCACGAAGTTGATGTTGCTAAGTATATCGCTTACTATATCGCTGCCCTCAATCACGATGCTTCTATCTCTGAGGTAATTGACCCTCACAAGAAGATAACTGCTCTGCTGGACAAGTACGATATCAAGAAGGGCAACTAATCTAGTTTAATTGAACGGGCGGTAACTCGCCCGTTTGTTGTATATGCAAGAAGCTATACTGCATATCAAATTTGACAAATCATTAAGAAGGGAGCAGAATCATGCCGAAGATAAAGTGGATCGGAGTTATAGATCAGAAAGACATAAAAAAATATCAGACCGCACCGCTGCCTGATAATGCTGTTAAAACAGATCTACCGAACTCTATGGGTGAAATGATGCTTAAAGCAGCTCCCTTTGCGATAGGTTCATTTATGATATGCATGATATCCATGGTCATGAAATGTTCGGCGGCGAAAATGAATGTCATCAGTATGCCATGGACGTTTGCAGGACTTCTTATCGCACCCGTTTATCTGATACTACACGAATTTCTTCATGCCATAGTATACCCAAAGAAAGCGACCGTAAGCATTGGCATACTAAAGCAGTTCGCAGCGGTAGCACTTGCTTTTTATCCGCTGAAAAGAGGCAGATTCGCGCTTATGTCACTTCTGCCGTTTCTGCTGGGTCTTGTTCCGCTGATATTGTTTCAGCTGGTGCCTGCCGATAACGCAGCACTGAACAGCATTCTGTTCATACTTTCCATGATCGGAATGATAAGCCCTTATCCCGATGCGTACAATGTTTATTACATGATAAGAAAAATACCCGCAGGCAGCAAAATGGTCTTCTGCGGTGACGATACCTATTATATACCGAAGGAGGGATAGTATGATCTTTGCAGGAATAGTGGCAGGCGGAAGCGGCACACGCATCAAAAATGCCGACAAGCCCAAGCAGTTCATCGAAATAGGCGGCGTGCCTATACTCATCAGAACAATAAGAGCATTTGAAGAGATCGGCGAAATTGAACGTATCTACGTTGGTATCAATCCCGATTGGTACGACTATGCCGACAAGCTTCTGGAGGAATTTGGTATCAGCACAAAGCGTGTCAGGCTTGTCACGGGGGGCAAGGACAGAAATGGAACTGTTATGAATATACTGCGTGAAGTCACAGCTTTGTTCGGTGTAAATAAGGGAGATGTTCTCATAACTCATGACGCTGTTCGCCCCTTTGTCAGCGAGGAAATAATTCGTGAGAATATTGAAACAGCAATTAATTCGGCCGCCTGCGGGACTTATATACCCTCCGATGACACTATCATAAGGACAACGGACGGTGAGACAGTGACGGAAAATCTCCCCCGCAAGCAGCTTATGCGAGCGCAGACTCCTCAGACATTTGAGATATCCACTTTATGCGACTGCATACGAAAGCTTGGGGACGAAAAGCTTGGCACACTGACGGATACCTGTGGCATACTTACGGAGTGCGGCTACCCCATACATATCGTAAAGGGAGAACCCATGAATTTCAAGATAACAACCGATCATGACCTGATGATCGCGGGACTAATGGCGATGAGCGAAAGACAGTAAAAAACAAGGCGGAAAGACTTGATCTTTCCGCCCTTTTTTGTATACAAATATGTAGTTATCAGGCACCGGTAGGAATGTAAGGTCTGATAGCGCCTGCAAGATTGCTGACAGGCATTGTCTGGAGCCAAACATGACCGGGACCGGTAATTCTGGTATTGAAGAAGCCCTCGCCGCCGAACAGCTTGTTCTTTAAGCCTGCAACCTGTTCGATATCGATGGAACAGGAAGCTTCCATAGCTGCAAGACAACCGGTGTCAACCAGCATGGACTGACCCTGAGCCAGCTGATACTCAACGATAGAACCGTCAAGCTCAAGGAAAACAGTACCCTGACCCGAGAACTTCTGCATGATGAAGCCCTCACCACCGAAGAAGCCTGCACCAAATCTCTTCTGGAAGAATATCTCCATATTAACTCCCATCTCGCTTGCCAGGAAAGCTGACTTCTGAGCAACTATAGGCATCTGAGAAACGTCCATGGGCTTGATAGTACCGGGGAAATTTGATGCCATAGCGATCATGCCGTCACCATTTGTAGCGGTGTAAACATTCTGGAACATGGACTCACCCGAAAAAGCACGTGAAAGTGCCTTTCCTATTCCACCGCCTGCATTGGTGGACATATTCATGTTGGGGCTCATCCAGCTCATAGCTCCCTGCTGACATTTGATCGCCTCGCCGTTGTTCAGATAACAGATGACAACGGGCATCGGCTCACCTTGGATTTCGTAACGCATTTTTTTGTACCTCCTTTATTTGTCAGGTTTATAAACCTGTACTCAACATTTTATCTTTAAATTCCATCAAGCTGTCCAGCTTGACGTATGCCTTTTCAAGCATGACCTCATCCGGTTCGATAAGATCGGGGATAAGTATAGGCATCATACCTGCGGCGCTTGCAGAGATTATTCCGTTTCTGGAATCCTCAACAGCAAAAGTATTCTTGGGATCAAAACCAAGTTTCTCGCAAGCGATAAGGTAGATATCAGGTTCAGGCTTTGATCTCTCAACCATATCACCGCCGATTATCGCATCAAAGCAGTGCAGTAGACCAACTTCGGTCATTTCTCTAACTATTACATCGTAACGTGTAGAAGATGCAAGACCGATCTTGACTCCGCTTTCGTGAAGCCATTCAAGAACTTCTTTAGCACCATTTTTGAGTGGTACGCCCTTTCTCAAAGTCGCCTGAACTTCCTCATTTACTTCTGCACGAAGCTTTTTAATATCATGCTTGTCGCCGTAAGCCTCATTGACGATACGTTCGGTATCTTTGTCATTTCTGCCTGTGCAAAGACGCACATAGTACTCAACGTTTTCTAGTCCGTGTCTTTCACCGACTTTCAGCCAGCACTTCATACAAACTGCTTCGGTATCGAAAATGACACCGTCCATATCGAATACGATACCGTCAATATTTTTTAATGTATACATTTTTCTCCTTACCCATATCTTTCAAGTTCAAAGAAACTGTCATCCAACAATTTATCATAAACGCGGTAAAAAGCTGTTACTATATAATCCAACCGATCTATATAAACATCAGAATTTTCGGGAAGATAAGCTAACCCGTGAGAATCACCACCATCACAATGATAAATCAGTTCTTTCAAGAAACGCTCATAACAATAGCTTACCTGTTCTGCGAGTTCACGGCTGAACACCTTGTTCTTAACAAGACATTCAATACTATCATAGACCATCCAGAATTCCTCTTTCGGAAAACGTGATCTCTCATACATGATAAATGTAAAGGTATTCTCCTTGGCATTAAAGTTATCAGAAAGTATCTGCTTTGCAGTTTCTATATCCATCATTTAAAATACATATACAGATCGCACTTGATCATGCCGTTATACAGCTTGCGCTTTTTATCAGCCTTTTTGCCAAAGAATTTTTCAAACTCCTCATGGGGCGAGATTATATAGCAAGGTCTTTCCCTTGACGGCTGCAATCTTTCACCGAGACGCTTGTAAAGCTCTTCTGCATCGCGAATCTCCAGCAATCTTTCGCCGTAGGGGGGATTGCAGAAAGTGATGCACTGTTCAGGCTGAACAAATTTGCTGATATCCTGTTGCTTAACTGTAAGCTTAGAACCTACACCAGCCTTTTTGGCATTATCTCTTGTAAGCTCTACCGCGATATCATCGATATCAAAACCGAAAGCCTTGAAACTTCCCTGCTTGTCGATCATATCCATAGCCTCAGAACGGGCATTCTGCCAGACCTTTTCGGGAATCTGATCCCATTTCTGTGCAGCAAAATTTCTGCGTATACCGGGAGCGACTTTCAACGCCTTGTAAGCCGCTTCGATAAGAAAAGTTCCTGAACCGCACATGGGGTCGCATACGATGGAATCAGCTCGCACTCTTCCTAAGTCGATAATACCTGCGGCAAGAGTTTCCTTGATAGGTGCGGCATTGGAATTTCTGCGGTATCCGCGCTTATGCAGACCCTCACCTGTGGTATCAAGATAAAGGGTGAAATTATCTTTCATCAGCGAAAATTGCAGCTGATGTTTAGCACCTGTTTCCTCAAAATAGGAGATGCCATAGACCTTTTCAAGCCGCTTTACGCAAGCTTTTTTTATTATCTTCTGACAATCGGGCACGGAATGGAGCTGTGAATCCAGTGAATGACCTTTTACAGGAAAAGCGTCATACTTTCCGATAAAGTCTTCCAACGGGATATTCATGACCCCCTGAAAGAGCTCTTCAAAACTGCGTGCAGTAAAAGAAGCTAGCTCAATAAGAACTCTCTCTCCTGTGGAGACCCACAGATTTGCTTTTGCGACGGTATTAAAATCGCCGCTGAATGTGACCTTTCCGTCAGTGACGGTAAGGTTCTCCCCTCCTATCCTTTCGATCTCAAATTTTAATGTCTTTTCAAGACCGAAGTGACATGGGATACATAGTCTTAAATTATTCATATTTGACCTTTCAAAATAAGACCTCCGTACTTTATGGTACGGAGGTCAATACCATCAACTTAACGGTAAATAGCTTTAGTGGTAACAATAACCGGGAACGTTTGATGCCTTAAAGTAACCTACCTGCTGACTTCCGCAGCGATCGGTTGCTATGAGACCGGATGTTGTACAGAAGTTAAGCTTTACAACAGTATCGGGCATTGGGAATGTATCATCGAAACTCTTGTGTTCTTCCGAATCAGCGATATCACCGAAGATATTCTTCCAAATCTCACCAATATTCTGATAATCGTTTGTAGGAATAGTCTCAGGATTTTCATAGCCTATCCATATACCCGAAACGTAATCGGGAGTACAACCTACAAAGTTAAGGTCGTTCCAGGATGACGAAGTACCAGTCTTACCGACAAGATCCGTCTTTTTAAGCTTAGCGTATCTACCTGTACCTTCCTTATCATTGATAACGTACTGCATCATACGGTTCATGATATAAGCTGTACTGTCAGCGATAGCCTGCTTATAACCATCGGTTTTCTCATACAGAACTTTACCAGCGGCATCCTCGATCTTATAAATATAGCTTACATCGTACTTTTTGCCGCCATTGCCGAATATCATATAAGCTCCGACAAGTTCTTCAAGGGTGATACCTTCGTCCATACCACCAACAGTTACTGCCGACCAGTCGCAGTCGTTCTCATTTAGAGATGTAACATCAAGCTTTGACTTCATAAAATTATAAGAATAAGCAGGAGTCATCTGCTTAACAAGCTGTGCAGGCATAGTATTAAGAGATTTAAGAAGCATCTGATAAGTGAAAAGATCCTTATATGACCAGTTACCCTGACTTGCATCAAATTCGGAGTAGTTTACAGGCCACTTCTCTTTCTTTCCTCCCTCAACTTCGATCTCTATAGGTGAATCGTTAAAGTAAGAAGTCATAGTCATAAGATCCTGATCTAACGCAGGAGCATAAGAACCAATAGGCTTCATACATGAACCGGGCTGACGCTTAGCGTGTGTTACCAGATAAAGGTTACGTGACTCAGTTTTTTCGTTACGCCCGCCGACTACACACTGAACATTGCCGTTATAGTCCATGCAAACAAAGCCAGACCATAACGTATCGTCCTCGGGATCCATATACCATGTAGTGAAATTGCTGGCATCCTGCATTTTCTTTTCGACTTTGTGCTGCATATCGATATCTACATTAGTATATACAGTATAACCACCGTTATAAAGAAGCTCTCTTGCTTCCTTTATTTCAATACCTTTATCGTCAGCTATTCTTTCTTCAGCTTCTTCGATAGCAGCATCGAGATACCAGTCGGTAATTCCCTGATCTTCAAGCTCACCATCATAAATAGTTTCGCTGGAATAGTCAAAATTTCCTGCAAGTTCCAGAGGTTCATTAAGAGCCTCATTATACTCTTCAGATGAGATAGCACCATTTATCAGCATACGCTCAAGACAGTGCTGACGTCTTATATTATTATTCTCAATATTATCAATAGGGTTATTTAATCCAGGTGCGTTATTCATTCCCGCAAGACAAGCTGCCTCAGCAAGATCAAGTTCAGAAACATCTTTGCCGAAATAAAAATTTGCAGCAGACTGTACACCAACTATATCATCGTGTTGAGTATTCTGCGGAACAACGTTCAGGTATATCTCGAGGATATCTTCCTTAGTATAGGTCTTCTCAACGTTTATTGAACGGAAAACCTCACGGATCTTTCTTTCGATACCCTGAACGCCTGATCTGGCATCATCACCTGTCAGGTTCTTAATAGTCTGCTGAGTAATAGTTGAACCGCCTCGTGAAGCACGGTTAGGCAGGAAAACATTTACAAAAGCGGCAAAAGTACTCTTGAAGTCAACACCGTCATGGGCGTAAAAACGCTCGTCCTCGGTATAAACAAAAGCATCCTGTACTACCTGAGGTATCTGATCAAGATCGACCCAAAGCTGATGTCTATACTCATTCCTCATGGTATAATACAGCACATACTTATCCTTCGGGTCATCTGTTTCCTCATCATAATCGGGATTATCATAAAGGAATCTGGTGATATTACTTTCAACACTCTTTTCGAGCATGATATCTGTAGTAGTATCTGCAAAATTAAGAACGTAGATAGTAAGCACTGTACCGAAGATGGACAGAGTGATTATTATTATCAGAAAAATCGACAGAAGAAGCGTACCCATAGCTTTCAGTACATGAACTACAGGATGTGTTCCTCGTCTTCTATGTTTTGTTTTATTTCTTCTTTTTTGTTCCATAAAATAAGACCTTCCAATACTGACTGCGTTTAACCGCAAACATTATATATCAATATATATTATACCATATTTTATTGAATAATGCAAGACTCTTGCTCACAAAATATGGAGCGGTAAACTAACAAAAACCGTACATTATACTTAGTTTACATACGCCAAAAACACATTAACAAACGGTTCAGCTCTATATTTTTCACAAAAAAATGGGGACGTTGACCGTCCCCATTAAATTAATGCTGATTATTCAGCGTCGGTCTCCTCAGTTTCCTCATCATCGAGCAGAGCTCTTCTGGAGAGGCTGATTCTCTTCTTATCAGCATCTATCTCAGTGATGCGGCAGTCAACAACATCGCCTACAGCAAGTATATCAGCAACGTTATTTACTCTCTGATTAGCGATCTGAGAGATGTGGATAAGACCATCGATGCCATCAATGATCTGTGCAAATGCACCGAAAGAGGTGATAGAAACAATAGTTGCCTTAACGTCCTGACCTACCTCGTAGTTGTTAACAAAGATCTCCCAAGGATTCTCGGAATCCTTCTTGTATGTAAGAGATACCTTCTTGGTCTCGGGATCGATGTCCTTGATCTTAACGGTAACAGTGTCGCCTATAGAAACAACATCGGAAGGATGCTTGATTCTGTTCCAGCTGAGGTCAGCTCTTCTAACCAGACCATCAACGCCGCCCAGATCAACGAATACACCGTAATCTGTAATAGACTTAACAACGCCTTCCATCTCAGCGCCTACAGAAGCAGTATCGAAGAACTTGGACTGTGCAGCAGCCTTCTCTTCTCTTGCTACAGCTCTTACAGAGCCAACAGCTCTCTGCTTAACATCATTTACCTCAAGGATCTTGAACTTAACAGTCTGCTTGAGCAGATCGTTGAGATCGAAATCTCTTCTGGGAGCAGCCTGAGAAGCAGGAACGAATACCTTAACGCCGTCAGCGGAAACAAGTACGCCGCCCTTAACTACGTTGGTAACGATACCCTCAAGGATCTCGCCGCTCTCAGCAGCATCCTTGATCTTCTGGAAGCTCTTGTCAGCGTCAACTCTCTTCTTGGAGAGCATTACTGTACCGTCGGTATCGCTGGTCTTGATAACGATCAGCTCGATGGTATCGCCAACGCTTACGATATCTGCAGGCTTCTTGCCGGGGTCATCTGTAAGCTCGCTAAGTGCTACATAGCCTGTGTGCTTGGTTCCGATGTCAACGATGACTTCGGTTTCGTTCACAGATTCGACAGTGCCTTCTACCTTCGCTCCCGGATATATTTTTTTGAGGGTCTTATCGATCGCCTCCAGATTAAATTCTTCGTCAACAGTATTGTCAACATTGTTCAGCAGTTCACTCATAGTGTCCTGTACCTCCTTTATAATATAGCCGGGTGTCGAAGCACCGGCAGAGATCCCGATAAATTTTGCACCGGTCAGGTCAAGACCGCATTTTCGCAGATCATCGGCATTCTCCACGAGTACACATTTGCAGTGCTGTTCGCAGATAGCCTTAAGCTTGTGGGTATTAGAACTGTGTCTGCCGCCCGCTATCACCATTATATCCGCTTTCTTTGCAAGCTCTTCAGCTTCGTTCTGGCGGATATTGGTGGCATTGCATATCGTTTCACATATCTCCGCATGGGGAAGATATTTTTTGAAAAGCGGTACACATTCTTTCCACATATTCTTATTATACGTCGTTTGAGCTAAAATTGCAACCTTTTTTGACAAAAAATCTTCATTTTTCACCAAATTTTCAAATTCGCCACAATTTTCAAACACATAACATTCGCCCTGACAGTGTCCCATGATCCCTTTCACCTCAGGATGACTGGCATCACCTGCTATCAGTATCACATGACCTTCGGCAGATTTCTCACTGGCTATATTATGTATCTTTGCAACAAAGGGACAAGTCGCATCAACGATCTCAGCGCCAAGCTCTTTGAGCTTATCATAGACTTCACTGCCTACGCCGTGGGAACGTATCACGACTGTCTGACCATTTCTGACCTCATCAAGTTCTACGGGATACACCCCTCTTGCTTTAAGGTCATCAACGACGTTCTGATTGTGAATGATCGGACCTAACGTTACAATATTATTTCGGTTATCTAATTCATTATACACCATTTTTATCGCTCTGTCTACACCAAAACAGAATCCTGCGCTTTTAGCAACAAAAATTTTACACTCAGTTAACATTATTCATGCACCAGACTAGTAATATCTTCCATGACTTTATTTTTCAGAACCCTCAACGACTTGCTGTCGGTATTATCCGCACCGATTTCGGCAGGTATGATGGGCTTACCGTAACGTACTCTGACTTTTTTGCGGAATTTCAGTTTACCCTCAAAGGTAATGCCAACAGGTATTATCTTTGTCTGGGCAACAGCAGCGATAAGCGCCACACCTGTTTTTCCCTTGCCTACCTTACCGTCAAGAGAGCGGGTACCCTCGGGGAAAATGGCAAGATTTCTGCCGATCTGGAGCTTTTCGATAGAAGTATCGATGGCGCCTGTATCGCCCTTACCACGACTTACAGGGAATGCACCCAAAGCTGTTATCAGATGTTTAAAAGCCTTGTTTCCCTGAAAAAGCTCCTCCTTAGCCATATATGACAAAGGTACGCGGGCGTGAAGTGCAATAAAAACAGGGTCCTGATAACTGCGGTGGTTGGAAGCGAAAATATTTCCTCCGTCTTTCGGAACGTTCTCAACGCCCTCCCACTTAATATCATAATAAAGATGATAGATACCAATGGTTATCCATCGCAGCAGACCGTAAACCAAGACTCTAAGTGGGTTGACCTTATTGGTCTTGGTTATGGGGCGGACTTCCATTATCGCCTTGGGAGCCCTTTCCTTTTTCTCGGTCACGGAAGTATCATTTTTTTTTTCACCGAGCTTCTCAGTGATAACTCGGCAAATCTCGTCTATTGACTGCTGAAGATCAAGCTTTGTTGTATCAATCTCGATAGCATCATCAGCCTTTTTGAGAGGCGCGGTCTCACGGTGTGTATCGTTGTAATCGCGCTGTTCGATATCACGAAGAACCTCCTCATAAGTAGAGGGATCACCCTTCTCCTGAAGCTCCTTGAAACGGCGTTTCGCCCTTTCCTCGGCAGAAGCAGTCAGGAATACTTTAACATCAGCATTAGGCAGAACTACCGTGCCGATATCTCTGCCGTCCATGATGATATCATTCTCCTTGGCCATGGTCTGCTGTAAGTCGAAAAGAAATGTCCTGACTTCGGGAATAGCAGAAGTCTTTGAAGCAGCCATGGATATCTCAGGTGTTCTTATCTTATCGGAAACATCATCACCGTTAAGAATAACGTGCTGAGCACCGTCTCTGTATTCAAGCTTGATGGATATTTCGTTCAGCTTTGCAATGATAGCGGAAGTGTCATCGAGGTCGATCCCGCTAGTCACCATATAGCAGGCAACAGCACGGTACATAGCGCCTGTATCAACATAGACATACTGCATTTTAGCGGCAACTGCCTTTGCAATAGTTGATTTTCCTGCGCCGGAGGGTCCGTCAAGTGCGATATTAATTCCCATATTTACAACTCCTTATATAGTATTCAGCTGTCAATAAAGCCGAAACATGAATTCATTTATTACTCTGTATACTCAACAGCCTGCGCACAGGCATAAGCGGTAGACCAAGCTATCTGCAAATTGAAGCCGCCTGTGTAGGCATCAAGATCGAGTATCTCACCGATGAAGTATAGGCTATTACACAGCTTTGACTGCATAGTTTTCGGATCGATCTCGGATAGCTCAACACCGCCGCGGGTGATTATCGCTTCATCTATCGGACGAAGCCGCTTGACCTTAAAAGTCAGCTTTTTGATGACTTCCACAAGAGAACGCCTTTCCTCGCGGGTTATCTGATTAACGCGCTTTTCAGAGGGTATTCCGCTTCTTGCAACGATGATCGGTATCATCTTTGCAGGTAGTAGTTTCCCGAGAGAATTGCCAAACTCGCGATTCGGAAAATCAGAAAAATCCCTGAGGATACGTGCGTCTAGCTGTTCGTTAGAAAGTGCGGGTTTAAGGTCGATATCGATATGATAGCTGTGTTTTTCGATATCGCGGATATGTGCGCTTGCCGAAAGAACAAGTGGTCCCGAAAGCCCGAAATGAGTGAAAAGCATCTCGCCAAGTTCCTCGTACAGAGGTTTGGTACTGTTATCTTCACGAAGCGAAAGAGTGCAGTTTTTAAGGCTGAGACCCATCATTTCCGCACATTCTTCGGCTTCCTCGGTGACTATCGGACATAGTGAGGGCGTTATCGGCGTTACATGATGTCCTGCTGATTTTGCAAGCTTATAGCCAAAGCCATCCGAACCAGTTTTCGGGTAGGAACGTCCGCCTGTAGCGATTATCACGCTGCCGCCGCGGTATTCCTTATCGCCGCACCTTACACCAACAGCACATCCGTCCTCGATGATAAGTGAAGTCACTTCCCCGCTGACAAGTTCAGCGCCGCAGTCCAGACAGAATTTGACCAATGCATCGGCGATATCATGGGCGCTGTCACTTACAGGAAATACCCTGTTGCCGCGCTCGGTCTTCAGCGGAACGCCAATTCCTTCGAAAAATGCCATAGCCTCCTCTGGGGTGAATCTGCTGAGTGAAGAATACATAAAGCGATTATTGCGCGGGATATTCTTCATCACGGTTTCAACATCACAATTATTGGTTACATTACATCTGCCTTTTCCAGTGATACGGAGCTTTCTTCCGAAACGCTCGTTTTTCTCGATAATAACAGTGCTTTTGCCAAGTGTTGCAAGCTGAGCACCGCAGAAAAGTCCTGCCGCACCGCCGCCGACTATAACTGCATCATACTTCTTCGTTGGCATCGTTATTCTCCGTATTCTCAGTGTTTTTTGCGTATACGTCAAAATCTTCCCAGACCTTTTCCAGCTTGCCGAAAGTCTGTGTCACAAGGTCCACATTCCTGATAGAAATTGCGGCAATAAGTGCATTTACAAGACTAAGCGGCGCAACTAATGAATCGGCAAAGGAAGCCATATCACTCTTGGCAAGCAGAAGTGCGTCCGCATAATCTGTAAGCGGGGAGCTGGTCGAATCTGTTATGGCGATAACTTTCGCACCATTGGTCTTTGAGTATTTCAGCGCTTTCACCGTCTGATTAGAATATCTTGGAAATGAGATACCTATCATGACATCATCTTTGTCGATGCGCATGATACGCTCAAAAAGCTCAGATGTTGTGGTGCTTGGAACGAGCTTTACGTGGGGGAAAAGCAAGTTCAGATAATAGTTCAGAAAATAAGCCAGCGCCGCAGAGCTCCTTGTGCCGATGATATATATTGTATTAGCCGATGTGATAAGATCAACGGCATGATTGAAATCGTTCTTGTTGGTCTCATTCAGCGTTGCGCGGATACGGTCGATATCCTGGTTAAGCACTCGCTGGAGAACGTCCTCGCCGTTCATTTGCTCAGAGCTAACTTCGATACGCTGAACCGCAGTCAGCTTGTTGCGCATAAGATCCTGGAGCTGCCTTTGCAGTTCGGGATAACCGTCATAACCCAGTTCGGAAGCAAATCTGACCACAGTTGATTCGCTGACACCTACTGTTTTGCCCAGTTTCTGCGCGGTCATAAACGCAGCCTTATCATACTGCGAAAGTATGTAGTTTGCGATGAGCTTGTGACCCTTTGAAAGGCTCGGAAGCTTATTCTTTATGACCGAAAACAGATCTCTGTTCATAAATATCACTCCATTTCAATGCATACCGCGTTATCAATTAAGATAAGCGTATGCAATTTCAATCGGTAGACTTTCCCAACAATTTTTTCTGCAATGCTGAGATCTCAGCACGTCTTTCGGATGTTGCTGCTATATCCTTAGTAAAACGTCCGTCCCTGAAAGCCATCACATCTCCGCTTTTCACATCGGGGGGAAGTTTTTTCAGATCAATATTTATCATAGTGCCCTCGCTGTCCTCACAGACTGCTAATGCACCTTCTATTCTATCCACCGTAAATCTCAATTTTTATCCCTCTCACATTCAACGGTAAGTCCCTCGCCGTCCGAAATGAAAACTACACTGCCATCACGTGATGTGATATAGGTATTTCGAGCGTATTTTGAAATCCGCCTTACTGTCTCTTTATGGGGGTGCCCGTAATCATTGGCTTTTCCACAGGAAATAACAGCGTATTCGGGATCAACAACATCGAGAAAATCAGCTGAGGAAGAAGTCGAGCTGCCATGATGAGCGGCTTTGAGGACTTTCGCTTTAAGATCAACGCCCTTATCCAGCAGAGTTTTCTCTTCCTCATTCTCGCAGTCACCAGTAAACAGGAAACTGTTTTTGTCGTGTACGACTTTGACTATCAAGGAATAATTATTGAGATTTTCTGAATCCTCAACGCCTGAGGTAAATATCTGCACATCACAGCACCCAAGTTTAAAACTCGTATCCTCAGGTGACATCACCGAGACGTTCCTTACATCAACAGCTTTCAGCATATTCTCGTAGCACTTGGTAGTAGGTACGTAATCATCGGGGATACGTGGCATCATGAAGCTGTCAACATCGAAAGTATATATTATCTCAGCCATTTCGCCTATATGGTCTGAATGCGGGTGTGTGGCTATAAGTCTATCAATGTGGTGGATGCCGTGTCTCAGAAGATAAGCCTCGACGGCATTGCTTTCATCTCGCTCGCCGCTGTCAATCAGCATTATCTGTCCCTGCGATGCCACAAGTATGCAGTCGCCCTGACCCACATCAATGATGTGGACTTCAAGATCTGAGCGGGTGGCTGGTCGGTCAGCAAGACCAAGCTTCACCATAATATCCTGAACGGATATTATTTGAAAATAATGTAAGATCCAGACTACTCCTGCGGCAAATAATACTAGTATCAGCAGTATGAGCCGCACTCTTTGCTTTATGGAAAGCCCACTTACCTTTTTCGGGGGCGGACTGCTCTTTTTACCTTTTTTATCAGCCATTGTAAAGCACCTTATCTTCTGGCACGCATTTCAAGCCATTCTTCCTCGGTAAGGTTGATCTTTCGGGGCTTTGCGCCTTCCTGAGGTCCGATTATGCCCATTTCCTCTATCTGATCCATAATTCTGGAAGCTCTAGAAAAGCCCAGTTTCAGCTTACGTTGTAAATATGATGTTGAAGCATTACCGGTGGAAACAATAACGGTTATGGCCTGATCGATCAGATCATCATCAGGATTGATAATAACGTCTTCGGAATCACTGTTTCCGCCGCTCTTCTTGTCTTCCTTGGGCTTTGGCATATTCTCCTCGACCTCTGCCATGATATCAGCGCTGTATTCCGCTGAATGTTCACTTTTAAGGAACTCTACGACAGATTTTATCTCGGGAGTATCAGCAAAGCCCGACTGTATACGTATAGGTGTCTTGACACCAACAGGCTTGTACAGCAGGTCTCCGTTACCCAGAAGCTTCTCAGCACCACCCTGATCCATGATAACTCGTGAATCCACGTTACTGGATACGCTAAGGGAAACTCGGGAGGGAATATTCGACTTGATAAGACCTGTAATAACGTCCTTTCTCGGGGACTGCGTAGCGATTACCATGTGTATACCCGCAGCACGGGCAAGCTGTCCCAGCCTGATAACAGAATCCTCGACCTCACTGCCTGCTGCCATCATAAGATCGGCAAACTCATCGATAACGATAAGAATCTGGGGCATGAGCTTCATTTTGGCAAACATGGGATCAATCTCATCAACAGGCTTAGAATGTTCAGCTGTAAGCATCTCGTTAAATTCTTCAAGATTCTTGACGTTGTTAGCCTCGAACATCTTGTAGCGCTTGTTCATCTCGTTAACTGCCCAACCGAGAGCACCTGCGGCTTTAAGCGGGTCGGTCACAACAGGGATAAGCAGATGAGGTATCCTGTCATAAAGCTTGAATTCGACCATTTTGGGGTCGATAAGGATAAGCTTTACTTCTTCGGGTGAAGCATGATACAGCACACTCATGATAATAGAGTTGGTGAACACCGACTTACCGGAACCTGTAGTACCGGCAACAAGAAGGTGGGGCATTTTCGCGATATTGCCCACAACTATCTTGCCCTCAATATCTTTGCCGACGGCAAAAGTTAGCTTACCCTTGGCATTACGGTATTCATCACTGTCGATAAGCTCACGTAGAGAAACAGGATCTCTCACATCATTCGGAACTTCGATACCAACACATGGCTTTCCGGGAACAGGAGCTTCGATACGTATGCTCAGCGCCGCAAGATTAAGTGCGATATCGTCAGCAAGGCTGAGTATCTTCGCAACTTTGACACCTGCTGCAGGCTGAAGTTCATAACGTGTTACCGAAGGGCCTCTGAAAATGCCTGTGATTCGTGTCTTTACTCCGTATACTTCCAGAGTTTCCACCAGTTTGCGGGATTTCTCCTGTATCTCGGCTTCTATTATCGCCTTATCGATCTTCTTTTTTGGATATTTAAGCACATCAACAGGCGGGTTCACATAAACAGGGATCTTTTCGTCCTCTTCAAACATCGTAGTCTGACCCTTGCTGTTTATATTTACAACCTTGGGAAGATCGGGCTTGTCCTCGTTATCCGAAGCAGGAGAATTCTTACGGTTTACAGCCGCTTCAATGATCTTTTTGAGTTCTTCTCGGTCTTCGCTGTCATCGGGAGTTTCTTCCTCGATTATCTCAACGGAAACTTCCTCAGCCTTGGAAAGATCGCGCTTCTTTCTTGAAGGCTTGATATCGTCGACAATAGTTTCGCCATTATCGATTATCTCTTCAACTTCATGTTCTGCAACCGTATCATCATCAGTAACGAATTTTGCAAAATCAACACGCTGTTTGCCGCGCTGAACAGGCTCGTCCATAGCAGCAGGTGCAGGAAGTCCCGGTCTGCGTCTCATTTCATTATCGCCGTTACCTAACTGACCTTCCCTCTCCTGCCTTGCGACTACACGTTCCACCCTGTCAGTACGAACTGCTTCTACCGAGGCTACAAAAGGTCTTGAAAGAAGCTTGAACAGCTGAGGCAGAGTAAGGTCGGTGAGCAGAAGTATAAAAGTAAATGCTATCAGCAGGATAATAATGGAAGCTCCAAGCCTTTTGAATGCCGCAAGAAGAGGCCAGCCAAGCACAGCGCTGGCAAGTCCGCCACCGCGAAGTTCAACGCCGTCATCGTAGAGACCTTTCAGCTTCTTGAAAAAGTTACCGCCCTGAACTGAACCTACCTGCAATATCTGCACCATGCCGCTTGAAAGCAACATGAGCACACCGCCCTCCACACACTTGGCAACAACAGTATTTTTCTTTGTATTTGACGCTATCATCAGCGCAACATATATCATCATAGGGGCAAACAGGAACACAGCCACGCCGAAAAGTCCGCGGTTGAGGTCATGCAGTGCACGCCACAGGCCATCGCCCTTTATGAACGTAATGAAAAGTTCCAGCACGCCTGTGAAGAACAGTATGTATGACCAGAAGCGTCTGAACTCTCTTTCTCTGGCAGCATTGAGTGCATCCTGTGCTGCCTTGCTTACTTTCGGTGAGCTCTGGGCCGTCTGTTTTTTCTGAGCCGGTCTTCCGGTTGTTTTAGAACCCGGGGCATTTGCTGCCATTTAAACACTTTCCTTTCATTAAATATAGTGATTTTTCTTATACTTCAAAAAACTGCAAAAAGCCTGAATCATCACAAGTGCTGAAATATCAGCCCCCGATATCAAGCTTCTTCGCAAATATGTAATTATCAGAAACTGATGGGATGACCCATGCAGAATTCGATGAACGCGACAACGAGCACCACTGTTCCGAGAATAAAGGTGTAGTAGGAGAACACCTTGAACTTATCGCTTTTCACCAGCCAGCTGACAAGCTTGATAGCAAGCACACCCACTATAGCTGCAACAACAAATCCGACAGCACAGTTAGCAAAGCCTACTTTTTCAACCTCAACGTTCGTGTCCATAACCTTTTTGATATACTTAAATACTTCAAGAAGACAACTGAGAAGTATAACGGGTATTCCGAGAATGAAGGAATACTTTACGGAAGTTTCACGTGAGAATCCAGAAAATAGTCCTGCAGAGATAGTAGAACCGGATCTTGATACACCGGGCAGAAGTGCCACGCCCTGAAAAAGTCCGACTGTGACAGAATCCTTTACAGTGATATCTCCTGCTTTTTTATTGCCTTTTGTGCATCTGTCAGACATAAACAGTATAGCAGCTGTATAAAGGAAGCAAAGTCCCTCAGCAAATATAGAACTGTCCTCACCGATAGATTCAAACCAGTCTTTGAAAATTGCAAAAGGCGCAAGGCAAAGACAGGATACTATTATCATAAAAATCATACGACGCTGAGGGTTCATATCTTTAAGGGTGAAACTGCCATTAAAGATATCAGAACAGATATTGCCCAACTCTTTTATGAGTTCCAGAATATCTTTTCTGAAAGCTATGAACACAGCGACCAGGGTACCAAGATGGAGTATTGCCGAAAACAAAAGCGCACCCTCGCCGCTATTGCCTGTAAAATGCTGATACAGCGAAAGATGTCCCGAACTGGACACCGGCAGAAATTCTGTCAAACCCTGAATTATACCCTGTACTATCGCGTCAAATAAACTCATTTTGTCCTCCATATATACCGTCTCCACGGATTTTTTCTAAATTAATACAAACAGCCGCAGATATGTGCTGGATTGTTTGCAGGCATTAAACCATATATTATCATATGCTGAAATTTCCGAATCTATCCTTCATCAAAAAAACCTGCACATAATATAATAGCACAACAAAACGTACTTGTCAATGCTTATCACGCCCAAAACAGAAAATTTTGCAGGAAAAACTGCATTTTCCTGCAAAATCAGTCCTCATTTTTCATATTCTTCCGAAAGCACTTGATCTACCCATTTTACAAGGCTGACAAAGCTTTCCTTATCGAGAATTGTGAAATACTTCTGTGGCTGCTGATCACCGCTGCCCAGATGGTCTGTGAAGCAGTAGCCATCGGCTGAAATAGTCATGGTGACAATATCATCAGTGCCGTATCCGGTCTCTATCTGAACATAATCAAGACCAGTATCCTTGCTTGGGGATTTAACAGGTCCCGATTCGCCGAAACTTTCGATCAGCTTATTGAGTTCGGAATAATCCTCGTGGTCAAGGATATAACATCCGCCGTATCCATCGCCGACTTTCATTCTGACAAAGCCGTAAGCGCCGTTATATATAGTATAGTTATAGAAACGGTCGAAGCAGATGTAATATATCTCCTCCCCTTTTTGTACCCTGTAATATGCATTATAGGGACGGGAAGTATTTATCGACTGGGCTGAAACGCTCTCGATCTTATCCCAGTCAACATAGGAAGAACCCTCGCCGACTTTTTGACCATCATCAAGTACAAGATTATAGACCTTATAATTTCCGTCATCTTCATCATCTGATGAGGGTCTGTTTCTGGTCTCTTCTTCAATGCTGATATGATCCGATTTAAAATCGGGAGCTTCTGCTGGGTTGATATAGCCAAGTACATTGAATGACATATACTCCTCGGGTGCATTCAGCTCTTTGTCCATCGAAAGCATAAGCATACTCGGTGTACACAGATTTATAGTTGTATATTTATCAGCTTTCAGAACTACTTTTCCGTTTTTATCAATAATTCCTTTATACTTGCCCTCGGAGAAAATATAAAAGATGTTCCCTATCTTACCGGTACATTCATATCCCTCAAAAGGCTGTTCAGTGACTTCGCTTAAATATTCGGATAAAGCAAAGCTCACATAAACGGGACTGCTGAGAGAATCGGGCTGTTTTATACCTTTAAGAAACTCGGGAAATTTATAATCTTTAAGTTCAACCTTGTCCGCCACTGCCTTGGTTTCTTTAGCGGAGGAGGCATTATCCGAGCCGCTGCTGTCACCTGTTTTGTTAGAACAGCCGGCAAGCGGCAGCAAAAGCGCTCCTGCTATCAAAAGCGCTGAAATTCTGTATGGTCTCATTCATACTCTCCTTATGAAAAATGCAGCTTCACACAGCCTTAACTGCATGAATCGCATGGTGCGGCCTATATCTTTATCTGCCGTTCATTTTTTAGCTAAATACTATTATAATATAACAGCGGGATTTTTGCAAGGGTTTTTTGAAATTTTTTTATCTAAAACAGGCTCTCACACGAAAATTATTATGAAAATGTTAAAAATCGTTTCAAGTGTTTACAAGGCAGGAATTATGTGCTATAATATATTGGTGTTGGTATGGGATATTTTCACATAGCAGCACGCTAAATCATTAATTTACATGATCCCGCTTAACAGCAAGGAGGAAATTTACAAATGGTAAGAGCAATTGTTGGCGCAAACTGGGGCGACGAGGGCAAGGGCAAGCTCACGGACATGATGGCGCAGGAATCTGATATCGTTATAAGATTTCAGGGCGGCGCAAACGCAGGTCATACCATACATAATCACTATGGCAGGTTTGCACTTCACACTCTCCCGTCAGGCATATTCTACGATCACACCACAAATATCATCGGCAACGGTGTAGCATTCGATATACCTAAGTTCTTTAAGGAACTGAACGAGGTTACATCTCAGGGCGTACCTATGCCCAAGCTGCTGATCTCCGACAGAGTTCAGATGATCATGCCTTACCACGTTGATTTCGATAAATTTGAGGAAGAAAGACTGGGCAAGGCAAGCTTCGGTTCTACAAAATCAGGTATTGCACCTTTCTATTCCGATAAGTACGCAAAGATCGGTTTCCAGGTTCAGGAGCTGTTCGACGAGGAAGCTCTCAAGGAAAAGATCCATAGAGTTCTGGAGCAGAAGAATATCCTGCTGAAATATATGTACAACAAGCCCGCCATCGATGAGAACGAGCTGTTCAATACACTGATGGAATACAAGAAGATGGTAGAGCCTTATGTATGCGATGTTTCCGCTTACCTGTGGAACGCTATCAAGGAAGGCAAGAACATTCTGCTGGAAGGTCAGCTTGGTTCACTGAAAGACCCTGACCACGGCATCTATCCTATGGTAACTTCTTCTTCCACTCTTGCGGCTTACGGCGCGATTGGCGCAGGTATCCCTCCTTATGAGATCAAGAAGATCGTTACAGTATGTAAGGCTTATTCCTCCGCAGTTGGCGCAGGCGCATTTGTTTCCGAGATATTCGGCGACGAGGCTGAAGAGCTGAGAAAGCGCGGCGGTGACAAGGGCGAGTACGGCGCAACAACAGGCAGACCCAGAAGAATGGGCTGGTTTGACTGCGTAGCTTCCAAGTACGGCTGCCGTATCCAGGGCACAACCGATGTAGCTTTCACCGTTGTCGATGCACTGGGCTATCTTGATAAGATCCCTGTATGCGTTGGTTACGAGATAGACGGCAAGGTTACAACTGACTTCCCCACCACGGGCAAGCTTGAAAAGGCTAAGCCGGTTCTGGAAGTACTGGACGGCTGGAAGAGTGATATCGGCGGTATACGCAAGTATGAAGATCTTCCTGAAAACTGCCGCAAGTACATCGAGTTCGTTGAAGAAAAGATCGGCTTCCCCATCACAATGGTATCCAATGGTCCTAAGAGAGAGGATATCATCATGAGAGAGAGCAAGCTGAGCAAATAAGAATGTCTCTCAAGGGCTGACCGTTAAATGCGGTCGGCTCTTTTTTTCTAATTCCTATAAAAAAAGCTGTCCTGTCAAAAAGAGCAGGACAGCATACTTTATTTAGATGTATACCATTTTTTGAGAGTTTTCTCGGCAAGCTTTCCGTATACTGTAAAATCGCGGTTTTCCTTTGCTTTATCCTCGGGAGGAATGACAGCTTTCCAGTCCCACCAGAAATATCCGCAGAACCAAGGTTTATCCCATGTGGCTTCCATGGCGCTCTCATAAAAATCGGATTGTTCCTGTTCGTCAGTCGGCTTTTCGGGACGGTCATGGAAATCCCATGGATAAGCCGAACAGCCTTGCTCACTGCGGACACCAATTTCTGCAAACATAATTGGCTTACTGTACTTTTCATGACATTTTTCCAGCCGCAAAACTACATCTGCCCAGCGATTTCGCATGAATTCTATACCCGTATTTTCACCGTCGGTAACGGGATAGTAACCGCTTATACCGATAACATCCACCTCACTAAGCCAATCAAACCTGAACTCATCGCCGTGATTTATGTTGTGCATGATTATCCCGTGGTAGACATTTCTCACACGGCTTATCATGTCGCGGCAGTAACTGCTTTGCTTGTCCATACCAGCCATCTCACAGCCTGTGCAAAGCATCTCGCAGCCAAGATTTTCAGCCATTTTTGCGTAGTACAGCATAAATCTGTTATAGGAACTGAACCACTTTTTCCAGTAGTCACAGCCATCTTCAGTGGGGAAATCTATCCTCGCCCGCCACGAGCGGTCAAGGCAGTTGACCATTGGTTTCAGGCAAACTTTCAAACCGAGAGATTTTGCAAGCTTTACTGCGTGCTCAATTTCAGCATCGGTCTGAGTCATACCATAAAAGGAGAATACAGTGGTGCTGAAAAATGTCTCCTGCCAGCCGTTGACAGTTATACATATCCAGTCAAGTCCATTTGATGCAAGCCGTCTCATGGACTGTTCTGCGTTATCGGTAAACAGCTCTCCTTCTCTGCTGAAAAAGCCCCATGTATAGCCTTTGCAGAATAATTCTCTATCCATATATCCCCCTCTTTTCATATATGCTTATTTTAACTATTTTCTACGATAGACCTGAATAACAAATCCGCAGTTGACCTCTATGCTTTCAAGCGCTTTCAACCTTGATATACCCTCTTCGGAAGTCTTATAAAAATATGGTGTCATCATGAACAGATCGAAGATGTCTTTCTGCGAAGAAAGCTCAGCTGTGTATTCAAAAACTGTCTCATTCTCCTTAACAAATCTGTCGAGATGGTAGTCGTTGGGTTTGTTCTCATAGGGCTTATCATAGACTGCCGCTTTCAGCTCGAACAAATGCCTTGGCGACGGCGAAACAACTATGAGTTTTCCGCTTTTTTTCAGAACACGGTGATATTCGTCGTTGCAAACAGGAGCGAAAACACTTATCACGGCATCAGCACTTTTATCAGCAAAAGGCAGATCAAAGGAGGATGCCACCGCAAACTCGCAGTTTTTTATCCCTGCTAGATTTACCCTCGTCATGCAGTGTGCCACCGCGTGTTTTGAGATATCTATGCCAAAGATTCCGGCATTTTTGATATTGGAAAGCTCTGTTGTATAAAATCCCTCACCGCATCCGCTGTCAATAATGGTCGGATTTTTTATATCCTGAAGTTCAGCCGATGCTATCTCCCTTATTTTCTCAGCGAGAGGTCTGTAATAGCCCTTATCGAGAAATTCGGTTCTCGCTTTGACCATTTCAGCATTATCGCCTGCGGTCTTCGGGTTGTGCTTCGCGGTAGTCAGCAGATTAACATGACCCTTGCGGGCTATATCAAAACTGTGACCTTTAGCGCATTTCCACGAATTTCCAGTCTTATTTAGTTTATTTTTACATACAGGACAGATGTACATATTCATCACCTTTGGGTCATTATAGCATAAGTATACATTCAATGCAATAGAATTTTCAAGAGTTTACAATTTATTCCTAATCATACTGCCCGAGAGCATGACCCTCGGGCAGAAAGTGATTATTGATCATATCAAATATGTGCATGGGAGCATCATCGTGATAAGCCGATAAAGACTTACCCTCACATATTAGTGTTATTTCCGCCTGAACTGCGGCCGGCTTTCCAGTTTTCTTTCATGCTTCGAGCATAATTAAGGTTCTCATTAGTATAGCCGACCCTGCAATAGGGCGCACGCTGTAAGATTGTGTTTGCGATCTTATCTGCTACGTCTTTTTTCTGAGCGTAGATACTGATACGCAGATCACCCCTTGGAGTAAGCAGCATGATATCCTTACCTGTGGGGATAAAATTTGTTGTCTCCTTGCGGATATACATACAGTATATCTCTTCGAAATAGGTGATATGCAAAGGATCTTTCTTTGAGCGCATCATCTTTTCCGACATACAAATGAACTTATCCTGGTAAACAGTAGTAGCCGCAAGCTCATCAGCCATTGTGAGCAGATCAGGGTTTTCTTTCAGCGGACTGGATTTAAAGGGATCCATTTTATTTCGTATCCCGAAAAACGCCATAAGTCCACCGCCTATAACAAGTGCTATCGCTGCCAGAACCGAAGTCGTAAACATAAGAATTCCGACAGGCACCAGAATTACACCCACAACAGCCAAAAGAACGGAATTGAATGCGATCTTTTTCAGAACAGCCTTTCCGTCCATCAGCCCTTTACCACCTTGTGGAATACCTTCTTGCCCTTCTTGATGATAACCTGCTCGGAGAGATCAACCATGCCCTTGGGGTCGGTGAACTTCTCTCCGTTAACAGCAATACCGTTCTGCTGAACAAGTCTTCTTGCCTCACCGTTGGAAGGGCAGAGACCTGCTTTTACCAGCAGATTGAGAATACCGATCTGACCGTTCTCGTCAAGATCATCATTAGTAAGAGTTGTGGTAGGCATATCAGCACTGTCAGAACCGCCGCCGAAGATTGCCTTAGCTGCAGCATCAGCCTTGTTAGCTTCCTCTTCGCCGTGGATCATCTTTGTCAGCTCATAAGCAAGCAGAGTCTTAGCCTTGTTGTACTCTGCACCCTCCATGTGCTGCTCCATCTCTTCGATCTCCTCGATAGGAACGAAAGTCAGCAGCTTGAGGCACTTGATAACGTCAGCGTCATCAACATTTCTCCAGTACTGGTAGAAATCGTAAGGAGAAGTCTTTTCAGCATCCAGCCAAACAGCACCCTTTTCGGTTTTACCCATCTTCTTGCCCTCAGAGTTGAGCAGCAGAGTGATGGTCATAGCGTAAGCGTCCTTACCCAGCTTCTTTCTGATAAGCTCGGTGCCGCCCAGCATATTAGCCCACTGGTCATCACCGCCGAACTGCATATTACAGCCGTAATCCTGGAACAGTCTATAGAAGTCGTAGGACTGCATTATCATGTAGTTGAATTCCAGGAAGGTCAGACCTCTCTCCATTCTCTGCTTGTAGCACTCAAAAGTCAGCATCTTGTTTACCGAGAAGCAAGCGCCTACCTCACGGAGAACGTCAACATAGTTGAGGTTCAGAAGCCAGTCACCGTTGTTTACCATCAGTGCTTTGCCGTCGGAGAAGTCAATGAATCTGCTCATCTGCTTCTTGAAGCACTCGCAGTTGTGCTGGATGGTCTCGGGAGTAAGCATCTTACGCATATCGGTCTTGCCGGAGGGGTCACCTATCATACCGGTGCCGCCGCCTACCAGTGCGATGGGCTTGTTGCCTGCCATCTGAAGTCTCTTCATCAGGCAAAGTGCCATGAAGTGACCAACATGAAGGCTGTCAGCGGTGGGGTCGAATCCGATATAGAAAGTAGCCTTACCATTGTTGATAAGCTCCTCCAGCTCCTTTTCATCGGTCATCTGTGCGATGAGTCCTCTTCTTTTCAGTTCTTCAAAACAAGTCATTTTTATTTCCTCCTCAAAATATCTTGTAAAATCTCGTAAATACTCGCGAAATCTCAGTATTTCATAAAGTTATGTTCAAGAAATGAACCAAGTTATGGAT
>NZ_FOKQ01000054.1 GCF_900112155.1 Hominimerdicola alba | reverse complement strand
TCAACCATCGTAAGCTGGGAAACAGTGCGTATTTAAGGCTTTTGGCTGCTTTGGTGCAGTGATCTTACTTGTGGTGTGTTAAGGGGATAACCATATTTTTTTATACCGGGGATTGACATATCATGAAATATATGATATAATGCCCTAAACTCTATCGAACGTTCGATAGATAAACAGGAGATGAAATATATGCAAAGGATATATACAGAAAGAGCGCATCTTATGTGTCCCGCTATGTTCTTTGGGATCGTGATAGCTATTGATTCTATATTTGATAAGGATAGGATACTTTCAGCAGCAGATGATCTATCCAAGGCACATCCTTTTTTGCAGTCGGTCCTTGGACATGACGATGTTGGCTATTATTACAATATTACTAATATCTCGAAGATACAGATAATATTCAGGGATGATGCAGTATCCGGAATTGATGATCCGATCCTTCTAAGAGAATATAACAGCGTAACAAAGAATGAATGGGATCTCAGAACAGATGGAATGCTTAAGATACTAACATTCCATTATGGAGACAAAACAATTTTTCTTTTCGTATTCCACCACCTATTAGCAGATGGCAGAGGTGCGTTAGGACTGGCGGAAGAGTTTGCAAAATGCTATAAAACAGGGATCGTTCCTGATCATGTTGAGGAAAAGCTCATTTCTTCAAAGAAGGATATGCCTGAAAGCTCAACATTGCCTTTTGTGAGCAAACTATTGGTAAAAAGGGCTAATAAGCAATGGAATCGTGAAAATCACACTCTTACTTATGACGAATATCTTGAACTCGCAAATAAGTATTATGGATCGGATAAGATAGCCAGAAATATAAAGCTTGAAACAGCAGATGCTTATACTAAGATGGTGGAAGCCTGTCATGAGCATAGAGTATCGGTCAATGACTATTTAATGGCTCAGATGTATATAAAAGATAAGACTGACAAAATTATTATCGCATATGATCTGCGCAAAAGACTATCTTGCTATAACCTGGGAGCCTTGGGCAATTATTCGACAGCTTTTTCTGTGGAGTATAAGAACAAAACAAGTGATGTCTGGAAAGCGGCTAGGGATGTACATAATATTATTAAGAAAAAGGCCGACGATCCGAAAAGTTTATATCTGGTGTTACAGTGTTATGCAGATCTGGAAGGAGAATTATTAGATGCTTCATTCGCTGCGGCACGATGCGGATATGAGAGCAAGGCGGCCGGGTTTATAGGTACTATGTTTTTCGGATTTGCAGAATCGAAGGGATATAGTATTACTAATCTTGGCAAGTTCGATAGCAGAAACATCGAAGAAGCAGTATTTATCCCTCCTGCATCGCCTGCGATAAAAAAGACGCTGGGAGTATTAACAGTAAACGGTAAAATGTATATTAGTTCTGCTGTCAGAGAATAAATATGACATTCTCATTGGTAAATAAGGCAGAAAAGGAGTACAATATGACTAACGACAGCACAAAAGACACGATAATTGAAAAGTCCCTTGAATTGTTTGCCAAAAAAGGCTATTCTGCGGTCTCTATGAGAGATATCGCAGGAGCAGTGGGTATACGTTCAAGCACGATATACTACTATTTTAAGAGCAAACAGGATATTTTCGGGGCAATGACCGAAAAGGCAGAGACTGCAATCGGGGAACAAGAAGGCATATTCATACAGGCACTGAACAGCGTCAGCGAAATAAAGCGTGAAGAATTTGTTCTGGCAGGGGTACACCACGTTACGGATTATCTGAGAAACGAGAAAATGGATCAGCTGTTGCGCACCCTCGAAAGCGAGCGTTTTCATGATGCTTCGGCAAATATGGTATGGAAAAGGTTTCTTTTTGATATGCCTGCACAGCATGAAAGAAAGGTGTTTGAAAATCTTCTTGACAGGGGGCTCGTCACAGGTGAAGCTAAAATGCTTGCGGACGAATACCACAGTATCATAATGCTGGGATATTTTTCCGAAGATACGGACAGACTGGCAGATATGCTCAGAGACTTCTACAACAGAGTCTTCTGCGGAGAGGAATATGACTGATGAAAGTTTACAGGAGCAGACAAGCAGGACTGCGTATAAGAGATACCTATGACAAGCTGCTGAAAGAATGGGGCTGTGAGGTGAAAGAGCGTGATATATCTGTATCTTACGGTACAACGCATGTTATCGAATGCGGGGATGAAAATTCTGCCCCTCTGGTGCTGTTTCACGGTGTGGGCGATGACTCTGCGCTGATGTGGATATACAACGCCGAATATCTTGGCAGATATTTTCATGTATATGCCATAGATACCATAGGCGGCCCTGGCAAGAGCGTTCCGAATGAAAACTATAACAAGACCTTCGATGATATTCAGTGGATAGACGAAGTTCTTGACGGACTGGGCATAAGCAAAGCATATTTTGCAGGGGTATCTCATGGGAGTTACCTTGTACAGGCATATACAGTCAGCCGCAGCGACAGGGTAATAAAGGGCGTTTGCATATCCGGTTCGGCTGCGGTAGGCGGAAAGAAAAATTCTATGAAGGCTATGATGAAGATATTCCTGCCCGAAGCGTTGTTGCCCACGGATAAGAACGTTTCAAAACTGATAAAAAAGCTCTGCGGCAGCAGATACGGGGTATTTACCGAAAATAGGACCATCATGGAGCATTATAAATATCTTCTGAAAGGCTTCAACAACATGGCTATGAGGTATCATAAGATAAGTGGCTATTCAGGGGATCAGATCGGTATGCTCAGAAAAAAGCTGGTATATCTGGTCGGTGAAGAGGATCCCTTCCAGAAACTTGGCGGTAAAGAGATATTATTGCAAAACCACATGGAAACATTTTTCTACAAGGATGCCGGGCATGGGCTCAATCATGAGCTTTCGAAAAAGATAAACCAAAAAATGGTAAGCATATTACAGTGAGGGAGCCTGCTGTATTGGATTTTAGCGTACAATATCAATATCAAATTACTTGTCGTCATAAAATCAAATCATTTCATCTCATAATAGAAAAGACGGGAAATGTCAGGTCATCGTCCGTTTGATATTATTATTCTTTTATTGTGAATGAACTTATAGGATTAATTGTTTTAAATACAATTGCAGAGTAGCTGATAAACAGAATGATAAATATTGCAAGTGCAGAAACTATAAGTTTTTTCTTTGACTTTTTAATACTCAAATAACTCACTCTCCTTTAAATATCCAACATTTTTTATCATGGTTATCCCATTAACACACCACAGATAATTTACAAAGCTGTCCAAATAAACAGACCTCAAAAACCGGAAAATATAGTATAGTAGTGACAGAAACCGAAAGGAGCTGTCGCTATGTCAAAAAGATTTCCGAAACCTGAGATCACACTTGATGGGATATACTCAAAGTTCGCAGATGAAAGCTTTTGCAAGGATTTTCTGCTTGCTATCCGCTTTGAAAAGGGCTTTGCTTGCCCGTTTTGCGGTGGCTCTGAGTACCGCAGGATAAGGTCACGCCATCTGCTGCGCTGCAAGTTCTGTAAAGCAGATATATCCGCCACAAACGGAACTTTTATGCACAGAGCACATATTCCGCTCAGACTGTGGATAGTCACCGCATTCCTCATTATGAGCAACAAATGCAGCGTTTCTGCTGTTACGCTGATGAGGTCTTTGGGGGTGACCTACAAGACAGCCTGGTATATCCTTCATCGCATCAGAAAAGCTATGAAATGCTGTGAAGAACGCTATTTGCTCGACGGGATCGTTGAACTTGATGACACGTATCTCGGTGCTCCGACTCACGGTAAAAAGCGTGGCAGAGGTACTGAAAAAGTCAAAATGATCGTAGCTTTATCGAAGAACGCAGCAGGAAATCCCGAGTACGTTAAAATGAGCGATGTGCCGAATTTAAAGGGCATAGCTGTGGGTAGATTTGCCAGGGATAATATCCGCGTTGGCTCGAAGATCGAGAGTGATAATGCTCGAAGTTACAAGAATCCGCTGGCACAGAAATACTTCCATGTTTTTGAGACATATGATCCGACAAGCGGTCAGCTGAATTGGATGCATAAAGTTATATCAAACTTCAAAGCAATGATCATGGGAACTTACCACGGAAACAAAAAGATCCACACAGCGTTATATGCTGCCGAATACTGTTACAAATTCAACCGCCGTAAGCTGGGAAACAGTGCGTATTTAAGGCTTTTGGCTGCTTTGGTGCAGTGATCTTACTTGTGGTGTGTTAAGGGGATAACCATAATGTTTTATATTGATGTTAATCTTCATGGCTTCTCCTTGAATAATTTTTTCATGCAATTATATCACCGTTCATTTTCTTCAAGCAGAAATTTCTCGATGCCCACATAATATATGCCGTTTTCATCATACCATGGAATGATGTCATCCTTCACCACAACTATCTTTTTGAATGAATCCTTCACTCTGCGAAGTGAATTTATCTCCTGCTGACGTTTTTCTTCTGCGGAAATAGTAAGTGCCGACTGGATATAGTAACGCTCACTGCCTTTGTTGGCAACAAAATCTATCTCCAGATTAGTCCGTATCTTTTTTCCTTCACTGTCTATATAGTTATACTCCACTACGCCCACATCAACGTCAAATTCACGGTAAAGCAGTTCGTTGTAAATGATATTCTCCATTATATGGTTTTCTTCCTGCTGACGGAAGTTGAGCCTCGCATTTCTGAGTCCGATATCCGAAAAATAATATTTCATGGGCGAACCTATATATTTGCGCCCCTTGACATCATATCTCTGAGCCTTATACACCATAAAAGCATCTATGAAATAATCGAGATACTTTGCGATAGTATCGTCAGAAACAGATATATTCTTTATGCTCTTGAAAGTCTTTGAGAGCTTTGAAGGATTAGTGAGCGAGCCTACCGATGATGAGATTATGTTCAGCAGATCTTCAAGCACGCTTTTATCGTGACCGATATTGTTGCGGTTCATAATATCGTCCAGGTATATCTTGCTGAAAAGGTCGCTGAGATATTTGCTCTTGTCCTCATGAGTACGCTGCATCAGCACCAGCGGCATTCCACCGTAGGTGAAATACTCCCGCCACGCATCACGCTTATCGCCTTCAAATGCAGTATAAAACTCCGAGAATGACAACGGATTGACTTTTATCTCATCACCGCGCCCGCGAAATTCGGTAAGGATATCAGAGGAAAGCATTTTTGAATTGCTTCCCGTAACATATATATCAGCATTCTTTATCTTCATCAGCCCGAGCACCACATCGACAAAGCCTATTTTCTCATCACTTTCGGGAAGATAAGGGTTCGGTATCTCGGCAACTTTTTGTATCTCATCAAGGAAGATATAATACATCTTTTCTTTATCGGTCATGAGCGATCTGATATATTCTCCCAGTTCCAGAGGATTTCGGTAACGGATATTCACATCATCATCAAGCGCAAGCTCAATTATATGTCCGTCATCTACACCTATTGAATTCAGGTACTTATGATATATCTCAAAAAGCAGATATGACTTGCCGCACCGCCTTATGCCCGTAATTACCTTGACCAGCCCGTTCTCTTTTTTGCGTATCAGTTTGTCAAGATATTTTCTGCGTTCTATCATGATATCACTCCATTCGACAAAAATGCGGATACCCGCAATTTATTCTAGCCACATTATATCACATCTATTCATGCAAGTCAATAATATGATTAGAAATTTTTGCGGATAACCGCGTTTTTATCTAGCACAACAATTTGCTTAAGTGGTTTTCGTTGTAATATGTCTCAATTGACCTCCGAAGCGGAGATCGGCACATTTTATATCAATAATCTCAACTGTTACCCGAACAGTATTTTCTTCGGA
The DNA here is from genome assembly GCF_900112155.1 of Hominimerdicola alba. Taxonomy (GTDB): domain Bacteria; phylum Bacillota; class Clostridia; order Oscillospirales; family Ruminococcaceae; genus Hominimerdicola; species Hominimerdicola alba_D. The sequence goes on along the minus strand of NZ_FOKQ01000054.1, from coordinate 13,386 downwards.
GTGCTTTTGTTCTTTCAATCTTCTGCCGATATTTCTCCGCGTCTGCCAGTTCGTCCAGCCAGCGGGTGTAGAAATCATCAAAGCTGTCCGCCAGAAGTTCCAGCGCACCCTCGCCGGTTTGAAATATTTTCCCGCGCATTTCCTCCGTAATGATAACTCCGTTGTCGTAAGCACAGCCCGCCGTGCCTATCGTCAGAAAACCCCTGTCCTCGCAGATATTGTCATTGAGCTCATACTGCACAAAAAATCTCTCGGGGTGAGCGTCATAAAAATTTTTGTCTATACCGAAATCCTCGACCTCGTCTGCCCTCATCGGGCGCGGGTCACATTCTTTTTTCAGGCTGTATTTGAAAGCATCATCATATCCCTGTTGTCTACAAATTAGTTCTACTATTATCTCTCAAAGCTGTGTAAGCTTATTTTTAGTATTTTACGAATACACCCTTTTCTCTAAGTTTACTTTCAACTTTCTCTGAAAGCTTATCATGATAAACTGTAACTCCTTCAAGCGAATCCATGCCGCAGAGTTCATCTTCTGTTACCTGATCGGAATAAATTCTCAATTCTACAACACTGTCCATTTTATCAAGTCCTGTTATTTTTCCACCAGAGCTCAAAAACATTTTTTCCACATTTTTCAGCTTTGAAAAATCTGCACAGTCTATATCATCATCCCAACAATGAAGCTCAAGTTCTTCTAAATTTTGAAATTCATTCAATTTGTTCAATGAGTTTATTTCGTTTGAATAGATAGTCAAATATTTCAATTTTTTTAGCTCTGATATATCTTCGATATTTAAATCATCAATTTCTAAGAACAAGCGTTCCAGTTCAGTACATCTGTTCAAACTTGACAAATTAACAGCTTCTCCCAGAATTTGCAGACTTTTTAAATTTGGATTTGCAATATCATTTACATCGACTGGTATTATCTCACCAGATCGATGTCCTTCAGAAACAGATACATCTTCCAGTTCAGTACAGTATTTTATAAATTTTATAATTGTATCGTCTGCCTCTAAGATATGTATATTATTTAATTTATTTGATAGATAATATCTCTTTCCCGAACTCTCTCTGCTATAACACTTAATCAAAAACGGTCTGCCAAGATAAGGCGTAAAGATCCTTACCAATACTAAGCATACAACGCACACTGCAATGATAATTTTCTTTTTCATGATCAGTCTCCTATCCATGTTGTCTTCCAATTTGTTCTACTATTATCTCTCAAAGCTGTATCAGCTTAATCTCTGTAATTTACGATAACACCCTTTTCCCTGAGTGTGCTTTCAACTTCTTCTGAAAACTTGGTATTATAGATCGTGATCTCTTCAAGCGAATCCATACCGCAGATCTCATCTTCTGTCACCTGACCGGAATATATAGTCAATGATACAACACTGTCCAATTTATCAAGTCCTGATATTTTTCCCTCTGTTTTCAGAAACAGCATTTCCAGATTTTCCATCCGTGAAAAATTATCGCAGTCAATATCATTCTTGCAAAAGATCCTTAGCCTTGCTAATCTTTCCAGCCTTGAAAAATCTTTACAGTTAATATCATACTTACTGCAATAAATATCCAGATTCCATAAATGCTTTAATTCGTTCAATTTATTCAACGAGACCTCTGTATTGTCTCCGATGATACTCAATGTTTCCAAATTTTCCAGACCTGATATGTCTTCAAAACTATCTAAATTGGTATCGTATAGGTCCAAATATTCCAATTCCGTACATTTGCTCAAACCTGACCAGTTGACACCTTCTCCGCTAATATATAAACTTTTCAATTTGGGATTTACAATATCGTTTATATCGACCGGTATCACATCACCCGATTGATGAGCATCATAAACATATATATCTTCCAGTTCAGGGCAGTACTTTACAAATTTTATAACCGGGTCATCAGCATATAATGAATGTATACTTTTTAATTCATTTGAAGGATGAAATCCACGTTTACCTATCTCTTCATCGTGACAATACATCAAAAACGGTCTGCCCAGATAAGGCGTAAAAACTCTCACCAACGCAACCAATACAATGCATAATGCAACGCACACGGTAATTATAACTTTCTTCTTTTTCATGATCAGTCTCCTATTCTTTTTTTATCTGTTATACTTTTCTATCTCAAAGCTATATCAGCTTAATTTTCGTATTTTATGGTAACACCTTTTTCTCTGAGTGTACTTTCAACTTTCTCTGAAAGCTTGGTTTCATGAATCGTAATTTCTTTAAGCGAATCCATGTCGCAAATCTCATCACCTATTATCTTTCCATCGGTGTCCAAAGACAGTGTTTCAACATTTTCCAGCTTAGCAAAATCTTCACAGTTGATATCATTCTGACAACGGATATAAAGTTTATTTACATTTTTAAGTTCATTCAAATAATGTGTATTTTTCAGTTTGGTATTTGTACTTGACATTGATTCATCGGCGCCCAAATACAGTGTTTCCAGATTTTCAAGCTGAGATAGATCTGCACAATCGATTTCGTCAAAACAGATGAGCTTCAATTCTTTTAAGCTTTTCACTTCGTTCAATTTATTCAAAGAGATATCTGTTTCTTATTTTATGATACTCAACTTTTCCAAATTCTTTAGTTCGGATATATCTTCGGTAGTATTAAAATCACCAAAGCAAATACTCAGATCTTCCAATTCAGTACAATTGTTCAGACTTGACCAGTTAACACCATATCCACTCATATCCAATTTCTTTAAATTTGGATTTGAAATATCCTTTATATTGAATGTTTCAGGGTAACCCAAAACAGTTAACTCTTCAAGATTAGAACAGTATCTTATAAATTTTACGCAAGAGTCATGAGAAGAAATCTGTAATATTTTCTTCACATCGCTTGATAGATAAAATCTCTCCTTACTGCCTCCGCCACCACGACAATAAATCAAAAACGGCTTACCCAGATAAGGAGTATAAATCCTTACCAGCACAATTAATACAACGCACACGGTAATTATAATTTTTTTCTTGTTCATTGTTGTTCTCCTTTTTTCAGACTTTCCTGTCCTCAAAATTGCCCATAAATATTATATCACAAATATTTTTTTCTTGTCAATACACGTCCGCTGTCAAGGAAATCATTTTTCATTTTATGACCTGATTCTGCTTAACAAATTTACTTGTTAAGAACCTTTTATCGTGCAGTAATGGGTAAAATGTGCGTCTGTTTTTGGGACGTACTGCGGGGTTGTCGCCCCTCAGCTGCGACTGCGTCGGCAGCGCCCTCGGGGCGAGAAATCGGATTCACTTCGCTGTCCGATTTCGTGCGCGGGCAATATTTACGGACAAAGAAAGAGCGTGGATCTGTGATTTCGGCAGGGGTTGTTTTTATAACCAGATAAATCTTTATCTATACGTCCATACACATGGCAAAACGTTCAGTCTTAAAGTAATACATGAGTACCCACTGCCGAGATGTAATCTCAGCCGTGGGTTATTATTGATATTTGCGTGGTATACTACGGGTACGTTGACGAGGAACCCAGTTCCCCGCAATATAATATTGATTGTAAGAACTATGATCTTACATTTCGTCTTCTCTTTCTTTTGTTCGTTTGCAGAAAGTCTATGAACGAATGCGGAAGACTCCCCTACTGATGGTAGCGAAACTGTATTGGGCTGTTGCATTTATTTTGACGAAAGAGTTATTTATCGTCACTGTCTAAAATATTAACTTTAAAAACAATATCGCACGTCAAAGGAAAAATGTGCCACGCTTTACAAAATATAAAAGCAATGCCCCGAAGCACTTTGAACAGCTTCGGGGCATTATTATATTCGTATTATTATGATCAGTTGATCAAAAGACTGTATGAATTATTATCTATGATAGTTCCTGAAAGTGGAAATATTGTCATTGCCTGTTCTTTCATCACCGAACCAGTGACCGTTAGAATAGTTGCTGGTGGTGCGGACATCCAGGTGGATCGCGTAGCTGTCTATCAGACCGATACCGGAGAATCCGATCTGTTCTGCTGCCCATGCAACCGTTTCACAAGCTATAGGATTGCCGTTCTTGTCATAGCAAATAACGTCTGCTGCTATACCGCGAGTATGTGCATCGTTTCTGTATCCGCCTACTGCAACGGAACAATCGGGATCACGATAACCGGAGGTTACGATGATCTTCGAGCAGTTCAGCTTGGAGAAGAGCTGTTCCAGCTTGTTGATGAGGTTCTGGTCGATAGAGTGAGTAGCACCGCAGCGCTTGCAGGCAAATTCACTTGAGTGGAAATGTGCAGAGAGCTGACCGTTTACAGGCTTTGTGGGCTGTGTTGAAATAGCACCTGCATCGATGCTGTAACCATGGTTATTGTAGCTGGACCATGTGGTAGCATAGTTATAATTTCTGGAAACTACTCTGATCTCGCCGGCATCGCAGAATGTAAGATAAGCACGGCTCTTGCCGTTTGTTCTGGTATTCCAAATAGCCTTTCCGTCGGATTTGTAGATAACGAAGTTGCCGTCACCCTGAAGAACGCACTTTGTACCGCCTCTGTTCTCGGTCTGAGAGCTCCATGTGGGTGAGTATGCCTTGCCGGTGTTCTTGTTGTAGTGATATACAACGAGGTTGCAGTATAGCACATACGCTCAGAAAATCCAGTGGTATGAGAGTCAACAGATAAAAAACGGAGTGAATTGTATATACTGAATTAAACAATATAAATATCAGGGTCTTTCAACATAAAAAAACACCGCCTGCTCTTTCGTATACAGACAGCGTTATAAATCAAGTAAACCGCAGGAATATTTCTGTGAGAAGTATTTCTTGCCGGACAGACTGCTTTTTAGTAGTATCGGAGAGATCAAATATTCAACCTTTCTGCAGATTCGCAGACCCATACAAGATAACAGAGATACAGATAAACAGTAGAACATTGTGGAAGTGATAAAGACGGCGGTACAAACGCACACTGATAAAAAAGCCCCCTATGGTATAATAGAAACCATAGGAGGTGTTTTATCAGTGTACTGTTTTTACAGATCAATCCATAAATAATTACACTGTAGTGTATATTTTTATTACTGTATGCACTGATTAAGAGTATTAATGCAGTTGTCAGAAGCTTTTTCTGGATTTAAGACAGAAAAATGACGATTATCAGTTCCATATGTGAATCTACCAAACTTTAACCAAATTGGGTTCCACTCCCATTTATCGTTCTCACGAACTTCCAAAGAATCACCAGCATAAGTATGTAATGCCATACAAAATTCTCCATTTGCATCAATGTAACCATCAAATTGATACAAACTATTATGTTTTGTTGATAATTTCATTCTCACAGCTCTACCTTCGTAATGCGGAAAAGAATGCTTCTCTCCTTTGGTGTCCCAATATCCATTTAGATATTCATTATCGTTTGTTACAGTATTTCTAAGAATGGTCTGAAATTCTCCATCACCAACCTCTATAGTAGCATATCTTAAATTTGATGTATTTGATTTATACAAGGTTAATCTAACAGATATATTAGTTATGGATGAGGTTAACGAATTGATAATTCCGCAAACTGTTTGCAATCCAGGAGATGAAGGAACCATGTCAGTGTCACCAGCAATTGCAAAGTCTGCAATTGCTTTAAATATGTCAACGTTTATCTTATTCTTTGTAATCTGTTTAACCTGAGTCATTCCTGATGTTACATCATCTTTTGTTATAATTTTATATCTGTAACCACCATAATTAACCGAACCAAGAGTATTTATGTTGCCTGCTCTATTAAACTGATTAGGTGCTTTAGTTGTATAATCATCTACAGGCTCTAAATACCAGTCATCATTTAATTTTGTACCATTGCCCTGATAGATCTGAACAGTAGCACAGTCATCGTTAGAAGAATTTTCAACTTCCAAAACCTTGTTGCAATTACTGCAAGCAGATCCTATTTCAAAGCTGCCGTCACCCAGTTTTTTGAGTATAAAATTCTGCTGCTGACAATTACTTACAGAATCATATATCTTCAGATCTGTGCCATTCGTGTTTGCTTCAGAGGGACCCCAAAGATCAAAACATCTATTGCCTCCAGCCCTTGTATAAATTTTATAGAAACCATTTTCATAACTGATTCTAAACTGCTGATTAAGATCGCCATGGAATCGATACTGAACTATTTTTGCATTGTTGTAGCTTGATCCGCCACAAACATCCAGATATTTGTTCGTTTGTTTATTACGGATGAAATAAACTCCATCAATATAGTAATTGGTTGCATTTGGAATTTTAGGTTCGGGATTAGTCGGTGTATAAGGCTGTGGTATTCGAGGATAAAGCACCTGCAACATCTTAGAAAGAGACTTAGGACCAAAATAACCATCTACTGATAAACCATAATTTCTCTGAAACTTTTCAACTGCTGCCTTTGTTGCACTTCCAAAAGCACCATCAACATCCAATTTTGGAGTATCAAGATGACTTTTTTTCCAATCACCAGTTATAATAAGGTCGTTTATGGCACACTGTAACCACTTTACATCGTCTCCTCTGCTACCCATTGAAAGTGTACGGGTTGGTGTTGAAAAGTTCCAATAGTCTATTCTGTACGAAGCTGCAAAAGCAGACATAGGCAGTATCGAAATGACTATTACAATAGTCATGAAGATACTTACAAACTGTTTTGATAATTTCTTCATGTTTAATTTTTACTCCTTAGCTAAAAAAATTTATTTATAATTGACCGATCATAAAGATCATAAAGAAGAAAACATCAAACATTAAAAACCATCTCTCCTCCATTCTGTGCCTGATTTAATGTTTTGATCTTACGATAAATCAATTATTTTCTATTTACAAAACTTTTTGATAAGTATTGCTATTCATACACGAATGCTGCTGAAAACAAATTTTTTCTTATTTACTTATGACTATGTGCAGAATCATATCAATATTCTATAAGCTATTAGGTTTTATATGTACAGGCTAATAGCTTTTACCCTAAAAGCTATTAGCTAGTATACATTAGTTGCCACTATTTGTCAATACATCAGCTTTTAATTCGGCGCAATGACCTTTTCCTTTGCAATAGATAAAAAAAAAAATCAGATACCATGCACAATACATTTCGTCTGAACAACATTTCTACAAAGAAAAAATGTATTATAATACAAAAAAACGCACCCGGAATCATTCCGGGTGCGGTAATAGCACATATGATATATGATTATTTGATAAGGCAATGACGGTCAATATACGAATCAACCAGCCGCTCAATAGTTGCCAGCGCTTCTTGTTTCTTTTCCGGCTGACGGTCGGACATATGGATCAGCAAGGTGGTCGGTGCTGTAAATTCCATTGCAAATATCTCGGGATCCCCCTTTATCATGACTCCCTCATCCATCAATCGCTGAAAGAGCTTGGTGTATATAGTGGTGATCTTCTTCAGATGATGTACAGTCGTACGTTCTGCAAAATCTTCATTTCGGAACTGTTCAATGGACAGTACCCTGCGCATCTTTGTTATAACTTCGCTATTGATCGTAAACGTAATAGAATGCATAGTAAATTCTTTCAGTTCTTTTCCGGAGTGTACATTTTCTGCTTCACTGAGTACCTTGTCCATCCCGGCATTGTACTCCTCATCTGTTTTTTCTCCAAGTGCACGGAAAAGATCGGCTTTTCCTTTCAAATACTTGTAGATAGACGGACCTTTGATGCCGACACGTGCTGCGATATCATCTATCGTTGTTCCCTCATAACCTTTGACTGAGAAAAGATCCAACGCAGCTGCAAGTATCCTTTCTCTTGTGTTTCCTTTCTGCATAATTCTCTCCCTTATCTGATATTTATAATTTAGCTAACGCCTAATCTATTGTAGCCATTATACTCCACCTTGCGCCAATTGTCAATAGGTTCACGGCTGTTTTTATATATCGCACGAACAAGACTTTCTACGAATTGCAAAAAGGGGTAATTCGCACAAGAATTCACCGTTGAACCAAGTCTGCTCAATACCAACAGGAGCATTCAGCTTATTCTAACACATGGACTTTTCGGTCATACTTATGAGATATTAGCGAATTTAAGAAAAAACTCAGTGCAAGAAATAAAGACAGCGGTATATAAGTTGATGTGTCCCATTGCAGGAACAAGCAGATCAACTGAACACTCTGTCGTCAGCACACAAAAACACCGACATCTTATTCGATACCGGTGTAAAATTTAAATCAATCCAATTAATTCATCCTATCCACCTGCTCCAAATCAAGCAGATAATATTTTCTGCCTTTCTGACGGTTTTCTATGAGCAGCTGTTCGGGAATACTCTTTAACCTGCTCCTTACGGTATTCTCCGAAAGCTCCATATGCTTTATCAATTCCTCACGGCTGATGCCAATATTCGAGAAAAGTGCAGCCTGTATTAGCAGATCGTACAGATGAGATATATCTGTTTTTTCCGCATTGGGAAGCATAGCGATACACTGTTTGTAATAATCCCACCTTTGTTTTTTCTCTTCAAGGGTCTCCAGAAGCTGGTGCATGGATATCCTGATTATATCAAGAAACATCTCGGCAAAGGGAGTCAGTTCTCCCTTGTTGTGAGGATCGTTGCATATATCGAAAGCTTTGTAATATCTTGAAATATTTTCCTTGATAGTATAAGAAAGCCTGAATCCTATCAGTGAAGTCAGCTGCCTTGAAAGAAGATAACTGCTGATAAATCGGCTCATTCTTCCGTTGCCGTCGTAAAAAGGGTGGATATATCCAAACAGATAATGAAAAACTGCTATCCTGATAAAAATATCTATGCTGTCGTCATTCAAGAATGTAAGGCTTTGTTCAAATGCCTTTATTATCTCGCTTTCGGGATATAAACCTTTATGGATGACCTTTTGAGAAGCGGACTGTACCTCCACTCCAGATCTGCGGAAGAATTCACCATCGGGAAGATTTTCCGGATCAGTTGTCTTGATCTCCTCGTAGAAAATATCATCATATATCTTTCTTATATCTCTGCAGGTATCAAACTCAATAGTCTGACGGTTTTCGAGCATGACATATTTTGTCACCAAGCCAACGAACCTGTTTCGTTTATTGTGGGAAGACAGATCCTGTAAGATCTCTCCGATTTCCTTTCGTGTGCTGTGAACGCCCTCTATATCATTGGTCAGAAGTATCTCATCTATCAAACATTTCGATGTGAATTGCGCTATGGCTGTATCGGGCAGAGAATAATATAATTCCGTCACTTCTTTATCCAGACGTTCAATAGCGATTATATGCTTGTATATCTCGGGAGTCTGACAAATAAAAGCCCTATTATCCCCGATATTCACGGGCAAACGAATGGTGTTCTCATCATTGAAACGGTGCTCATATTCTTCCTTGTATTCATTTGTGCTCATGTGGAACAATGCCTTAAGTGTTTTTCTTGACATACTCTCATCTCCCTTTGATCATATTATGTCATACGCAAAATTGAATATTCATTGCGTCAGTCAACAAAGGCTTGTACTGGTAAAACGCAAAATCAGCATATTTTGCGTTTTGTTATACCATTATAGCACCTTGAAACTCAAAAGTCAATATAATTTGAGTTTTTGTTCTTGCTTTTCTGCAAGAATAGTTCTATCCCTATATTATTATACTGAAAAATGCCGTGCAGGTATGAGTGTCCTGCACGGCATTTTCGCTTTTAACTGTGATATTAGGTAATCATTTCTATCATATTCAAGTTCTCATTTGGAGCAGTTATCATGTTCAAATAGCAGCACCTTTTCTTATGAGTATAACAAAATGTCCGAAAACATTTTTTCCGTCCTACCTGTTTTCAATCAGCCAATCAACTGCATTTAATATGCACCTCGCTTTATTATCTTAATTATATCATATCCAAAAATGGTCGTCAATATTGAAGTGCCGATTTCGGCATTAAATAGAATTTTTGCATGAAACATTCCGAAAACAATTTAACATCTAAGAGTGACAGTCATTACTTCCTGCTCAAAAAGATATCCTACGTTCAGAAGTTTAATTGAACGTAGGATAGTTTTGGGATCAGAATGTAGTTCCGTGTTATTTCACATTGATAGAGCCCTCATTGATAATATTGACAGAAAAAGCGGCCTTTATGAACGTTGCATTTCTTGACTATTAACAAACCTTTTCGCTTGTGGTACATTCTAAAATCCGGTACGAATTCTCGATTCTTGAAGCTATATCGTGCATTGCGAGGTTTATAATCTGCATTTTTTCAAAACCTGTCAGTGACGGGTCTCCCCCTCTTTTTTTCCGATCACAGAAACAATAAAAAAGTGGCTAAAAAGAATATGACTATCCCTTTTGTTCACCGACCTGCGCTTTAGTGAATTGATAGTTGATAATGGATAGTTGATAATGAAAGGAGTGCCTGCGGCGCAAAATGTCCATTCGGACGCCCTGCACAGTTCGGGAGGAAAATATAGTGTTTTTGGTATATAGTTGTTTTACTCTCCGCATTGCGCTATACTCTCATACCAGCATATAAGCCTGTGCAGTCTGCCCGAATGGGCATAACGTCCGCACAGCGGACACCTTCATTATCAACTATCCATTATCTCGCCAAACTGCATTTTGGTGAGCCAACGGGATAGTCATATTTTTTTATTTGATCATTGCGTAACACAAGAAAATATGGTATAATGTGAAAAAACAGGATATGACTGTATATCTGCGACACGTTCTCCATCAGGGCAGCATCGACAGATAACAGGGCAGCAAAGGACTGAAAAAGGGGTTCAGAAAATGAATATTATATTTGAAAAATTCAGTGAAAAACATATTGAAGAGGCTGTTGAGCTGGCACTTGCGGAGCTTGAAGCGGAAAGAACACATTGTCCCGACCTGCCCTGTGTGGATTTCAGCGAACAGCTGACAGGAATGCTGCACTGGTTAAGCAGTCAGCAATTCGGGAAAGCCGCTCTGTGCGACGGAAGGCTTGTGGGCTATCTGGTTTTTGCAGGCCCTTGGGACGGCTTTTTCGGAGATGTAAAGGGCGTGTTTTCGCCTCTCGGCGGCAGTGCTTTTTCCTATGAGTTTAAAAACCGGGGCAGGCTGGCTTCAATGCTTTTTGCAAGCGCATCGGAAGAATTTGTGAAACAGGCTGTTTTCAGTTGTGCGCTGAGCAGATACGCTCACGATGAGGAAGCTGCAAGATCCTTTGTGCTCAATGGCTTCGGAATACGCTGTTCGGATTCTGTCAGGGAAATCTCAAGCTTTGCTATTTCTTATGATCCGGGAAACATTCATTTTGCTGAATTGCCGCCAAATGAATTTGAAAGGATCAGGGAACTGAGAAACGGGCTTGTAAAGCATCTGGAAAGAGCGCCGGTATTCTTCCCGACTGATATGGAGCGCTATGAGCAATGGTTTAAGAACGGAGACCTGCGAGTGTTTGCCGCAGAGGCAGACGGTGAGATCATCGGCTTTATCTCCCTGGAGGATGAGGCAGAAAACTTTATTACCAGACACAACACGATGAAAAATATCTGCGGTGCATACTTTGATGAAAAGTATCGCGGAAAGGGAACAGCGCAGGGCTTGCTTGGCTTTATCATTGAAACGCTTAAAGCTGAGGGCGTAACTCACCTCGGTGTGGACTGCGAAACTCTTAACCCTACTGCGCTTAATTTCTGGGGCAAGTATTTTGGACCGTACACATATTCCTTTGCAAGAAGGATCGATGAGCGCATTTTGTTATAACATCAGCGTCAGTTTGAACTGAGACAGAAAAAAACCGTCAGAACAAGAAGCCTCCACAGTTTCGGCTGCGGGGGCTTCTGATATATTTGTATTCTCTCCACCACCGCACCGGTCTGCGTTATCCTTGAATTATCTTTTTGTTTTGGGAAAGAGTATTTCAAGTATTAGAGAAATATATCTGATAGTGTTCGATTTTGAAATGAGGTGAAAAATAAAGTGAAGTTGTGATGAAACGACAGGTTTTATTACTATCTAAATTTTAGACACCATACAAAGAAGCCTAGATGCATCTGTGTTTTATATTTTCTTTGTCCGATGAGTTGAATTTCGTTTTAATATTCTTTCATGAGTTCGGTTTTTCTGTTGGAGAAAAAGTTGGTCCCCCCTCATTTTTTAGTTATATTCAAGATTTGAATAATTAAGGAGAAAAGAGGAAGATGAAACGAATGAAAACATCCAGTTTTGGTGCAGTTTTAGGGTAGTTTTAGGGCAGAAATGAACTCAAACGCTGTTTGTAGCCCGGGATTTCCTCCGATTTGGGTATGTTTTGGGTATCATTTGGGTATGTTTTCGTTTCTATTTTCCTTTATGAGTCTAAAACTAACTTTTCGAATTAGTTTTAGGATTTTGAAGATTTTTGCTTCATTTGAGGCACTTTTAAATTCAAGTTTTGAATTATTTTTCCAGAATTTTCCTTCGTCACGCTAAAACTAAATTTAGTTTTAGAAATATGAAACTAATTAGTTTTAGCGTGCTGAAGCGTTTTATTCAAGACTTGAATAATAATATTCAGACTTTGAATAAAAGTATTCAAGGTTTGAATTATAATATTCAAGACTTGAATACTTTTTACAATATTTGGATATATATGTCATAATATGTAAATTTTGGTAAAATCTTAATATATTTATATACGAGATTGACGTGAGGTGAAATAATCGTCTTGAACAGCAAGAAATAGTCTAATTTTAAGACAATTATTGTCGTTTTGGAATGTATAGTTGTCAAAATTTTAGTCACTTATCTGTCTAATATTTTGACACTTGCACTCGATTAAATATACTTTTATCTAACTTTTAGTCAGTTATTAGTCTAAATTTAAGACTAAGTTGTTTTTGCGAACCTAGAATAGTCTAAGATTTAGTCAGATTATTGACTAAGTTTTAGACACCGCATTTGTATCTGTCTAACTTTTAGACAAGTTATAGTCTGAATTTTAGGCAATATTCTTTCTTTAGAGCTCTCCGATACTATTATAAATCAGTCTGTCCTGCAAAAAATACTTCTCACAAAAATATACCTGCGGTTTACTTGATTTATAACGCTGCCTGTATGCGAAAGAACAGGCGGTGTTTTTTATGTTGAAAGGCCCTGATATTTATATTGTTTAATTCCGTATATACAATTCACTCTGATTTTTTATCTATTGACTCTCATATCACTGGATTTTCTGAGCGTATGTGATATACTGCAAGTACAGTCAAACAACGAGATGTCTGATATCAGTAATACTTATCGTTCAGCTGATCTGTCATCTGTTGTGAAATATTGATCAAATCAAGTATATCATGATTAACGGAGCTTCCTGTAACCAAACAAATCAAGGGGTTGCAAAAAAGAACACCTCAGTGTAGAATGTAAATACTGACGATGCGAAAGTTAGTAATACAAA
>NZ_FOKQ01000024.1 GCF_900112155.1 Hominimerdicola alba | reverse complement strand
CAGGAATTATTACCAAGGGGCATGACCTCGCAATGGAGCTGCGCCGACGCCCTGTTATGGATAGGCAGAACGAAGGAAGTTGGGACTTCACGTGACGAATGATCCCGTTGGACAGAGGAGGTTTGCTGCCGTAACGGATATGGGTCGCATCAAGGCTGTCAAAACAGATCTCTCAAGACGTTTTGTTTGCTATACCCTGATAACGTTAAATCCGGCATTCAATGCTTTGGATCATCCATAACTTGGTTCATTTCTTGAACATAACTTTATGAAATACTGAGATTTCGCGAGTATTTACGAGATTTTACAAGATATTTTGAGGAGGTAATCACTATGCTGTATCCGAATCTTGAAGACGTAAAAAAATATCTGGAAAGCTACAAAACAGTTCCTGTTTTCTATGAACTGCTGATGGACAGCTGTACTCCGATACAACTGTTCAACTGCCTGCACGAACTGTATTCGGACTGCTTCATACTTGAATCGGTAGACAACAAGGATAAGTGGGGCAGATATTCATATGTGGGTATTGATCCCAAAGCTGAATACGAACTGAGAAACGGCGTTATGACCATCAGACAGGCAGGCAAGGCTCCCGTTGAGGAGAAGACCGACGATCCTATCGGATTCCTTTCAAAGGTCATCGAGGAACACAAATCTCCCAGATTTGAGAGCTACCCCAAGCTGACAGGCGGTCTGATGGGATACTTCGCTTACGATATGGTAAGATACTTCGAAAAGAAGCTTACCAATGTCCCCAAGGACGATCTTGGCATGGCTGATGCTGATCTGTTCATGTTTGAAAAGCTGGTGGCTTATGATCACCTTAGCAACAAGGCAGTCATCATACTGAACATAAATTCCACAGATGATATAGATGCAAAGTACGCTGCCTGCGAACAGACTGCTCTTGATATAGTAGTTGCACTGAAGAGCTATCAGCCCGAGGTAAAGAAGAGAAAGCCCATGCCCGATGATATCGAGGTAAGATCGAACATCAGCAAGGAGCAGTACCTTGAAAATGTTCGCAAGGCTAAGGAATACATCAAGGACGGCGATATCTTCCAGATAGTTCCCTCCCAGAGATTTGAGATGGACAACCCGCCCGACAGCTTCGATGTTTACAGAATGCTTCGTTCAACCAATCCTTCGCCCTATCTGTTCTACTTCAAGCACGATGATTACGCATTCGCAGGTGCTTCTCCCGAAATGCTGGTAAGCGTTGAGAACGGCACGGTAGTAACAAGACCTATCGCAGGCACCATAAAGCGTGGTGCTACTCATGACGAGGACATAATGAACGAACAGCGTCTCATCAATGACCCCAAGGAAAGAGCCGAGCACACAATGCTGGTCGACCTTGGCAGAAACGACATCGGCAAGGTGAGCGAATTCGGAAGTGTTGAAGTCACCGACCTGATGGTAGTTGAAAGATATTCAAAGGTAATGCACATAGTATCTAATGTAAAGGGCAAGCTCAGAGAGGATAAGAAACCTCTTGATGCACTGATGGCTGTACTGCCTGCAGGTACTCTTTCGGGAGCACCCAAGGTAAGAGCTATGGAGATAATCGACGAGATGGAAACCACAAAGCGTTGTCTCTATGGCGGAACAGTTGGTTATCTTGCATTTGACGGTTCGCTGGATACCTGCATCGCTATCAGAACGGTGCTTTTCAAGAACAACAAGGCTTATGTTCAGGCAGGCGGCGGCGTAGTCGCAGATTCTGTTCCCGAGAACGAGTACGAAGAGAGCTGCAACAAGGCTCTTGCGGTTATAAATGCTGTTAAGGAAGCGGCAAGACTGTAAGGACGGGGGTAAATTAAAATGATACTTTTGATAGATAATTACGACAGTTTCACATACAATCTTTATCAGGCTATCGGTGTGCTGAACCCCGATATCAAGGTAGTCCGCAACGATGAGATAACCATTGAAGAGATAGAAAAGCTTGACCCTCAGGCGCTGGTAGTATCTCCCGGTCCCTGCTATCCCAAGGACGCAGGTATCTCCGTTGAGGCTATAAGACATTTCAGCGGAAAGCTGCCTATCTTCGGTGTATGCCTGGGTCATCAGTCCATCGCTGAAGCTTTCGGCGGACATATAATCCACGCCGCTGAACAGATGCACGGCAAGCAGACTTCCATCGATATCGACAACACTCAGTCCATATTCAAAGGTCTGAAAAACAAAGTTGATGCGGCAAGATATCACTCGCTGATAGTTGAGAAAGAAACTCTTCCCGACTGCCTTGAAGTTATCGGTACAGATGACAGAGGTCAGATAATGGCGCTGAAACATCGTCAGCACCCTACTTACGGTGTGCAGTTCCACCCCGAGAGCATACTGACGGATTACGGCTCTGCTATAATCGCAAACTTCCTGAGAATTGCAGGCATCGAAGTTTCAGGTCCTCAGGTGAACGTTCTTCCTGACAGCGAGAGAACCGAGCTGAAGCCTTATATATCTAAGGTAGTTGACGGTCAGCACCTCTCTCGTGAGGAAGCAAGAGACGCAATCGACATCATCATGGGCGACCGTGCAACAAATGCACAGACTGCCGCCCTGCTGACAGCCATGAGAATGAACGTTGAGACCATCGATGAGATAACAGGCTGTGCTCAGGGCATGAGAGACAAGATGGCAAAAGTTCCTCACAACAGCGAGGTACTTGAAATAGTTGGTACAGGCGGAGACCTGGCACAGAGCTTCAATATCTCCACTACTTCTTCATTCGTAGTATCTGCCTGCGGACAGGCTGTGGCAAAGCACGGCAACAGAAGCGTTTCTTCAAGAAGCGGTGCGGCTGATGTGCTGGAAGCTCTCGGCGTAAAGATAGCTTCAACTCCCGAAAAGGCTGCTGCCTGCATAGATGAGGTTGGCGTATGCTTCCTGTTTGCTCAGAGCTATCACAAGGCTATGAGATTCGTGGGACCTGTAAGAGCACAGAGCGGCATCAGAACAGTCTTCAATATCCTGGGACCTCTTGCAAACCCTGCAAATGCTGAGTACAACGTTATCGGTGTTTACGAGGAAAGACTTATCGACATCGTTGCAAACGTTCTGAAAAATCTGGGTGTTAAGCACTCCATGGTTGTTTACGGCAGTGACGGTCTTGATGAGATATCAATTTCGGCTCCCACATATTTCGCTGAGATAGACAACGGTCAGATAAACAGATTCACACTTTCTCCCGAGGATGTTGGACTGACTACCGCTAAAAAGTCAGAGATCGTTGGCGGCGACGCACTGGAGAATGCTTCCATTACACTGGGCATACTCAAGGGCGAGATACAGGGCGCTAAGAGAGATATCGTACTGTTCAATTCAGGCGCTGCACTCTATGCCTGCGGCAAGGCAAACAACATCGAGGCAGGTGTAAGAATGGCACGCGAAGCCATTGACAGCGGTGCGGCACTGGCACAGCTGAACAAGCTGATCGAGTTTACAAACAGAGGATAAATATATGATACTTGATGATATAGTTGCTCAGCGCAGGATACAGCTGAGACACGAAATGGAGCGCTGTCCCCTGAACAAGATGCGCCGCAGGGCTGAGATACAGCTGGCAGAGCGCACTCCCCTTTCGCTGGAAAAAGCTTTGAAAAAGGATACGCTCTCATGCATATGCGAAGTTAAGAAAGCTTCACCCTCAAAGGGTCTGATAAGAGAGGATTTCCGTCCTGTGGACTTTGCAAAAGAGTACGAAGCGGCGGGTGCCAATGCAATAAGCTGTCTTACGGAAGAGCATTATTTTCAGGGCAGTTCACAGTATCTTGCAGATATACGCAAGGCTGTAAATATCCCCATACTGCGCAAGGATTTCATTTTCGACGAATATCAGATATTTGAAGCTGCGGCACTGGGCGCAGATGCTGTACTGCTTATTGCGGCTGTACTTTACGAACAGGATTTTGAAAGGCTGTTCAAGCTGGCAAAGACACTGGGACTCAGCGTACTGGGTGAGATGCACACAGTGGAAGAGATGCAGTGCTACGCTCTTGACCGCGAGGGCATGGTCATCGGTGTTAACAACCGCAATCTCAAAACATTTGAGGTAGACCTTGCCACAGCTTCAAAGCTGAGACCCTACGCTCCCGATGGTGCGGTGTTCGTATCCGAGAGCGGTATAAACACCAATGCGGATATGAAGGCTGTACGTGAAGGCGGTGCTGATGCGGTGCTGATAGGCGAAACACTCATGAGGGCTGAAAGCATCACGGATAAGCTTCACGAACTTCGTGCGGGCGTATAATATGGATACCAGAAAATGCGAGTGCATCGATGAAGTACGAAACGAGATCGACCGCATCGATGATATGATAGTGAAGCTGATAGCTGAGCGCGGACAGTATGTCAGGCAGGCTGCAGGCTTCAAGAAGAACAGCGATGATGTTAAAGCTCCCGACAGAGTAGAAAAGGTCATCGCGGGCGTGAGAGAAAAGGCTGAAAACTGCGGCGGTGACCCCGATATAACAGAAGCGGTCTACCGCAGGATGATAAGCTGTTTCATCGGCGCTGAAACAAGAGAGTTCAACAGTAAGAAAGAGGGTAAATAAATGGAAAAGATCGGACGCTTCGGTGATTTCGGCGGACAGTATATCCCCGAGACAGTCATGACAGCAGTACATGAACTGGAAGCCGCTTATGACAAATACAAGGACGACCCTGAGTTCAACAGGGAGCTTCGCGAGCTTTACCGCGACTACGCAAACAGACCTTCAATGCTTTATTACGCTGAGAAGATGACTAAGGATCTTGGCGGCGCAAAGGTTTATATCAAGAGAGAAGATCTCAACCACACAGGCGCACACAAGATAAACAATGTTCTGGGTCAGCTGCTGCTGGCTAAGAAGATGGGCAAAAAGCGTATCATCGCTGAAACAGGTGCAGGTCAGCACGGTGTTGCTACAGCTACTGTCTGCGCTCTGATGGGTCTTGAATGTGAAGTATACATGGGCTCCACCGATATGGAAAGACAGTCCCTGAACGTTTACAGAATGAACTTGCTGGGTGCTAAGGTAACAGGCGTTGACAGCGGCACAGCTACCCTGAAAGATGCTATAAATGAAGCTTTCCGCGACTGGTGCTCAAACATCGACACCACATTCTACTGCATAGGTTCTGTTATGGGACCTCACCCCTACCCCACTATGGTTCGTGATTTCCAGAAGATCATCAGTGAAGAGATCAAGGCGCAGATGCTGGAAAAAGAGGGCAGACTTCCTGATGCTGTTGTTGCCTGCGTTGGCGGCGGCTCAAACGCTATGGGCGCTTTCTATGATTTCATCGGCGATAAGGGCGTAAGACTCATCGGTGCCGAAGCTGCGGGCAGAGGTGTTGATACTCCCGAACACGCAGCTACCATCGCTAAGGGCGACCTGGGTATCTTCCACGGCATGAAGTCCCTGTTCCTGCAGAACGAGTACGGTCAGATAGATGAAGTATATTCTATCTCCGCAGGACTTGACTACCCCGGCATTGGTCCCGAGCACGCATATCTCCACTCCATCGGCAGAGCTGATTATTTCAGCATAACCGACGAGGAAGCTGTTCAGGCCTTTGAATACCTTTCAAAGACAGAGGGAGTTATCCCCGCCATAGAATCCGCACACGCTGTTGCTGCGGCTTTGAAGATAATCCCCCAGATGAGCAAAGATCAGATAGTTGTTATAAACCTGTCGGGCAGAGGCGACAAGGACGTTTATTCCATAGCTAGATACAGAGGAGTTGAGTTAGATGAAAAATAGGATAGACGCTTGCTTTGAAGACCTCAAAGCTCAGGGTAAAAAGGCACTTGTAACTTTCATTACAGCGGGCGACCCCGACCTCGCAACCACCGAAAAACTTGTGCTTGAAATGTTCGATAAGGGCGCAGATATCGTTGAGATAGGCGTACCTTTCTCAGACCCCATCGCTGAGGGCGGCACTATCCAGCGTGCTTCCCTGAGATCGCTGAAACATAACACAAACCTCGACCAGATATTCGAGCTTGTAAGCAGGCTCCGCGATAATACAGATAAGCCTATACTGCTGATGATGTACCTGAACACCGTGTTCCGCTACGGTACAGAGAAGTTCTTCAATAACTGCAAGAACGTTCAGATAGACGGCGTTATCATCCCCGATATGCCTTTCGAGGAGAGAGACGAGGTCAAGGAATACTCAGAAAAGACAGGCGTAAGAAGCATTTATCTCGTAGCACCGACCTCCAAGGAGCGCGTAAAGATGATAGCTGAGGAAAGCAAGGGCTTCCTTTATATTGTATCATCGCTGGGCGTTACAGGTACACGTAATGAGATCAGCACAAATTTCGATGAACTGCTGGCTCCCCTAAAAGAAGGCTACTACTGCCCTGCCTGCATCGGTTTCGGTATATCCAACGGCGAGCAGGCTCGTAAGATGGCAGACTACTGCGACGGCTGTATCATCGGATCGGCGATAGTAAATATCGTGGAAAAGTATGGTGCGGATAGCGTTGAGCCGGTGGGAGAATTTATTGAGAGCGTAAGAACAGCGCTGGATGCTTAACTGCCAAGGAAGAGAGATTTGGCTCAAGCGATGCGCGGCAACAAACCAGCGCACCAATCAAACTATGCCGCTGATCAAAGCGCGCGGTCAAGCCTCGCGCCAGCAGGCTTGCGGAGAGCTCGAGAGGCAGAGCCTCTCGGTCAAGGCGTAAAAGTGACGCGGCAATAGTGCTTTAAATAGCACAGAAAACTCCCGCCCCAAAACAAGGCGCGGCAATAACAAAAAAATCGAGCGTGGACAAAACAACAGTCCACGCTCTTTTTGTCTGCGTAAATTATTGCCGCGCCCGTCATCGGACAGCGACAGCGAATCCGATGACTCGACCCGAGGTACGAGGGGCGATAGGTCGCAAGCTAACGACTAACAGCAAACCATCTACTATCCCAACAACTCACATACACAAAAAAACCATAGTTCTTCCGACCGTAAATCAGGAAAACTATGGCTTAAATTTTCGATATAACAATGCGAAGGATCTCAGCTAAAACTCACCATTCTTAAACCTGAATAACTGCTCCTCACCCCAAATGACATTGCTGAAAAGAGAATAAACCTTCCCATTGTTGGCGCAGATAATATCCTGCGCTTCGGAAGAAAACTTACTCGCAAAACAATGCGTTACCAAAGTTTTGTCGGATATCCGTGCCAAAGCTTTTTCAGCATATCTGCCGGTGACCAGAGACTTGCGGTCGGTTTGAAAAACTATCAGATTCACAGGTGCGGTGCTGTGCGAGATACTGCCATAAAGTCCAACAAACTGCGGTGGCAGATACTTTTTTATCTCGCAGGCGGGAATGTTTTCCCTGACTAAAAATTTCATCTTGCGGAATCCTTAATTATACCACCACCGATGACGTATTCACCATCATAGAATACCACAGACTGTCCCTTGGATACTGCCTTATGAGGAGTGTCGAACTCGACTTCGGCTGTGTTTTCACCTGTGGGGAAAATGGTGCAGGGAACGTCTTTCTGGTGATAACGGGTCTGAGCGGTGCAGCGCAGGGGCGAAGTCAGCTTATCGATGGTGATGTAATTCACATCACAGGCGGTGAGCCTTTTGGAGCAGACTTCATTTGCATTACCCATGATAAGGCGGTTTGAAACCATATCCTTTGCGGTTACAAAAAGGGGCTCGCTGTAGGAAACTCCCACACCGCGGCGCTGACCAATGGTGTAATGGATAAGCCCCTTGTGTCTGCCAAGCACAGTGCCGTCGGAAAGCACTATATCGCCCTCGGGCTGTTCACCTGCCCTCTCGGTTATGAAGCTTGCGTAGTCTCCGTCGGGGATAAAGCAGATATCCTGAGAATCACGCTTGTGAGCGTTGATAAGACCGTTTTCTTCGGCGATGGCGCGTATCTCGGGCTTGTTCATGGCACCCACGGGGAAAATGGTGTGGGCAAGCTGTTCCTGTGTCATGCCGTAGAGCACGTAGCTCTGGTCTTTTGACCTGTCGGCTGAACGTTTCAGCATCCATCTTCCGCTGGCTTCATCGAAATGAGAAGTAACGTAGTGCCCCGTGGCGATGAAGTCAAATCCCAGAAGCTTTGCCCTGTCGAGAAAACTGCCGAATTTCAGGTGCTTGTTGCACTCAATACAGGGATTTGGCGTGCCGCCAGCAAGATAGGTATCAACAAAATTGTCCATCACACAGCGCTTGAATTCGTCAGAAAAATTGAAGACATGGAAATCGATGCCCAGCTTCAGCGCCACAAGACGCGCATCTTCAACATCATTCAGCGAACAGCAGGTCTTTTCGCGGATGCCGATATCCTTATTATTATAAAGGTGCATGGTCGCTCCCGCGACTTCGTAGCCCTCATCGAGCAGCAGCTTTACTGCCGCAGAACTGTCAACACCGCCGCTCATGGCAGCGAGAACTCTTTTTTTAGCCATAATAACTGTCCTTTTTATTGTACTGTATAATCGGGTATGCCCTCTTCGCGGCAGATGCGCTGCCACATGGGTGACATACTGCGCAGGCGTTTTATCGTCTCGGGGAGAACTTCGAGTATATAGTCGATATCTTCATCTGTGTTGCCGTCACCGAAGGTCAGCCTGAGTGAACCCTTTGCAAGCTCCTCGTTAAGACCTATCGCCGTCAGAACGTGTGAGGGATCTATGGAGCCGCTGGTGCAGGCAGACCCCGAAGAAGCCGCTATACCGCGGATGTCCAAAGCAAGTATAAGGCTCTCGCCCTCGATGCCGCGGAAAGAGATGTTCACGTTGCCCGAACTTCTGAGCTTTCTGCCGCCATTTAATCTTGAATACGGGATATCGGCGAGGATATTGTCTATCAGCCTGTCCCGCAACTTTGCAAGGCGAATATTGCGTTCATCGATACTGCTGACAGCATCGGTGATAGCGACACCCATGGCGACTATTCCCGCAACATTTTCCGTTCCCGCACGCTTGCCGCGTTCCTGTGCGCCACCGTGTATAAGGCTTTCAAGCGGTGTGCCAGTGCGGACATAAAGCGCACCCACGCCCTTTGGCGAATGGAATTTATGTCCCGAAATGGAGAGCATATCTATGTTCATATTCTTTAAATCAAAATACTGCTGACCTATCGCCTGAACCGCATCGGTGTGGAAGAGAACACCTTTCTTTCGGCAGACTGCGCCTATCTCCTCAATGGGCAGAATACTGCCTATCTCGTTATTTATCGCCATTACAGATACTATTGAGGTGTCCTCGCGAATGGCATTTTCCACCTGTTGGGCTGAAACAATACCGTCTTCATCGGCGGGGAGATAAGTGACCTCAAAGCCGTGTTTTTCAAGATATTCGCAGGTGTGAAGAACTGCGTGATGCTCGATATTGGTTGTGATGATATGCCGCTTGCCGTTTTTTGCACCGAATTCGGCGGCACTTTTTATGGCAAGATTATCAGCCTCGGAACCGCCCGAGGTGAAAAATATCTCCGATGGTCTGGCTGCACCAAGGGCTTCCGCCACCTGACGGCGGGCGTTGAGGACGGCTTTTGCCGCGTCCATGCCCAGGGTATAAATGCTTGAAGGATTGCCGTACTGCTCTTTGAGATATGGCAGCATGGCATTCAGGGCATTATCGGAAACGTTGGTGGTCGCCGCGTTATCGGCGTAAACAAATGGTTTTTCCATGGAATGCCTTTCTGCGATCATTCGCCCACTACTTTATCAAATGCCGCGCCCAGTGATCTTGCTTCCTGTGAGCCTTTGACTGCCAGCTCGTCACAGCGCTCGTTCTCTGTATGGCCTGCGTGACCTTTCACCCATACGAACTCCACCTTATGGACTGCAAGGAGCTGTAAAATTATCTCCCAGAGATCGCTGTTGAGGGCAGGCTTTTTATCGGCTTTTACCCAGCCGCGCTTTTTCCAACCCTCAGCCCAGCCCTTTGTTATGGCGTTTATAACATACTGGGAATCGCTGTAAAGCGTGATCTCGCAGGGCTCTTTCAGCGCCTGCAAACCCTTTATAACCGCGGTCATCTCCATGCGGTTGTTGGTGGTCTTGGGGTCTCCGCCGTAAAGCTCTTTGCTTATATTATTGAACCTGAGTATCGTGCCGTAGCCCCCGGGTCCGGGGTTGCCCGAGCACGCACCGTCGGTAAAGATCTCGATTTTTTTCATGATAAGATTTCCTTTTTGATTTGGTAGAACGTTAGTCAGGCCGTTGAAAAAACTGGGCTGACTATGTTTGTGTATAAATTATATTATACCATATCGATCGGAAATTGTAAAGACACTTACGACACATTTCCAAACATACCAAGTATATACCAAAATTACCACTGGTATAAGGTGTTTCGCCGATGTTGACACAATACACAAAATGTGCTATAATATTATAGTATATTTTCCCGCACTGTCCCACTTTCGGGATAACGGGTATTTCATAAAAAGGATCTGATAACATGGATAATTTCGCATTAGCTAAACTGCTGTTTCCCGACGTAACTGCCACACCTGAGGATATGGAGGCTAAGTTCCCCAAGAGAGAACTCCCCGAGGAAGCCTGCGTTACAAGAATAGGACCCTCACCCACAGGTTTCGTACACCTTGGAAATCTCTATAACGCTATTATCGCTGAGAGGATAGCTCACCAGTCAGGCGGCGTTTTCTACCTCAGAATAGAAGATACCGACAACAAGCGCGAGGTCGAGGGCGCGGTGGAAACTCTTATCAACGCTATGGAATACTTCGGCGTACACTTTGACGAGGGCGCTACAGCCGAGGGCGACAAGGGCGCTTACGGTCCTTATCGACAGCGTCAGCGTGCGGGCATTTACCATGTTTTTGCTAAAAAGCTGGTTGAACAGGGCAAGGCTTACCCCTGCTTCCTGACCGAGGAAGAGATTCAGGCTATCCGCGATGAGCAGATGGCTAACAAGGCAGACCCCGGCATCTACGGCAAGTACGCCGAGAAGAGCAGAAGCCTTTCTCTTGAAGATATCAAGGCTAATATCGAGGCAGGCAAGCCCTGGGTACTGAGATACAAGGGCGAGATGAACGATGAAAGGATAATCGTTGAGGACGCTGTCCGCGGCAAGATAGAGATGCCCCGCAACTTTGCAGACTTTGTACTGCTGAAGAGCGATGGCATACCTACGTATCATTTCGCACACGTAGTTGATGACCACCTGATGCGCTCCACCCACGTTATCCGCGGCGAGGAGTGGATAAGCTCACTGCCCATGCACGTTGAGCTGTTCGGTCAGCTGGGCTGGACTCAGCCTATCTACTGCCACACTGCTACACTTATGAAGATAGATGTTTCCGAGGACGACCCCGAGAAGCAGATAAAGAGAAAGCTCTCCAAGAGAAAAGACCCAGAGCTGGCACTTGCTTACTATCAGCAGGAGGGTATCAGCAACGATGTTGTATGGGAGTTCCTGCTGACACTGCTGAATTCAAACTATGAGGAATGGCGTGCGGCTAATCCCGATGTTTCCTACATGGAATTTCCTTACAGCATTAAGAAGATGTCAATATCGGGTGCTCTTGTGGATATGGATAAGCTCCGCGATATCGCCAAGGAGACTATCTCCCGCATGGACGCTGAGACGGTTTACAAGAACTGGCTGGCTTGGTGCGAGGAGTACAATGAAGAGTTCGCGGCACTGCTGAAAAAGTATAAGGACAGAACTATCGCCGCGCTGAATGTTGGCAAGAACGGCAAGAAGCCCCGTAAGGATATCGAGACATGGAAACAGGCTTGTGATTTCATGAGCTTCTACTATGATGAGACTTTCAAGAACGAGGACGATATGGCTGAGCAGGCTGACGAGGAATCCCGCAAGACATTCTTTGCGAAGTATCTTGCAAGCTATGACCACGCTGATGACAGCTCCGCATGGTTCGATAAAGTCAAGGCTATCACCGAGGAGCTGGGCTTTGCGGTAAAGCCAAAGGATTACAAGAAAGAGCCCGAGAAGTTCAAGGGCAGCATAGTGCATATCACAAATATGCTCCGTATCGCCCTGACAGGCAGAGCTAATGCTCCCGATATACACGAGGTGAGCCATGTTCTGGGCGAGGATATCGTAAGGGCAAGGCTCTCCAAATGGGCTTGATATGCTGATATTCACCTTTGACAGTCTTGTCTTTCGTAGTCCCGAAGCTGAGATGTTTATATTTCTCGCAATGGCACCAAAGTCTGAATACAAGGACAAAGAAGATTTCTGCAAAGCTGTTGTTGACAGGCAGTGGAGCGACTATGAATATTATGCAAAAAAATTGAAGTATGACTTCTCATTCAAGCCTGTTTCAAGAGATGAATATGAGGGGAGAACTCTTAGCTACCTGAATCTCCTGAGCCCGAAGGTCACGGTCGAACACGGAGAAATAAAAGATCTGTGTGAGATATACCCTCCTGAATGGAACGATGTTGACCTCTTCTTTGAATCGGAGGGTATGTATTTCTATTACAACTGGTCAACTACAGCGTAGACCGGGAACTTATGATAATACCGAAAGGCGGGAACGGCTATGGCATACGAAGCACATCTGACCCGCGCAGACTTGTGGGTGTATGATAAAGAACCTATAACTTTTGAAGAAGTAAAAGCGCTCACGCTTCCCGATGGGTTTGAAGCTGTTGAGGACGGCACATTCTCCGACGGGGCTGTAAGTATCGATCTGGGAAAATGCGTAGTCTGCACAAGCCCCGACGGAGTGAAGAATTTTCTGATCTTCTCGGGCGGTGCGCCGTCTTTCAAGATGCTGAGCGAAGAAGATGCAAAGCCTTTTATCAGATTGGCAGAACTTCTGGGCGCTAAAGTTCAGGGGGACGAGGGCGAGGTATACACCCGCGACGGCGTTCACTGGGAATAACAGGAGGATATCATGCAGACCATAATAATCATGTTTGACCCCGAAAAGCTTGAAAATCCCGACCTTGACCTCACCTATGCACTTCCCGTGAGGATAGAAGAATATACAGACAACATCGTATATGACAACGGCTATGATTACGTTGACGGCGATGTAATCGCAATGTGGCTTGAGACTGAGAACGCCGAGACAGGTGCGGAGAAAGTCATTGAACTAATAAAAGCTGAGAGGATAGTTGATAACGACCTCTCAAAAACAGTAGAAATACTTATATCGGAAGAGGACTGCGCCGAGATAGATAAATGCAGAAAGATATTCCCCTGATAGATACAGAGCCAAAGAAAGAAGAGACATTAAAATATGACGTTTATAGGTGTTTCAACCGCAGTGTATCTTATAGCGGCGGTATTGCTGAGAAAAGTAAGCAAGAATACTATTTCCTGCGGTATATGCATATATTTACCCGTGATAGTCACGACAGTAATGATAACATCGTCAAGGACACCGTCAATGCGTGGTGTAGGAGAAGCCGGTGGGCTTTTTGCAGTGCTGATATTTATGTTTGCATCAGTGCCAACATATTTGAGCATCACCTGTATAAGAGATCTGATAGCTGAGGGCGGCAGTGCTTCACGCAAGGCGATAATATGGCATATCATCGGAGTTGTGACTTGTGTCCCGCTGTCGATATTCATTAACCGCAAGATAGCAAAGCCTTTTACTTATTACCTGCACCACACGACTATACTGACATATATACTTCTGGCAGTTACGTTTGCGGTGGGAGTATTTCTTATTATAAAAGGACATCAGCATAAGCGATATATATCAAATTTAATTAAAATGAAAGAGATGAATGAAAATGGCAAAGAATAAAGAGGGCGGAAAGCCTTTCGAGATACCTCGTCCCGAATTCCCCAAGAGGGCTGTAATTACGGGCGGTATGCCTTACGGCAACAAGGAACTGCATTTCGGCCATGTGGGCGGAATGTTCGTTTTCGCGGATACTTTTGCAAGATTTCTCCGCGACAGGATAGGCAAGGAGAATGTTCTCTTCGTGGGCGGTACTGACTGCTACGGTTCTCCTATCGCTGAGGGCTGGAGAAAGAAAGTCGCTGACGGCGAGTTTGAGGGTTCGCTCACCGATTTCGTTCAGAGAAATCATGACAAACAGCAGAAGACCCTTGATGACTACGGCATCTGCCCCGATATCTTCGCGGCTTCGGGTCTTGGAAGAAGCAAGGAGATACACGCTGAGGTCACTGACTGGTTCATCAGCAGCCTTTACAAAAAGGGTCAGCTGAACAAGATAAGCACCATGCAGTTCTATGATGAAAAAGCAGGCTGTTTCCTCAACGGCAGACAGGTCATCGGTAAGTGCCCCATCGAGGGTTGTACCTCTGAAAAGGGCTACGCAGACGAATGCGACCTTGGTCATCAGTATATGCCCGAGAACCTCATCGACCCTGTCAGCACACTTACAGGTGAAAAGCCTTCAATGCGCCCTGTTACAAACTGGTATTTCAAGCTGAGAGATTACGAAGAGCTTCTGAAAAGCTGGATAGAGATTCTGAAAAAGCGCAAGGACGTTCGTCCGGTTGTATGCAAGACCATCGAGGAATTCCTGAAGCCTCCCGTTATATACATCAAGCGCGAGTACGAGGAAAAGTACCTCTCGCTGAAAGATACCATGCCCGAGCACGAGTACTTCGAGGAGCCGAAAAAGCCCTCTTTCACCGTACAGTTCAAGACACTTTCCGACTGCGACGAGGCTGTTAAAGTTCTTGTCAACAACGGCATCCGCTACCGTACAGGTAAGACACTTGTACCTTTCAGACTGACAGGCAACATCGAATGGGGCGTTCCTGCTCCTGTTATGGACGATGTTGAGGGTCTGACCGTTTGGGTATGGCCTGAATCCCTGTGGGCACCTATCTCATTCACCCAGACCTACCTTGAACAGCAGGGCAGAAGCAGAGATGAGTGGAAGAACTACTGGTGCAGCAAAGAAAGCGGCGTTTACCAGTTCATCGGACAGGACAATATCTATTTCTACGGTATCGCTGAGCCTGCAATGTGGATGGCACAGCAGGAATCCGATGTGAAGACTGCCGACCCCGCTGAGGGCGAGATGCAGATGCCAACCATTATCGCTAACCATCACATTCTTTTCCTTGATAAAAAGGCTTCAAGCTCAGGCGCTGTTAAGCCCCCCATGGCTGACGACCTGCTGAACTTCTATACCCCCGAACAGCTTCGTATGCACTGGCTTGGTCTGGGACTGGGTCAGAGGTCGGTAAGCTTCATGCCCAAGCCCTACAATCCCGATGCAAAGCCTGAGGATGCTGATCCAGTTGTCAAGGACGGTCTGCTGCTTTCAAACGTATACAACAGAATGGTGCGTACCGCTTTCTATACCACACAGAAGCATTTTGACGGCGTAATGCCTTCCAACACCCCCAGCGAGCAGATACTTGCTGAGGGCAAAAAGGCTGTGCTGGATTACGAAAGACATATGTCGAAGTTCGCATTCCATCAGTGCACCTACGTGCTGGACAGCTATATCAGAAACGGCAGCAAGTACATGGCTAAGACCATCAAGGAAGATACTCCCGCTGAGGAGCTTTCGCAGGCACTGGCAGACCTGTTCTATATGATAAAGATCGCCGCTGTGCTGCTGCATCCGATGGCACCCTTTGGTACCGAAAAAGTACGTGAGTACCTGCAGGTCGGTGAAGAGATCTGGAGCTGGGATAACATCTTTGAACCGCTGACATTCTACGTTGGAGAAGATCATAAGCTGAAATTCCTGCCTCCGAGAACGGACTTCTTTACTCGTCACGAGAGCCAGTTTGAGACGGCGGAGAAGTAAGGGCATTTTCATAAAAAACACTTGAGCGAGAACTTCCAAGGAAGATCCCTTCATTCAAGGCACAAAAGCGACATAGCAATAAATTAAACAACTGATCACAAAGCACCGACATTTTTTAGATGTCGGTGCTTTTGCATTTTCAGACGATGAAGCAGGCCGACTGAAAAATCCGGGGTATTAAGTAAAATGTTTTCACATATTTTTCACCGTTACCTTACTTTATACACACTCGTTTTCAGCATCAATTCAGCGTAAAGTTGTATAATCTGAGCATAGGATAAACCACACGCGGACAGCTAAGCGCGCATTACTCAGTCTGCGTGTGAGCCTATGCCAAAGTATGAAGAAGGAATTCTCTTTTAAAAAAGGAGCACGGATATGAAGACCAGGAATGAAATACTGAAAGGAAAACGTCTTACTGCCGGCATTTGTGCTGTGCTGCTGATAGCAGGAAGCTCGGTGGGATTGATGACAACTTTTTCAGCAAAAAACAGCTATACACAGGAAGATAAATCCCAGACGGAAGTGACCTCTCCGAAAAAAGATGACACTATCAGCGCAGGGGGCACGGTAAGTTCCTCACAGCTTGAAGCAACGCTGGGTATAAAAAACAGCTCGGCAAAGCTTACGGTGGAAGAAGTCCTTGTAAGCTCGGGCGAAAGCGTAAGCGAGGGTACGGAGCTTTACAAGCTCACCGATGAAAGCATTGAAAAAGCCAAGAAAACTCTTCAAAGCGAGCTTTCATCAGCTAGCAATACTCTGCTGGATAAAAAGACATCTTATAATGTGGAGCAGAACAAGGCTAAGGCGCTTTTGGAATCGGAAACTCTGCTGGGTGAAACCGCTGAGCAGGAATTCAACGACAGCGTAAGTTCGCTGGACAGCGCTTTGCAGGAAGCTTATGACGAATACACAAAGGCATCGTCAACGGTGGCAAATACGCCGTCCCAGATATCTCAGTATCAGGCGCAGATAAATTCCTTACAGGCTGAGATCGATGATCTTCAGTATGAAAAGGACAACATACAGAATGAGTACAACTCGGCGAAGTCGGCTTATGATTCAGCTTCAAAGAGCTATGACAATGCAAGAAGCGATTACAAATCAGCTGAGGGTGTTGTAGGCTATTTTGAAAAGGCGCTGGGCATAAACGACGAAAACAGCAAACTCTCCCCAATGGAAGAATACGTTAAAACGGATATCCCCGCTGATTCCCATGGCTCGGGAGAAAATATGCCCGATGGTGAGATGCCGTCAGGTGATATGCCCGAGGGTGGTTTTTCAGGCGGAAGATTTTCTGGCGGAATGATTATGAGCTCCAGGAGCTATGATTCACAGGCTCCTGCCACGGAAGAAACCGAAAAACAGAAGCAAGAACCTGAAAAACAGGAAGTCGCCATTGACCCCGAGGAATACGCATCTGCCAAGGTGACAGAGGCGCTTAAAGAGCTTTACGATCAGGCTTGCGAAGAATACGAGCAGAAAAGATCTGACTGCGAAAAAGCAGAAGGAACGCTGAAAGAAACCGAGAGCACATACAGTGATATCTCCCGACAGTTAAGTGAATATAGTTCGGCAATTGAGGAAAGGCAGAGCAGTATAAAGACCATTGAAAAAGAGATAAGCTTGCTGGAATCTTCACTTTCACAGGCTAAGAGCAATATTACAAAACTGCGCTCGGAGTACAATTCACTTTCACTTTCCTACGAAAGCGACAAACTGGAGCTTCAGAATTCTTATGACACCAACAGCGCTTCGGGTGAGAATGCAGAGTATCATTACGAGATAACCTGTTCAACACTTGAAGATGAACTTGAAGAAGCACAGACAGCTTACGATACTGCAAAAGAGAACCTCAGCATTTTCGAGACGGAGCTTGCTGACGGATACATAAATGCCGACCGCGACGGTATCATATACTCGGCGGAATGGCAGGAAGGCAGAAGTGCGGGGCTGACCTCTGCTTATGTATACTACATCGATGAGACCAGCTACGTTACAACAGTTGAACTTGACCAGAACGATGTGACGAAGATCACCATAGGTGACAGCGTTATGATATACTCATCGGAAACGGGTATAGCAAACGGCAAGATAACAGCTATCTCCGAGGGCACGGTAAACAGCCTTGCAGATGTTCGTTTCAATGTTACAGTCTCGGCTGATGAAGGCGCAAGCCTCTACTCGGGTGAATCGGTGAACGTTTATTTCAACTCGGGAAACATCAGCATGAATGAACTTTCGGATTTCAAGGACAGTTCAGAGGGAGAAAGCGGCGAGGACAGAGGTTCCCGCGGATTCCCAGGCTTCGGCGGAGATATGCCTGAAGGATTTGACCCATCAAACATACCTGACTTCATCAACAGAAAGGAAAATTGATATGAAAAAGATCGTTGCGGGAATACTGGCTGTACTGCTTGCAGGCGGTTCTTTTTACGGATATACATCTTATAAAAAATCGGTGATAAGCAGCAGTGCAGAGGAAATTGCAAAGGAAGTAACGGTTGAACGCGGAAATGTTACCGCGGGCGTTACCGAAAGTGCGGCTATTAGCGTTGAATCACTGGAACAGACCTATGATCTTGTGCTGACTTCCACCAGCCTTTCGGCTTCGGTTGAAAGCGGTTCTGGCGGAGGTTCCGCAGGCGGCTCAGGCGGTGGGATGAGCATGGGCGGTATGTCCGGAATGGGCGGCATGAGTGGTATGGGCGGAGGAATGAGCGGCGGCAAAGGCGGCATCGGTTCCACCAGCGTTTCTTCCCAGTCAGAATCATCTTCCGTTGAGCTTGTTGTGGACGAGGTGCTGATAACCGAGGGCCAGAGCGTAAATAAAGGCGATGTGATAATGACCATAACTCAGGAGAGCATCGAAGAAGCCCGTGCAAAGGTGACAGAAGCTGTAAATGATGCTGAACTTGCGCTCAAACAGGCTCAGATAGAAGAGAGCGAGACCAAACTTTCGG
The DNA here is from genome assembly GCF_900112155.1 of Hominimerdicola alba. Classification (GTDB taxonomy): domain Bacteria; phylum Bacillota; class Clostridia; order Oscillospirales; family Ruminococcaceae; genus Hominimerdicola; species Hominimerdicola alba_D. Next base: position 45,727 of record NZ_FOKQ01000024.1, on the reverse strand, counting down.
CGAAGTTTGATTACGATACCCGCATATCCGAGGGCAATAACGCGGAAGCTGTATACAATGCTACTATGGACGAGATCGCCCAGAATATCAATGATCTTTATGAACAGCTGAACGATGCCAACAACGATTATGCCAACTGCACAGATGACAAACAGCTCTCGCAGCTGGCTACGCAGATAAGCAGTCTGAAAGCACAGATAAAATCCGCTGAAAGCTCCCGCGCATCGGACGAACTTGCGGCAAAGCAGGCTTACGATGAAGCGGTGATGTATTTAGAGAACGCAAAGGATCTTTACGATGTATCGGTGAATGATGTGGGTTCTGCGGCGGAAGAAGCACAGCAGGCTGTTGATGATGCGAAAGCCGACCTTGAAGCTTTTGAAGAGTATATCGCAGACGGCAATATACTTGCGGAATACAGCGGCACTATTACGGGTGTTGGCTACGCTTCGGGAGATACTCTGAGTTCGGAAACAGCAATAGCAAGCTATGCGGATGCTGAGAGCATAACCGTTACCGTGAATGTCACTGAGGACGATATCTCGGTTGTGAACATAGACGATACGGTTGATATCGATTTTCTTTCATACCCCGATGAAGTCTTCGAGGGATATGTTTCTGAGATAGGTTCATCATCTACCAGCGGAAATTCCGCAACAGTAAGCTACCCCGTTACGGTAGTTGTAACAAGCTTCCCCGAGACACTTCTTTCGGGAATGACCGCTAATGTGACATTCATCACCAAGCAGGAAAAGGACGTTCTTTATGTATCCAATAAGGCAGTTACCACCGAGGGCACCGAGAGCTATGTTCTGAGAAAGCAGAAGGACGGCGGAGAAGAAAAGGTGAAAGTCGAGGTGGGATTCTCCAACGGCAATATTGCCGAGATAGAGGGCGTTTCCGAGGGTGATACACTTCTGATAAAGGGCAAGGTGCAGTGATATGCGGATATCGGAGATACTCAATCTTGTCAGGCTGAATCTGATACAGAACAAATTCAAGGTACTGCTGACTTCCATAGGCATTGTTGTGGGTGCAGCTACGATAGTCTGTGTTATCGCCATAGGCCGCGGCGGCAAGGCTGATGTGGCAGAACAGTTCCGCAACCTGAACGCAGGTGCGCTGGATATAAGCTATGAACAGGCGCAGACTTCCTCGGGATTCCCATTCGGCGGAGGGTCTTCGGGAGGTTCTTCAAAAGGCGGAAGCGGTGAAAGACCAAGCTTCTCAGGCGGAAATATGCCTGACTTCTCGCAGATGAGCGCAATGCCAAGCTTTTCGGGAAATGGTTCATCGGGAAAAGACGGCAAACCTTCCGGTGACAGAAGCGGCGGATTCTCATTCCCCGGATTCGGTTCAATGTTCGGCGGAAGCAGTGACACGAAAAATTCGGAGAAGATAACCCTTTCCACCGAGGATATGGATGATATCACAACAAACGTCCCGGGACTGAGCGATGCTACAATAAGCTACACAACAAAGCAGGATATCTACGGCGGAAATATCGAGGAAACAGAGTCCTACACCGTTGCGGGAACTCTCTCGAATTACGCTGAGATGAGCAATCTTACAATGATGTTCGGCGATTATATCAGCGATTCTGACAACGAGAACAAGAACAAGGTATGTGTGCTGGGATACAGCGCGGCAAAGAAGATCTTCGGCAGTGCCGAGGATGCTTATGACAGCCTGGTCTACATCGATGACCGTCCCTACACGGTGGGCGGAGTTCTTGCAGAACAGGGCACAGTGGAAGCGGGCATAAGCGCAGACGATGCCATATTCATTCCCTATTCCACAGGTATAAAGTACCTGACGGGCAGTGATATCAGCCCGACTATAACAGTCATTGCAGAGGACGTTGATAACATCGATGCCGTTACCGAAAACGTGAAAACTGCACTGGCAGTGGCTCATCCTGAGGCTGATTTCACAATATCCGATGCGGGCAGCAAGATGGAAGCTGCAAACAAGTCCAACAGAACACTGACCCTCATGCTTACCGCTATGGCTTCCATAGTATTCATAATCGGCGGTATCGGCATAATGAACGTGCTGTTCGTTTCGGTAAAAGAGCGCACAGAAGAAATTGGTATACTGAAAGCTCTGGGCGGTTCACGCAGAGATATTCTTCTGGAATTCATGATGGAAGCCTGCTGCATGAGCCTTATAGGCGGAGTTATAGGTGTTCTGGTGAGCATCGCAGTCAGCCCTGTGATATCTAACTTCGGGCTGAGACTTGAAATGTCGGCATCGGGCGCGTTGATCGCTCTCGCTTTCTCACTTGTGACAGGTACTGTATTCGGATTCTACCCCGCATGGAAAGCTTCAAAGCTTGTACCTGTTGAAGCATTGTCAGCTGAATGATAAGGAGTAATTCGTTATGAAAAAGATAGTTGCGGCGGCACTGGCTGCCATAATGCTCGCATCGCTTTCGGGCTGTGGAAAATCTGCTGAAAAGGAAGCTGATGGCGAATACATCTACGGACAGATAGAATCGGTATCGGGAAATGATGTTGTACTTCTTCTGGCGAACTACAACGAGAACGCCGAGGAAGAAAAGTCTGACAGCGGATCGGACAAGGATAAAAAGGAAAAGTCCGAGGAAGGTGAAGAGGGCGAAAGCTCCAAAAAGCACAGCAGACCTGATATGGGTGATATGCCCGAGGGCTTCGATCCAAGTAATTTCAGTGGTGAGATGCCTGAGGGTTTTGACCCGGGTAATTTCAGCGGAGAAATGCCCGAAGGTTTTGACCCTAAAAGCTTTGGCGGCAAAAAGCCCGAAAGATCTTCCGGATCGGAAGACGTTGAGGCGTCGGATAAGTCAGAGAAATTTGACAAGAGCAAGTTTGATGGAAAGATACCCGAAGGATTCGACAAGAGTGACTTTGAGGGCAAGATGCCTGAGGGCTTCGATAAGAGTGATTTCGATGGCAAAATGCCTGAGGGCTTCGACAAGAGTGATTTCGAGGGCAAAATGCCCGAGGGATTTGACAAGAGTGATTTTGAGGGTAAAATGCCTGAGGGATTTGACAAGAGTGATTTTGAGGGTAAAATGCCTGAGGGATTCGAGAAGCCGGATAAAGGTGAGAGATCGGATAAGTCAGGGGACGAAAAGAAAAGTTCCCGCGGCAGTTCGGACAGCAAGTACACTCTGACAGGCGACAAAGAGGAAATACGGATACCCGTTGGTACGAAAGTCACAACAAGTCTTGGTGTGGAAACTGATTTCAAAGTGCTCTCCGAGGGCGATATCATAAGATGCAGCGTGGAGAAGAACAGCAGTGGTGAAGAAGTCGTGACAGCTGTTCAGATAATGGAGAAATGAGGTAGTAAATATGGCAGGTGAACAGATAATCTCGATGAAGAACGTCTGCAAGGGCTATAAAATGGGAACGGAAAAGCTGAACGTTCTGAAAGATATCAATTTCGAGGTGCGAAAGGGCGAGTTTACCGCGATTCTGGGACCCTCGGGTTCGGGCAAATCCACACTGATGAACATTATCGGCTGTATGGATACTCTCGACAGCGGTTCCTACGACCTCAGCGGAATACCGATACACGATGCCAAGGAAAAGGAACTCGTGAAGATACGCAATCACAAGATAGGCTTCATCTTTCAGAACTACCATCTTATCCCGACTTACACGGTGATGCAGAACATCATCATGCCCCTGCTGATGCGCGGTATGGACAGGAAGAGCGCTGAAAGAGAGTGCGAGGAAGTTATGGATATGCTTGGGCTTTCACAGAGGGTCAGCCACAAGCCATCGGAGCTTTCGGGCGGTCAGCGGCAGAGAGTTGCCATAGCCCGAGCCCTTTGCAGCAAGCCATCACTGCTGCTGGCTGATGAACCTACGGGCGCACTTGATCAGAGCAGCGGCACTGAGGTACTGAAGCTCTTCACAAAACTTCACGATATGGGCAATACAATAGTTATGATAACCCACGATCTCAACGTTGCAAAATGGGCTGAGCGAACTGTCCGCATCGTTGACGGTGAGATCTTCGAGGAAGAAAAAGCCGTCTGACAAAAGTGTACATTAATGCACCGCATCGAAGAAATTATTCGCTTCGGTGCGGTATTTGGTATCAGGTCATAAAAGGCTGATATTTTAGTTTCAATTAAGTATCATGATCTATAATAAAAAGAAACTGCACCAAGGGAGGAATAGCCTTGAAAATACTTATCATAGAAGATGAACGCACTCTGGCGGATTCGCTGAAGCTGATGCTGACCTCAAAGGGTTTTGAATCGGAAGCTGTATACGATGGAGAGAGCGGTGAAGAATATGCCATGCTGGGTATCTACGATCTTATAATACTGGATATAATGCTCCCTTTCAGAAACGGCTATCAGGTGGCTAAGGATATAAGAAAAAAGCACATCTCCGTGCCGATACTCATGCTGACGGCAAGGTCTGAGATAGAAGACAAGGTGCGGGGGCTTGATTCGGGGGCGGACTATTATCTGACAAAGCCCTTTGATTCCAGAGAACTTCTTGCCACCGTAAATGCTCTGCTCAGACGTCAGGGCACACAGGTAAATGAGCTTGTTTTCGGCAACACTCATCTTGATCTTGAATCCGCTGAACTTGCCTGCGATGACAACAGCGTGAGCCTTTCGGCCAGAGAGTTCGAAGTAATGCGCCTGCTGATGGTATCGGGCAAAAATCACATTTCAAAGGAATCTCTGCTGACCAAGGTGTGGGGTTACGATTCAAATGCGGTGGAGAACCATGTGGAAGTGTACGTAGGATTTCTGCGCAAAAAGCTTTCAAGCATCGGTTCGGATATACACATCGAGGCGGTGCGGCGGCTGGGCTATCATCTGGAGTGTGACGGATAATGCTTAGAAAATTAAAGATAAAATTCGTGGTGGTGGTAATGTCATTGGTGACGGTGCTGTTCGCAGTGATCATCGGGGGAATACTGCATTTCACCAGACTGAATATGGAACGCGAGAGCGTACAGATGATGCGTGCCATGGCATTTCGCCCGATAATGAAAACACCTGTCGGTATGCCGAATGATACTGAACACAAGATGCGTCTTCCATTTTTCACCCTGACCATTGATGAAAACGGTGAGATAACCACATCGGGAGAAGGTTACTACGACCTGACCGATGAGGAATTTCTGCAGAAGCTGACCGATGCTGTTGAGAAAGAAGACGGAAATATCGGAATGATAGCAGAATACGATCTGCGATATCTTGTGACGGACAATCCCAAGGGCAGGACGATAGTTTTCGCTGATGTTTCCAGCGAAAGGACAATGCTGAAAGGTCTGATACGCAACAGCGTTATCGTGGGGCTGATCGGATACGCTCTGTTTTTTATCATAAGTCTTCTGCTGGCAAAGTGGATGACAAAGCCTGTAGAGAAGACCTGGAACGAGCAGAAGCAATTCATAGCTGATGCTTCCCACGAGCTGAAAACTCCCCTGACCGTAATCATGACAAACGCTGAAATGCTTGAAGACAAGGGGTACTCCGAAGCAGACAGATCGGTGCTGAGCCAGAATATCCTCTCCACCTCAAAGCGAATGAGAGGACTTGTTGAAAGTCTGCTGGAGCTTGCGAGAATGGACAACAGAACGTCCGGTACGGAAATGGAGAGTCTTGACCTCAGCAAACTGATATCCGATAGCATACTACCGTTTGAACCTCTGTTTTTTGAGAAGAGCATGGATCTTTCATCGGATATCGAACAGGGTATAACGGTCATGGGTGATAAGGACAAGCTTAGGCAGGTGATGAGTATTCTGCTGGACAATGCGCTGAAATACTATAACTCGGCATATACCGTGAATATCCGACTTGCACGCAGGGGCGTAAACGCTGTGCTTTCCGTCACGGGAAAGGGCGCACCCCTTTCAAAATCCGACTGCAAAAACATTTTCAAGAGATTTTACCGCATCGATGAAGCACGCAGTGACGGCAACAGCTACGGTCTGGGATTATCCATCGCTGAGAGTATCGTGAATGAACACGGCGGCAGGATATGGGCTGAAAGCGAAGATGGGTTCAACACTTTCTTTGTAATGCTGAATCTTAAAAAGTGACATGGAACATATACTAACAAAGAATAATTTATAATTGGGTGGAATAGACGTTTTATCAACTAGAAAGTTCTGTATTTTTAAATTGCAAACAGATTGATCCCCTCGAAATTCACCCATTCGGCGTTAGAACCTTTTCGCTTGATCTTTTACTTCTGCGCCCGAAGATTCAGCTTTTCCTTTTTCCTCATCATAAACGCGCTTCGCATAAACCATCATCACCACAAGCGCCACATTAAGGTAAGCAAGCATCAGCAATATCGCCGCAAGACCACTCATAAATGCTGCGGATATCATGGTGCAGACACCTACCAGCATCAGACATACACCGCCGAAGAGATTTGATCTCTGCCAGGTAACATCGTTGTAAAGCGTCCATTTCAGGCGGAATCCGACCAGACCATTCCGACGGGTCTTTGAAACGCTGTTTCCAATGGGAATGAAGATCAGCCCCAAAATAAATGCATAGATCCTCATGTCGTCAATAGGCATATTTGAAATATCAGCGTGACCGTCGGCGCACATTTTGACCAGCATCACTAGATGAAACGCACCCATCGCGCCTATAACCCAAGGGACGATCTTTTGAAGTACCTTGATGTTCTGCTTTGCTCTATCGGCAGAATTTTCACCGTCCCCTGCCCGACGTTTCATCCCTTGTGCGATGGCTTCAAAGATCGCCGTGAAAATAATTATAAAAATCGGCAGTAAAAAGGCGGAATTTCGGCTGCCCCAGTTGTCTATCTCTCCTGCGGCGTTGTAGTGTGTCGGCACTTTTTCGGGAAGAAAATTAACCGCTGCTGCCGTCGCTATCAGTGGGAACAGGGCTATGCCCCATGTCAGTTTTTTCATTTTTTTTACCTTTCATCATCTCAAGCCACATTACAAGCTCATCAAAAACCGAGGTGTTCAGCTCGTAATAAACGAAGTTTTTCTCTTTTGTTTCTGTAATAAGGTCAGCATTTTTAAGCTGTTTGAAGTGGTAGGACATGGTCGCACCTGTCATATCGAAATGTGAACCGATATCCCCCGCCGACATCCTGCCGTCCCGAAGCAGTACGAGAATATCCCGCCGTACAGGGTCGGACAGTGCTTTGAATGTTTCCTGAAATCCCATCGGGCACCTCCATTTTAGTATAAATAGTTTTTTGTAAGTTTGAAGAATATCTAATTAGAATATTTTCTAAATACAATATATCACACTTGCCATAGTTTGTCAAGAGGTATTTAGAAATTTTTCTAAATTATCAAGTCAATAGTCTGCCAACGCTGAAACAAAGCAATATATAGGTATTTCAAGAGTGTCAACCCGCGTGAACTGAGCATAGTATAGCTTAACACGAAAAGAAAGGAAGCATACTATGACGGGTTTGATTTCGGCAGCCTGCGCGACAGGCTTTACATTTTTGATGACAGCGCTTGGGGCGGCGATGGTGCTTTTCATGTACAGCGACGACTTTTCAGACAAAGTCAGGCGGGCTTTTCTGGGCTTTGCGGCAGGAGTTATGATAGCGGCTTCGGTGTGGAGCTTGCTGATCCCTGCGATAGAAGAATCGGAAAAACTTGGCAAACGTGGCTGGATCCCTGCAGCGGGAGGCTTCGCGTGCGGAGTGGCTTTTCTGATGATCCTCGACAAGATCCTGCCCTGTTTTGCTAAGGATACAGAACGACGAAGAGGTCGGACGGCGATGCTCGTTTTCGCCATTACGCTTCACAATATCCCCGAAGGCATGGCTGTGGGTCTGGCTTTTGCGGTTGCAGCAAGGAGTGCAGACCCTGCGCTGTTTGGTGCGGCAGTTGCTCTTGCGGTTGGTATGGGTATACAGAATTTTCCCGAGGGAGCAGCTATATCCATACCACTTCGTCAACACGGTATGGGCAGACTGAAAGCATTTCTGTGCGGGGCGGCTTCGGGCATTGTTGAGCCTGTTTTCGGCGTTTTAACAGTGCTGTTGGCAGGTGCTGCACAGACAGTCCTGCCCTGGTTTTTATCCTTTGCGGCAGGAGCGATGCTCTATGTTGTGGCAGATGAACTTATCCCTGAAGCGCATCTTGAAGGCTCTCGCGCGGGGACTATCTGCGTGATGATAGGGTTTATTCTGATGATGACCCTTGATGTGGCGCTGTAATTGGTTCGGTAAAATTTAGCCATGGAATACATTACGAAAACCATTTCGTAATAATAGTCAAATAAATTGAGTGGTTCGGCTGAGACCTCTTAGTGCATGACAAAACATTGATATACAGCAAACTACCGATAAAACGAAGTTTGTAAGATACAAAGCAAACAAATTCAGCCAAAATTAGAGCGCAAAAAAGCGGGGAGAAGATTCCCCGCTTAAATTATATGCGAAATCGTTTTATTTGAGGATACCTCTATCCTTTTTAAGACGAAGCACACGTTCAAGACTCTCGTCTATGCGCTTTTCGGTCAGATCACCCTTCTTAACGGCTTTTTCAACACCTGCAACAGCAGATTCCAGATCTTCGGGCATCAAAAGAAGGTCGCCGCCAGCTTTGAGAACAGCTACGGATATTTCATCTGAGCTGTAATAATTTGCCAGAGCGCCCATGGCAAGGGCATCGGTGACGATCACACCGTCAAAACCGAGCTTGCCGCGAAGTTCGTCGGTAATGATCGTTTTCGAAAGGGATGCGGGCTGATCGTCAACGTTGACCATTGTGATATGTCCCACCATGACCATGTCAGCTCCCGCTTCGATACCGCTCTCAAATGCCAGATATTCTGCGTTTTCCAGTTCATCGACCGTCTTGTAGCTGCAAGCCATACCATCATGTGAGTCCTCAGCAGTGTCACCATGACCTGGAAAATGCTTCAGTGAGCAAACAACACCGCCGTCATTGAAGCCCTTGACTGCACTTGCAACAAGCTCGGCAGTCTGCTCAAAATCGTCGCTGTATGCGCGGGTGCCGATGACAGTATTATCAGGGTTGGACCATGTGTCCGCAACGGGAGCAAAATCTACATTGAAGCCGAGATCGGCAATATCCGAAGCAATAGTGAAAGCGTTCTTGTAAGCTGTATCTGTGCCTTTTTTGCGGTATTTATACATAGGCTGGAACTCAGTCGTGCCCAGCTTTTCAGCGCACCTTGCAACTATACCGCCCTCTTCATCGACCGAGAAAAACAACGGGATATCGGACACAGTACTGTTGCTCTCAGCTGTCGCCGCCAACATCGATTTCGTTTGCTCAACGTCCTCAAGATTCTGAGCGAAGTAGATCAGACCGCCCACAGGATACTCTTTCAGAGCATCAAGGGTCGCTGCACCGGATTCTGTCACCAGATCATAGCCCGTAAGACTCTCGGGAGTGACAACAAAAAGCTGACAGATCTTCTCGTGCAGGCTCATTTCAGCCATCATCTTGGTTATCTCATCGTCTTCGGGAACGTTTTCGGTCGGCTTTTCTGTATTTTCATCGACTTTGGCTGAGATTTTTGTCTCGTCAGACTGCTGTTCGATTTCGCTCTCGTGCTCTTCCTCGGCAGTTGTTTTATCATCGGCTTTATCGGACTGTTCAGCTTTCTTACTGAGTTTTGCAGCTTTATCAGACGTTTTGCCGTCTACAAGTTCAACAGGACGATTTTTGAAATAACCGTTCACCACATAAGCACTCAGGGCACCGGTTATCACCAGAAGAATCAGCAAAGTGCGTATACGCTGAGCTTTGGCACTCGCCTTTTTCTTCGACTTCGACATATCATCACTCCTAAAAACGATTTCGTAAAATCAAATATCAAAATATAGTATAACATTATTTTCGCGTATTGTCAACATTTTACTCATATATTTACTATTCCGGAGATAAACGGATATTAAAGAAAAAGTCCCGCGCCGAAGACGCAGGACGATCAGTTATTGCAATCGTTTAAGTAATTCAGATATGAACTCTGTTCTTCACCGCAGCTGACAGAGAAATAGCAACAGCCAACTTCAGCATATCCCAGAGGATAAAGGGCAAAACACAGAATTTCAGGGCATTTGCGAGGGTCATGTCACCTTTGGTATCGGTGTAGACTTTGATAAACCAAGCCGTTCCGAAAGCATAGCAAAGCGCCAGACCAACGATCATGGACAAGATCTCAGCGATAAGCTTTTTGCCGAAAAGCTTTTCTGTCAGCAGGCAAAGCGCGGGAATTACAATAAATCCGATGATGTACCCGCCAGTTGCGCCAAGCAGAACTCCTGCGCCGCCTTTAAAGCCCGAAAATACAGGGATACCGACTGCGCCAAGGAGTATGTATACCAGCACAGCGAAGAATCCTCTTTTGCCGCCCAGCATTGATACTGCGCAAAAAACAGCAAAGGTCTGTAATGTAAAAGGCACCGCTGTTGGTATTGATATCCATGAACATACGGCTATCAAAACCGCAAACATCGCGGTCAGAGCCATGTCCTTAACGGTGAGCAGCTGTTTGCTTTGAGAGTTTTTGATTGATACTTTTTGTGTAGTCATAAATGTATACCTCTTTTCATCTACTGGTATACATTATAGCACTTATCATGTGATTTGTCAACCATTTTGCATAAAAAAGTATACGATTCCACATTATTTCAAAAAGAAAATCGAATAGATCAGGAAAACACCCACCGCTCCCAGAAGCATATACAGGAGTACCAACACATACATTCGCATACCGCGGCTTTCTTTTTCTTCGGAAATCGGAGTATTTCCCGGGGATGCCTGTTGAGGTATATGCATTGTGTCGGAATTTTCTTTGACCTCAGAGGATCTCTTTTCCACTTTCCTACGCTTCTCGGTCGGAACGTAGCAAGCCTCGTACTGGGGTGGTACACTGTCAACGGGGAGCTGGCTCAGCACCCTGTAAACCTCATCCATATCGGCATATCGGCTCTCGGGATGCGGCATACAGCACTGCATTATGAACCGTCCGAGATCAGGCGGTGCACCTGCAGGCGGGTCAAAGGGCTGACCATCGAGCCGTGCTTTTACTGCATTTTCTTGACTTTCACCCTCTTTTTGAAGGGGCAGAAGTCCTCCGTTGAAAAGCTGATAAAGCATTATTCCAAAGGAATATATGTCCGCCTTGAAATGATCGTAGCTATCAGAAAACGTTTCAGGCGCGGCATAGGTATGGTCTGCAAGGGCAGGAAGATAGGTGCAGGGGGCATCAAGACAGAAATGACCCTCGCTGTCAACGCGGAGATTTTCGGGGCAGATATCCCCGAAAGTAAAGGCGTTTCTGTGTGCTGTACGAATCCCTCGGCAGATGTTATCCGCCAGCTTGCGGGCAGTTATATAAGGCATCTGACCATCGATCTCAAGGGGACGATAGTCGTCCGTCTGCACAAGGATATCTGCGGCGACAGGCGGAGCGCCAACGTTTTCGATGTTTTTTACTGTGAAGTTTCGCGCACTGACAAGGAAAGCTTCACCCGCCAGAGGAAGTCGGGCGTTTATCCTTTTTATGGCAGCCGCCGTCAGTTCGGAAAGTGGTCTGCCGCAGGCTGTGCTGTCAACTGTCAAAACTCTGACTGCGCTTTTGCGGCCGTTTTTATCTTTCAGCGAAAACATGGTGCCAAGGCTGTCCTCCCACATAAAGCTGTCCACGTACCACTCATTCCACAGCGGTTCGTAGCCCGAAAGCCTGCGCTCTAAGCTGTTATCCAAAAATTGCGCCCTCCTTTCTAATGTCGAAATTCACTTAAACGTTTGCGAAATTCCATTCATCATGGGCATCATATTTACCCCACGGCGAATTTCCCTCAAAGCCGCCTAAATAAACCAGTTTATCCCCGAGAATACATATCTGTATACCGTGTTCGGGCTCCCATTCACAGCCTCCGCTGAGGTTCAGCGCAGGGATATCAGTGTTCTTCGGGACCTCAAACTCCACCGTAGAAATATTGAAATACCTGAACATCTCACCCACAGGCGTAGCCTTGTCAACAGGCGGAAAATCAGATGGGTCGAATCTCTCCCCTGCCGCGTCCCTGCAAAGCTCGATAAAGAACAAACAGTACCTTTTCGCCGCTTCACATATAGCCGAAAGCGTATCTTCGGGCAGATCAATCAGATGCCGAACGCACTTATTTATGTACTCACCGCTGACATTCTCATGAGGAACATAGATCTCGATCTCATCACCGAGAACACAGTCGGTCACAATATCCCCCTCGCGGAAAACCTTATTCTCCATAATATGCCTCCTCAGATTGTTCATTATTAAATTCATCAGCACATTACCGTACAGCTGAATCTAACAGGTATAACCTAACCATCTATATAAGTACCAGCCGTCACCCAAAGTCTTTTCAAGCCTGAAACCGCTTCTCTCTTTATTTTCAATATCCGGTTTCGTCTCCGAGTAGACCCACTCATATCTTAACTCCTTGCCACCGGCTGAACTTTCTACTCCTTCTCTGTATCCGATGATATACAGTCTTTCTTGATCTTCTTTACGGTTAGCTTCTACTATACCATCATCAAAAGTATTCTGAAATCCTACTGTGTCATTAAGCTTATGTACAAGACGCTCAACATCATCCTCATTTCCATGCGCCGCAATTTCAAACAGTTCGAAATTCATTTTATATACTACTGTCATTCGTATTACCGGCGAATTAATATATACACCATAAGCCGCAATAGCAGCTACTATAAGTATTATCACACCTATAATTATTTTACGTTTCATTTATCCTCCCAGATTCATAACATTCAGCAGAAGCACCCAGGAAAGTCCGTAGTAAGTCACCACAGCTACAAGGTCGTTGACGGTGGTTATCAGCGGGCCCGAAGCCACTGCGGGGTCAACTTTTATCTTCTTGAAAAACAGCGGGATAATAGTTCCCACCGCGCTTGATATCAGCATAGCCACCATCAGCGAGATGCCTATACAGCCCGATACAGCAAAGGAAAATCCGGCAGTGCGGTGCTTGAATAACATTATGTAAAGTCCCACAAGACCGAAAGACATTGTGCCCAGCAGTATGCCGTTTGAAAGACCCACGCGGGTCTCTTTTGCCACAAGGTGCATCTTCTGGGAGAAAGTCAGATTTTCGTCCGTAAGCACTCGGATAGTCACCGCAAGGGACTGGGTGCCAACGTTACCTGCCATATCCAGTATCAGCGACTGGAATGCCATAATGAGGGTCAGCTGGGAGATGACTTTCTCGAATACTCCCACAACGCCCGACACCAGCATACCAAGACAAAGAAGTACCAGCAGCCATGGCAGACGCTTCTTCATGCTCTGCAAAAGCGGCTCCTGCAAGTCTTCCTCAGCTGTCAGACCTGCGAACATCACGTAGTCCTCGCCCATCTCATCGTCAACAACTTCGATAAGGCTTTTCGCAGTGATAACGCCAAGAAGTCTGCTGCTGTTATCCAGCACGGGTATCAGGTCTTCGGAGTAATCCTTCAGTTTTTCGATACACTCATCGATCTCCTCATTGGCGTAAACGTAGGGGAACGAGGTCATTATCAGGCTCTCCAGCGTCCTCGTACTGCGGGCCGTGATAAGCTCTTTCAGGTCGATGGCACCGTAGAACTCCTCGTTATCATCAACCACAAAAATAGTCGTGATATTGTCATTGTCCTCAGCCTGACGCACAAGCTCGCTCATCGCCTGTTTGATGGTAAGGTCTTCCTTGATGATGATGCAGTTAGTGGTCATCTTACTGCCTATCTCGTCTTCGTCGAAACTCGCGATAAGGCGGATCTCTTTCCTGACCTCAGCCGAAAGGGCATCGATGATAAGCCCACGCTTTTCACGCTCGATCTCACGAAGAACATTCACTGCCGTATCAGTCTCCAGCAGACTCACCACAGCAGCAGCCTTTTGAAGATCCATTTCGTTCAGGTATACTCCCGCCTCGTCCTCATCAAGGTACTCAAAGGCTTCCGCCAGCATATCACCGCTGCACACGCGATAAAGCTTCTGCCTTTCCTGTTTTGTGAGGTCAGCCACAACCCCCGCGATATCGTTGCCGTGGTAGTCCTCCAGTTTTTTCAGTATCACACGCGGCGAATCGTTGCTGCGTATAACTTCAATAATCTCGCCCTCATAATCGGGCTTTACCGCCATTTCAGCGGTATCGTCATCTGTATTTATCTTTGAGATATCCTCTGTGTTCTCGGTATCCTTTTTGATATCCTCTGCCATATCCATAGCCCTCCGTTCATATTAATAATATTAATAATGACGCAAGGGGTTAAAAATGGGCATAAAAAGTCCTCTGCCGACCATGGTGCATTTAAAGCACCCTACACGGGTCTGTCAGAGGCAGCGCACATATATCCTTAGGTCTGTCCGCAAAGCAGACACGATTACAGAAGACGACGAACCGTTACAGTTTGCCGCCCGCAGGATATTTTGCCGCATAGCTGCCCTTTTGACCCGCAACTGTCACCGTTAGTCACTTCTGTCCTCACCGTCCTTTTCGTTTGGTTTTTTTACTTTAATATTATACCACACTGATACAGATATGTCAATGGCTGACCATGGGTCATGAGGGAATTTTCTCTTATTTTGCCTGGATCTTCTGACCTTGGGTGACAGATGTTGTACCTTATTTCTCTTGTCGAGAAAGCGGAAAACAATAAATGCAGCGGCATACGGTCGCATACATTGGTATGCTTTGGCTTGCGACCTATCGCCCCTCGTACCTCGGGTCGAGTCTTCGGATTCGCTATCGCTGTCCGATGACGGGCGCGGCAATAATTTACGCAGATAGTTTGAGCGTATGCATTAGTTTTGCATACGCTCGGAATTTTGATATTGCCGCGCCTTTTGGGGGCGGGAAGTTCGCTGTGCATTTTGGTTTCGTGCCTTGGTGATTGAGGGCTCTGCCCTCAAACTCCCGCAAGCCTTTCGCGAAAGGCTTGAGCCAAAGCTCCATTCGCACACAGCTTTGTTGCGCTAACCTCACTTAGTCTGCGTAAATGTTCAGGTTATTTCAAATGCGTTTACTCGCCATGCTCTGACCCGCCGTCACGCAATCCTACCGCCCTCTCCAAACTATAAATAGGCGGAATCGGCCAACGTTGACTGCGTCGAACGTGCCCGGCCGAGGGCAATTAAGAATTAGAGACAGCGTGTTTCGCCGCGATGATACCAAAGGTATAGCACTTGCCCAGCGAAAGTCCTGTCTGATGGAATGGATAATCCGCACCGCCGTAGAACTGTCCGCCAAGATTGCCCACGCAGTAAAGGCCGGGGATAGGAGTACCGTCTTTGTAGAGGGCTCTGCCATACTCGTCGGTGAAAACGCCCGAGACTTCTGCCGATACGCGGATGTGCTTTCTAGCTCCCCAGAAAGGCGCTTTTTCTATCTTGTGCATATACTTCCCGGGCTTGCCAAAGTCGGTATCAACGCCCTTATCGCAGAGCTCGTTGTAGCGGTCAACGGAAGCTTTCAGTTTGTCATACGGCACGTCAAGCTCCTTTGCCAGTTCTTCAAGTGTGTCACATCTGTGCAGGTCGATGAGGTTCTTGAATACGCCCTGAGGTTCTTCTACTGCGCCGGGAATGAATTTCTCCATAACTGCAGGCGGCACTCTCCTGCTGACAAATTCATCATCCGGCCAGTCCATGTATGTGCTGTCGTAGATGGTGCAGTACCAGCCCTTTGAGCCTGTTTCCTTATGTTCCGCATCAAGCATGGAGCCCTTGTAAGCAGGCTGTGTGCGCAGGATATTTCCCATGTATACAAAGCCTGTATACTCATTTGTGAAGCGCTCACCCTCCATGTTGACGTAGAGGAATGGCTCTTCAAACATCAGCGCGGAATCGAAATCGTGCATCATTTTTGTGTGTCCCAGAGGTTCCATTTCAGCACCTGCGGACATGGCAAGTATATGACCGTCACCTGTTTTGCCGAACTGCTTTTTATCAAACTCGGCGATATCCGGGCACCACCTTTTTACCATTGCGGGATTGTTGGTGTAGTCGCCCGTGGCAAGTATAACGCCTTTTTTCGCGTTATAGCGGATGTACTTGCCCTCGCTGTTCTTGGCGATAACAGCGCATACTCTGCCGTTCTCGGTAACAAGCTGAACCGCGGGGGTGCTGTAGAAAACATCCAATGCCACACCTGTTTTCTGCACGTTATCGATGATATTTTTCAACGCGTTGCTGACGTTCTTGGGCTTGGGACCTACCCAGGGTGCCCAGAAATAACAGTGGTCATCGCCGTACTCGTAGCTGTTCTCCCTGTCCTGCCAGTGACCTGTGAAATCTCCGCTGGTGCTGATGAATGCACAGAGACCGTTGCCGTCATTGAGAAGCTTTGCGCTGTCGGTGTTGCTGTCGACTTTACTGCCGTCACCGTACTCGGTCTCCTTGGTCATGCCCGCCCTGTTCCAGAACCACATCATAGCTTCTTCGGAATGGTCTGCGTAGGCTCTCAGCAGCTTGGTATCGGCACGCCAGTCGCAAAGACCGTTGGTATGGTGAATCCACTTGGCGATACCTGCCTCGGTAGACCTTGACTTGATTATCGCTGAACCGCAGTTGCCCTGTGATACAACAGCGGCAGCTTTCTGCAGAAGCGCCACCTTAGCGCCCAGTTCAGCCGCCTTGCAGCCAGCAGGAACACCGGAAGCGCCCGCGCCTACGACTACCACATCATAATCGGCAGTTTCATCGGGTGTTATTGTCTGAAGTTCGCATACAGAGCCTGCGGTCTCTTCCTCGGTAATGTTGAAATTTGTTTGCTGTGACATAGTTCTTCCTCCTTTTTATACACAAACTGCCGTCCTCATCAGCGGGGACGGCAGCAAGATTTTCCGGTTTGTTTGCCCATTTGGGGACTTTGTGCATAGTATTATAGTGTCGTCTTTCGTTGACTCTTATGTTATCCTTATGTACTGTGGTGGGTTGCGGTCGCATAAGTTTTATGCATTTCATACTTATACATTCATGCACTCGCCGCGGATAATTCAAACCAAAGTTTCGATCATACCAACCAATGAGCTGTTATACGATCGCATGGGATTCTATGCGCTTGCACATTCACATTCGTAGGCGGGGAGCTAGTCGCCCCTCGTTCCTCGGGTCGAGTCATCGGATTCGCTATCGCTGTCCGATGACGGGCGCGGCAATATTTCACGCGGATAGTTTGTGCGGTGGCATACGATCGCATACGCTCGGAATATTTGATATTGCCGCGCCTTTTTTTGGTCGATAGTTTGCTGTGCTATTTACGGCTTTGTTGCCACGACGCTTGGGTGCCTTGACCGAGAGGCTCTGCCTCTCGAGCTCTCCGCAAGCTTTTCGCGAAAAGCTTGACCAAAAGCTCCAATCCTTGGCATACTTACCACACTACGTGGTTGCCCTGCCAATAATTATGAATTGTGAATTATGAATTATGAATTACCAAAGGATTATTCATACCTCAGCGCATCAATAGGATTCATATTGCCTGCTCTCTTTGCTGGATAGTAACCGAATATCAGTCCAGTCAGCATCGAGAATGCCAGCGAAATGATGATCGCAGGTATCGATGGCTGTACACTCAGTGTGATGTACTCAGCATATTCAGCTGCCATGGTGTTGAGCAGTATCGCCGCTACCTTGCTGAGGATCACGCCGTTCAGAACGCCTATCAGCACGCCTATGGTTCCGCCTGTAAGACAGATGATAACTGCTTCGATAACGAACTGGCTTCTTATATCGCCGTTAAGCGCACCCAGTGCCTTGCGGACACCTATCTCACGGGTCCTCTCAAGTATGCTTACCAGCATGATGTTCATAACGCCCACACCGCCGACTATCAGCGATATAGCCGCAATTACTGATATCGCTATGGTGATAACGTTCAGCACGGTGGTTATCATGCCCATCTCTTCCTGAGAGTCGTATATAGCGATCTGCCATGTATCGTTGTTGCGGTATACATCCTCGAAGTAATCTTCGATGTACCTCTTGGCAGTCTCGGAATCACAGTTGCTTGTCCAGCCTATCTGTGCGCTGTGGAGTATAGTCTCTTTCGGGGAAAGACCCTTAGCTTCAAGCATGGTGTTGTATGGGAAGAAAACATAAGTCCTTATATCCAGCTTGTTCTTCGTGGTGTTGATCTTCATCTCGCTCTTTTCAAGGTCGGTGTATTCCATTATGCCGACTATGGTCAGATTGATATTACCCTGATTGTTCACTTCGAACCTTATGGTCTTGCCCAGTGCGTCATCTGCCGAACCGAAGTACTGCTCACAGAATACATCAGATACTACACAGGTGTGCTTCTTGCCGATGTTATCGGCATTTGAGGGCGCACGTCCCTGAACTATCTGCTTTTTGAACTGGGGAGGATCGAAATAGTCACCTGAAACACCGATCATCAGAGCCTTAAAAGTCTCGCCTTTCAGGTTCACGATATCTGCAGCGCCGTAAGCCTCGTTACAGCTGTATGTAAGCTCATTGGGATGCTTTTCCACAAGTTCCTGTACCTTTTCAAGGGTGAGGGTATCGTCATCGTTTTCCGGATACTTGCCCTCGTAATCATCCCTTATCTCGGGATAGATGGTGAGCTTTACGTCACCTAACTGGTCAAAGGTATTGTTCAGTGTCTTTGATATGGAGTTACCAATGGTCGTTATCGTGATAACGGCGCTGATACCGATGATGATACCAAGCATGGTCAGGAATGACCTGAGCTTGTTTATCGCCAGTGAGGAGAACGCCATTTTTATGCTTTCAAGGAGGTTCACTGAAACACCTCCTTTTTGTAATCGTCAGCGATTATCCTGCCGTCGCTGATGGTTATCATGCGCTGTGTTTCAGATGCAAGCTCGGGGCTGTGGGTTATCAGCACGATGGTCTTGCCCTCTTCCTCGTGAAGCTTGTGGAACAGATCCATTACCATTCTGCCTGTCTTGGTATCAAGTGCGCCCGTAGGCTCATCGGCAAGAATGATAGACGGGTCATTCGCCATAGCCCTAGCGATGGCAACACGCTGTTTCTGTCCGCCCGAAAGCCTTGCAGGGTCATGGGTGTATCTGTCGCTCATACCCACCAGCTCGATGAGCTCCATAGCCCTCTCGGTGCGCTTCTTCTGGGATACGCCTGCATACATCATGGGCATCTCCACGTTTTTCAGCGCGGATATCTTTGGTATAAGGTTGAAATTCTGGAACACGAAGCCGATCTCCTTGTTCCTGATTCGGGAAAGCTGTTTGTCGTCAAGCACCTTGGTGCTGTTTCCGTTGAGTTCGTACTCGCCTTCGGTCTGTCTGTCAAGGAGACCGATAATGTTCATCAGCGTACTTTTGCCCGAGCCCGATGCTCCCACGATGGACACGAATTCGCCCTCGAAGATATCCAGCCCGATATCGAAAAGTATCTGAAGTTCATTGGGTTCACCCACGTAGTACTTCTTGGTAACGGATTCCATGTGGATTACAGGGTCACTTCTTCTTTTCATTTACCTGCACCCTCGCTCCGTCGCTGACATCGGGAAGTTCACCGCCAACGGGATCTTCGATGACAAGATCACCGCTCTTGACTTCACCGCCCTTGATCTCAACATAAAAGTCGCTTTCCTCGCCTTTTTCCACTTTTTTCTTCTTGGCGATGTAGCCGCCTTCATTATCATCGGCAGGCTCGGCAACATATACGTATTCAGCGCCGTCCTCTTCAAACACGCCTGAATAAGGCACGCTGAGCTTTTCGCCTATCTCGTTGATAACAACATCAACGGAAGCCGACATACCTATCAGAAGCTTGTCATTGGTCTCATCAAGGGTGACTTCCACCTTGTAGCCCGAAGACGAGCCCTCAGCGGTAACATCGTTGGAAACGACATTGACGATACGTGTGATGGTAGCGGAGAATTCCTCGCCGGGAAGAACCTTGGAAGTTACCTTGGCAGTCATGCCCTCTTCTATCTTGGTGATATCAGTCTCCTTGACAGTCAGCTCGATGACTGTCTTATCGGTGTTTACGATGGTCATGATGGAAGGCGATGAAGGTACGCTTCCCTCGTTTACGTTCAGGGCGGTGATTATGCCCGACTGAGATGCATATACCTTGCACTGCTCTATCTGCTCAGCCAGCTTGTCAAGCTTCTTCTGGTTGTCATCGGTGGAACCGAAAGCTTCTGCATCGATAACATCCTGGATCCTCTGGATAGCATCATCGCAGGTAGATTCCGTATCCTTGTAGGAATCGTTTGCCAGTGTAACAGCATCATCATAATTGGAAAGACCGGATTTCAGCTGTTCGAGAGTTGCCCATACCGAAGTATAGTCATAGTTCTCATCGCCGCGCTCCAAAGCGGAATTGTACTCGTTGCAGAGGTTGTTATACTTGTTGTAAGCATCATCACGGGCGGTGACAGCCTTGTCAATCTCGCGCTGTGCCCTTGCAAGAGACGCATCTTTCTTTGACTTTGCGGCTTCAAGGTCACGCTCGTTTTTGGAGCTGTCAGATTTTTCCTTTTTATCGGAATTATCCATCTGCTCTTTCAGCGAATCGTATTCCTCCTGAAGCTCGGTGGTGTCAAATTCGCAAAGCAGGTCGCCTTCCTTGACCATATCGCCAAGGCTGACATTTACCTTGCTAACCGAACAATTGAGCTTTGTGGTAACGTCAACTGTACCGTTGCCGATGACCTTACCCGTGGTGGATATCACCTTTGAAAGGTCGTTCTGACCCGCAGGGATAACCGAATACTTTGTGTTTGCTATCAGGCTCTCCTGTGCAGCCTTGGACATTGCACTGCAGGCATAAAGTCCGCCGCCCGCAAGCAATGCGATCACCGCAGGGATAATGATAGTCTTTTTCTTTACAGCCATTAAAATGCCTCCTTCTTTTTTTCCTTTTCCTGAAAGTACTCACATAAGGCTGACGGCAATTGGTTCCGACCCGATGTATCACCCTGAGGGCATTGGCTGTTTTCGCCCCTTGATGATGATATATCACAGGTCTGATCTTACACCGCCTGACCGATATTGAAAGCGGTCTTTAGGGAAAAGTTTTCATCACAAAATTTATCTATCCGCACATAATAACACGTGCGGTTTTGTGCAAACAAATGTTTTTATATTTAACTCGGACATATTTCTGCAAGAGTTGTACAAAAACGTACAACTTTTCTGCTGTTTTTCCTGATAGTGAAAGTTATGCGACCGCATACCAGGATATACAGGAGGTAGAAATTTATGAACAGTATCAACAGCAAAAGCAAGAGCTTCATGCTCTACAAAGAATGGGAAGAGACCTTCCTGGCACTGGAAAGCGACGCCGAAAGGGGCGAGCTTATCCGCGGGGTATTCGCCTTTGTGAAAACAGGTGAAGTTCCTGATTTCAAAGGCGGACTGAAGATCGCTTTCATCATGATAGCGAATCAGCTTCGCCGTGATGCGGAGCGCTACGAAAAGATATGCCAGCGCAATCAGAAGAACGCCCGCAAGCGCTGGAAGTCTTCCGATAACACGGTAGTAACCGAAAACAGCACTTTATCCAACGAAAGTGCCACCGCATACGACCCCATGCCAATGGATACCAAAAATGCCGATAAGGAAAAGGATGAAGAAAAAGACAAAGATGAAGTTAAAGATGAGGGTGAGGGTAAAGAAATTACAGCGAATCGGGAATATCCCGAGCACACCCCCTCCCCCGCCCACAGGAAATACAAATTCGGAGAGTTCAGAAATATATCTTTGTCCTTTGGTGAATACGGCAGTCTGGTAAACAGGTTCGGCAAGCATATGACCGATAAATGCATCGAAAGCATGGACACTTACATGGAACAGACAGGTAAAGTTTACCAAAGCTGTTATGCAAAGCTGAAAAACTGGATATCCGAAGATATCGCAAGGTCGAGAAAAATCAACCCATCTAAGGCTTTATCGGCTGACAGCGGCAAGATAACCGATGAAGAACTCGCGGAATATGAAGCCTATGCACGAGCCCATGCAATGGAAGATTTTGCAAGAGAACTTGAATGTAAAGCAACAATTCACCCCACCGCCGAACAGCAACGAAATATGCAAAAATGACAAAAATTTCACTAACGATACTATTATAACATTACGAAAAAAATTCGTCAAGATAACAGAATAGATATGTAAAAATTTCGACATTATGCACAAAACAGAAGTTAAGCATAAAAGCGGTTTACTGTAAATAAACCGTAGTCAGATGAACGCCTATTTACGCGCCCGCAGAGGTATTCTATTATGCTTTGGAAATAACTGTAAAAGGCTCTCGGGAATGAATATTTTTCTGAATAAAAAACGCAGACATAAATAAGCCGTCTTTCGTTCATGCAAGCGAAAGGCGGCGGTAAAAGATAAGATATTTATTCTCTGTTTTTAAGCACCTCGGCGGGTGTTATGCGGTTCAGCTTTCTTGTCAGCAGAGCACTGCTGATGAAGTAGACCACAAGCACCGCACCATACACTATCAGATATAGGTAAGGCGGAAAATCCAGCGACATTGAGCAGGCAACGTTGGGGATAAAGCTTGGATAGATGCAGTCCATCAGGAATTTCGCCAGCGGTATGCATATCAGTGCACCGATAGAAATGACTATCAGGTTGCCGTTGAGGTACAGGCTGCGCACCTCTTTGGGACGGTATCCGAATATCTTCATCAGAGAGATGCCAAAGGAACTGCGGTCGATCATCACGCCCATCATAAGATACATAACTACCACGAAGATAACAGTTCCTGCGGTCATCAGCGTGTAGACAAGAGGACCCATCTGATCAACGAAAACACCCGAGCTCTTCTCGATATCAGCCTTGGTGGTGACGCTGTAAAGTCTTCCCGGATCGATGTCAAGATCTTCCGCCGAATAGACAGCATTGAAGTAATCTTCACTCTCACCGAAAAGCTCCCGCATTGAGCCGATATCCATAAACACGGTGAATCCCGGTGAATACTGGGCGATATCCGTAACTGTGAAAGTGTAGTCGCGGTCAGATGCCGCATCGGTGAAAGTCACCCTGTCACCGATATCGTAGCCGTAGCGCTGAACTAGGGAGTTGTTGATAACAGCCTTGTTCTTTCCCTTTTCGGGGTCAGCATCGAAGTACCTGCTGTTCTCGTTAAGTCCTATCACCGTCACATCAAGAGTGTATCCCATGCACTCGGTGGAAAGTGTCTTGATGAAAGCGCCTTCGCCGCCCTCGGGGACTTCCTTTTCAGGGTACTTGTAGAGGTACATATAGCCGTAATTGGTATCAGCCACATTGTCATGCTTAACTGCTTGACACATCACCATACAGTCAAGACCCAGCATCACAACCATCAGGGATACCAGCATTCCGAGTACCACAGTCAGCGCCGAGCGCAGTTCACGCACCATCTGCCTTATGCGGAATACAGTTGTAAAGTTTTTCGACCTTACATTGAATCTGCGGTAGTTTGAAGAACTCTGCTCGTTTTTGATAAGGGAAAGTGCCGTCCGCGAAAGCTTGCTGTTTATCACCAGAGCATTAACTATGGCTGATATCACAGGTGGCAGGATAAGCCCGTAAACAAACAGATATGGCGCGTAGTAGATATCGTACCGGGGCAGGGAAAAATAGCCGTAGCTGCTCTGCAACCTCGTGCCGATGCCGATGGGCGAAAATCCCAGCGCTGTGCCGATTACTCCACCGATGAAAGCCACCAGAGTCGGCAGGGCTATGTAGTGCCGCAGAAGGTCTTTTTTCTTCACGCCAAGGGCGTACAGCGCCCCGATGACAGGTGCTTCGCTTTCAACGCGGTGAACAACGAAAACCGAAATCACGTAGCCGAAAAGGATAAGGATTATCCCCCCCGCCGCAAGACCCGCGTTCTTATCCATGACCACATCACCTGCGGCGGCTTCGATGCGCTCGTTATCGCCGCGGGGCACGAATGAAACGAGGTTCTCGATATCCACATCAAAAGCCGAATCAAGGAGCTTTTCTATCCACTCGGAGAGTTCTCCTGCGCCCTCATCAAGTTCGGCTGAACCCTCTTTTGCTTGGGTGACAGCATCAGTGTAATCAGCAAGTCCATCCCTGTATGCGATCATGCCAGAAAGGCTTTCTTTCAGGCTTTTGAGGTCTTCGGACTTGGTCACTTTTATCAGCTTGTCAAGTTCTTCGGCGTAGTTTTCTTCCGTCAGGATGAGTTTCATTCCTGCCGCCGCAAGACTTTCGTTCGCCTGTGCAAAATAGGCATCTACAAGCTTCTGCGCACCGTTATTGATCTCAGCGCTGTGAGAATCAAGTTCGGTCATGCCATTGGTGAGGTCGGAAGTCCCCTCGGTGAGGGAGTTTATGCCGTCTTCTAACTTATTGCGGTCGGAGAGGATATCCTCGATGGTCTCGCGGAAATACTTGTCCTCGACCTTCAAGTAATCAAGCTTGATGGAACGGATCTTCTCTTTCAGGTCATCATCGGTGACATCATTACCAAGTTTATAGGCGTAGACATACTCCTCAGCAGGCAGATCACCCTCTGCGCGGATATCCTCATAGCACTCATCCGTAACGAAGATAAGTCCGAAAAATCGGGACTGCACAGCTGTGTCGGAGAACTTGGCTTTGGGCTGATCGTAGTCGGGCACAGCGCCGATGCCTGTAACCGCGAAATCATGACCGCCAGCCGTGATGGTGTCGCCGATTTCAAGACCGTTGACAGCAGCATAGCGCTTCTCCACAACGCACTCCCCTGATGCTTCCGCAAGTCTGCCATCATCAAGAATGATCTTGTCGATATTCTCGCGGTTCTTGAATATTCTCAGCTTGGTGTCCTCATCTACGGTGAGGTCGGTGTAGAACTCAGCTTGTATCTCTGTGCCGTCCTCGGTAATGGTTGCTATCTCGCTGTCTGCAAGGGGCAAAAATACCGTGAAGAAGCCGTCCTCGGTGTTGAATTCAGCACGCTTTTCCACCGCACCATGGAGCACTGTTTCAGCCGAACCGACTATGCTCAGCACCAGAAAAATGCCCATGGCGATGACCAGTATCAGCGCGGTATACCGCCCTATCCCTGCCCTGAGATCGCGGGGCAGACGCTTTTTCAGTACTCTGTTCATCACAAGTCCTCCAGTTCGGCAGCGGGGACGATGGTTTCATTTTCGTAGTCTTTACGTATCTGTCCGTCCTTTATGACGATGACCTTGTGCACCATATTTTTAATGGAGTTATTGTGGGTGACGATCAGCATGGTGGTGCCGTACTTTTTGTTGATCTTTTCCAGCAGTATCAGGATATCGCGGGAGGTCTTTGAATCCAGAGCGCCTGTGGGTTCATCGCACAAAAGAAGCTTCGGGTTTTTAATAAGGGCTCGGGCAATGGCGCACCTCTGCTGCTGACCGCCCGAAAGCTGCGCGGGAAACTTGTTCTGATGTTCGGTAAGCCCCAGAACATCCAGCAGTTCGTCCATATCAAGAGGAGAATCCGTAAGATAGCCGCATACCTGGATATTCTCCCGAACGGTGAGGTTCGGCACCAGATTATAAAACTGAAAAATGAACCCCAGATAGTCACGGCGGTAGTCGGAAAGCTCGGCGGGGCGCAGACCGAATATTTCTTTGCCGTCCACTTTCACCGAACCCGAATCCATAGTATCCAGCCCGCCGATGCAGTTGAGCAGCGTTGATTTTCCCGAGCCGCTGGTGCCCTGTATAACGCACATCTGCCCCTTATCGACCTTTGTGCTGACACCTTTCAGCACCTGGATATAGCTTGTGTCCTTGCCGTAGCTTTTTTTAACGTCTTGTATCTCTAAAAACATATTGGGTCTCCTTTCTTTAGTTAGATTTATCTAACTTCACTGTAAAATTTTTTGATATCTGAATACTCCAACTGAGTTTTACTTTGGATCGTTCTAAATGGGGGCAACGCTCGAAGCAGTCACCGTCAGCCAACATACCCCCACGTCTCTCTTCGCCTACTCGGTCAAGACAGCGCTCGCATAGACTGCATCGGCTGTTGCTTCGCGCTGTTTGCCATTAGTTTAAGTTATCCTGTCTACACATCGTCCTCCAGCGAATACTCCATCCACGCTTTGATCAGCATATCCATTACGGGCTTGATGAAATGCAGGGCGCTCTCCTTGTCTTTCTCGTGCTGCATCATATGGACGAAAGCATTTATCTGCACATGGGTGAGCCAGTGGAGCATTTTCCTGTTGACCCGCTTATTCGGCACGCAGGCGGCATACTTTTCCGCAAGCACGATGTATGAACTGTCCAGCTTGTCTATGATACTGTCAACGAACCTTTCGTACTTCGAGCCTGCCGAGCGGTCAAGGAGTATGGTCATCTCGTCGTAATGACCGTAGATGACGTCCACCAGAGCTTCGCTGAAATCGTCGTGGTCGCCGTCCTGCTGCTGATATGCGGTGAGGTCGGCTTCTATATCCTGGGTGAAGTGGTTTTCAAGCACTGCATTCAGCTGAGCCAGTGCTTCACCCACAACACCCTCAAACAATCCGTTTTTGTCTCCGAAAAAGAAGTATACAGCACCGGTCGTCAGCCCCGCATCCGAGGATATCTTTCTCAGAGAAGCCTTTGCAAAGCCCTTTTCCAGAAACTCTCTTTTTGCGCACTCGATGAGCTTTTCGCGGCTCTCATTATTATTTGTGATCTTTTCTGACATGGTGTGTCCTCCTTTGATAACAGTGTTACGTAACACAGTTATTTTAACTCATGTTTATTGGTTTGTCAAGTGACTTCGGGGATATTTGGTTATTTTGACCAAGGAAATGATTGTCAAGGTATTGACAATCTATCATAAAGAGTGTATAATAAGTCCGTGACAGATGCATAAAATCCACTAGATACGCGGATATTTGAATAATATGAAAAACTGAAAAGGACGGAGATAGTATGGATAGGATAAAGATCATTGTTGCAGTGCTTGGTCTTACAATAGCGTTTACAGGCTGTAATTCGGCTAAACAGGACGAATCAGTCAAAAGCAACAATTCATCAGAAGCGGAGATCGTAACTGAAGAAGAAACAAATATGTCAGAACATGAAGATGAGCCCGAAGAATGTTCCGAGACAGACACGAAAGATGTCGGCACAAACAGTGATACTTCGGAACCGACTTTTTCAGAAGATGACACCACCGAGCAGATAGCAGAAAAGATCGAGGAAAAATACGGTGTGGACATAGTATACGGCGAGGATATCAGAACAGTCTACGAAGAGGAAGATGAAACTCTCAAAGCTGAAAAATACACTGATGACAGCGGCATCAGGAAGGCGCTGGCATACGTTGACGAAGCACTTGGCGTGTTCCCTCAGGGACTTACGGAACAGCTTATATCAGCTGATGGAAGTCCCATGAAAATATACCTCACAGGTACTATCAGCTCTGATGCTGAACTATTTGAAGATGGTGGTATTCCCGCATTTGCCAATAAAAATGACACGGAAACATATCTTTCTATAGATATATCACCTGACGGCGAGATAAACGTACCAACGGTCTGTCACGAACTGACCCATATCATTGATCTCACAATGACCGACATGGGTACTTTCAGTGAAAGCAAGTGGGGATCCCTGAACCCCAAGGGCTTCTCTTATACCGAAAATTACGAAACTTACAGGGATTGTGAGTTCACCGACAAATACTGCTACGCCTCGGAAAAATACTTCCCCAGAACTTTGACGCAGGACGCAGACGATGTGTACTTCTACTACAACTATGCCCTCACCTTTGCTATGGAAGACCGTGCTACCCTGATGGAAGATCTTATCGTCTACATGATGTGGGGTTACGAGATAGCCCCGGGACTGTACAGCTTCCCTCACGTTCACGACAAGGCGCAGTATTTTCTTGAAGCTGTCCGCGATTCATTCGATCTTAACGAGGAAGATGTGAACAAGTGGCAGACATCTTTTGAGATGCTTTCAGCTGTCACCACCGATACTCCTTACTGATTTGATACACAAAACTCCGTTATCGCCACTATACGCGCTGACGGAGTTTTTTTATTCCCCCGCTTTACTTTTCCCCCTGTCTGTGCTATAATTGAGCAAAGTAATTTACAGAAGAAAGGTGTGATATCATGCTGAAAAAGACCATTACAGCGGTGATAGCAGTATCGGCAGCGCTGACTTTTTGCGGGTGCAAAGCGGGTGAAAGTTCTGATAGTAAGTCGGCGGACAGCAAATCATCGGTAAGTTCTGCTGTGACCGATGAAAACATATCGGCGGAAATATCTCAGGGTGAAACGGTGGAAAGTATGGCAGAGGAAGTTTCTTCTGCCGAAAGTGCAGATTCGGACGAATCGAGTGATCCATCCGATGCTGACAGCATTTCCGAAGAAAAGCCAAATGCCGTTACATCAATATCAGATGAAGATCAGCCCGACATTCAGACCGAAACAGGTATCGTGATTGTTACCGAAGAGGGCTCTCCCGATGTGACTTCGGCGTCGGCGGACAGTTCCGATGCTCCTTACGAGATAAATATCGACGGCGATGAGTTTGAACTGCCGATCGTGCCTGCTGATCCATAATTTTATGTCTTATGTGTGCTCCGCGGAACGTTGAAAGTCATACACATTTCACACAATAATTATTGACATCTTAATGAAATTGTGGTACAATATTCTATTATATGTCGATATTTACTTTAAAAGGAGGATTTTATGAAAGGTATTTTTTCTAAAAGAATGCTGGCTTCGGCTCTCGCGGTGATGATAACCGCATCATGCCCCACAGCTGTACTGGGATACAGCTCTGTTTCGGCACTTGAACTTCCACCTATCCCCTACGAACTGTCTCAGCAGGATGTTCACACATACACATTCACTAACAATAATGACTATGTAGAGGCTTATCAGAACGGCAAGCTATTGAAATCAGGCGATACTGTGACCGATGAATACGATATAGTAATGACCTCGCTCGATGCATTTACCTATACTGTCAACGGCACTATGTATGCCTGCGAAAACCAGGACATGATCATGAACAGTTACAAGGCTGAATGCACGCCTTACGGCGATTTTACTGTTGAGAATAATTACAAGCTCGTTCAGCACGATGACGGCTACTACGGAGTCAGCGACAGCTACATATTTCTTTACCCCGCATATTTCAATGAGCAGGATATGTTCTACGTTGATAAATCCATCACAGGCGGCGTTTTTGATGTTCAGAGAAACGGCAGAAAGGTCACTTTCAAAACTTACATGGATATGCCTGTAAAAGTTTACTACGCTGACAGCCAGAAAGAGCTTACGGTTACTCACTCAAGCGATACCTGCACAAACGAGATAACACTTTCAAGCTCAACCTACTCGGGAAAGCTTTTCATTGTAAGACAGTACGTTCAGCCCGGAGATTTTGATGTGCAAATGCTCCCCACGATACCCGATGACGGTCCTTTTACCGTTATGCATACCAGCGCAATGGGCAAGCAGGAAGAGATCGAGCTTGGAAAGGGCTTTGCCACCAGCGATTATCTGATGGAAGTTGACGGCGCATTCTCCAAGAGCGCTGTATGGGGCTTCTGGCGTGATAAGAGCACGGGCACTGGTATAGTATCCGTAAATCCCGGCACAGGATTCAGCGTGTATGATATCTTCGGCGACAAGGTGGAAGTCACAAAGCTTGGTTCCTCAGACGATACAAGAGAGAATTACTCATTCAGGGCGTACTGCGATATGACCTATTATCTGGTAAAGGACAACGCTGTAAAGCCCACTTATAATTACCTCAAAGGCGATATCAACAGCGACGGCACCGTTGATATAATGGATGTTGTTCTGCTGAGACAGTACCTTGCAGGCAAGGCGGTAACTGTCAACAAAGCAGTCTGCGATGTCAACGGCGACGGCACTGTTAATACCAATGATGCAGCTACACTCTCACAGTACATCACAGGAAAGATATCCAAGCTGCCATAATATTTAAAAGCATACGATACGGCTCGGAAAGCACTGATCTTCCCGAGCCGTTTTTATGTCTTTAAAAAACAGAAGACCGCAGGTCATCTGACATCTGCGGTCTTTGCTCTGTATTGTTCTTGGAGTTCTTATCTTGTGATCAGTTTCTTGCCCTTTACGTGAGCCGCGATAATGATAATATCGGTAACATTGATCTTGCCGTTGCGGTCAACGTCTGCATAGATCAGAGCTTCGGCTCCAAGCATCCTCTTGCCCTTCACGTGGGCAGCCACCATTGTGATATCGGTGACATTGATCTTGCCGTCGCCGCTGATATCGCCGATGGGTCTGTCGTTGTCATCTGTAGTAACTTCGTCGGAGGTAGTTACCTCATCGGAAGTTGTGGTCTCATCAGGGGTGGTAATGTCCTCAACATCGGAAACTTTCATGTTGCCAGTCATTCTGTCAGCTGCAATTCCCTTTACGGAAGCAAATACGATATCAGCTATCTCCTGATGACCGTTTGCGTTGGGATGGGGGTCGAAGTCGGTCTCAGGCGAGATATTGTATACATCAACATATACCGCGCCTGTTTCCTTAGCGATGACTTTCAGCTTCTCATTAAGAGACTTCATCTGAGGGTCAACGTTCTTGCCTGCCAGCTGCATTGCTGCGGGGCCTGCTATCTGCTTTGCAAAAGCCTTGGCTTCTGCGGCTGCTGCGGAATTGCTGAACTGTCCGATAAGTGCTGCAACATCGGGGAGTTCGCTTACGTCTTCGCCGCTGTTGATAACGCCAAGAGTGCCTTTCAGCTGGTCGATATCAGTATACTTTGAAAGTTCCGAGGTGAGCTCGGGGGGGAGCTGCATTGTTGATGCAAGAGACATAACGTCGTTCATGTTCTTGCTCTGTGAAAGAGCGTCGATGACCTTTCCTGTCTGCTCGTGATCGAATGCCTTGTCAAGTTCTTCCTTCATATCGGTGACGTTTTCCACCTTTTCATTGATGGTCTCAGCGAATTCCTGAGTGGGTTCACCCTTGGCATCGGTCTGTTCCTCTGTCTCGGCTGCGGCATCGGAAGCCTCAGCAAAGATGGGTCCCAGCACATCGAAGACGTCCTTTTCAACTTCTGCGGACTCCTCAGCTGTGCGGTAGGGGTTGAACATACCAACCAGTGCGATATCGGTATCACCATTTACCTCCTGTACAGCCTTAACAACGCCCTTAACGTGGTCAGCGGACTGCTGTACAAGTTCCTCGGCTTTAGCGCCGATATTCTTCATGTAGTTTGCGGCTTCAAGGAAGGTATCAGCTGTGATGCTTTCCTTGTTCTGGTCGATTATCTGCAAACCCGCTCCCATAGCAGTTTCGGTATCGGTACCGAAGAGAGTCAGCATAAGGGACATAGCCGAAGCCCTGATAACAGGATTCTCATGCTCCAGCATCTCGGGAATGATGCTCATGATTATATCGTTGCCGCCCAGCTGTATGCTTACCAGATCAGCCTGGGTAAGGTATTTCTGATATATATCGTGATAGGGTGTAAGTACCTCGCTTGCGCCCTCACCTACAAAGCTTTCCAGTATGCTTGTAGCGAATTCGCCCTTGTAACCCTGCTGTCTGATGGTCTTTTCGATATCAGCCGCACGGTAAGCGGTAGATGCAAGGTTCGTACCCTGAACATCAACGCCGTAATTTGCTCCCAGCTCTTTCAGCTTACCCGAAAGTATTGCAGGATAAGCACCCTGTACAGGGTTTGCAAGAAGCTGGTCGGTTATCACCAGTGCAGGATCGCCCATAAGACCGTTATCCTTGTTAAGACCGTAGCCTGCCGCGATACTGTCGCCCAGCGCCACGTAGTTGTAGGTCTTCTTCACAGGTGCGGGAGCATCCTTGTTCTCCGCAAAAGCGTTAAGTCCTGTGGCACTGCCCATCATTGCTGCGGCGCAAAGTGCCGAAATAAATTTCTGTCCTCTCATTTTCAGTTGTCCTCCTTGGTCTTCTTTTCATTTATTTCTATTTTATGGTCTTTTCTGACCCTGATCTTTACAGTATCGCCGTTCTCGGAATAGTTTATCACCATCATGTGGTTCTTACTGCATGGTGCATAGTAACCGTTGTAATCGTGAGTAAGCAGGATATAATCTCTCTTTGCAGTGATCTCGCCTATCTCAAATTCGTTGTAGAACTTTACAGCGTCAAGATTATACTTGCGGCAGATGTACTCAACCAGCTCAGGGGTAGGTTCTGCACGGTCAGGGTCGAGGATGATCTGTCCTACGATGTCATAACCGCCGCGTTCGTTCTTGAATGAGCTTATCTCCCATTCGCTGATGGGGTCGTTCTCATCCAGAGAGCTTTCTATCTCAAAGAGGAATATCCTCTTGCCGTTCTCGTCAACACAGGAATCGGAACCTCTGCCCAGAATGGTGTAGGAACCGTCTGCGTGCCTTACAGCGATATCGCCTGTGATGCCCCACTTTGTACCGTTTTCATCGAAGTACCAGCGTGCCGCGGTAGCTTCGGGGTTATCGAGATAGCGGTCAGCTGCCGCAGGGCTTGTAACGTGGAGATTACCAGGAACTTCGTTATCGGTGATGATATTGCCCTCATCATCCAGAAGCTTAACGCGGATATAGGGGTCAAGGGGCTTGCCTGTCTCGTTGGTCTTGGTGGCTTCGTCCATGAAGTATGTCACCAGAGTAGCACCGCCCTCTTCGCTGGCACCTCCGCCGATGGAATATCTCACCTCACAGCCATTGTCTTTCAGCCACTTATCTATCTTTCTGACTGCGCTGACATTTACTGCCTCGCCGCCCGAAGCAGGTCTTCTCAGGCAGGACAGCGCATCGGGTGAAAGCACACCCTGTCTTACGCTCATAAGATAGAAGCTTGCGGTAGCCACAACACAGTTGCACTGTGTCTCGGAAAGGTCTCTTGCAAAGGTGTACTTATTGTATATAGGTCTTGGTACAAGTGTGCCGCCCCTTACCAGTGGCATTATTGCGCATACTCTCTCACCTGTCATGTGTGTCAGGGGTATGCACTGGAAGTTTCTTTCGCCCACGTAGTTCTGAGTATCAAGTCCTGCGTGCATCTCAACATAAGCATTCATGGAATATTCCTTATATACCACGCACTTGGGTCTGCCTGTTGTACCACTGGTATAGAAGTAGCTGATATCGCGGTCAAGGTCGGTGGGACCTAAATCCAGAGGGATATCGCTTTCCTCACCTGCCTGTTTCAGGTCTTCAAGCCTGATGAACTCAACGCCCTTTATCTTGTCCAGATTGTTCAGGCATTCCATTATCTGTCCGATATCAAATACTTCCTGCATCTGCTCGGGCATCTCCGAGGTATCAAGGAACATACCCTTTTTATCCTCGGGGAGATAATCGTCAAGGTTCATCACGATGACTTTCTTTACACCGCTGTCAGACAGATGGTCAACAAAGTAGGGCAGGAATGCATCCAGCGTTACGATGACTTCGGATCCCTTGTCCTTGGTATAAAGCTCGAAATCGTTTTTGAGGAACAGGAAATTCACGTTGTTGCTGATAGCTTTAACAAGGTTAACGGCGAAAAGCATCATCAGGTTCTCAACGCTTACGGGCATACACAGGGTAACAACATCGCCCTCTTTAACGCCTGCCAGCTTCAGTCCTCTGGCATATGCTTCTCTCAGCGCGGGAAGCTCACCGTAAGTTATCACTCTGCCGAAATAATCAAAGGCAGGTCCGTCCAGATTATCCTGATTGAAGGTCATGATATTATCAAAAATATTCATGTTGTAGATCTTTGCGTCGTTAATGACGCGGTCTACCTTTGCCCACTCGGGGAACTTTCTCTCGATGGTGCTTGTGTTGATCTGTGTTGTCGTCCTCATAGTTTTGTCCTTTCTTTATCGGGAGCGTTATATATATGTATGCTCCTGTGGTTGGGATCTTTTTTTGTTTGTTCAGCGACATCATAAATGCACTTCTATGAAGTCGTTGAATAAAATTCTCCCCTGTCGGTGTCTCTCTTCCCGACGATTATCAGTATATCACCGATTTCTTAAATAGTCCTTAAGTCCTTAAACGATTTCCTTACTTTTTCCTTAAATCATTCTTAATCGTTTTTAAGACATTTGGTAACAAAGTGAAAACCGCCTATCATCGCCCCTTAATCGTTTACAATGCACCCTCTCCCAAGGCTCACACGCGCACGTTTTTTAGTTTATATAAACATTTGAAACTGTTTCGGGTTTGTTTCAATTTTTCATATCCAAGGTAAGAATTCTATTATTTTATATAAAAATGTTCAAAATTTAACCGTATTCTTGAAATATTACTATGTTAAAATAACAACATAATAGGTAGAAAACTACAACCCAAATTTGATCAGGGAGGTTAAATTATGAATTTATTCAAGAAGACTTTTGCGGGACTTCTCGCAATGAGCATGGCAGCTTCCGCTGTACCCTTTGCAGGTATGAGCATTGCGGCTGTTCAGGCTTCCGCTCAGGATTTATCCTCGACCATGGAATGGGGCACACTGCGTATCGGCGGCGGCGGATTCGTATCGGGCATCGTTACCGGTAAGGAAGTTATGTACGCAAGAACCGACGTAGGCGGCGCTTACAAGTACAACTACGATACTGAATGCTGGGAGCAGCTCTTCGGATTCATCAACGAAGCTGACCGCGGTCTGCTGAGCGTTGACGCTATGGCTATCGACCCTACCGATGATGATACCGTGTACTTCCTCTGCGGATGTGCTTACTTCTCTTCCGAGAAGACCGTTATCTTCAAAACTACCGACGGCGGCAAGACCTTTACCGAGATCGACGTTACAAGCCTTATAAAGGTAATGGGCAACGGTGACGGCAGACAGTGCGGTGAGTCTATCGCTGTTGACCCCGACAACCCCAACATCATCTATGCAGGCGGCGACGTTATGAGCGACGACAAGTCACTGTCAGCACTTATCAAGTCCACCGACGGCGGCAAGACCTGGAAGCCTGTTATCGGCTATGACGATCTGGGACTTTTCAGCAAGACCTGCAAGTGGCCTACATGGGGCAATATCAATGCTCGTTCCGTAACTTCCGATGCTTACAACAATCAGAACGGCGTTGCAAACATCGCTATCACAGGGGGCAAGGTATACGTTGGTACATCTATAAAGGGCGTTGCTAACGTTCACGTTGCAAACGTCAAGGACGACAAGTACAGCGTTCTCAGCAAGGATCTGCCTACAGATGTATTCCCCTCAAGAATAAACGTTGACGCTAACGGCGATCTGCTGATAACCTATATCGCAGGTCTGGCATTCAACGGCGCAAGCGGCGGCGGATACAGATATTCCCCCAAGACAGGCAAGGCTGAAGCGATATTTGATTCGGCATACGGTCTTGGCTCCATATGGGCTGACCCCAACAATCCCGACCACCTCATCGCAGGCACTTGCGGCAAGTGGCAGTCTCAGCTCTGGCAGGCATGGACAGAGGAACACGGTCCTGCATGGGGCGACCAGTACTTCCGTTCCTTTGACGGCGGCAAGACATGGCAGAATTTCTCCCCCGGACAGACCTACGGCTGGAATCAGCCTCTCGTATCCGACTACTTAAAGGACGGCGGCTATTCCTGGATAGTTGACAAAGCTATACACTGGTCGGGCACTGTCGTTACCGATCCCCGCAACTCCGACAGAATGTTCATCACATCCGGTAACGGTGTGTTCGTCTGCGATAATCTGTGGAGCACAGATCAGGATAATCTGCCCACATTCACATTCCACCCCGATGGAATAGAGGAAGTTGTTTCTCTGGACTTCGTCAGCACCCCTGACGGTCTTGACCTCTCCGCTATCGGTGACTACGACGGTTTCGTTCACGAGAAAGAGGACAAGATAGGTCTTCAGTATCAGCCCAACATGGGTTCAACATCTGCTATCGCTGTATGCCCCCAGAACACTGACGTTTGGGCAAGAACCGCAAACGGCGACGGCAACAACACAGGCAGCGCTTACTACACCCTCGACCGCGGCAAGACCTGGACTGCTTTCACACCTGCCTGCACAGGCGGCAAGCTCTCCATAACCGAGCTGAAAAAGGGCACTTACAGAATAATCAACACCAGCGCAAACGGCGCTGTAAGCTACACCGATGACTTCGGCAAGACCTGGAAAAAGTCAAGCGGCATCGATGCTTCCAAGACTGTATACACTCTGGTTGACCCCAAGGATCCTTCCATAGTTTACGCTTCGGGCGTTAAGTACAACGAGTACTGGGCTTCTGATATGACCAAGAAAGAGCCTACTCTTGACGAGTGCCACTACAGCTTCTACATCAGCACCGACTACGGCGCAACATTCACCGCAAAAACTGTTTGCAGATACGATATGTGCGACAGCTCAGGTGACCCCGCTTATCTGGGCGACGGCTCCATAATCGTTGCAGGCGGCTGGTACGGTATGTACAAGGTTTCCAACAAGGGCGCAAGCATCGAGAAGCTGGATAACGTATTCTACGCTAAGACAGTAGGCTACGGCGCACCCGAAAAGACAGGCGGTCTGAATACCCTTTATATGTACGGCAGACCCGCAGAGTCCGACCCCGAGGGCATCTACCGCTCAACTGACGGCGGCAAGAGCTGGGATTGCATCAACACTGACCACCTCTACGGCGGTACAGGTAACGGTAATTACCTCGTGGGCGATATGGACGAGTTCGGCAAGGTTTATATGTCAACTGTTGGCTGCGGTATAGTTTACGGTAAGATCGCAGGCAATTCATCAAGCGGAACTGTCAAGGCTCCCAAGATAAGCTCCGAATCTCTGGAAGGCAGTGTAAAGCTGAGCTGGAATGCAGTTTCGGGCGCTTCTAAGTACGCAGTTTACGGCTATCAGAACGGCAAGTGGGCTAAGATAGAGGAAACAAGCAGCACATCTTACACCCTGAAGAACCTGACCTCAGGCACAAACTATAAGGTAGCAGTACTGGTTTACGCAAACGGCAAGTGGAACAGCGATTACTCCAACGCTGTGACTGTTACACCTAAGGCTTCCTCTGCTGTAACATACCCCATCAACATCAAGGTAAATTACAGCGAGCAGTACCACCAGGTACAGTTCGTATGGGATAAGGTAAGCGGCGCTGACAAGTACGGCATTGCAGTTTACCTGGCAGGCAAGTGGAGAGTTCAGACATCGAACGTAACCACAAACAGCTACGTAACACCTAAGAATCTTACTCCCGGCATGACCTATAAGGTAGCTATCGCTGCAAGAGTAGGCGGCACATGGGATACTGCAAACGCTATCAAGAACGCGGTTACAGTGACTATAAAGTAAAAAGCGAACTGGCGTAAAACTGCCAAATAGACAAAGCGCGCGGTTTATGCGACTGCGTCGGCATATGCCTCGCGCTAGCAGGCTTGCGGGAGTTTGAGGTCAGAGCCCTCAATCACCAAGGTGCGAAACCAAAATGTATAGCGAACTATAAGAGCATAGCAAACTTCCGACCCTGTCAAAAAAGCGCGGCAAAAACAAAAAATCGAGCGTGGACAATACAACCGTCCACGCTCTTTCTATGCGCGTAAATTATTGCCGCGCCCGAAATCGGACAGCGAAGCGAATCCGATTTCTCGACCCGAGGAACGAGGGGCGA
Source organism: Hominimerdicola alba (assembly GCF_900112155.1). Taxonomy (GTDB): domain Bacteria; phylum Bacillota; class Clostridia; order Oscillospirales; family Ruminococcaceae; genus Hominimerdicola; species Hominimerdicola alba_D. The sequence continues at coordinate 8,192 of NZ_FOKQ01000024.1, read as the reverse complement.
AAGCTAGCAAACTATCGACCAAAGCAAAACCATCGACTATACCAGCAAAGTTTGATTTTAGTGGCTGATAACGCTATCTGGGAGATATCTATATCTGAATCCAACAGAGTGCGGTGTTCTTATCGGTAGTACTGCGGTGGCAAAGGTCGCCCCTTGCGGGGCGAGAAATCAACGAGCTGCCGCCGTTGATTTCAGGCGCGGCAATATCTCACGCAGAAAGAAAGAGCGTGGACTGTTCGATTGTCCACGCTCTGAATTTTTATTGCCGCGCCTTTTTCGGAAGTTTTCTGTTCTCTTATTGTTCGCTGTGCATTTTGGTTTCGTGCCTTGGTGATTGAGGGACTCCGCCCCTCAAACTCCTCGCAAGCTTTTCGCGAAAAGCTTGACCAAATGTTCACTAGCGATAAAGCACTAATACCGCTTTATGCGGCTTTTTTACGCCTGTCGAAATCTCTGCCGTCAAGGACAATCCTCGACTTTACGACATTGAATCTGAAAATGATCTCGATTTCCTGCATCCTGTGACCGCTGGATTTATCGGGTTCATGGACTATTATCCTTTCGATCATTTCACGCAGGTTCTTGGGTGTCAGCTTGTCGATGTGCTTTATCTTCTTGACTAACTCGATGAAATCATGGATATCCGAGCATTTTTGCTCTTTGTCCTCGATGAACTTGGTAAGCTCCGAGACCTTGGTTCTGAGTTGTTCCTGCTCGTTCTCGTAGTTACGGGACATCACTTCAAATCGAGCATCACTGATCTTGCCCGAAACATTGTCCTCATAAAGCCTTGTAAACAGCCTGTCCAGCTCGGTTATTCGTTTTTCGGACTTTGTCAGCAGCTTTTTCGCGTTCTTGACTTCGCTTAGATATTCAGTGTTTCTGCTCTCAATAGTCGTTTTCACGAACTCCTCTTCGTTTTTGGTGACTGTGTCGAGAATGCTGTTCATTTCCGCAAGGACTACCTGTTCAAGCACCACCGTCCTAATATAATGCGCGGAGCATACCTTGCTGTCATACGAATAGCTCCCGCATTTAAAATGCTCGGTGCTTTTGCCCTCTTTCGAGTGGCGGCAGATGTACATCAGCTTGCCGCAGTCGGCACAGTAGACTATCCCTGAAAACGGGTTTATTTGATTAGTCTTCTGCTTGCGCCTTCTGTTTTTGCGTATCTCCTGAACTACGTCGAAATCCTGTTGGCTTATAATCGGCTCATGGGTGTTCTCAAAAATCATTCGGTCTTCAACCGGATTTGTCAGTGTTTTATGGCATTTGTAGGACTTCTGCCTGGTCTTGAAGTTGACTATCTTACCCAAATATTCCTGCCTTTCAAGTATTCCGACCACCGATTTACAGTTCCAGCGGTAAGGTTTTTCGCAGGTGATCTGACCTGTCGATTTCAGCTCGTTGTAGGCTGTCGGTCTGAGTATCTTCTCGTCAGTCAGGATATTTGCAATCTTCATCGGACCGTAGCCCTCGATGCATAAACGAAATATCTTCTTCACAACAGGTGCGGTTTCCTCGTCTATGACCCATTGATCTTTGTCCTGTTCAGACTTCTTGTACCCATATGGTGCGATAGGTGACAAAGGTTTACCTGACATACCTTTCGCCTTGAATACCGCCTTAATCTTCTTAGAAGTGTCCCTAGCGTAAAAATCGTTGAACACATTTCGGAACACCATCATGTCATTTTCGGACTTTTGAGTATCTACATTATCATTGATGGCAATGTATCGCACATCATGGTCAGGGAATATCATTTCAATATATTGACCCGTGATTAGGTAATCTCTGCCTAATCTCGAAAGGTCTTTTGTTATAACCGTACCTATTTTTCCGTTCTCCATATCTCTGACCATGCGCTGAAAATCGGGTCTGTCAAAATTCGTTCCCGACCAGCCATCATCGACATAGAACTCGGTGTTATGGAAACCATTCTTCTTGGCAAAGTCCAGAAGCATGGCTTTCTGGTTTGTTATACTATTGCTCTCGCCCTGCAGATCATCGTCATTACTCAATCTGCAGTACAATGCTGTGATCTTGTCTTTCATTCATTCCTCTCTTTCCGACGATCACAGCGAATCATCAATATTATAGCACAAATGTTCTGAATTGTCAATGCCAAGTGTGCAGATGACCCGCTGTTCAATCGGATTATTTTATGCCGTTAAGACGACATCGCTTTGCATATCTCTTTTGTTACCAAACGCTGGAGCAGATCTTCGAGGGACTCACCGCATTCGAGGTCGAAGAAAGTTTTAACGATATAGGTCGTATGACCGATCTTGTACTCTCTCACCGAATTCAGCTCGTAGCGCGGGTTCTTCTGTTCTTCTTTTGTAAATGTTGTTTTCAATTTAATTCTCCTCTCAAAAGAAAGGAGATGATGTTTTTGAAGTGGATAAGTTTTCCTGCCGTAAGGAGTGACGGCAGGTATTTGAAGATTTTACAAGTTTATTATCGGGGCTGACGAAACCCCTAAACTGTATCCGGAAAGCTGTCAGCAAATGCATGGCGAACTGCTTTCACTGACAGCGATTAATTGTGCATAGGTATAACTCGACCTTTCCTTTACTCATTTATTTACGCTGATTCGCTGCTGCCGTCTGAATGAACGACTTCGTCCGCTGATGCAGTTTCAACCGCATTACTATTTTCTTCGGCAGACTGTTCTTCCTGCTTTTTAGCTTTAGCAGCTTCCTGTTCCTTCCGGTGCTTGGCAATAATCTCATCGATGAACTCAACACAATCCTCGTGCATGAACATAAAATCGATGATCTCACCATATTTGTCCAGCGGCAGAGCGATACTCATTTTACTTCTGAACTTCTTGCCGACTGCCTGATTAGTCACCATTTCGGCTTTCTCCAGTTCTTCGACAATCTCGGCATCGAGCTTCTTTTTCGCAGTCCGCATGGTTTTCATTTTATTTTGCAGCCGCGTCATCTCATCTTCATACTCTTTTGACTTCTCGATCTTTTCTTCTGTTGTCAGCTTCTTGTTACTCAATGGCATTCTCCTTTCCTAGAGGGCAATTCTGCCCCTGCTGCATACGCAGCTATTCGCATACGCGAAAGTTTGACATGGCGGTAAGTTTTGTGATTTTTTTTATTCGATAGTCATTACCCACCATAACCCCGTAGGGCGCACTTATACAAACTCTGCGAGTTTGAAGTGCACCAAAGAGGGAAAACTCCCTCTCTGGACTCTCCCTTATGCAAGCGATACCGCTGGGGTGCCATACAGCACGTGTTTGAATATGCAGCTATAATTACCGCTTTGGCTTTTTCGTTGACGAAGATTTCTGTTGCGTATTGCTCCGGTCGTCCCTTTCAGGGTTCTGTTTCCGAAACTGGGTAAGCAGACCAATAGCTTTTTCCTTTTCGGACTTCGGAACAAACAATTCGTACTTGTCCTTATTGTAGAAAATAAACTCACACGGCACACCTCGCTCCTGCAAGTATTTCTCATATTGTTCCAGCATAGGCATTTTGTCATGTATTGCGAAAGCATCAGACACCTTGCAGCCGATATTTGCTTCGATGTATTCAATCGTATTCTGCTTGTGTTCTGTGCGAATAGTCCGCATTTGCTGTTCAAGCTCTTGAATCTCGACTTCAAGATTGCGCCGCCTGATTCTTCTGTTCTTATTTCCCTTGTCGGTCTTGAAGCCCTTTCGCTCAACAGCGCAGACCTCGACACCCAGATGTATCTGCGGTATTCGATCTATGCCCTGATCCTTGTAGCTTCGATGATCGACACGAGCATCCGAAACGAAATATAATTTGTGGTTACACCAATCTGCCCAACGCTCCCGCCACTCCAACAAAAGCTTACGGTCATTCCACGCTCGTTCCTTTTGTGTGAAACCGGACTTGTCAACCTTACGGGTGGTCAGCAGAATATGAACGTGTGGATTTCCATCGTCCTTGTCATGGATAGCGAAATCACAGCACATACCTTTGCTTACAAAACACTGCTCGCAGAACTGTCTGACCAAATCGATCTGATCACCTCTCGACAGTTCCCTCGGCAAAGCCGCATTGATGCTTCGAGCGGTTTGGGAGTTCTTGCGCTTTTCAGCACACTCGGCAGCGTTCCAGAGTTTGGCTCTGTTACTGTATTCGGGTGGCGCATTCGCAGGCAGCAGAATCTCCTTGTGGACAACTTCGTGCTTGTTTCGGTAATCGTGGATCTTCTCGTCACGCTCATTCTTTATTTTTTCGCCTGCGATGTATGCAGCACTGGCTACGCAACTGCCGCCACTTGTTCGCGTGACCATCTTGACGTTGAAATGATATATTGCTGGTATACGCCTTCTTTCTGATTTTATTAATCTCAATATGCACATACGTTCGATTACATAATAGATTATAGCACGGATGTTCTGATTTGTCAATAGTTTTCGGATCATTTGTTTGAAATTTACAATTTCAATTCTATATGAACGCTACTAATTAGGAGCCGATATTATCGTTCTTGTGGTATAACAAAAGTGCAGCAGATTAGACTCTGCTACACTTGCATTTCCATGTAAAAAAGACTTGTTTTGTTAAATCACTGTAAACTGTCTGAGATTATTTTTCCATCGCTTATCTCTATTATCCTTTCACACTGATGTGCTACATTTATGTCATGTGTCACAATGATAATTGTTTTACCTTGGCTGTGCAACTGTCTAAACAAGTCCATTATTTCAGCGGAGGTTTTTGTATCAAGGGCTCCTGTAGGTTCATCAGCAAGGATAACTGAGGGGTCATTAACTATCGCCCTTGCAATGGCTACTCGTTGCTTTTGACCTCCAGAGATTTTGTTGCAATTCTTTTTCGCTAATTCTTCGATACCTACCGACTTTAATGCCTGCAAAGCCTTTTCTTTTTTCTTTATATCCTTTTTCCTGAGAAAATTAAGGGGAATCATAACATTTTCAAGAGCAGTAAAATCTTCTACGAGCGCAAAGTCTTGCATAACCATTCCAATTTTCTCATTACGTATCTTTGCGTATTTTCTTTCAGGCAAGTTTTTTACAACAATTCCATCGATTTTGTATTCGCCGCTCTGATAGTTGTCGATGCAGGCGAGAATGTGCAGCAACGTTGATTTTCCTGCACCCGATTTACCGATTATCGCCACAAGTTCTCCATCGTGTATTTCACAGGAAACTTCGTGTAATGCCTCGAATGCGTTATTCTTCCGTGGATTGTATATCTTGGTTATATTATTGAGCTCGATCATAAAAATCAATCCTTTCCGTATCTGACGCTGAATGCACAAAGCATTGTCGAAAACAACATGATTAGCGCGGTAAGTACAAATATAATAATTACTGCACCAAAGCTGATATGAATATAATCTGACAAAGAGTACCATGCAGATATCATATTTTCGGGTACACCTTTTTTTCGTGCTGCAGCTGTTGCGTTACAATATTTTATAATACCGGATACTATATAGATACCAAATGACAATATCATCGCTGTTGTAGATATAAACAGCGAATAAAGCATCTGTATAACTACCTCTTTGCCCTTTTCCATGCCACAATAATAGTATATCTGGTATTTTCTGTTCATGTACTGCATCTGGAATATTGATATTGCGATTATGGAGAATATAGAAAAAATCCCAGCTGCGAGAGTGGGTATTAATGAATTACTGAACTCATTTCGTTCGAGATCCACTGTGTTACTGTAGATCCTTTCCATGTCAACTCCGGCCATTCTCTTCTTTGCAAGATAATCTTCTATCTCATTATACTGCTTTTCACTTATTTTCTCGTCAAGATATGCTATAACATAGGTGTGATCTAGATCTTTTTCTGTAACTCCATAAGCTTCATAACACTTGTCCATATCCTCCTTTAATGCGATAAACGTATTTTCCTCATATCTTCCAGTAATATCGTATAGGTTTAAACTGTCAAGCCAGGTACAGGTGTTTGTCATATCGAGCGAAGCGTCACCATAATCAAGGATACCTATAATTCTAGCTTTGTATCCTTTGTCGATTATGTTATATTTGATTTTCTCGTTAGCATCATCAAATGATAATTCGTAATTATATATCGGCACTATATCATTCAGTTTGTATCTCGTATTATCAGCCACGACCACATCTATCAATTTGTCCGTACTTTGTGCCTTATCAAGCCATTTTCCCTGATCAACATCATATTTTATAAGCTTACTGAGTTCCCTGTCAACCGCAACTACACTGCCGGACTCATCCGGGTCATCAGTTGTGATAAACGGCGTTGTTTCCATATACCACGTGTCTTTGAGATATGGCATATCGGAAATATCTTCAGACTTTATCTTTCCGAAATGCATATCGGGATCGCCAAGGTCTGTCCATGCTTTATCAGTTGCGGTGACAAAGTTTTCTCCACTTTGAATATACTTTGTTCTCAGGGCATCAAATTCTTCAAACAACTCGTCTTCTTTAAAATCATTTTCGAAATTATCGTTAACGGTTCGAGTTATATACATCAGATTTTCAGAATTCATTTTTCTGAATACTTTTCCTGCATATCCAAACCCGCTGATATTATCAAACATTACGAGTATCAAGTATATCGACAATGCCATCTGAGCAACGGCAACAATAAAAAGAACCTTGTGACATTTTATCTGTTTTTGTACAAAAAAGTTATAGCTCATTGTATTTCTCCCATTACTCAAGTCTTTTGCTGTTTGCGATCATTTTTACGGGTGATGTTTTACCTTTGATTACTGCAAAAAATCCGAATACCATCAGCATTACTATTAGCAAGCAGAAGTAGCATATCACATATGTTTCCATCCTGACCTTTAATGCGAATGCAGGCTGATATTTATAGAACACGGTCTTGTTAAGTAAAAAGAATATCACTGAAGAAACAAGGTAGCACAGCGAATAAAGGATCATCATCTCGTAAATACATATCTTCGCTATGTCGGAATTTTTAGCACCGCATATCTTGAATATCGCAAATTTCTTCTCTCTAAGGTTGAAAATAAAGCTATAAATGCTGCACAGCGTCAGTATCACAAGCAGCATCATTCCTATCATCAGAATATTATCGCTTGTAAGTGTTTTTTCATTTGTAAGCATAGCGGAATACGAACCTTCCATTGCTGCGCTCTCGATGGAATACTCCGGGAATAGTTTCTCGAGCTTTTTTATAGCTTCAGAAGTAAGAGCCAGATAGTTTTTTTGATCTAATCCACCAAGCATTACAGCCACTCTGTTTGGGACAAGTGAATTACTGACAGCACTTCTGAACGGTATAACACCAAATGAAAGATTATCGCTTGAATCATATTCGCCTTTGATCTTGTATTCTATCCCTTGTATCGATATATCCGAATTTATTTTCGAGCCCGAAAAAATGCACACGTTTTCGCCGTTCTCGATTTCTCTTTCGGTTAGTCCTTCGCCATCATATATCTTTGTGTTGATTATAGAAATCTTGTCTTTTTCACTATCGGAATCAGGATACGCCATGAAGCAGAAAGATTCATCTTTCATAAGCATATCTATTTCGTCTTCATCGAAATCGCTATTAATGGCGTTGAGACTATATACAAAAACATATTGATCTATGCCGATTTTATCAGCATTCTCATCTAGCCTTTTCAGAAAAGACGCATAGTCAAAATCGTTGTCTGTCAAATTTTCATCAATGTTGATGTAAACTGCCGCATCTTTTAGAGTAGATAGATCGACCACGTTTATCATGCTGGACTCAAACTGTGCGTAAACATACAGTCCGAAAAAAGATGTTATTGTAAGAGCCAAGGTAAAAAAGATAAATATCCCCTTTTTTTCCTTTGCAAATGATATTATATTTTTTAAAATATAGTTTAACATACTTTTCACTCACATTCTTAAAAAATATAGTCGGCAAAACGCCGACTATATTTGCTAAATTAATTAGTCTCTCCTCACACAGCAATAAAGCAACGAAATATCGACAAATCCAACAAAATATGGTATAATAGAAGTGCAAGAAAAAGTAATCAAAACGAGAAAAAAGCTTGCACTTCGGAGGATGCCATGTATAAGTTCAAGAAGGAAAAACAGATTTCATTCACAGATTTCAATCAACCGCTTGGTTTGCAAATGAACCCGGATAACCGCTGGGTAAAGAAAGCAGAAATGATCCCTTGGGAAACAATTGAAGCTGAATATGCCAGGCTGTTCCCGAG
>NZ_FOKQ01000045.1 GCF_900112155.1 Hominimerdicola alba | reverse complement strand
TGTTTTATATTTTCTTTGTCCGATGAGTTGAATTTCGTTTTAATATTCTTTCATGAGTTCGGTTTTTCTGTTGGAGAAAAAGTTGGTCCCCCCTCATTTTTTAGTTATATTCAAGATTTGAATAATTAAGGAGAAAAGAGGAAGATGAAACGAATGAAAACATCCAGTTTTGGTGCAGTTTTAGGGTAGTTTTAGGGCAGAAATGAACTCAAACGCTGTTTGTAGCCCGGGATTTCCTCCGATTTGGGTATGTTTTCGGTACCATTTGGGTATGTTTTCGTTTCTGTTTTCCTCTAAGAGTCCTAAAACTAACTTTTCGAATTAGTTTTAGTATTTTGAAGATTTTTGCTTCATTTGAGGCACTTTTAAATTCAAGTTTTGAATTATTTTTCCAGAATTTTCCTTCGTCTTGCTAAAACTAAATTTAGTTTTAGAAATATGAAATTAGTTTTAGAAATATGAAACCAATTAGTTTTAGCGTGCTAAAGTTAGTTTTAGCGTACTAAAGCGTTTTATTCAATGATTGAATAATAATATTCAAGGTTTGAATTATAATATTCAAGTCGTAAATAATAGTATTCAAGGTTTGAATACTTTTTACAATATTTGGTTATATATGTCAAATTATGTAAGTGTTGGTAAAATCTTAATATATTTATATAATCGCTTCATTCGGAGATCATAGGACATCCCAAACTACTAAAATCAGCCTAAATTTTAGACTATTTATGTTATTTAAGAGCGCATATCTGTCTAGTTTTAAGACACTAATTTGTCTAATTTTTTATCACTTGTGCCTTGTCAGTTACATTTCTGTCAAAATATCTGGAAGGAGAATACAATTCAACCAAGTTGATCATAATGTTTAAAGGAAAAAAAGAAATAGGAGACAGGTACAGCTGGAGCGTATTGAATGAAGATACATTTTCTTTATTTGTTAAACAATAAAAAACGGCAAGTTTCTTATCAATAAAGCATCGCTCATGAAGAGATTATGCTTTATCTGATAGTATAAAAGCCCCGTTTTATTTCCGTTAAAGCATCAATAAAAACGGATAGTCGTCTGCTTAGGACGATTATCCGTTTTGTTTTTAAATCATATCAATTTAGTCTATCACTTTATAGTAACAGTACCTGCATGTTTGATAGCATTTGCTGTATCCCAGCTGCCGTTCACTCTTGCGGCGATCGCTACCCTATAAGTTACGCCTGGAGTCAGATTTTTGGGAGAAGTGTAGGTAGTGCCTGTGATATCCTGCTTCTGAACTCTCCACTTGCCTGCCAGATAAACTGCTATGCCGTATCTGTCAGCACCTTCCACCTTGTCCCAGGTAAATCTTACCTGATGGTACTTCTCACTGTAATCGACCTTAATGTTGACAGGATAAGGAACAGGCGAACCGCCGAACCGATCGTTCATGAATGATGACATCCATACCAGAGAAGCGTTCAAGCTGACGGAAACATCATTTACTGTCCACGCCTCAGCACTGTCAACATAGCACTTCTGAGGAGCTAAAGTGCCTCTTTTATAGCCGAGACCACGAAGGTATTTATCATTATTAATATATGAGCAGGGACCGCCTGCAAGAACACCTGCGGGTACCGCCGGGAAGGACGGATCGATACTCTTTGCCCAGTATCTGTGGTGTGGCGATTTCATTGCCTTATCGCCGTAACCTGATACATAAGAGAAGCCCAGACCGTTGCGTCCGTAGAGGTAATCAAGTGCTTCAGCAGCACCGTTCCGATAATTATAATTGCTGGCATCAGTATCATAAGCATAGGCAAGGACCATAGCGTTGTTGATAACGAAGGAGTTGGAGCCGTATTCATAACCTGTGAATTTTGGTTTATCGCCACCGATATAGTCCTCGGTAGTCATACTCTTGTAAGGTATACCCATGCCTTCATTACTCATCTGAATAAGGTATTGATCAGCAATATTTTGGATAGAATTGGCGATAGTCTTCCTGTCAGCAGAAGATGTCTTGTCGCTCAGGTAGAGTGAAAGGGTGCCCAGACCCGCAGTATTGCCCCAATTGAAGGAACCGAACGATCGATCGTTCTCGCCGCCTCTCAGACAGGAAGTCAGGCTGAATGCCTTATCCTGACCTGAATTATTATAGCCCTTTAAGAAACCATAGTAAGCCGAGTCCCCTGTTGTTGCATAAAGCTCACAAGCTGCCCAGTAAGCATCATCAACTACATAGGAGTCACCGAAAATGTTGTTTCCGCCGAATTCAGAAGGAGCAAAGTAAGGATCAGTATAGTAATAGCCCCTATTAACGTTCCAATTGGACTGCTTAGCCATGATAGCCTTCCAGCTGTTCTGTGCATTTTGCAGACACTCTTTTGCGAAGTCATCATCTATACCCTTCCACAGACGTGAAGCCTGTGCAGCACAAGCGATCATGTTGAATGTGGCTGCATACGTAGGAGGTCTGACAATACGGATAGGATCAATACCATACAGTGCGACATCCGGCCAGGGTGTGAGCGGAAAACCTACCCACGTATGGTCCTGCACCGAATGATATACAAAGCCGTCCTCATTTATCATTTTGAACATCCACTCCAGCTCTACCCTTGCTTCATCAAGTATATCGGGAGCATTATCCTTATTTTCGGGCACAGCTATCGTGCCGTCAGTCCACTTGCGTGTATTGCCGCTCCTCTTGGAGAACTCATAAGCGTTCTGAAGTGTCCATACGGAGATACCGCCTTCGACAACGTACTTTCCATGGTCGTTTGCGGCGTACCATCCGCCTGTAACGTCGATCCGTTTATTCTTCTCGCCATAATAATAGAAGTCTCTGTCATAAGATTTAACCCATTTGCTCTGTACATAAGCCAAATCGGGAGAATGACCATATCTGCTGTGTGCCAGTGCGGACTTATCACCGGATGTGATGTACTCAGACTCTATCGGGACACCTGAGCGGTTCTGATAGAAGTAGTTCATGGAATCCCTCAGCAGCTGATCGTCATAGATATTTCTGTCTATCCTGAATGTACTGCTCTCGTTCATCGTATAAGTTTTCATAGTTACGGGATTTGTCCATAAAAGCTTATCACCGCTGAGCTTTGTATCGTTTGCATTCTTGGAATTCATCACCTGAGTGCCGTTTACGCCGACTGTATCCTTAACGAAGATAGTGTATGTACCCTCGGTCTTGAAATCAGAGAAGTCAATGATATGTACATTAGAACCGCTGTCCTTGAGTCTGGTAACTGTATGAAAACCGATCTGAAAAGAATTAGTCTTGCCTGTACCTGAATCAGGGTCATCACCGAATACCTTTGTTGTGCCCTTGTACTTAACGTTGCCGTCCTTATCTCTGATCTCGAACTGCAGAGGTGAAGAAGCATCGGTAACATAAGAAGCCTTCTTTTCCAGCTGAGGATAGTAACCGATCTGATTCAGACGAACGTTGCTTTCGGGTCTTACAACGCCCCACTCGTTAGGATTGAAATCGATTATACAGCCCCCGGGAGTAGTGTCGATCAGAGACAGATCATCGAATTTGAGGATCGTACCGTCGGGGAAACAATCTACCGGCTGATACATACCCTTTCCACCGTAGTGGAATGCCCATTCAGCAACCTCAATATCTTCTTTAGCTGTAAACATAGCATCGAAGGTGTTGTCGCCTTTAGCGATCTTTACGCATTCCCACGTCTGATTGAAATCATCATTGCCGCAGTTGTTGTGCCATGCTTCGACCATACCGTCGTAGTTGCCGATCCTGGTATAAATCTCACCCTCTTCGGAAGAATTAACCTTCCAGTGTACCTTGTAAGTATGACCTTTTTGTATCACTAAATTTCTGCAACGGAACTGAAGATCCCATCTTGACTCGGGACCATCGTTGTACAGTATCTCTACATTGTAAGTGCCGTCTGAAATATCGAAGTCCTGCCGTGCCGGTGCAGTCTCTAATGTGTGCCAGGGAAGACCCATGCCTGCTTCGAAGTCAGACTGGATAAGTATCTGTTCATCTTCTGCAAACACACTCATAGGTGCAGATGCGGCTGCTGCCGATAAACCAGCAGTAATTGCCACAAGCCCTGCGGCAATCCGTTTCATTGTCTTGTGCATTATCTCTTGACCCTCCTTCTGAAAATAAAAGAACATAAATCAGATACGGCTGCAACTTACAGTAAACAAAATATATACCCGAAACAGCCATAGCCACATTATAACAGGGATGGACATTTCACAAGCATTACGCTGTTATGTCCGATAGATATTATATCACATTGCTTTTCAAATTGCAATGATTTAATAATATAATTTCATATTTTTTAATTCAAACCTCTGCCGTATCAGATTTCCTCAGTATATAAAAAACAATTCGCAGATGCATATGGTCCGAAACTTAAAAATGTTCTTCTTGATGCCCACGATTATCAGTTTATCAAGAGATTTCTGTCAACGCACCATGGTAGCGTTTTTCTTTTAAATGTAGATTACAAGTTGAAGTAACATCTGACGGCATTAAAGAGTGGGTCACGCGTGACACAACAAAGCATCAATGGTTAATCTATTATAGTATTAGTATTCTTTTACTTGAATTATAGCTGCGTGTATAGCTGCGTGTATGTTATAAATGAAAACAGTAAAAATAATTTCTATAGAATTAGTATTCGGGCGGCTCGATGTCCGGTAACCGAGAAAGAAATATGTTTGATCCGGCTAATAATATGACGAGACCTGATAATATAATTGAGGCGATCAGTAAATGACATATTATAAATTATTGGATAAAATAAATCAGGATGAAGTGGTAAAAGTCGAATCCAGATTCAAGTATTATCAATAATCTTTTGGTGAAGAGAAGTGAGAGAATACGTCAATTGTTCTTGAAGAAGTGGACAGATCGGGTTTTACATATCGTATAGCAAATTCTGTTAGAATTCTTACCCCAATAGATATACTTACGTATGAGGAGGAGATTAAAAAAAATATTGAGTCCTGTGCTTTAACGTTCAATATATCCCTCATCTATGAGCTTTCAGATAGCAGTTTCATCGCTTTTTCTCTAATACTCGGACAGACGTTAGCAACTATATCTTTCTTGGAGAACTCTGTTTTTCTAAATCAAAAAATCACTTCATTCAAAATCTGCAAAACAGTAGACGAAGGGAAGTGCTCAATCTTTTTCTTTAGAAGATCCTTCCATAACATCCAAACTTGAGTTTCCTTCGTCAGTATACTTTTGGAGCGAATGGGCAGAACTAACACAGCAGAATACACCAAAAGCAGACTGACTATCAGGATAGCGCTGTGAGTATAATAAGGAATCTGCCGGATAGAAGTTGAACAGAAAAAATATCTCCGAGACAAATCAGCAGATTTCGTAAATCAGACAACAAGCGGATAATATAAAGACAAAAATACGGGCAGTACCTATGGTACTGCCCATTTCGGTATATCAGCAAATACACTGTCTTATTTGTCTATCTCCATCAACCGCACATAGCACTTCATGCTAACCCGCTTTCGCTCACTCTCCCAATCCTTGACACGGCCGACAGAAACGGACATCAGCTCTGCTAACCTGCATCGTGTGAGAGACTTCTTTTTTCGCAGGTTTCTGATATAACTTCCCTGCCCTTTTATCAGGAACTTATTGTACTCATCGAGCAAGTCTGTGACTTTGCACCCGAATATCTCTGCAAGTAGTGTGAGCTTGTCCAACGGATACTCCGACAGCACATTGTTCTCCCAGCGGGCATAGGTAGTGCGGTCTACACCAATTTGAGCGGCTATCTCTTTTTGCATGAGCCCACAGCTTATCCTGTAAAATTTCAACCTATCTGAGACTGTGGAATTATCATTAAGCGCAAAATCGGGTATTCTTTTCGGCTTAAAGCTGTGAATATAAAGGGTGACTGTTTTGCCGGTTGTGTGGGTAGAGTACAGCGTATACATTCGGCTCTCTACTCTGCGTAAAAATCGCCACTCGCCTATGAATGGCACATCTTTTACATCATCTGACAAGAAAATGTCCGTTGTGATTGTGTAGCATTTTCAACACACCTGCTGCCATAAGTCGCAAAACGTGTACCCTTGGTATAATCGAAAGTCTGTACCGCCTTGATGAGCCCTATCGTTCCTATGGATATAAGATCATCCTGATCCGAAGAATTTGCATAATATTTCTTGATAATGTGCGCCACCAGCCGCAGGTTGTGCCTTATCAGCTTGTTCCGAGCCTCTTTATCCCCTGCCGACATCTTCTCAAAACACTCCCTCTCCTGCCCCGCACTAAGCGGCGGCGGAAATACCGTCTTGCCGTCCAAATGCAGCCCGAAAAACAGACCGCCATGGGATATAAGCCTTATAAGCTCAAACAACTGTATCATCATAAGTATCAGCCTCCGTAAATTTCGTGATATTTCAGTATATTCCTCCCACTTCCCCAATTATGCAAAAAACAGGTACTTCCGCCACTCAGCGAAAGCACCGCTTTCTCCTTATTATTCCAACCACGACAAAAGCCTGCATATCGAAATATGCAGGCTCAGCCCTTTCATAATATCTATAAACCTTTACTCTGGAAAGCAAATTAATAATAGACGGGCGAAGTCGCCCCAAGTTTTTGCTTTTCTGAAATAGCTGAATATCAAATGAATAATTGTTCTTCCTAATAATGATCCAAGCTTTCAAATTACCACATCAGCATCACCAAGATGCACTACATTGCTTTTTGTTTCTTTCGTTAAACATATTATACTGCATTTGCCCCATTTTGTCAAGCGAATAGTTTAATTTCATAATTTTAACCTTTGTTTTCGTGCATATGCACAATTGGTTATATGCAACGATGCGCCTAACGTCCAAATATTTTGTTTATTTAACGAAACTAAATACTAATAACAAAAGCGATCTTATTCTTTTTTGCACCGTAGATCAAGTGAAGATCAGCCACACCAAAATACCTAAACAAAATGCCGAGATCATTTAACCTCGGCATTTAATTATGTGTAGTTTAAATCCGTCATCAGCATCTTCACAAAAACGAATGTCAGCTTAATACCAGCCGCCCATATTTCCATTGGTTCCGATCTGCTTGTTGGAAAGATTTATATTATAAAAACTATCCGGAGATTTATTATTGCTGTCAGTATAGATCTTATCCCATGTGCCGGTACCTATAAAGTGAGCATTTTTATTTACATTAGCTATGTACTCGCCGTTTACATATGTAACCAATATACCCTTTCTGTAAAGCTGGATCATACGAACTTCGCCAGTAACATTATAAACAACAACAAGTCCAAAGTTTGTATTATTGTCCTTAAGGTATTTTCTGCAATTCTTGGAATTTGTATTGTACCCCAGCGGATTTACTCTCTTGCCCGTTTTCCATGTTTCTGAAAAAGTTGAATCAAGAGCGCCAGCTATAACTCTGTCAATCGCCTGAGAACCGGTGGAAGTACCTGGATTTGTAGTCTTATAGACATTCCAACTGTAGTTAGTGAAACAACCTACTCTCTCGTATTTTCTATTTTTGGCGTTACCTTGTTCAAGGTAGAGCACCTTGTTAAATGCATCAAGTGAATTATCGTCACTAAGTAACAGCTCATCTGTTAGAGAGCTTTCTATTGAAGTTTTTATGGTTCTTGTATCTGCGATAGCAGCAGCAATCCTTGCTTTTCTAACATAGCTGATCACACTCGGTACAAGCAGGCTAGCCAGAATACCTACAATACATATAACAACAATCAATTCCACCAAAGTGAAACCCTTTTTATTATTATTCTTCTTCATAAGCTCATTCCTTTCAATTACATTCATATTACCACATCAGCAACAAATTTCATCTCTTTATCTGTTGACTATATTATATCAAATTTAGACAAAACAGTCAACTAGATTAATCTAAATTTGTAGTTATATACAACATGGATATATATAGTTTCTACAAATTGACTAAATCACAAGTTGACTGATTTTACAAATTAAAAGCATTGATCTTTGTCGTAAACAAACAAGAAATAATTTTAATTTCTATCATTTAACTAATCATTTCCCCTATATTGATTTATTTCCCATAAAAATACAGTAATTTTTTTCCATCCCAAACATTCCTTTATCATGCACACAAAATATCCACGCAACAATGAACACACGCTGTGATAATATTTATGTTTAATCTCAGCTCTGCTAAAATAGATCTCAGCAGCATGCCCACGAATCCCGACGCTCACGAATGTTCATATTGTATAAGTTTTAGCAAAGCGATCTTAATTCGCAACCACACACCCATCGTATAAACTCACTTACATGCCTCTAAATGTTAACAATAAGTAAACTTTAGATTTTTTCTCAAAATCATATTGACAAAAGCGATTTGATATGATATAATAGACAAGTACTCAACGAGAGAACACAAAATCAAATATCGCGGGGTAGAGCAGCTTGGTAGCTCGTCGGGCTCATAACCCGGAGGTCACAGGTTCAAATCCTGTTCCCGCAATCGCGTAAATACGCTGTTTGGAGTAATCCAGACAGTGTATTTTTTTATTTCAAAATACTTTCAGGGCACTATTCTATTATTGCACCATTGATACCTCGAAACTTTCATCACCTGATGCAAAAAGCATAATAACTTTTCTGCTCACAACCGAGCATACTATTTTCATAACAAAAACTACTTTGCATCAAAATAATTAACATTCGACATTTCAATTTTCAATATTCAAAAAACATCATCGGATAAAATCATATAATTTGGGAATATATTTATAATTTTGAACTTTTTATGAAAGTCCTTTACAAATTATGTAAAGTATGCTATAATGATTAATATAAATTTTGATTTTTGATAATATTTTCTAACCAAAAAGGGGAATTAATAATATGGATTGGGTCGAGGTCGATATTTATACCACTTCCGAGGGCATTGAAGCCGTCACAGGCTCCCTGCTGGGACTGGGCATAAACGGATTTGTTATTAAGGACGCAAAGGATTTCGAGGAATTTCTCAGCGATAAAAGTGTAAACTGGGATTATATCGATGATGATCTCATGGGTCTCAAAAACTGCGAGACCACAGTTACAGCTTATCTGCCTGAAAATGCGCAGGGTCTGGATTATCTTGAAGCCGTCAAAGCTGAACTCAGAGCGCTGAAGACCCGCGACACCGAGAACGCATTCGGCAGACTTGAATACGAGCTGAAAAACGTCCGTGAAGAGGACTGGGCCAATAACTGGAAACAGTACTTCAAACCGCTGGAGATAGGCGACAAGCTTCTTATCAAGCCAAGCTGGGAGGATATTCCCGCAGGTGAGACCAGAAAGATACTGGAGATCGACCCCGCTTCAAGCTTCGGCACAGGTCAGCACAACACAACTCAGCTTTGCCTTGAACTTGTTGAGAAGTATCTTGGTGATGGTGACAGAGTGCTCGATCTCGGCTGCGGCAGCGGTATACTTTCCATCGGCGCCGTTCTTCTGGGTGCACAGGAATGTACCGCCATCGACATCGACGCTAACTCGGTGAAGATAGCAGGCGAAAATGCAGAGAAGAACAATATCCCCGCCGAAAAGTACCACGCAATATGCGGAAATGTCATCGACGATCAGGCGCTGGTGGCTGAGATAGGCACAGGCTTCGACATGGTATGTGCAAACATCGTGGCAGATGTACTCATCGGCATGAGCGGACTGTTCAAAGGGTTCCTGAAACAGGGCGGAAGGCTGATAGTTTCCGGTATAATCGATATGCGCAAGGACGAAGTTCTTGATGTGATAAAAGCACAGGGCTTTGTACTTGACGAAATAAGAGAAAAAGAGGACTGGGTAGCAGCTTCATTCAAAGCGCCGTAAGTCCCGTAAATATGCAGCAGAACGAAAGGAAGTGCTAAAATGCAGCTGATATTTGTAGTCATTAAGAGAGTGGAACTGGTGGATGAGATAATGCACGCCCTTGCGGCAGCAGGTATAAAAGGGGGCACCTGCATTGACAGCGTAGGAATGGCAAAGTCTATATCGGATATGGATAATCTTCCGATGATAGGCGTTCTCAGGGCGATGCTCAAAGGTGAAGACCCCGAGCAGAAAGGGAAGACCATCTTTGTTGCAGTTCACGACGATCAGATCGATGCAGCCAGAGATGCTATACACAGCGTAACAGGCGATCTTACCAAGCCCAACGCAGGCGTACTTTTTGCAGTACCCGTGACATTTGCCGAGGGCATAAACTGATAAAGCCAAATGATATACAAGCACTTCTGTCATTCGATAGACAGAAGTGCTTTTTTCATGCAATTTACAAGAAATAAAAAAACGACCCGAAAGCACGAAGCTCGGGTCGTTTTGAATATACTATTTAAAAGGGTGAATTACTTCATAGCCTCTTCAACAGCAACTGCGCAAGCAACTGTTGCACCAACCATGGGGTTGTTACCCATACCGATGAGACCCATCATCTCAACGTGTGCGGGAACGGAAGAAGAACCTGCAAACTGTGCATCGGAGTGCATTCTGCCCATAGTATCAGTCATACCATAGGAAGCAGGACCAGCAGCCATGTTATCAGGGTGCAGAGTTCTACCTGTACCACCGCCGGAAGCAACAGAGAAGTACTTCTTGCCAGCGTCTGTTCTTTCCTTCTTGTAGGTACCTGCAACAGGGTGCTGGAATCTGGTAGGATTGGTGGAGTTACCTGTGATGGAAACGTCAACGTTCTCCTTCCACATGATAGCAACGCCCTCGGTAACATCGTTAGCACCGTAGCAGTTAACCTTAGCTCTCAGACCCTCGGAGTAAGCCTTGCGGAATACTTCCTTAACTTCGCCTGTGTGGTAATCCATCTCAGTCTCAACGTATGTAAAGCCGTTGATACGAGCGATGATCTGTGCAGCGTCCTTGCCCAGACCGTTCAGGATAACTCTCAGGGGCTTCTGTCTAACCTTGTTAGCCTTCTCAGCTATACCGATAGCGCCCTCAGCAGCAGCGAAAGACTCGTGACCTGCCAGGAATGCGAAGCACTCGGTATCCTCTTCCAGAAGCATCTTGCCCAGGTTGCCGTGACCCAGACCAACCTTACGCTGGTCAGCAACAGAACCGGGGATACAGAAAGCCTGGAGACCCTCGCCGATAGCAGCAGCAGCGTCAGCAGCTCTTGTGCAGCCCTTCTTGATAGCGATAGCGCAGCCTACAGTGTAAGCCCACTTAGCGTTCTCGAAGCAGATAGGCTGGATGCCCTCAACGAGCTTGTATATATCCAGACCCTTAGCCTTACATACATCAGCACACTCCTCGATGGAGTTGATGCCGTATTCCTTGATTACAGCCAGGATCTGCTTTTCTCTTCTCTCATAAGATTCAAATAATGCCATGATACTGATCCTCCTTATGCCTTTCTGGGGTCAACGAACTTAACGGCATCAGCAACTCTGCCGTACTGACCCTTAGCCTTCTCGAAAGCTGTATTAGCGTCGTCGCCTGCCTTGATGAAGTCCATCATCTTGCCAAAGTTTACGAACTTGTAGCCGATGATCTCATCGTCAGCATTCAGTGCGAGATCAGTAACATAGCCGTCGGTCATCTCCAGATAGCGGGGACCCTTTGCCAGTGTACCATACATTGTACCAACCTGAGAACGCAGACCCTTACCCAGATCCTCCAGACCTGCACCGATGGGCAGACCGTCCTCGGAGAATGCAGACTGCGAACGACCGTAAACGATCTGCAGGAACAGCTCTCTCATAGCGGTATTGATAGCATCACAAACGAGGTCTGTGTTCAGAGCCTCAAGAATAGTTCTGCCGGGCAGGATCTCGGAAGCCATAGCTGCGGAATGTGTCATGCCTGAGCAGCCGATAGTCTCAACGAGAGCCTCCTGTATAACGCCCTCCTTAACATTCAGGGTGAGCTTGCAGGTACCCTGCTGGGGAGCACACCAGCCGATGCCGTGTGTAAAGCCTGAGATATCCTTTATCTCCTTTGCCTTGACCCACTTAGCCTCCTCAGGGATAGGAGCAGCGCCGTGAGCAACGCCCTGTGCGATAGGGCACATTGTTTCAACTTCGTGCGAATAGATCATTGATAATAACTCCTTTCGGTTATTTGGCAGTCCATGCCGCCTCTATAATATAATACTACATTTCTTCTGACAATTCAAGTCTTTTCACAAAAATTTTTAATTTAACTGTCATTTTTTACGAAAGCCCTGTATCCCGATGATTCAGGGCTTTCCCGAAAACTGCGAAGTCTGTTTGGCATATACCGGCATATCCGAATAAAATAGTATATAATCAAGACATTATTGGGTCCAAGGGTAGGATATTATCACGGCAGAAGCTCATTCAAAGAAAGCCTGCGAACTTTTTGCAGGCGGATATAAACGCGCACGATCGGTATTTTCAGCTTTTACCGATGTTAAGATATAGGGAAGCCTACGGAACCTGTTCGGCTGTTTTCGTGGTGCTTGGTATGCTGTACGGTGCAGTCGAAGTATTTGGCTGCGAAAACAATGCCAACCAATGCCACCGCATACGATCGTATGCCAAACAGTACAAAGAAAACCACGATACTATCATCTGCCGCGAACTTATGCAAAGGCTGAATGCAACCTGCCCCCCCCGAGTTACGCACCTGGCAGTATCATAAGGTACGTCCCTGCATAAGATTTGTTGAAACAGCATCTCAGATACTTGGAAAACATACCATCGAAAACCCCATATATGTCTCAGCAAGCAACAAGTAAAACCAAACAACACATATTAACAATATTTATGCAAAGCGCTGAAAATATTAAGGAAATATTGAAATAACCATTATAATGAGTTATAATTATATCATTAAATGAATTTATGAAATAGGGGGATATTTTATGGAACCGATCAAGGCTTTTATTCAAAAATGGCGTGATAAACTTGCATATATGGAATTCAGCGATTTTTTCCCACAGAACAAGAAGTGCGATGTACGTGATATCAGAAGTGTGATATTCTTCATCGGCATTTACCTTGTTGCGCTTATTTTCTGCGCTCTGTTTTTCGTTGTACTAGGCTCGATACCTTTCATATGGTGGCTGTTCAGATTCATCGGCGTTGTGGTAGGTATATATTCTATCGTAGGTATGATGCACATTCTTCTGCAATACATGAAGTATAACAGCTGATACCGTCTTTATGAATTAAACAGATAACCATGCCCCAAAGCGTATAAAAGCGCTTTGGGTTTTTTTCTCTTTTAAGGCGGAAAAAGCTCTCTTCTCTGACGATTTAACCGCCTTACCGCCCTGCCACAATAAACGACTTATCACTTCTGATACCGCTACTTAAAACTTATATAATTACCCGGCGTTTCCATGCATTCTTTTCTATATCCCGATATGTTGACAAAGGAATTCGGGCATGATAAAATAATATGGGGGTGATGATATGTCAAGAATGATCGATAGACTGGCAGAGTCAGGCAGCGGATGTTTTGTGCGCTGTGTAGGTGTTTCTGACAGATATCTGCTTGATATTGAAGAACTTGACCGCCGTTTTGAGGGAGAGGGCTATCTTCGCCTGAACAAACTTGATACTCCTACAAACAGCGATGAACTTGAAAGGCTCAGAAAAGAATCCGAGGAATTTGCCGAAAGTTTTGAGGGCGAACGACTTCTCGCACTTTACCGCGAAAGCGTCAGCAATATAAATCCATCTATAGAAACTAACCTCATAATAAGCCTGCTGCACTGGGGCAAGCTGTTGGGCAGCCGCACGGGCGGAGTGCTTATCTACTGCGGCAAAACAGGCTACAAGGAATATCTTTTCTGCTATCTGGCATATATGAAGGGCTGGAGAGTTCTTGTGCTGATGCCAGAGGGCGAGGGCAAGCTTTCTTCGGTACTTGCTGAAAAATCCGAGCTGATAACCCTGGGTATGCCCTATGCGGTGCAGATACCGGATTATGTTCCGCCGCGCCCGATAGCTCCCCCGCCTGTAAGACAGCCTGCACCCCAGACATATCAGAGGGCTCCGCAATACCCTCAGCAGACAGGTGATAACCGTTTCAGCCCAGTTCCGCGCGAGTACAGAAACGGACCTCGTCCCAATGCACCTATGCGCGGTGACGAAGGCAATATCAAGGTAACGATACCGCCGCGTGAGCGCAGGAGCGGACCCCGCCCAAATGCACCAATGCGCGGTGATGAGGGCAATATCAAAGTAAAGATACCTCCGCGCCCATCCCGCAAAGGCAGTTCAAATATTCCAAAGCAGACATTTACTGCAAGTGCACCGGAGGATATTCCTTACGAAACTCACAGTGATATCCCGCCTGTAGAAAACAACTTCACACCATACCCGCAGAAAGTTCGTACAACGCTTCCCCCATCGAGAAAACCAAGCGCACAGACTACGATGGAGCGCAGCGTACCAACGCCGATAAATCGCAGTGCGCCTGCTCCGATGAATCACGGCAGGCAGCGCGAGCTTTCTTCCGAGGAGATAGCAAGGCTGGCAGAATCGGTGGTAATGATAACCGTGTGCAATAAGTTCGGCGATATGGTGGGCAGCGCTTCTGGTATAGTTATAAATGCCGACGGATATATCCTGACCAATCATCACGTTATCAGCAAGGGCAGTTATTTCCTTGTAAGATTCGAGAACGACAACACTGCTTATCCCGTGCAGATAGTCAAGTACAACAACGTACACGACATGGCACTGCTGAAGATACAGCGCCGTACAAAACCGCTGAAGCTGTACAGAAACATGATGCAGGATCTTGTCCGTGGACAGAAAGTTATCGCCATCGGAAGTCCGCTGGGACTTTTCAACACCGTATCTGACGGAATAATCTCGGGATTCCGTGTGATAGATGTCACCGATATGATACAGTTCACTGCACCGATTTCCCACGGAAGTTCGGGCGGCGCACTGCTTAACACCTACGGTGAGATAATAGGTATGTGTACAGGCGGTGCAAAAGAGGGTCAGAATATCAATCTTGCGGTAAGCTGCCGCATCATCGAACCCTTCATCATGAATTTCATATAAACACAAAAATGGCTTTCCATTTCGGAAAGCCATTTTTATTATGCTTTTGTTATTTTTTATTTTAACAGTTTTTTGCCCTTGATATGAGCTGCGATAAGGGAAATATCGGAAACATTTATTTTACCGTCGCCGTTTACATCAGCCGCTTTAAGCTGATCGCCCGACAGCATTTTACGTCCTTTGACGTGAGCCGCTACCTTTGTAAGGTCGTTTATGTTTATAATACCATCGCCGTTAACATCGCCCTTCTTCACCTTAGATGAAGACTGACCAACGATAGCAAAACCTGCACTTATCACGCCTGCATAGTTGCCCTTGCAGGTAACAACGGCCTTTGCTGCGCCGACTGCGGTATTGTTTACGTAGGATACGCTGTAATCAGTGCCCTCGGTCAGAAGCTTGCTTCCGTCATAGACCTTTACCTTCGGGGCAGCAGCTTTTCCGCTGTATGTGTACTCGTTATTTTCGAGCACAACGTTAAGGCTGGTTGCATTTTTGCCGTTTATGGTGAATTTCTTTTCGGTAGAACCCGAATAGTTTCCTGCACCTGTGATAACAGCCGATGCAGTTCCTGCTGCGGTGTTGTTTTTGTATTCAACAGTGAAATCTCTGCCCTCGGTCAGTTCTGTGCCGTCTGCCGTAACGGTAACAACAGGTGTCTTTGCATTTCCGTCGTATTCAAAGCTTGCAGAAGAAAGTGCAGCCTGTGCGCCCGCCAGTGACTTGGGTGTGATGGTAAAGGAAGCTGTTATAGAATCCTTATAACCGCCTCTGCCTATAACAATAACTGTTGCCTTGCCCGCATTGGTATTATTATAGTATGCCACTTCAAAATCCTGATGCTCTTTCAGTGTTGCCGAGCCGTTGGTCAGGGTTATCTGAGGTTTCTTAGCTGTGCCGTCGTATGCGAATGTTTTGGTATCCATACTGATGCTGAATCCCGAGATAGATGCTGCACTTGCCGAACCGATAATGAATGGCTGTGATAATGTGCCGTAGTAGTTGCCCAGTCCGCTTACGGAAACATAAGCTATTCCTGCTGAGGTATTGGAAGAATAGGATACTGTATAATCCCTGTTCTCCACCAGTGTTCTGCCGTCCTTTTCTATGGTCACGGAAGGACGTCTTGCAGTACCGCTGGCATCGTAGTAATACTTTTCAAGCTTTAAAGATGCTTTGGAGATATCGCTGGTGTTTATCTGGAAGAACTTGGTCAAAGTGCCGCTGTAATTGCCTTTGAAGTTCAGATTTACAACTGCTTTGCCGGCTATGACGTTATCGCTGTAATCAAGAGTATAATCCGTCTTTTCGGTGAGCACCCTGCTGCCGTCCTTAACGGTGACTTTAGGCTTTCTTGCTGTGCCGTTGTAATCATAGCTTTCGGGAGAAACAGCAACATCAAGAGCCGATGCGGGCTTCGCTGTGATAGTGAAACTCTCTTCGTAGATGCCCATATACTCGCCCATACCTGTTACAATGACTTTTGCTGTGCCTGCGTTGACGTTTGCAATGTAATCAACAGTATAGTCAACGTTATTTGTAAGAACTTCGGTGCCGTCCCTTACGATAACACCGGGAGTTACAGCACTGCCTGTGTACTCAGCTGTCTTTTTATCCAGCTGTATACTGCAGTCAGCGATCTTGTTTGAATCAGCGTCCTTGGCTGTGATAGTAAATTCTGCGGACTTCATGCCTGTGTAGTTGCCTGTGCCGTTTACATATACGCTGGCTGTACCTGCTTCAACGTTGTTTCCGTAGGTAACAAAGTAGTCAGCACCCTCGGTGAGTGTCTTCATGCCCTCGGTTACGGTTACAGCAGGCTTCTTTTCTGTGCCGTCGTAGATGAAGTTAGCTGTCATAACAGATATTCTTATATTGTCAACAGGTGCAGGGGCTATGGTGAAATGCAGTGTGCCTGTACCCGCATATTCACCGATACCTGTTACAATGACACTTGCGGTGCCTGCGTTGGTGTTGTTGTCGTAATCGTAGGTATAATCAACACCGTTCCTCAGGGTCTTGTCACCGCGCTTTACAGTAGGAACAGGCTTTTTATCCATGCCGTCGTATACAAAGGAATCAGCGCTGAGATAAGCCTTGCAGCTTGCGATGTTTACAGCCTCTGCCTTGTTTATGGTGAAGTTTGCTTTCTTTGTACCGGTAAAGTTGCCCTTGCCTGTCACGGTAACAGTGGCAGTACCTATATTGGTATTGTTTGAATAAGTCACAGTAAAATCAGTGCCGCTGACAAGGTTCTTTGAACCGTAGGATACTGTCACTGTCGGCTTCTTTGCCGTGCCGTCATAGGTGAATGCAGTTTCAGAGAGTGTGATATTAAGTTCGCTTACAGACTTTGCAGTTATCTTGAAAGACTTGTTCAGCGAACCTGTGTAGTTGCCTGCACCCTTTACAGCAACGCTTGCTGTGCCTGCATTTATATTATTAGAGTAAGTCAGGGTATAATCTCTGCCGTTTGTCAGAGTTCTTGTGCCGTCGGTAACTGTTACATCGGGCTGCTTTGCTTTGCCGTCATAGGTATAGCTTGCTGGCGATACCACAGCGGTAAGATTGCTTACAGACTTCTGACTGATAGTGAACGTCTTGGTCAGTGTTCCTGTATATCTGCCCAAGCCCATGATATTCACGGTAGCTGTACCCGCATTGATATTGTTGGTGTAGGATACGATATAGTCAACGCCGTTCGTAAGCGATGTCGAACCGTTCTTTACCGTTACATTCGGCTTCTTCTCGCTGCCGTCGTAGGTATATGTGCTTGTTGCCAGTGTTGCAGTGCAGCCGCTTATCGAAACAGCGGCAGGTTCACTGATAGTGAAGCTTGTGGACTTTGTACCCGTGTAGTTGCCCTTACAGGTTATCACAGCGGAAGCCGTTCCCGCATTGATGTTGTTGGTATAAGATACGGTATAGTCTGTGCCGCTTGTGAGGGTCTTTGTGCCGTCTTTTACAGTTACGGTCGGTTTCTTTTCCTTGCCGTCATAGGTATAGCTTGTGGGTGAAACTGTAACTGTCAGCGCACTTGCATTCTTCGGGCTGATGGTGAATGTCTTTGTTGCGGAATCAGTGAAATTGCCGATACCCTTTATAGTCACTGTAGCCGTACCGGCATTTGTGTTGCTTGAGTATGCAACAGTGAAGTCTGTGCCTTCGGCAAGAGTTTCAGAACCGTTCTTGATATTTACAGCAGGCTTTTTCGCTGTACCGTCATAGGTATAAGCGGTCGTACCCAGAGTGATGGTGCACTTGGTAATGGAAGTCGGTGCCGCCTTGCTGATGGTGAAGCTTACGGACTTTGAGCCTGTGTAGTTGCCCAGGAAAGTGATATTCGCCTTAGCTGTACCTACCTCGGTATTAGAGGAATAAGAAACAGTATAGTCAACGCCGCTCATAAGCGTCCTGCTGCCGTCTGTTACTGTTACCGCAGGAGTCTTAGCCTTGCCGTCATAGGTGTAGCTTGTGGGCGAAACTGTAGCAGTCAGACTGCTTGCGCTCTTCGCATTGATGGTGAAGTTCTTTGTAACAGAACCTGTATACCTGCCGTTGCCTATGATAGTCACGGTAGCTGTACCTGCATTGGTATTATTGGAATACGAAACTAAATAATCAGTGCCGTTAACAAGTGTGGTACTTCCGTTCTTTACGGTCACAGCAGGCTTCTTCTCATTACCGTCATAGGTGTATGAAGATGTACCGAGAGTTACTGTACAGCCGCTGATCGAAACAGCAGCAGGCTCACTGATAGTGAAGTTCTTTGTAACTGAGCCCGAGTATGTGCCCTTACCTGTTATGGTAACAGAAGCTGTACCCACATTGGTATTATCAGCATACGAAACAGTATAGTCAGTACCGCTTACGAGGGTCTTGCTGCCGTCCTTTACGGTAACGGTCGGCTTCTTTGCTGTGCCGTCATAAGTATAGGAAGACACACTGAGAGTGATATCGCAGTTGCTTATCAGAGCTATATAAACTTCGTTGATAGTGAATGTCTTGGTAGCTGTACCCGAATAGCTGCCCTTACCTGTGATAATCACGGTAGATGTACCCACATTGACATTATTTGAATATGAAACAGTATAATCGGTGCCGCTGATAAGTGTCTTGCTGCCGTATTTTACTGTTACCGACGGTGTTTTTGCATTGCCGTCATAGGTGTAGGATGAAGTTCCCAGCGTGATAGTGCAGCTGCTTATCGGTGTAGCCGCAGCTCCGCTGATAGTGAAGTTTGCTGACTTTGTACCTGTGTAGTTGCCCTTGCCCGTGATGGTCACGGTAGCTGTACCTGCATTGGTATTGTTTGAATAAGAAACAGAATAATCAGTACCGCTTACAAGTGTCTTGCTGCCGTCCTTTACGGTGACTGTAGGCTTCTTCGCTGTGCCGTCATAGGTATAGCTTGTCTGAGAAAGTGTAACTGTCAGATCACTCGCACTCTTAGCCGAGATAGTGAAAGTCTTGGAAACTGTACCCTTGTAGCTGCCCATGCCTGTTACAGTCACGGTAGCCGTGCCTGCATTTGTATTATTTGAATACGCAACTGTATAATCAGTGCCCTTGGTGAGAGTTTTGCTGCCGTCCTTTACTGTAACTGCAGGCTGTTTTGCCGTACCGTCATAGGTATATGAAGATGTACCGAGCGTTACAGTGCAGTTGCTTATGGAAGTTGCGGCAGGCTGACTGATAGTGAAGCTTGCAGACTTTGTACCCGTGTAATTGCCCTTACCCGTTATGGTGGCAGTAGCTGTACCCACATTGGTATTGTTGGAGTAAGACACAGTAAAGTCAGTACCCGCTTCAAGAACTTTAGTACCGTCCTTTACAGTTACCGCAGGGGTCTTTGCTGTGCCGTCATAGGTGTAGCCTGAAGGCGAAACTGTTACTGTAAGATTGCTTGCGCTCTTAGCAGAGATAGTGAAATTCTTGGAAACTGTGCCTGTATATCTGCCCATACCCATAATGGTCGCAACAGCAGTTCCCGCATTGATATTGTTGTAGTATTCAACAGTATAATCCGTACCCTTTGTAAGGGTAGTGCTTCCGTTCTTGACGGTTACCGAAGGCTTCTTAGCTGTACCGTCATAGGTATAGCTTGAAGTTCCCAGAGTTACGGTGCATCCGCTTATGGAAACTGCAGCAGGCTGGCTGATAGTGAATGTCTTTACGGCAGAACCGGAATAATTGCCCTTGCCTGTGATGGTCACGGCAGCTGTACCCACACTGGTGTTGTTGGAATACGTCACGGTATAGTCGGTACCGCTTGTAAGAGTTTTTGTGCCGTCCTTAACTGTAACAGTAGGCTTCTTAGCCGTGCCGTCATAGGTGTAGCTTGTAGCCGAAAGAGTGATCGCCAGTTCGCTTATGCTCTTGGCTGAGATGGTGAAATTCTTAGTAAGCGTACCGCTGTAATTTCCGGTTCCCGTGACAGTCACCTTACCAGTACCCGCAACGGTATTGGATGAATATGCAACAGTATAATCTGTGCCGTTCTCAAGGATAGTATCGCCGTCTGCAACAATGACAGTGGGCTTCTTGGCCGTACCGTCATAGGTACAGTTCTCAGGCGAAAGTGTTATAGCCATTCCGCTGACACTCTTTGAAGCGATAGTGAAGGTCTTTGTGATCGAACCGGAATAATTACCCTTGCCTGTGATAGTTACCTTAGCTGAACCGGCATTAATGTTATTTGAATACGAAATGGTATAGTCAGTACCGCTGACAAGGGTCTTGCTGCCGTCTTTTACAGTGACCGTTGGTTTTTTAGCTGTGCCGTCATAAGTAAAACTTGTAACCGAAAGTGTTGCTGTTAGAGAACTTGCACTTTTAGCCGAAATAGTAAAAGTCTTTGTTACTGTGTCCTTGTAATTGCCTATACCTGTAACAGTAACGGTAGCTGTACCAACATTGATGTTATTGGAATATGCAACAGTGAAATCAGTACCCTTAGTGAGTGTCTTTGTGCTGTTCTTCACAGTTACCGATGGCTGTTTTGCAGTGCCGTCATAAGTATAGCTTGTGGTACCCAGCGTTACGGTATATCCGCTTATTGAAACAGCTGCTGCCTTGCTGATAGTAAATGACTCGGTGGCAGTACCTGTGTAGTTGCCCTTACCTGTGATGGTCACGGTAGCTGTACCCACATTTGTATTGTTTGAATATGCGACGGTATAGTCTGTTCCGCTTGTAAGTGTTGTGGAACCGTTCTTTACAGTGACTGTCGGCTTCTTTGCTGTTCCGTCATATGTATAACTTGTAGCCGAAAGTGTTATCGTCAGATCGCTTACTTTCTTGGCAGCAATAGTAAAATTCTTAGTGAGTGTACCGCTGTAATTGCCCTTACCTGTTACAGTCACCTTAGCTGTACCTGCAGCAGTGTTTGAAGAATATGATACAGTATAATCAGTACCGCTCACAAGTTCAGTTGAGCCGTCATTTACTGTTACTGTCGGTTTCTTGGCTGTACCGTCATAAGTATAGCTGGAAGTACTCAGTGTAATGGTACATCCGCTGATATCTTTCGCTTCAGGACTGCTGATAGTGAAAGTAGTGGACTTTGTACCGCTATAATTGCCCTTACCTGTTATGGTAACAGTAGCGGTTCCGGCATTCGTATTATTGGAATACGAAACTGTATAATCAGTTCCGCTGATAAGCGTTTTTGAACCATCCTTTACAGTAACTGTCGGCTTCTTGGCTGTGCCGTCGTAGGTATAGCTTGTAGCCGAAAGTGTTACTGTAAGATTGCTTGCGCTCTTAGCCGAAATTGTGAAAGTCTTGGAAGCTGTGCCTGTATAGCTGCCTTTACCTGTTATGGTAACTGTCGCTGTTCCCGCGTTGGTATTGTTGGAATATGTAACTGTATAATCTGTACCTTTAGTGAGGGTCTTAGTGCCGTCCTTTACTGTGGTTGAAGGCTGTTTTGCGGAACCATCATAAGTATAGCTTGAAGTACCCAGTGTAATGGTACATCCGCTGATATCTTTCGCTTCAGGACTGCTGATGGTGAAAGTAGCTGACTTAGTGCCCGTATAATTGCCCTTACCTGTAATGGTCACAGTCGCTGTACCAGCGTTTGTGTTATCGGAATACGACACGGTATAATCTGTTCCGCTCGTAAGTGTTTTTGAGCCATCCTTTACAGTGACTGTGGGCTTCTTGGCTGTACCGTCATATGTATAGCTTGTCTGCGAAAGTGTGACTGTCAGATTGCTTGTGCTCTTAGCCGAAATCGTGAAAGTCTTTGTCGCAGTACCTGTGTAGCTTCCATTACCCGTGATGGTAACGGTGGCTGTACCTGCTTTTATATTATTTGAATATGCAACTGTGAAATCAGTACCCTTGGTAAGAGTTTTTGAACCATCCGTTATTGTTACTGAAGGCTGCTTTGCAGTACCGTCATAAGTATAGCTGGTCGTTCCCAGCGATATCGAACATCCGCTTATAGCTTTCGCACTGCTTATGGTGTAGTTTGCAGAATTTGTTCCTGTATAGTTTCCCTTACCTGTTACAGTCACGGTAGCTGTACCGGCAGCTGTGTTGTTTGAATACGCAACGGAGTAATCAGTACCGCTTACAAGTTTCCTGCTGCCGTCCATTATGGTAACTGTGGGCTTCTTTGCAGTACCGTCATAGGTGTAGCTTGTCTGTGAAAGTGTCATTTCCAGACTGCTAAGATCTTTTTTATTTATGGTGAAATTTTTGGTAACTGAACCCTGATAAGAACCTATACCCTTTACAGTAACAGAAGCTGTGCCGACATTGATATTGGCGGAGTATGTAACTGTATAATCAGTACCTTTGGTGAGAGTTTTTGAATCGACTACCACTGTGACTGACGGCTGTTTTGCCGTGCCGTCATATACGTAGGAAGTTGCACCGAGGGTGACATCAGAAGCTGTTATCTTGGGCTGATTAGTCTCCAGATTAACAGCATAATTGGCAATGTCCGAATTATACTGTGACAGATCCTGCACCAGCACGAGATTATATATCTTCTTGCTGTTTGTAAGCTTGACCGTCTGGGGGGCAGTACCGTTCATATAGACCGTGTTGCCCGAGCCTATAGTTATCCTGGTGGAGACACAGTCAAAATCACCTCCTACATACATCTTACCAGCATTCATTTTGAGAGAACATGATATCGGGCTCGAGGTATTCTTTACTATAAAGCTTCCGCCAACATTAATGATATCGCTGCTGTTAGTCATGTCAAGACCTGCATCAGTCGATACAAGTTCGCCATTGTTGACAGTAGCTATCCTGTAATCTCCGCTTACATTCAGCTTGCCGCCGCTAAGCTTTGTTGTGCCGCCCTGCACTGTGAAATTGCCATATATATTCAACGTTCCGCCATCAAGCTCAATATCATTGGAATACTGGGTGACATCTCCTGTTATATTTACAGTTTTTCCGCCCAGCACCATTCTGGATATATTCAGACCATTTTGAGTTTTGATGTTCAGGTCGGAGACAAATGGTGTTGTTGAATAAAAATATCCCTCCATATCGATCGTTCTGTTATTGGTAACAGTGAGATTAGCTATTTCTCCATTGTATGAGCCTTTGATAGTCTGAGTTCCTGTGCCGTTGAGGTTAAGCACGGAAGTTCCCATCATAACAAAAGAATTCCTATTCACACTAGATGAGATGTGGTCGTAAACATTGCCTGCAACATTTATCGTACCTGCAGTGATAAGATCGTAGGTATACCAACCATTACTGCCCACTGAATTTGTCATGCCTGAATGTACATTCCAAACAAGATCTCCCGTAACAGTTATGGACGCTGATGAATTCTGCATTCTGATATATGCATAGGAACTTGCATTTTCCTTGCCTATGTACAGATTTCCGTTTACCACAAGCTTACCGGTACCGATATCCAGCATACCCGCTGTCATGTACAGGTCACCGTTGATAGTGAGAGTATGTCCGTTGAGTATGATATCGCTGTTGGTTTGCAGCGACCCTGATACGGTCATGTCAGATGTAAGGCTCTTAGCCGAACTCCAGGTCTCTGCAGATGCGCTTATTACCCCCGCGCCTTTCCAGACCTGTTCCCCCGGCAGAACTGCCCCCGAAAAAGTCATCGTGACAGCCAAGATGCCCGCCAGCACTCTTTTCATTTGAATACCTCCTCAAAATATCTTGTAAAATCTCGTAAATACTCGCGAAATCTCAGTATTTCATAAAGTTATGTTCAAGAAATGAACCAAGTTATGGATGATCCAAAGCATTGAATGCCGGATTTAACGTTATCAGGGTATAGCAAACAAAACGTCTTGAGAGATCTGTTTTGACAGCCTTGATGCGACCCATATCCGTTACGGCAGCAAACCTCCTCTGTCCAACGGGATCATTCGTCACGTGAAGTCCCAACTTCCTTCGTTCTGCCTATCCATAACAGGGCGTCGGCGCAGCTCCATTGCGAGGTCATGCCCCTTGGTAATAATTCCTGCCGACTGCCGGCTCATCCTTTGTTGTTTTCTTA